>JALCME010000010.1 GCA_022648295.1 Bacteroides sp. | reverse complement strand
ATTAACTATCAAATGAATAATACAATTTAATGAGTTGATATTTACTAACGACCAAGACTTCATATCAAATAATAACAAAAACGAGGTGGCATATATATTCTTTTCAACTAAATTAAAGAAGAACCACCTTTTCCAGGCATAGTCAGTACAATACACCGTGTACAAGCGTCATGATCGTTCCAACGGTCATCTATTCTAATTTCCATAGGGAGAACGCTTGTGTCTTCATAAGGAAATTATAGTATCTGCAATAAGAAACGAGAGTTTCTGACTAAGGGAACGATAGCTTTGATTATATACCAATAAAAAGGAGCTACCTTTCGATAACTCCTTTCACTGTGTATAAAACTATATTTTGAAGTGTTTGTTGCTCTTACTCAACGAATATTATGCAGAGAGAACTTACCCTGATTATCTATTGGAACGTTTGCGTTCTGTCTCATCCAAAATAACTTTACGCATTCTCATAGCCTTGGGAGTGACTTCTACATATTCATCCTCTTTAATATATTCTAAGGCTTCTTCCAATGAGAATTGTACAGGAGGTATTAAACGGGTCTTGTCATCAGAACCTGAAGCACGCATGTTAGTCAGTTTTTTCGATTTCGTCACATTAACGACCAAATCATTCTCATGAGAATGTTCTCCAACTACTTGACCTGCATAAACTTCCTCTTGAGGAAAAACAAAGAACCGCCCACGATCCTGTAGTTTATCAATAGCGTATGCAAATGCAGTTCCTGTTTCCATTGCAATCATAGAGCCATTGGTACGGCGTTCAATTTCTCCTTTATAAGGTTGGTATTCTTTGAAACGATGTGCCATAATAGCTTCGCCCGCGGAAGCTGTCAACACATTGGTGCGCAAACCTATTATACCACGGGAAGGCATGTCAAATTCGAGATTTACACGCTCACCAGCACTTTCCATTTTTACCATTTCGCCTTTACGACGAGTTACCATATCAATAATTTTGCTGGCGTATTCTTCGGGAACATTAACGGTTAGTTCTTCAACCGGTTCATTCTTCTTTCCCTCAATTTCTTTGAAAATAACCTGAGGCTGACCTACCTGTAGTTCATAGCCTTCGCGACGCATTGTCTCAATTAAAACAGAGAGATGGAGTACTCCACGTCCGGAGACTATCCATTTGCCATCTTCTTCGCTTTTGCGTACACGTAAAGCAAGATTCTTATCCAACTCTTTCATTAACCGATCATGAATATGGCGTGAAGTTACAAATTTTCCGTCACGGCCAAAGAAAGGAGAGTCATTGATGGTGAATAACATGCTCATTGTCGGTTCGTCGATAGCAATAGGTGGTAATGGTTCCGGTTTTTCATAATCGCAAACTGTGTCGCCAATTTCAAACCCGTCGATGCCGATTAAGGCACAAATATCACCTGAAGAAACTTCTGAGGTTTTTACACGTCCTAATCCTTCAAACACATGAAGTTCTTTGATCTTTGTTTTGACGATATCTCCGTTGCGTTTAGCGAGGGAAACATTCATACCTTCTTTTAGTGTTCCACGATGTACACGTCCTACGGCGATACGACCTGTATAAGAAGAATAATCCAGAGAGGTTACTAACATTTGAGGAGTACCTTCCAGTTGTTGGGGTGCCGGGATATTTTCTATGATACAATCCAATAAAGGAATGATGTTATCCGTTGGCTTTTGCCAATCAGTACTCATCCATCCGTTTTTTGCAGAACCGTATATTACAGGGAAATCAAGTTGTTCTTCCGTTGCATTCAGACTGAACATTAAGTCGAAAACCATTTCATACACTTCTTCAGGACGACAGTTTGGTTTATCTACCTTATTTACGACTACAACAGGTTTCAGGCCGATTTGAAGGGCTTTTTGCAAGACAAAGCGAGTTTGGGGCATCGGTCCTTCAAATGCATCGACTAATAAGATGCACCCGTCAGCCATATTTAGCACACGTTCTACCTCACCTCCAAAGTCACTATGCCCCGGAGTATCAATGATATTAATTTTGGTTCCTTTATAATTAATGGAGACATTTTTAGAAAGGATTGTTATCCCTCGTTCACGTTCCAGATCATTATTATCTAGTATTAATTCACCTGTACTCTGATTGTTGCGGAACAAATGTCCTGCCAGGAGCATCTTGTCCACAAGTGTTGTTTTCCCATGGTCTACATGGGCAATAATTGCAATGTTTCTAATATTTTGCATATAATACCTATTATTTGGCCGCAAAGGTACTAATTTTGCATTATATATAAGATGTCCAAGAGAAAAATTTCGTTGGATATCATTGTGATATAAAAGATTATGGTTACCTTTGCCCCCCTGTAAAAGGAATATTTATATCAATTTTAAATTAAAATTATGTATTTAGACGCTGCTAAAAAGCAAGAAATCTTCGGCAAGCACGGAAAGTCTAACACTGATACTGGGTCATCTGAATCCCAGATAGCTTTGTTTTCATACCGTATTGCCCATCTGACAGAGCACATGAAGCTCAACAGAAAAGATTATAGAACAGAAAGAGCCTTGACAATGTTGGTAGGAAAGCGCCGCGGGTTGCTCGACTATCTAAAGGATCGTGATATCGAAAGATATCGTGCCATTATTAAAGAGCTCGGTTTGCGTAAGTAATTTATTACTTGTAGCAAAGACATTAAAAAAGGGAGACTTTTCAAAAGTTTCCCTTTTGTCTTTTCAATAGCTTGGATTCATTTACTCTCCCAACTCTTCTTTTGGCCTTCTTCAATAGGATTAATCTATATCATTAATTATATTTGTCCATCTAAAATAAGATGAAGATGAAACCACACGGCGTTTTAGTTATCCCGTTGCTATAGATATTTCTTTCAACGTAGCTCCGAACTCATACGAATTACTCTTCCGTCTTCAGTTACTGTATTCTAAAGAGTTCCATTCGAAAAGTATTTTCCTCTTTTTCTTCAGGCGTAGCCTTTTCCGTGATAAACAGACCTTTGTCTAATACGCCCCAGCAATTGAAATAATTATATTTTCCAGATTCTAATTCTGTCTCATTTATGATTTCAAATCGAGAATTAAAAACTGTAATATACATTTTCTTCTGATAATATAAGGCATTAAAGTCTTTGTTTTGATTGAAATCCGTTTTCCCTAGGTGCAGTCTATAATACACTTTTCCGTAGGGATCATATTGTAGTGCGAAGAAATGTACATTCTCTAATAAATGTTTGTCTGCTTTCTTAAAGTCATAAGGCATCTTTAACTCGGAAACGATATTGGGGGTATATTTACTCTGTCCTCCATGAATATATTCCTTACCAGTCTCTATGTCAATACAATAGATATTGGATGTTATAGGGAAATTATATACGATATATTGAGGTGTAAAGGTGACATTTGGAAATTGTTTCCAACCAAAATTGCGTCCCGACTTTTCTTCTGCTAATCCTCCTTTTAAGGTATAGGATTTGAACTGATTTGTACGTAATGAATATTCATATGCTTCATAATTAGCACTTTCAGTAGTTGGAGTTGCTGTTAAATAGAAAATAGATTGCCTTTCTTGATGATAGAAAATATTAGAAGTTGATATTGAGAAGTTGGTTTCAATCTTGATAAAGCCTTTTGTTGGAAATGGAAGTACATGCTTACTCTTTACCTTTCCTTCTTTGTTTAATAGGTATAAATTACCTTGGCTGTATAACCAAATGCTATCTGGGTTATGGACATATATTCCTGCTGCTTGTTCCAAAACACCATTCTGTCCTTCAGATTGTAAGGGAATATGTGAAATGACCTTATCTTTCAAATTAAATATATCAATTGCATGCATCTTACTATTATATGCAAAAATATAATCGGTTTTATCTTTCTCATAATACGTGGATAAAACTTGATATGAAGACAGAGTACTTGCATCTATTGGAATTTTAAGCTCTCTCTTGCTTAGAGAAACAGGTTTTCCATAGTGATTTTCGCAGAGTTTCTGTTCCTTTTTTGAACAAGAGAACAATAAACTTGCTGTCAATATAAAGTAAAAAAAATCTTTTATCATAAATAGAATATGTTCTCTAAAGGGAGAAGTTTGTTCTCCCTTGTTTTCATAACTAAAAATCTTTCTTGAAAATTATTAAGGACATGAACGTTCAACGGCACATGGATTTCCTGTAACTGATGAAGCTTTACACTGTGTCCCATAACCACTTCCGCAATGTAATTCATATAATTTTCTTCCATCTGCAGTTTCTCCATTATTTGCGAGGGCTTCTACGTTAGCTAGTCTTAGATTTGATACGGCTACATGATTCCGTGCAGAGACAGAATAGAAATTATAGCCAGTATACATTAAAACAATAGCTATTAATGTCATAAAAAAAAACTTTCTTTTCATGTCTGCAAGTTTTAGTTTATAATTCATTTTAGTTTCCGTATTTATTCTTTCAACGGATAGGCAATCTAGTTGTCTCTTCAAATATTCTCTTTGTTTTTCTATCACCTCCTTTCTTTATAGATTATGGAACGGAGAGTCTTATTGTTTTTAAGCAAATGACTATTATTCGTCCCTTGTTCTTTTTTTGTATAAAAAACAAATTTAGATATGTATGTGTAATCAATCTTTTTTCTATCGTGAAATATGCGTGAAAATAGTGTGAACTCTTTTTCACGCTATATGATAATGTCTGAAATGAATTTATTCCACTCATCTTAATTGTAGATAATTGAAGACCTTTTTATCTTTTTTCAATAGGATTAATCTATATCATTAATTATATTTGTCCATCTAAAATAAGATGAAGATGAAACCACACAGCGCTTTAGTTATCCCGTTTTTATTGATTTGTCTTTCATTCGCTTTCGGTTTTCATAGCTACAAAAACGCAGAGCAGCGAATTGTAAACGATCTGAATCAAGCTCTTCGTAAGAGTGTTACAGCCAATATGCATTGCTGGCTTTGCAAAGACTCAATCCAGACTTATGCAAAGTTACAAAAGATAATGGATGCTCCTGTGGCAATAAATAGTACCAACGAGCACTTCTCGGAGGCATTAAAGATAAAGGAAATAAGGCCTTCGGCAGGTATTATGATTCATGTTCTAAAAGAGAGAGAACAGAAAGCTATTATTAAACAAATTCCGGATAATGTCATTACCAGTGATACGGTTGTGTGGCTTTCTCCAACGGTAAATGCTACGTCAGAGGGGCTCTTTGTTTCTCTTCAGGGATATGCCCAATGTCCTGTAACTACAATTCTTGCACTTTCAAATCAAACATGGGCGGCGATATTCTTCTTTATGGCAATCATAATGGGCGCTTATTATTTCTATTTATGGAGAAAGCAGCAGCGTAGAGATCAGGGCACGGAAAAAGATCTCGTTCATTTTGGTAACCTTACCCTGTGTTATGATAAGAACTGTTTTGTGAATGAACAACGGGAAAAGTTAAAGTTGACTCCGATGCAATATGCACTTATGGAGATGTTCTTTCTTTCTTCATCGCATCAGCTTCCTAAGACTGATATCTGTGACGCGTTATGGCCGGGCAAAGAGAATGCCGATGAAACGCTCTATACGCTTATCCGCAGATTGAAACCGATTGTGGAAGAACAAAGCAATTTAAAGATTACGGCCGATCGCGGAAGAGCTTACGTATTGGAAGTAAAGTCTTAAGAGTAAGTTTTAAATAGTATAAATTGTTCATGGGCAGACGGTTGTCGGGTAATTGTCAGACAACTGTCAGTTTCTTGTCCACCGTTTGTTTGCATTGCTTTTGTTGAAACCATCTACTTTCGTATTCCTAAATAAAAAGAAAGGAATATGAAACAT
This sequence comes from Bacteroides sp., assembly GCA_022648295.1. GTDB lineage: Bacteria > Bacteroidota > Bacteroidia > Bacteroidales > Bacteroidaceae > Bacteroides. The sequence continues at coordinate 147,684 of JALCME010000010.1, read as the reverse complement.
TCATTATGCTTATTGATGCTATTGGGAATTACTATCACTATCAAAGCTCATTTCAATGCGAATATTATTAAAGGAATAGTGAAAGATGCCAGTCAGCATTCTATAGAGTATGCCAATATCAGTCTTCTCTCACCGGATTCAACATTTATCTGCGGAACATGCAGTAGGGAAGATGGCTCTTTTGAATTAGCCAATGTACCTTCCGGCAACTATATTCTTCAGGTATCTTATATCGGGTATCAAACTCTTAGTCGCCCATGTACCGGTGGTGATACAGGAGAATGGGTACTTCTTCCTGCGGCAATTATGCTGAAGGAGGCGACTGTTAATGCCCGGCGACCGGTGTTTAAATTAAAATCAGGGGCTCTTGAGACCAAAGTTAAAGGAAGCGTATTGAGTACTTTGAATGATGCCAATGATGTGCTTAAGCATATTCCCGGACTTCGTGCTACGGAAGACGGCTATACAGTATTCGGGAAAGGGACTCCGTTGATATACATCAATGGCCGCAAGTTGCAGGATAACTCGGAACTTAACCAACTTTCGGCAGCGGATATTGATAAAATAGAATTGATTAATAATCCGGGTGCGGAATACGATGCTACGGTAAAAGCTGTTATCCGCATACGAACTGTCCGAAAGAACCGGAATGGGTTTGGAAGTAGTTTGCGTACGGGCATTACTCAAGGTCGGCGTACAAGTTATTATGAACAGGTGACATTAAGTTCTCAAAAAGAGAATTTATTTCTTACAGGTATGCTGTACCATGCACATAATTCCAATAAACGGGAACAATCCGTTGAATATGATATTCCCGCAGATGTGGAATGGGTCATTAACAACAAAGCACGTTTCTACAATAAAGGGGATATGTTGCGCGGAAAAGTAAGTGCAAGTTATGATTTCAATCCTCAGCACAGCTTTGGAATTTCTTATGAGCTAATTCGTACACCTGATTTTCATCTTAATGGTATATCAAATTATACGGTCAAAGCCAATGACGTTCTTACGGATTATACCGATTATCTGTCGACTGGCTTTCAACAAGATATTAAGCATCAGTTTAATGCTTATTATCTGGGGAAAGTAAAGGATCTCCAAATTAACCTCAATGCAGATTTTATCTGGGGGAAGAATAACGAAGATCAGGAATCGGAAGAGAATAGTGAGACGGAGGGCATACGGCAAATCAATTCATTTACCAATGCCAATAACAGGCTGTATGCGGCGAAGTTGGTCATGACACATCCCTTATGGAAAGGAAAGTTCAATTTTGGGAGTGATTATACTTTTATCCGCAGAAGGGATCGTTTTAATAATGTGCAATCTTTACTTCCGAAGACAAATAGTAGGATTGAGGAGCGTAAGGTAGCCGGGTTTGCGGAATACTCACGTTCGTTGGGAGCAATCAGTCTGACGGCAGGTCTGCGTTTTGAGCATGCTGTCTCCAACTATTGGGAAGAAGATTTGTTTGTTCCGGGGCAAAGTCACACTTACGATAATTGGTTCCCAAACCTATCCGTAGAGATGCCAATAGGTAAAGTGCAAACAAATCTAAGTTATACGGTAAAGACAGATCGTCCTTCTTTCTTCCAGCTTCGCAGTGCAATGAATTACAATAATCGCTTCATTTATGAAGCTGGTAATCCGTTGCTCATTCCTGAAACAAACCATGATTTACAGTTTACGGCAATTTATAAATGGATGCACTTCACTGCAAACTATCAATATCGGAAAAACGTGATTGAGTTCATGGCGAAGGGATATGAAGAAGATCCAAATGTGGCAATATTTACTTTTGACAACTTCAGGCGATATCAAATTCTGAATTTCTCTGTTTTCTTATTGCCAACTATTGGGAGATGGAAACCAGAGCTCGGATTATTCTTTACCCAGCCTTTTTTTCATGTAACTAATCAGGGAATGTCGAAAGCTATGAATAAATCCCAGTTTTATCTTGTTTGCAATAATAGTGTGAAACTTCCGGGAAATACAATTTTATCCTTTGACATTAATTGCCAAAGTAAAGGCAACTCCGGGGCAATGCTGTTACACTCTTATTGGGGAATGGATATGGGAGTGCGAAAAGTACTTCTTAATAAAAAGCTGACTGTTGGTCTTCAGGTCTCCGATATAGTTCATACGCGCAAAAACAGTTTTATGCTCTTTGGCCCTAAGCTGACTTATAGTAAACATGCCAATCCTGATTCACAGCAGGTCGCATTGACAATAAGATATACTATTAATGCACCTACTAAATCTTATAGAGGGAGGCATGTTTCTGAAAGTGATATTAGAAGAATTGAATGATATTCGTTAGCCTTTTCCATAAAAGAGCTCTTTCCTTTATAAACTTTTTCAACGCTATATTGGGTAAGTAAAGTATGGGCAAAAATGATTTTAGTCCAGTTTAATTGTTATGACTTAAAGATTTTCTTATTTTTGCGACTTGGCAATATAAATTTCATACTATTGCCAAGCGAAAAATAATAACTATGGATACAAACAAGATTGTAGGAGAGAAGATTAAATCACTCCGTGAAAGCCAATCAATCAGTATTGACCAGTTGGCCGAGCGTTCCGGGTTGGCGAAAGAACAAATAGAACGCATTGAAAACAATATCGATTTGCCTTCATTGGCACCTCTTATCAAAATAGCACGCGTATTGGGGGTGCGTTTGGGAACATTTCTTGATGACCAGGATGAAACAGGACCGGTTATTTGTCGTAAAATGGAAGCTAAAGATACGATCAGCTTTTCCAATAATGCCATACAATCGCGCAAACACATGGAATACCACTCGCTATGCAAGTCAAAAGCTGATCGGCATATGGAGCCCTTTATCATAGATGTAACTCCAGTGGGTGACAGTGATTTTGTGCTTTCGTCCCATGAAGGCGAAGAATTTATTATCGTAATGGAGGGTATCATGGAAATCAGTTATGGAAAGCATACTTATCTGCTTGAAGAAGGCGATAGCATCTATTACGACTCCATTGTGCCTCATCATGTACATGCATATGAGGGACAGGCTGCCAAGATATTGGCGGTTATTTATACTCCCATTTAATATTATCACAGAAAATAGGTATTGCGAGAGTCGGATTATAAGCGTATATCCGGTTCTTGTATATAAATTTAGTAAAGACTTATGCAATTATACGATAGAACACTCGGCCAGTGGCTCGAACACTGGGCACAAACTACTCCCGATAAAGAATATATCGTTTACTCCGATCGTAATTTGCGTTTTACCTGGAGTCAGTTTAATCATCGGGTCGATGAAATGGCAAAAGGACTTATCGCTATCGGAGTGAAACGAGGCACACATGTAGGCATCTGGGCTGCCAATGTCCCGGATTGGCTTACTCTTCTTTATGCCTGTGCAAAAATTGGTGCTGTTTATGTCACGGTGAATACTAATTATCAGCAGACCGAAGTAGAGTATTTGTGCGAAAACTCGGATATGCACACGCTCTGTATTGTTAACGGTGAAAGGGATAGTGATTTTGTGCAAATGACCTATGCTATGTTACCGGAACTTAAGACTTGTGAACGCGGACATTTAAAGAGTAAGCGTTTTCCACACATGAGAAATGTGATCTATATCGGACAAGAAAAACGCAGAGGAATGTATAACACTGCTGAAATTCTGTTGCTGGGAAACAACGTGGAAGATGATCAGCTTAACAAATTGAAAAGCAAAGTCAGCTGTCACGATGTGGTGAATATGCAATATACTTCGGGTACAACAGGATTTCCCAAAGGGGTTATGTTAACTCATTACAATATTGCCAATAATGGCTATCTGACAGGAGAGCACATGAAGTTCACCGCCGAAGACAAGTTGTGCTGTTGCGTTCCTTTGTTTCATTGTTTCGGGGTCGTTCTAGCTACCATGAATTGTTTGACACATGGTTGTACGCAAGTAATGGTAGAACGTTTCAACCCCCTTGTAGTGCTCGCTTCCATTCATAAGGAACGTTGTACGGCGGTCTATGGAGTGCCAACGATGTTTATTGCCGAACTGCATCATCCTATGTTCGAGCTATTTGATATGTCGAGCCTCCGAACCGGAATTATGGCAGGTTCTCTTTGTCCGGTAGAACTAATGAAGCAAGTGGAAGAAAAGATGTACATGAAGGTAACCAGTGTATATGGCTTGACGGAAGCCTCACCCGGTATGACGGCAACCCGTGTGGATGATTCGTTTGATGTCCGTTGCAATACGGTAGGGCGTGACTTCGAGTTTACCGAAGTTAAAGTGCTTGATCCTGAAACAGGTGAAGAATGCCCGGTCGGTGTACAAGGGGAAATGTGCAACCGTGGTTACAATAACATGAAAGGATACTATAATAACCCGGAGGCTACAGCCGAAGTAATTGACAAGAACGGCTTTCTTCATTCCGGTGATCTTGGTATAAAAGATGAAGACGGTAATTATCGGATTACCGGACGTATTAAAGACATGATTATCCGTGGCGGGGAAAATATCTATCCGCGTGAGATAGAAGAATACCTTTACAAATTGAAGGGGGTGAAAGATGTGCAGGTAGCAGGCATTCCATCCGAGAAATACGGTGAATGTGTCGGTGCCTTCATTATTCCGCAGGATGGTGCAGATATGCACGAATCTGATGTACGCGACTTTTGCAAGGGAAAGATCGCGCATTATAAAGTACCTAAATACGTATTCTTTGTTAAGGAATTCCCGATGACCGGAAGCGGTAAAATCCAGAAATTCAAACTGAAAGAGCTTGGAGTAAAGCTTTGCAAGGAACAAGGCATTGAGATTATATAGGAGGGCAACGCTTCGTCCGGTTTAGGGATCTGGACGCGTTTATGTAAGAAATGCTTAAAAAAGGCAATAGCTTTTGTCCTACTAATCAGAATGTTTTATCTTTGCACCACTTTATTTTAAATCAATATATTATATGTCTAAAGAATTATTCTCTACTCTGCCTTATAAAGTGGCAGACATTACGCTTGCCGACTTCGGTCGCAAGGAAATCGATATGGCAGAAAAAGAAATGCCCGGCCTTATGGCTCTTCGCGAAAAGTATGGAGAAACAAAACCGTTGAAAGGAGCTCGTATCATGGGGTCTTTGCACATGACTATCCAGACGGCGGTATTGATTAAGACACTCGTGGCACTAGGTGCGGAAGTACGCTGGTGCTCTTGTAACATATACTCTACGCAAGACCATGCTGCCGCTGCCATTGCAGCCGATGGTGTTGCCGTATTTGCATGGAAAGGTGAAACGTTGTCTGATTACTGGTGGTGTACGCTTCAGGCACTGAACTTCCCCGGAGGTAAAGGTCCTACGGTTATCGTAGACGATGGTGGAGATGCCACGATGATGATCCATGTGGGATATGCAGCAGAAAGCAATGCTTCTGTTCTGGATAAAGAAGTCCATGCCGAAGATGAAATTGAATTGAATGCCATACTGAAAAAGGTACTGGCAGAAGATAAAGACCGTTGGCACCGTGTGGCTGCTGAAGTACGCGGAGTATCTGAGGAAACGACGACGGGAGTTCACCGGTTATATCAAATGCAGGAAGAAGGCAAGTTATTGTTCCCTGCTTTTAACGTAAACGATTCTGTAACCAAATCCAAGTTTGATAACCTTTATGGCTGTCGTGAATCGCTGGCCGATGGCATCAAGCGTGCTACAGACGTGATGATTGCCGGTAAGGTTGTTGTGGTATGTGGTTATGGCGACGTGGGCAAAGGCTGCTCACATTCCATGCGCTCTTACGGTGCACGTGTACTAGTTACGGAAGTTGACCCTATTTGTGCGCTTCAGGCTGCGATGGAAGGTTTTGAAGTTGTTACCATGGAAGAGGCCTGCACACAGGGCAATATCTTTGTGACTACAACGGGAAATATTGATATTGTCCGTATTGATCACATGGAGCAGATGAGAGACCAAGCTATTGTTTGCAACATCGGTCACTTTGATAATGAGATACAAGTGGATGCGCTGAAACATTATCCGGGCATCAAGCATGTGAACATTAAACCGCAGGTCGACCGCTACTATTTCCCCGACGGACACAGCATCATCCTGCTGGCTGACGGTCGTTTGGTTAATCTGGGTTGTGCTACGGGACATCCTTCGTTTGTAATGAGTAACTCCTTTACCAACCAAACTTTGGCTCAAATAGAATTGTTCAATCGTAAATATGAAACAGGAGTGTATCGCTTGCCTAAGCATTTGGATGAGGAGGTGGCACGCCTGCACCTCGAAAAGATCGGGGTGAAACTGACCAAACTGACTCCTGAGCAAGCTGCATATATCGGAGTAAGTGTGGATGGTCCTTATAAGGCAGAGCACTACAGATATTAATCATAGTGATAAGGAATGATGAGTGATAATTGATGTGGTGCCTGGTGCAACCGTCTATCACTCATCTTTTTATTTTTAATCATTTACCAACAATCGCTCATGAAAAAGTTACTTCCCGACCTAATCGTCATTTTGACTTTCGCCGTTTTATCTTTTGCGTATTTCTTCCCCGCAGATATAGAGCATCGTGTTCTTTTCCAACATGATACGGCTGCCGGTGCGGGAGCAAGCCAAGAGGCTAAGTTATATCATGAAAAAACCGGTGAATATCCTCGCTGGACGGATGCCTTGTTCGGGGGAATGCCGACTTATCAGATCACTCCGAGCTACGACTCGACTAAACCGATGCAATGGGTACAGAAGGTCTATCAGTTGTTTTTGCCTTCTTACATTAGTCTGACGTTTATTTTGATGTTGGGATTCTATATTCTGTTGCGGGCTTTTGGCGTACCAGTATGGCTTTCGGGCTTGGGTGGGCTAATGTGGGCTTTTTCATCGTATTTCTTTATTCTAATTTCTGCCGGACATATCTGGAAGTTTGTTACGTTGGCTTATATTCCTCCCACACTGGCGGGAATTGTGCTTACTTACCGGGGGAAGTATCTTGCAGGAGGCATTTTGAGCGCTTTGTTTATCGCTTTGCAGATTCTATCGAACCACGTGCAGATGAGTTATTATTTCTTGTTTGTCATCCTGTTTATAGTAGGGGCTTTCTTTGAAAAAGCTTGGCATGAAAAGCAACTTGTCAGATTCTTTAAAGCAAGCGGCGTGTTGGTAATCGCAGGTTTTATCGGTATATCCGCTAATTTATCCAATTTATACCATACTTATACGTATAGTAAGGAAACGATGCGTGGAAAGAGCGAGCTGGTACAGACCGGAGATGCGGCCAAACAAACCAGTAGCGGGTTGGATCGCGATTACATCACTCAATGGAGTTACGGTATTGATGAAACATTAACTTTGCTGATTCCGAATTTCAAGGGAGGGGCATCCGCACCGCTTGCACAGAATGAAACTGCCATGGAGAAGGCAAATCCCATGTATGGCGGACTTTACCAACAGTTGAGCCAATATTTTGGTAGCCAGCCTATGACAGCAGGTCCTGTTTATGTAGGCGCCTTTGTCCTGTTCCTTTTCGTACTGGGATGTTTTATCGTAAAAGGGCCGATGAAATGGGCTTTAATCGGAGCTACTTTTTTCTCCATAGTGCTTGCGTGGGGCAAGAACTTCATGCTGCTGACCGATTTCTTTATTGACTATATACCCATGTATAACAAGTTCAGGGCGGTATCTTCCATTCTGGTCATTGCAGAATTTACCATCCCTCTTCTTGCCATATTTGCCTTGAAGCGCATCCTCGAAGAACCGGAAATAGTGAGGAAGGAGAAAAAAGGTTTAATTATCAGTGTGTTGTTGACTGCTGGGGTTGCCCTTCTGTTTGCTGTTGCACCCGAAAGTTTCGGTTCTAATTTTGTTCCTGTACAAGAGGCACAAATGCTTCAAAATGCAGTGACTCAAAAGATGATTCCGGCCAACGAGCTATCTGGCATTCTTTCTAATTTAAAAGAAATGCGTGCCGCATTGGTTGGCAGTGATGCTCTGCGAAGTTTCATTATTATAGGCATTGGCTGTGCCTTGCTTTCGTTATATGTTAACGGAAAGTTGAGAAAATCTCTCACTATTGCTGGTATCACCATTCTGTGCCTGGTGGATATGTGGGGCGTCAATAAACGGTATCTGAATGATGCACAGTTTGTTACTCCTTCCATACAGACTGAAACTTTTCAAAAGAGCAAAGCTGATGAACTTATTCTGGAAGATAAGGCCTTGGATTACCGCGTGCTGAACTTTGCCGGAGATACCTTTAATGAGAATAACACCTCATACTGGCATAAGAGTGTCGGTGGGTATCATGCAGCCAAGTTGCGCCGCTATCAGGAGATGATTGAGCATCACATTTCTCCCGAGATGCAAGAAGCTTATCAGGAAGTGGCAAAGGCCGGAGGCGATATGAAACAGGTTGATCCGTCGAAATTCCGTGTGCTGAACATGCTGAATACGAAATACTTTATCCTTCCTGTAGGGAAAGGAGAAACCGTACCTGTTTTGAACCCCTATGCTTATGGGAATGCCTGGTTTGTGAATACCGTTCGTTATGTAAACAATGCAAACGAGGAGATTGATGCACTCAATAGTGCATTTCCAACAGAAACAGCAATTGTAGACGCCCGATTCAAGGACAAGCTGCAGGGCGTTACCAGCAGCTATAAAGATTCACTCTCCAATATCCGACTGACGAGTTATGAGCCGAACCAGTTGGTTTACGAAACGAATAATGCAAAGGATGGCATTGCCGTATTCTCCGAGATTTACTATCCCGACGGCTGGCATGTTACACTAGATGGAAAGCCTGCTGAAATAGCCCGTGCCGATTATATCCTGCGTACCATGTACGTACCTGCCGGAAAGCATACCATTGAAATGCGTTTCGATCCGCAAAGTCTTCATGTGACGGAGCGTATTGCTTACGGTGCTTTGGCTTTACTGGTTATTGGCGTAATGGCTTTAGTCATTATTTACCGGAAGAAGCTGAAAAAAGAATAAATGGAAATAAACGAAGCGACTCTTCAATTTATTCGTGCACATCAAAAGGAGGATGTCCGCAGACTTGCACTTCAAGGGCATAAGTACCCTGAAGTGGATTTACCTGTGGCGCTGACTCAAATTGCCGGGCGGCAGATGGCGGGAGAGAAGATTCCTTTGTGGCAACAGGTGGATGGCATTTACTATCCCCGTCACCTATCTTTGGAACAATGTTCCTCTGAAGCAACGGCAAGATATAAACGTTATGTAATTCACAAGGAGAACAGAGGGAAAGAGGAAAGCTTAACGGATTTAACCGGTGGTTTCGGTATAGATTGCGCTTTTCTTGCTCCACTCTTTGAGACCGTATCTTACGTAGAGCGTCAGGAGGAGTTGTGCCAGTTGGCCACTCATAATTTTCCCTTATTGGGGCTGGATCATATTCAGGTCAGGCAGGGAGATGCGGTAAGCTACTTACAAACCATGCCTCCCGTTAATTGGATTTCTATTGATCCGGCACGTAGAGATGATAACGGAGGGAAAACAATTGCAATCAGTGATTGCGAACCGGATGTTTCCAAGCTGGAAGAGTTATTGCTTGAGAAAGCGGAGCATGTGATGATTAAACTGTCCCCGATGCTCGATTTATCGCTGGCTCTGCAAGAGATGAATCATGTGTGCGGAGTACACGTCGTAGCGGTGAATAATGAGTGCAAGGAACTTCTCCTGATTTTGGGACGGGAACAGATCGCTCAATCTGTCCTACCAATCTGTTGTGTCAATATAGACTCGCACCATCGGGATAGGGATGTGAATCTTCCATATCAATCTTTTGTCTTCACCCGCGAGCAGGAACAGGACAGTACTTGCGAGTGGGCTTCCTTCGTTGAGTCTTATTTGTATGAACCGAATGCCGCACTTCTGAAAGCAGGTGCGTTTAAGTGCATTGCGCAAACTTACCAACTAAAGAAACTTCATCCCAATAGCCATTTATATACTTCGGATTTACTGGTGTCCGGTTTCCCGGGCAGAACATTCCGGGTTACAAGAAGCTGTTCTTTTAATAAGAAGGAAATGAAACTCCTGCTTGGCTCTGCCAAAAAAGCTAATCTGACCATTCGCAATTTCCCCTCTACGGTGCCCGAACTGCGGAAGCGGCTTAAGTTATCGGAAGGTGGCAGCATTTACTTGTTTGCTACCACACTTGCCGATGAACAAAAGATACTTGTACGTTGTGAAAAGGTGAATGCCGACTGATCTCTATTCAGGGAAAGCAACGATTAGTATACATCCAGCATGATATGCTTGTCACTTTCAACCGGACGTTCAGGTAGCAGCTTGCCATTTATGACGACATCCTTCAGAGAAACATCTTCAATACATTTAAAGTAATAAGGATGAAGAGCCTGTTCCACACGGAAATGCTCAATCTCAATATCCTTGATAGGCTTTTCTTCGTATCCGTCTACAAAGAGCGCATAGCGATCAGAGTTCTTCGCATAGACATTGCGGATTTTGATGTTCTCGTACTGGGAAGTATGTCCTCCTTTTCTCATCCCGAAATAGTTGGTTTCGAAACGGAGAATAGCTCCTTTGGAACGCTCTATCTGTATGTTGCTGACTTGCACGTTACGTATATATCCGCCGCGGTCGCGATTGGATTTAAAGTACAGTGCATTCTTCACCGTACCAATACGGATGTTGTCCATAATCACATTCTCGACGCCTCCCGATATTTCACTTCCTATGCACAGACCGTTGCATTCGGAATTAAAGATATTGTTTCTAATTACAATATTGTTCGATTCACGTCCTATCCGGCGTGCATCCAGATCACGCCCCGATTTGATGGCTATTGCATCGTCTCCGGTTTTGAATAGGCAATCCTCTATTAAGACATTGGAGGTGGATTCCGGGTCACAACCGTCGTTATTGGGGTAGTGGCTGTCAATGGTTACCTGACGGACAATGACATTATCGCAATATACCGGATGTATGGTCCAGAAGGGAGAGTTTTTCACAGTGACACCTTCCACTAAAATGCGGGAACATCCCAAGAATTGAATGCAGGAAGGGCGTAACAATGTTCCTTTGCCGAAGATCCGCTGTTGAACGGGGATTAACTCTTCCCCCATCCGCTGCAACCGGTCTCTGTCTTTAGCTTCACTATTGCTCCATGAAGCAAATTCCAAACCGGCTTGTGCATCAATGGTTCCTTCACCGGTAATGGCAATGTTGTTTGCATGATAGGCATAAATCATGGGAGAGTGTCCGTAAAGTTCGGTTCCTTCCCAGCGAGTTTGCACCACAGGCAGAAAGTCGTCGGCATGTCCACTAAAAAGCAAACAGGCTTTAGGCGCGAGATATAAATTTACATTACTTTTCAGGATCAGACTTCCGGCTAAAGGATAGATGCCATCGGTTACTACGACACGTCCCCCTCCCTGCATGGAACAGGAATCAATAGCTTGTTGCAACCGCTGAAGTACTTCTTTCTTTTGTTTCGTTGTCCCTAGGGGATGGACCATGATGTCACGTTGGGGGAATGAAGTCCGGGCAATGTTGGCGATGATGTTATTCATCGGATTCTTATTCTTATCCGTTGACTGAGGCCCGTCATGGTGATAAACAAATTGCGAAAAGTGCACCACTCCCGCATCCTGTTCGGTATTGTAACAATAGAGCGCAATGCGAACTCCTTTCCAATAACCAAACCGGATAAAGAACGGACTTCCGCAGGGGATGAACCTTATATTATCCGTGCTATAAGCATACTGGAAGGAGTGGCGGGGAATATCAATGGAAACACGCAAATAGACTTTTTCACCTATTGCATGATCCAGCACATCTTCAAGGGTATCATTTGACAGATAAAGTTGTTTCTTCCCATCCAGCATTCTGACTCCAAGCATTCTGTTCTGTTTTCCCATACAGGCAAGTCCGCAGCGCTGCCCTTCTGCAAGGGAAGAGACATCCATCGCTACCGTGGCTTCGCTAACATACCCCATCACTTTTTGGCTCAACGTGTTATGTGCCATACGGAAATTGTTTGCCTGCAATGCATGCAGGGTCAGTGTACCGGGAAGTTCGGTCAAGGACCATGCCTTGTCCACCGGATTGTGATTGAACTGCCATTGAAGAGATAATGAAGGAGAAGAGAAATCATCGTCCGTATCGGGAACTGTTATTTGTGTACTTTCCACAGGTTTCTGCCAGACACTTACCGGTTCTCCTATTCCATTCCGATCTATATCCACACCGATTACCGGCCAGTCATTTTCCCAATGCACCGGTTCCAGATGAACCACCCGGCCTATTGCACCGTTATGCTGGAAGTGAAAGAACATCCATTTCCCGTCGGGAGTATCAACCAGAGCACCCTGATGAGGTCCGTTTATTGATGTACTTCCTTGTTCCAAAACAACTTTACGCTCATAAGGCCCATAAATGTTTTTAGAGCGGAGAATGGTTTGCCATCCTTCTCCCACACCGCCTTCGGGTATGGATATGTAGTAATAGCCGTTTCTCTTGAAGATCTTTGTCCCCTCAGCCACAGGACCGTTATAGACCGTTACTCCATCATCCAGCAGACGACTTCCGTCCGCTGACATTTTGTGTATGATGATGGGGCCTGCTCCCTTACGGCTCCGTCCCAGATAAGCCTGTCCGTTATCATCCCAGAAAGGGCACGGGTCCTCCCAGTTCGGGATGTCCTTAACTTGATGCAAAGGACTCCACGGTCCTTCCGGTCGACTTGCCGTTGACTGGAACAATCCTTCATCCGGGGTACAGAAAAAAACGTAATACTTTCCGTCGTGGTAACGAATGGCAGGAGCCCATGAGCCACCTGCATAATGTTGGTTGGTATCCCATCCCGGATAATTGAAACGGTGATAAATCTGAGCGATCAGCTTCCAGTTCACCATGTCATCCGATTCAAGTACCTGCATTCCCATAAAATGGAAGTCGGAAGCTACCATATAATACTTGTTTCCCGTCCTGATAACATCCGGGTCGGAATAGTCCGCATTAAGAATCGGATTAATGTAAGTCCCATTGCCTTGGTCGCCCCATTTACCGGGGCGACCTTGTGCATAGGAAGATGCAATAATGCTTATCAAACAAATTATTGCAATTGAGCATCTCTTCATAAAAATCTATTATCTATATTTCCAGTTAGCAACTAATTAATATCCGGGATTTTGTTCTACATCAGCCTGATTCAAGTCGATAGCTGCCTGAGGGATAGGACGAAGGGTCTTATATTTCCCATCAGTACCAATCATAGCGGATTCCTTTACGCCATCTTCATTGTATTGGGTGACATATTGCACCAACTTGTGCGTACGTTTCAGGTCTGTCCAGCGGACATATTCCCCTGCCATTTCACGTGCACGCTCATCCAAAATAAAATCAATACTCATGTCAGAAACTGAAACAGTCATCGGGGTGGTATAACCGGAGCGGACTGTTCCCGGGCGTTGACGTAGCAAATTAATCATATTGGCAGCTTCCCCCGGTTTACTCTGCTTAATATAAGCCTCAGCTGCAATGAGATATGCTTCACCCAATCGGGCAACAACAACATCATGCATGCTGCATGTTGAGTTACGGTTTGAAATGGATGCTTCAGAATAATCATCGAACTTCTTGATGCAAGCCGTACCATAATCTTGTGAACGACGATCTTTATAAGTTGCCGCTGCTCCGTTTGAAGGGGCAATACCTCCTGTGGCAATAGTCTTGCTGACAAGGGTATTTTGCTTCAATCCGTACGGATCATCCGCTTTCCAGGCTACAATATCAGCATCTGTGGCCCATGCCGGTGCATAATAATAGATGATGGGAGAAGTGGTTGGAGCAGTATAATAATCAAAATAATTTTTATGAAACTCCAACATAAAGGTTTGTTCCAGACGGGCATCTCCATGGGTGTATAACTGCTGTAAGCGCAGGGATGGTGCAAAGTTTCCGTCTATGGCTTTGTTTAACGGTTTTTCGGAACCACCTAGATAGGAACCGAACTGAGCTTGCTGGTAGGAACCATCTGCTACCGGATCTTCTACGGAAGCCCCACTAAACTGAATGCTCCAAAAGATTTCGCTGTTCTCTTCATTCTCCACATCGAATGCCGACTCCAATGAGATAGATGGTGTTTCGCTATTAATGGCTTCTAATGCATATTTTGCTGCATTGGCAAAGTCCGTACTTTGAGCAATATTGGCTTCTTGAGACTCATAGCTCTGTCCATCCAGCCATCCGCGGGTTAAGTATACTTTGGCAAGATAGAATGCAGCAGCACGTTTATTGGCACGTTCCACTCCCGAATTAGTCCGTTCAAGTAAGTTAGATTCCGAAGACTCCAAATAGGTGAACTCGCTGATTAAGAAGTCATAGATGTCCGATAAGCTGGTACGTGCATGGCTCATTACAGCGTAATCGAACATTTCTTTATTCAATGCAACAGGGCCAAATTGCTGGACAAGTTGAAAATAATACCATGCTCTCAGAAAACGTGCTTCATCAACGTATTGCAACCGTACATTACTGTCTTCTGTGATGTCGCCGTAGTGAATTACGCTATTGGCTAACTGAATGCCCTTAAAACAATTGACATAGAAATTCTTGATATTGCCTTCGTCAGCGGTAAATGTGTACTGACTCATAACCACTCCCTGTGATTTGCCATCGGCATATAAATCCGTTCCGGCAACGAATAGTTGAGGCTGGGTATTATAGAGCTCACGCAAAGTGGAATAGGCGCTGTTAGTAAGACTGGCAAAGCCTGTTGTGGTCTTATAAAACTGATCGGACGGAACATTTGAACGATTGTCTTGATCCAGAAAGCCAGAACAACTATAAAGGGCACTAAGTAATAATGCTAAAGTAAAATATATCTTTTTCATAATAGTCTTTTCCTTTTAAAATTTTAAGTTTACTCCAATTTGATAAGTTCTTGAGCTTACACCACCACTGCCGTCTCCAACAGAAGCATCAGCCCATTCAGGGTCAAATCCTTTGTAATCGGTAAATGTAAAAGGATTCAATATATTTGCATAGATACGCAAGTGCGACATATGGAATTTGGAAATCCACTTTTTAGGGAATGTGTATCCTAATGTAATATTCTTCACTTTGACATAGGAGTTATCGACGAAGTTTTGTGCGCGGTCTTCACTGCTGCCGCTCAGCCAATAAGAACCTCCTCCTTTACCGTTCCCTCCGTTGGTTGGGAAAGGATAGCTGCCGTAGTGAGTAGATTTCTGGTGATCAATGCTACCGTCTGTTCCCAGTATGGGAGCTCCTTCAGGAACATAAAAGTCCATTTTTAGACGCATCATTCCACGTTGGCTGTAATCCAAAAATTCGCCCATGAGAGGAGAGTAAACAGTACCGCCCTGACTGGTATAAATATTAAATGAGAAGTCAAAGTTCTTATAAGTTAAATTAGAGGAAAGACCACCTGTCCATGTCGGGGCACAATGTCCCAGAATCATCTTATCCTCAGCATCAATAGTTCCGTTTTTATCTTTATCGTAGATCTTCATCTCTCCTTCATAGAACTTTGTCTTTTTGCTGGCGTCACTGGCATAGGCTTGTGCTTCTTCGCGTGTGCATATTCCTGTATATTTGTATCCATATACAACGTCAATAGGATGGCCTATAAACCATTTATTTCCCACAAGATCCTCTTTAGCATCGTTCAATTCCTTGATGGTATTTATATTACGGGCAAATGTAAACGAAGTTTCCCAATGCCAGTCTTTGTTTTGGACATTGATGGTGTTCAACTGTATTTCAATACCTTTATTATTTACCTTACCTACGTTGTTGACAATGGATCCGCTATACGAACCTAGTTCGAACGGAGTTTCCATTTTCATCAGCAACTTGTCTGAATTTTTATTGTACACATCAACCGAGCCATTGATGCGGTTATTAAAGAATCCGAAATCAAGTCCCAGATTAAGTTCCGTTGTCTTTTCCCAGGTCAGATTAGAGTTAGTCATGGTATATCCGTAGCCGTTGGAAACAGATGAGCCGAAGTTATAATAATACTTGATGTTGGAAAGAGCTTGCGTATCATAAGGGCCTACTCCTGCGTTATTTCCGGTTACACCGAAACTTGTACGCAGTTTTAAGTTGCTTAACCATTGTCTGGTTGAAGCCATAAAAGATTCTTCCGAGATGCGCCATGCCAATGCCATAGACGGGAACATGCCCCAACGGTTCTCCTTTTGAAATTTGGAACTACCATCCCAACGGGAAGAAACGGTTGCCATGTAACGCCCTTTATAAGCGTAGTTTAAACGAAGTACATAAGATAGCATGGCTATTTTCTTATAATAGCTAGACTGACTTTGTACCGTACCGGATCCCAGATTGTACCAGTCAACATCAAAAGGCATATCCACTACATTGATGTAATCTCCTTCGAGCTTTTGCTGGTAAACACTGAACAATGCCAATGCATTGAAGCTATGATCGCCGAAAGTTTTTATATAGTTTGCCTGTGTGTCCCAGGTATACGAAAAGATCTGATCGTTATAGTTCTCGGCCGTATTTGTTTTGTTGAACCGGAGCTGTGTCTGACCATTATAGAAAGTTCCGCGATGGGTCTTGGAATACATCGGCGAGAAAGTAGTCTTTAAGATGACTTCTTTAATAGGACTGTATTGTAAATAGATGTTGGCCATTGCATCGTAAGCCCGGGTATTGTCTTTTGAGTTTTGACGGTCTACCAGAGGGTTAACATTCGAAGTCGGGCCACCGCCATTAGGATAAATAACCGCATCTTTTCCGGGTTGTAGAATGAGCTGTCCTGCATTATCCCCTTCCCAGTAGTAACAAGGCATTGTAGGAGTCATGCGGAATCCTGACAATACAGAGTTGGTACTACCACTGGTCTTTAGTGAGGTGGCTAGATTAGTGGAGAACCCGACAGAAACCTTGTCGGAGATCTTGTGGTCGATGGCACCTTTGATATTCCAGCGTTCGTATCCGTCATAAAGTACCCCGTCTTCTTTCTGGTAGCCCAAACCTATCCGGTAGGTTATATCCTTGGCATTTCCGGAGATGTTGATAAAGTGATTTTGTTGTGAACCATCACGTGTTACAAGATCTCTCCAATTGGTATAGTTCTTGTTGAGGTACATGTCTTTCACCACTTGGCTGCCGCCTCCCCAGAAATTTAGGTAATTGGAATTACTCATGTCCCAGGTAGTCAGACCAGTGGAAGAATCCATGGATGACGTAAGATAGCGGGAGAAACGATAGTTTAAGAATGCATCCCCATCCATAAAGTCGGGCATGTTGGCTGTGGTTTTTACTCCGTAATATCCATCGTAGCTTACTGCTGTTTTGGCTGTTTTAGAATTACCTTTCTTGGTGGTGATCATAACCACACCGTTTGTGGCTCTTGATCCGTAAATGGCTGTAGATGAGGCATCTTTTAAGATGTCTACTTTCTCTATGTCCATGGGGTTCAGGAAATCCATATTATCACAAACAACTCCGTCGATTACGTATAATGGATTGCCTCCATTTAATGAACTTTTTCCGCGGATCTGGATGTTAAATCCGTCTCCGGCACGGCTCGAAGATTGTGTGATGTTGACGCCGGCAACTTGTCCTTGCAGACTTTCTGCCAAGGATGTAGATCCTTTTTCTGAAATGCTTTCAGCTTTTACACTTCCGACGGAACCGGTTAAATCTGATTTTTTCACTACACCGTAGCCTACAACGACAACCTCATCCAGTAGCTTATTGTCACTGGATAACACAATTTTCAATGGTCCTTGCTGTCCGACTTTTATCTCTTGCGTCTTATATCCCACATAGGAAACGACAAGGACATCATTAACGGCGGCGTCCGTTGTAAAGTTACCGTCAATGTCGGTTATGGTACCGGTGGATGTACCTTTAAGTTGTATGGATACTCCAATCAGAGGTTCTCCGCTTTCATCGGTAATATGTCCCGTGACTTTACGCTTTTGGAGCACCGACTGTTGGTCTTGGACAGCTGGTGCGGACATATAAGCTTCTGCATTAGCAAATGAAGGGATTGAGATGAGCATCATGGAGATTCCGCAAACGAGCCGGATGCTTCTCAAAGATCGGATCTCACAATAACCGCGTGAGTCTTTTGTTCTTTCTTTTTTCATATTCTTCATAATTATAGATTGTAGATTCTAGAGATAATAAATCTGCAGCTAAGTAAGGGATATATTGACTACTGGCGATGGAAAATCTAACAACTTTGGTGTAATATCTAACAGTTTTGAATATTCAGAGGGAAAAAGTGCTTTAAGCGATGTTTTTTCTTCATATATTGAGATCCTTAATTAATCATTTATTATATTCGATGTTGATTCCTTATTCTTTAAGTTCTAGTAGTATGAAAAACGAGCCTTTTTTAGTCAATATTTCTATCCGTAAGATAGGTTGTATACTTTTGCTTTTCTGTAGTTTATTAGCAAAAGGAGTCAATATACCCGGAATTTATACGGTTACTTATTTCTCTGCGAAGAATGGGGTGGAAGACGGGTTTGTAAATGACATCATCCAGGATAAGAAGGGCTTATTGTGGTTTGCTACATGGAATGGGCTCTATCGCTTTGACGGGTATACTTTCAAGAACTATAAATCGAATACCGAGGATAAAAAGGGGCTGACGAACGATCGCATTCTGTTTATTGATGAAGACCAATATGGTTGTATATGGGTACAGTGCTATGACTCCACCGCTTATCGTTTTAACCCGAGGAATGAGGTGTTTGAACCTCTCTCCATAAATCCTTCCTGCAAGGTCAGGTCAATAAAAGTTCTTCCTAATGGACATACATGGCTTTTGAGAGAGGATGGTAAAGCCATTCGTGTCTGGACTGATTCCGCCGATTTAAGGATGAAGATAAAAGTGTTCTCCATTCCAGGTGACACATTGCATGCCATTGACATACAGTCCGTTTTTATGGATTCGGAGCGAAAGGAGTGGCTGCTCACTAACAATGGCTTATATCTGGTGAAAGGAGATCTTTTGTCGGCGGTGGTGCCTCCGGCTGATAGTAAAAGGAACAAGGTTCGGTTTTGTGCTGTCCAAGAAGTGAATAAAACCCTTTTGTTTGGAGCTAATGAGGGTCGGGTTTATCGCTTTTCATTGTCAGGTTACTTAAAGGATATCAGTCAATTGGAGACTTCCGCTTCGGTGATATCGGTCATTAAGTTGCGTTCGCAATTAGTCTATGTGACAAATCATGACGGGTTTTTCGTTCAAAAGGATGGCACGACTTCCCTAAAGCATATCAATCTGAATGAGCTGTCCCAGCTAAGCAATAAGACCATTCAGACGGCTAAAGCAACGCGCAACGGTTTGCTATGGCTCTCACATCCGGTGCCGGGAGTTACCTTATATGATAGTGAAACGGGCAAGCTTACCTTCTTTGAAGGCAAAGATGAGAACGGGAATCCTATTCATACGGAAACCGGCTTTTTCTTAATTGAGGCTTCGGATGGGATCCTTTGGGTGCACCCCAATGGAGGAGGTTTTTCTTATTATGATCCTCATCAGAAAACACTTATCCCCTTCAATACTACCGATAAAGAAGTAAAGTGGAAATCGAATGACCGCTGCTTTGCCGCTTTCGCCGATAGACAGGGCAATTTATGGATGAGTACCCAGTTGGATCGGTTGAAGCGTATTACCTGTATTCCCGAAAAGTTTCATATTTATACACCGGACAAAACGGATGTGGACATGCCTCAGAATGAAATCAGAGCATTGTATATTGATTCGAAGAACCGGATATGGACGGGCACGAGAGACCAGCACATTTATATCTATAACAATGAGTTGAGTTTGCTTCATACCCTGAATATTGACAGGGCATATGCCATTATGCAGGATTCCCATAAGGAGTTCTGGGTGTCCACAAAGGGACTGGGAGTGAAGAAAATAACAGAGTCTTCTCCGGGTAAGTTCTCGATGGAAGGCTACTCTTATAACCCGAAAGACTCGTATTCCATTAGCAGTAATAATATCTATTATGCTTTTGAGGATAGTAAAAAACGGCTTTGGATTGCGACTTACGGAGGCGGTTTGAACTTGGTGGAGAGGAAGTCGGACGGGTCGTACCGGTTTATTAATTATAGGAACCGGTTGAAGCAGTATCCTATTGACCGTTTTTATAAGGTACGGCACATAACGGAAGATGAGTCGGGTTGTATATGGGTGTCTACTACCGCAGGGATTCTTCTGTTTGACGGTAATTTTAGCAGTCCCGAACAGATCGCCTTTCATGTCATCAGCAGGGAACAGGGAAATGCAAACAGCCTGAGCAATAATGATGTGCAAATGGTGAAATGCATGCGAAGTGGTAAAGTCTTTGCCGTTACTTATGGAGGTGGACTGAATGAATTGGTACGTACGGGGAAATATTCGTTCGTCTGTAAGAACTTCGTCAGGCAGAGCGGGCTGATATCGGATATCATCTATTCGATGCAGGAGGATAGCGAAGGTAATCTATGGCTGGCAACGGGAGGCGGGTTGGTTAAGTTCATCACCGACCGGGAACAAATTCAGTATCCCATAGAGCATATTGCTTTCAATGTTCATTTCAGCGAGGGGGTGGGAGCGATGAGCGGCAACCGGATATTCTTCGGGACGTACAGGGGGCTTTTCTACTTTAATCCTCAAAAAATAGCAAAGAGTAATTTTATCCCGAGGATATTTTTCTCTTCCATATGGGTGAATAATACAGAGTTGACTCCCAAACAGGACTCTTCCGTACTGACTGCCACGTTGGACAACATGTCCCGTTTGGAACTGCCTCCCCATAACCATTCCCTGAGGCTTGAATTTGCAGCTTTGGATATGACGGATGCGGAATACATACAGTATGCGTACATGTTGGAAGGATTCGACAAGACCTACCGCGTTGTAGGGAAGGGGCATGAAGCGAATTATACGAATTTACCTCCGGGAGATTATAAGTTCAAGATCAAGTCGACCAATAATGAAGGAGTATGGGTTGATAACGAGAGAGTACTACGCATTTGTGTAAAGCCTTCTTTTAATGAGACTTGGTTTGCGCGGACTCTTTATATAATAGGTGGAGTACTGGTAGCGTTGCTTATTGTCTATGTTTATATTGTATTCTATAAAATGAAGACGAAAGTCAAAACGGAGGAGTATATCACTCAACTGAAATTGAATTTCTTCACTAATATCTCCCATGAACTGCGGACTCCGCTTACGTTGATAGTCGGTCCGTTGAGCCTGGTGCTAAAGAATGAAAACTTATCTGAAAAGGCAAAAGAAGCCCTTTTCATCGTTAAAAAGAACAGTGACAGGATGCAAAGGCTCATCGGCCAGATTCTTGATATTAGTAAGATACAGGATCGGAAGATGAGGCTTAGAATCCGGCAGACAGATATTGTAAAGTTTGTAGGGGATGTCACTCATTACTTCGACGGGTTGGCCGAAGAGAGGGGAATTGAACTGACCTTTACTTCTACTCTTGTCTCCTTTTATTTGTGGATAGACCTTGATCATATTGAGAAAGTGATATTCAATTTGCTATCCAATGCGTTTAAATATACCGGTAACGGGAAGCATATCTACGTCAGAATTACGGACGATAGCGATTATGTTGTTATCGCAATTAGTGACGAAGGAGTTGGCATACCTAAAGATAAAATAGGAATGATTTTTAATCGTTATGAGAATCTGGTACAAGGCAACGTTTCCACTCCTTGGGAAAGCTCGGGCATCGGACTGGCTCTAGCGAAAGAATTGGTAGAGATGCATCGGGGAAATATTTCGGTGGAGAGTGAGGTGGGTAAGGGTAGTACTTTCTTTGTCCGGTTGTTAAAGGGGATGAGTCATTATCCGCCATCCACCGAATTTATGCTCGAAGACCTGCCTTCCGAGTCCATACCCGGCTCTTCCGGCGTTCCGACCGAACCTGAAGTTGAGCGGGACTGTGAGTCCCGGTTGCTTATGCTCATTGTGGAGGATAACAAAGAGTTGAGGAGCTTCATTAAACAGATATTTGAAACACGTTTCCGGTACATAGAAGCGGAAAACGGGCAGGAGGGAGCTGAAAAGGCTGTTCAATATTTGCCGGATATCATCCTTACGGACCTCATGATGCCTGTTAAGGATGGCATTGAGATGCTCCGGGAATTAAGGAGTGATGAACGGACCTCGCATATCCCAGCCATTATACTTACGGCAAAAACAGATATGGACAGTGTGGTGACGGGCATAGAGACCGGTGCCGATGACTATGTAACCAAGCCTTTTAGTGTTAATTATCTACAGGCTAAGGTAGATAGTCTGTTAGCACAAAGAGCAAAATTGCAGGCCTATTATTCCAATCACAGTGCGTCTTCTGCGGAAGCAGGAGGTGAATGTGATGAACTGCAATTATCGGAGAAAGACCGTATTTTCCTGAATCGGCTTGCTGATGTAATGGATGAAAAGATGGATAACTCCGAGTTGAGCGTTGATGATCTGGTGGATGCCTTTAGTTTAAGCCGGACCAACTTCTTCTGCAAGCTGAAATCGTTGACGGGACTTTCGCCCATTATGTATATTAAGGAAAAGCGCATGCAAAAGGCAGCGGAATTGATAAAAACAAAGCAATACTCCATGGGGGAAATAGCCTATATGGTGGGATATAGTGATCCTCATTACTTTAGTAAATGCTTTAAATCCTTTTGGGGGGTAAATGCAACAAAATATGCGGAGCTATGACGAACCCGTTGGAACAAAACTGTTTCCAGTATGAGTATATGGTGTGTTGATGCCCAACAGACCGTCTGTCTGACCCGGATAGACCATCTGTTCGCCTTCAATACACGGTCTATTTCACCTCAATACATAGTCTGTTATGGCTGAAACCACTTTAATTCATTAAAAACGGGGCTAGAAGGGTCTCTGGAGGGGATATGGCTGAAAGCTGAAAGCAACCTGAAACCTTGCTTTCAGCCGGAATGCCGATGTACAAAGGGATACAGAGGCTGAAAGCAAAAACCCATGTTTTTAGAAATTCCGTTATTTAGGAGTCGTTTTTGCTGAATTTTCCACCTTTATACTACGTCACCCTGCTTAATGATACTTTTGTTTGTGATGAATATGTTATGTCTACCCAATGCAATGGGGCTAAAGTGTAGCTTAGGGCTGATAACTTCGTAGCCCTGGGATGCAAGGTCGATAACCCAGGGCAATTGAGCAGATAGCCCTGGGCTGCGAAAGAGATAGCCCGGGTTTGCGAAAGAAGCATTCCGGGTTTGTGAAAGAAGTAGCCCAGGGTTTGTGAAAGAAATATCTCTAAGTTGTAAAAGAACTATCCCTGGGGTATGAAGGAAACAGCCCTGGGATGCGAGGTAGATAAACTTGGACTGTGAAGAGAAGACCCTGGGTTTATAAAAGAAATACCTTTGGGGTATGAAGAAAATAACGGAGAGCTGTTATGAAAGTAGCTCCGAGTTTAGAGAACACTATCTCTGAATTATTGTGGTAAAAGCTTTATATTATTGGCACTCTATTTCCAGCACGAGGGACATAGAGCTCCAACGCGTAGGATATATATATCCAACACGTTGGAGATAGGTCTCCAATAAACCGGAGATTAATTACCTGTAATCTGTTGACCAATTTCTAATAAAAAGAAAATAAATAACCGATAAAAAGGGGGTAAATCTTTATCTGATTATAAATTATTTTACCGTTTATTAATTGGGTCACGGCAACAAAATGCTTGACCCTGTTTCTGGGATTATAAGTCCTTTTACCGCTTATTCGTTAGTGAACTGAATGGTATCGAAGATGCGGAATAGTTCATCCACCGATTCGGTGCGGAGCATGGCAATGCGGGTATCCCTGAAATTGGGAATACCTTTAAATAAAGGAGTTGCAGCCAGATGCCTGCGGATATGGATTATGCCACGACGCTCGTCCAAGCGTGCAATGCTCTCCCGGGCTTCTTCACGAAGCACGTTCAGATACCATTCCGGGGACTCCGCCGGCAATAATTCTCCCGTCCTTAAATAATGCTTAACCTCACGGAAAATCCATGGACGGCCGATGCTTCCGCGTCCTATCATAATGGCATCTACGCCGTAACGTTCAAAGTATTCTTTTGCCTTTTCGGCGGAAGTAATATCGCCGTTCCCTATGATCGGGATGTGCATGCGGGGATTATTCTTCACTTCGCCTATCAGCGTCCAATCCGCTTCACCGGTGTACATCTGGGCCCGCGTGCGGCCGTGAATAGTGAGAGCTGCAATGCCACAATCCTGCAACTGTTCCGCCAGTTCCACTATAATCTTATGATCGGCATCCCATCCCAGGCGGGTCTTTACGGTGACCGGTATCTTTACGGCGTCTGCCACGGCACGGGTGATTTCCAGCATCTTCGGAACATTCTGCAACATTCCCGATCCTGCACCTTTGCCAGCTACCTTCTTCACCGGACATCCGAAGTTAATATCCAGAATATCCGATCCGGCCTCTTCGGCAATCAGTGCGGCATCCCTCATCGCTTCCACTTCCCTTCCATAAATCTGAATAGCAACCGGGCGCTCCTCGTCACAAATGTGCAGCTTTTGCATCGTTTTGTTTACTGAGCGGACCAGAGCGTCGCTCGATACAAATTCGGTATATACCATGTCTGCACCAAACCGCTTGCACATCAGTCTGAATGCCGGATCGGTGACGTCTTCCATCGGAGCTAAAAAAACAGGGCGTTCGCCCAAATCTATATGTTTTATCTTCATAGAATATCAAACTAAATGAGTATTGGAGTGCAAAAATACGGAAAAAAGGCCTACCTTTGTACTTATTTATTCATTTAACTCTTATAAAACCTATGAGAAAAAGTTTAATCTTACTGTTGATGTGCGGAGCAGCCCTGTTTGCTGCAGTGCCATCGGTCTCTGCACAAAGTCAGGACAATGAGTACCAGGAGACACTGGGTAAAATGATGTCTGTGTCCGGTGCCTTGGCATCAGTAGATGCAATGCTTCCACAAATGGTGACTATGATGAAGCAGTCTGCACCGACTGTTCCCGAGTCTTTTTGGAACGGATTTCTCGATAAATGGAAGAATAATCTCGGTAGTAGATTGGCGGCATTCTATACTCCTGTTTATCAGAAATACCTGACTATTGATGATCTGAAAAAGATTATTGAGTTCTATGAATCCCCGGTTGGCAAGAAGCTGGGAGAGGCAACTCCGGCTATGAACGTCGAGGGAATGAAATTTGGTCAGCAGTTGGGTATGGAAATCGCAGCAGATCTGCAGACCGAATTGAACGCCAAAGGGAACAAGTAAACTTATTCGAGAAGTAATTTGTTCTGTTGCGAAGTAAACTGGCACTAAAAGCCGAAATTATAAAGAATGAACCTTAACATAAAAGATTTTGAGATCATGGCGCCGGTAGGCTCACGCGAGTCGCTGGCTGCCGCCATACAGGCCGGAGCGGACTCCGTTTATTTTGGTATTGCTAACCTGAATATGCGTGCCCGCTCTGCCAATACTTTCACTATTGATGATTTGCGTGAGATAGCCCAAACCTGCGAAGAGCACGATATGAAGAGCTACCTTACGGTAAACACCATTATTTACGACAATGATTTAAGTCTGATGCGTACCATTATTGATGCAGCCAAGTCAGCCGGTATTTCGGCGGTGATTGCGGCGGATGTAGCGGTGATGAGTTACGCCCGGCAAATAGGGCAGGAAGTGCATCTTTCCACCCAATTGAACATATCCAACGTAGAAGCCCTCCGGTTTTATGCCCAGTTTGCCGATGTAGTGGTACTGGCGCGGGAACTTAATCTGGAGCAGGTGACGGAGATCTACCGTCATATTTGTGAAGAACAGATTTGCGGACCAAGCGGAAAGCCCATCCGGATAGAGATGTTCTGTCATGGAGCCCTGTGCATGGCCGTTTCGGGCAAATGTTACCTTTCCCTGCATGAAATGAATAATTCCGCCAACCGCGGAGCTTGCATGCAGGTCTGTCGTCGCTCTTATATTGTACGCGATAAGGAAACCGATGAAGAGTTGGAAGTGGATAATCAGTACATTATGTCGCCCAAAGACCTGAAAACCATTCATTTTATGAATAAGATGATTGATGCAGGCGTGCGGGTGTTTAAGATAGAAGGGCGTGCCCGTGGGCCTGAGTATGTCCGTACCGTGGTGGAATGCTACAAAGAAGCCATCCGTTCTTATCTGGACGGAACCTTTACCGATGAAAAGATTGAAGCATGGGATGAACGGTTGAAGACGGTCTTTAATCGGGGATTCTGGGATGGTTACTACCTGGGGCAGCGGCTTGGGGAGTGGACTAAGAACTACGGTTCGGCCGCCACAGAGCGCAAAATCTACGTAGGAAAAGGCATTAAGTACTTCTCCAATATCGGGGTAGCCGAATTTCTGGTTGAAGCTGCCGAGTTGAAAGTTGGAGATAAGTTGCTGATAACCGGACCTACGACAGGTGCCGTGTTCACCACGCTTGACGAAGCCCGTGTGGATTTAAAACCGGTTCAAACGGTGAAGAAAGGAGAACACTTCTCCATGAAGTTGGAAAAGATCCGGCCAAGTGACAAACTGTATAAACTGGTCTCTACGGCGGAACTTAGAAAGTTTAAGGGACTCGACAAGGAGACTAAAAAGTAATATGGAAAAGTATATTTATCAGTTGGAAATGAAGGTCCGTGATTACGAATGTGATCTGCAAGGAATTGTCAACAATGCCAACTATCAACACTATCTGGAACATACACGACACGAATTTCTGACTTCTGCCGGTCTGAGCTTTGCTGAACTACATCAACAAGGAGTCGATCCGGTTGTGGCGCGCATCAGTATGGCGTTTAAAACACCACTGAAGAGTGGCGATGAGTTTCTCTCTAAACTATACCTCAGGAAAGAAGGCATCAAGTACGTTTTCTATCAGGACATCTTTAGAAAAACCGATAACAAAGTCGTTGTGAAGTCCACTGTCGAAACGGTATGCCTGGTTAACGGACGTTTAAGTGACAGCCAATTGTTCGACTCTGTTTTTGCTCCTTATCTCGATCATGAATGATGAAGAATGTATTTATAGCATAGCCCTTCCGCTTATTCCCGGCATAGGACACATTGGCGCAAAGCGTCTGGTAGACGCAATGGGAAGTGCCACCAAAGTATTCAAAGCACCGCAAGATTTAGCAGAACAGCTGCCAGGTATTAATCCCGGCATTGCCAAGACACTGGACTGTCCCGATATTCTGGCACGTGCTGAACATGAACTGGAATTCATAAAAAAGAACCGTATCAATTGCTTGACCCTGCAAGATGAAGCCTATCCCTCACGGCTCAGGGAATGCGAAGATGCCCCTCTCGCCCTTTTCTTCAAGGGAAATGCAGACCTCAACCGCCTGCATATCATTTGTATGGTGGGTACACGCCGCGCCACCGATTACGGCAAACAATTCTGTGCCGACTTTCTGCATGACCTGAAATCCCTTTGCCCCGATGTCTTAGTGATAAGTGGTTTGGCATACGGCATTGATATTCATGCCCATCGTGCTGCATTAGGAAATCAGCTCTCCACTGTTGGCGTCCTGGCGCATGGCCTGGATCGCATCTATCCGTCAGCCCATCGGAAGACTGCCGTTGACATGCTTAACGAAGGTGGACTACTCACTGAATTTTCATCGGGCACTACCCCCGACCGCTATAATTTTGTGAGTCGCAACCGTATCGTGGCAGGCATGAGCGATGCTACCATCGTGGTGGAGTCGGCCGATAAAGGAGGCTCACTGATTACGGCAGACCTGGCAAACGGATACCACCGGGATTGCTTTGCCGTTCCCGGAAGAGTCTCGGACAATACCTCAAAAGGCTGTAACGAACTGATTCGGGATAACAAAGCGGCATTGATACAATCCGCCGATGATTTTGTAAAAGCAATGGGGTGGGTGGATCAAACCCTGAAACAAGCGGAAGAGGTGCAAGGTGAACTCTTTCCCAACCTTACCGAAGAAGAACAAAAGATCGTAAAGATTCTATCTGCACAGGGAGATCTTCATATCAATACGTTGGTGGTGAAAGCAGATATACCGGTCAACAGAACGAGTGCTTTATTATTTCAATTGGAAATGAAAGGAATAGTAAAAGCATTGGTAGGGGGAGTTTATCATCTACTAAGGTAAAAACGGTAGGAAGTTCTCTCTCTTAAATATCAAATTATAATAGTCCGGGGGCTTATTGTAAAAAAGAAGCGGGTTTATGTCTTCTTCACGGTTTGCAATGCCCTAAGTATTTGCTATTTATAAAGGTGAAGCAGTTAATTGAATAAGATTTCTGTATAGACATTGAAGACTTATAAGTCTATCAGGACTAAAGTAGAAGCATTTTTACCTCTTAATTGCCGAAAAGCCATTTATTCAGCCAACGATTAATATAGATGTTTAGCACTGCACAGCCTGCGCCCGCTGCAGCACCGACGATGACATCGGAAGGATAGTGTACTCCTTCGTTGATGCGTGAAACCCCAACCGAGCAAGCCCAAAAGGCGGAAGGGGCTATGATGTACCATTTGGGATACTTAATACTTAATGAAGTAGCCAGAGCAAAGGCCGTGGCTGTATGCGAAGAGGGAAATGAGGGACTGCTTTCATGACTGTAAGCATGCACCCGGTTGGGATAGCGATCGTAAGGACGTTTGCGATCCACCAGATGTTTTATTCCGTAGGTTACTGCAACAGTTCCCGCCACACTTGTACCTACATATATGGCATTCTTTAATAAATTTTTATCGTGTTTGATCCAGGCGGCAATAGCCATTGATACGGGTACTCCAACAGCAATGTAGGGTTCCGTGCGGGAAATAACCTTATTATAATTACGAATAAACTTGCCATCCCAGCTATTAATTTGGTGCAATGTGTTGATATCCCAGTTCTGTGCCGAAGTGTTGAGGACAATGGACAACGTGAAACAGATATAAAAAGAAACTTTTTTCATGTACCTTACATCTTGTGAATAGGAGCAAAGATAATTGAAAAAAGTTAGAGTATTCGCAAAAAAAATCTATCTTTGTTCCCACATTTTATAAATTCACCTCTATTATATAGATAAGAGAAGCTATGTTTTTTGACAGACAATTTGATTGTAGTCTATGCCCTCAACACTCTGAAGGACCTTTGGTTTATCATCAGTATCTTAAAGGACGGCATTTCCCTTCTGAGAAATGTACGCAAAATTGTATTATCTTTATGCTCAATGGTGAATTTCTGGTTAATAGTGACGAATATCCCGGGGCAACATTACAGAGTAAACAATTTATATTGCAGGCTATCGGTTCAAAAGTAGAGTTATTAGCTTTAACAGATGTGGAATACATCGTTTATCAGTTTACAGAATTACCACTAGTTTGCGAAGCTGCATATAAGGAAATCTTGGATCGTGCTAAAGAGCCGGTGACCTATACTCCTTTAACGGCAATTCCTCAATTATGGGGCTTACTAACCGGGGTTGTTGATTATTTAAAGGGACAATCCGTTGCATGCGGGAAATATCTTGATCTTAAATGTAAAGAATTAACTTTCATTCTCACCAATCTCTATCCGTTACCTCAGATATGCCGTTTCTTCTTCCCTATCAGTACATATACAGAGAGCTTTCATTACTTTATAATGCAGAATTATGAGAAAATGAAAACAGTGGAAGAGTTTGCACATTTAGGAGGATATAGTATCACAACCTTCCGTCGTTTATTTAAAAATGTGTATGGAGTGCCTGTTTACGAGTGGATGCTCGATAAAAAGCGTGAAGGTATTTTAAATGACCTTCAAACTACTAAGCAACGTATATCTGTTATTAGTGCACGGTATGGTTTTGATTCCCTATCTCATTTTGCTCATTTTTGTAAAGACTCATTTGGAGATACTCCACGCTCCTTGCGAAAACGTTCTGCAAATGGAGAAAAAATTGTGATCTTAAAAAATAGTGTTGGTAAAGATTCCCATTGAGTATATCTGTTGAATAATCTGTTATGATCAGTTCCCTCTGGTGTCTTGTCTGAAGGGAAGAGTTTGTTCTTCTCGTTTCTAATTACGGAATTATTTCTTTAATCCCTTGCTTAATCAAGGTATTTCTTCTATTTTTGCGGGATATTAGTGAAATACGTACAAAGTGAGCATATTTGTTACTATTAAATAATTTAAATTCAATCATTTATGTGGTTAAGTAATTCATCTGTAGGAAGGAAAGTGGTGATGAGCGTTACGGGTGTCGCCCTTGTCCTATTTCTAACGTTTCACATGGCGATGAACCTTGTCGCACTCTTCTCTGAGGAAGGATACAACATGGTCTGTGAATTTCTGGGAGCAAACTGGTATGCTTTAGTTGCTACTGCCGGCTTGGCTGCTCTTTTCGTTATTCACATCATCTATGCTTTTTGGTTAACTATGCAAAATCGCAAAGCACGTGGAAGTGAGCGTTACGCCGTGGTAGACAAGCCTCAAAACGTGGAATGGGCTTCACAAAACATGCTTGTATTAGGCCTTATTGTACTAGCTGGCCTTGGGCTGCATTTAGTAAACTTTTGGGCTAAGATGCAGCTTCCCGAACTTTTGTTCAAGATGGGAAACTTGAGCGTAAACACGGCTTATGCAGCCGATGGGGTTTATCACATTCAACACACTTTTAGCAATCCGGTGTTTGTCGTACTTTATCTGGTTTGGTTGGGTGCCTTGTGGTTCCATTTAACTCACGGTTTCTGGAGTGCTATGCAGACTTTAGGCTGGAACAACAAAATATGGATTAACCGTTGGAAATGTATTTCCACTATTTATTCCACTATCATCGTTGTATGCTTTGCCTTGGTAGTTGTTGCTTTCTTCCTTAAATCTTTATTTTAAGAAGGTGATACTACTTGTTGATTTGTAATTTGTAAACGATTAAAATTGTAAATAGCATTATGACTAAGATAGATTCAAGAATTCCGGAAGGACCGGTTGCTGAAAAATGGACCAATTATAAAGCTCACCAGAAATTGGTAAATCCTGCTAACAAGCGTCGTTTGGACATTATTGTCGTAGGTACCGGATTGGCAGGTGCATCTGCTGCTGCCTCACTTGGTGAAATGGGATTTAAGGTATTTAATTTCTGTATTCAGGATTCTCCTCGTCGTGCACACTCTATTGCTGCGCAGGGAGGTATCAATGCTGCAAAGAATTACCAAAATGACGGTGACTCTGTTTACCGTTTGTTCTATGATACGGTTAAAGGTGGTGACTACCGCTCACGTGAAGCGAATGTTTATCGTTTGGCCGAAGTCTCTAATAACATTATCGATCAATGCGTTGCTCAGGGTGTTCCTTTTGCACGCGAATATGGTGGTATGCTTGCCAACCGTTCTTTCGGTGGTGCTCAGGTTTCACGTACATTCTATGCTAAAGGACAAACCGGACAACAATTATTGTTGGGTGCCTATTCAGCTTTAAGCCGTCAGGTTAATGCCGGAAACGTGAAGTTGTATACCCGTTATGAGATGGAAGATGTTGTTTTGGTTGACGGCCGTGCGCGTGGTATTATTGCCAAGAATTTGGTGACAGGTAAGTTGGAACGCTTTGCTGCACATGCTGTGGTTATAGCTACCGGCGGTTATGGTAATGCTTATTTCTTATCTACTAATGCGATGGCATGTAACTGCTCTGCTGCAATGGCATGTTATCGTAAAGGTGCTTGGTTTGCCAATCCCGCTTTTGTTCAAATACATCCGACTTGTATCCCTGTTCATGGAGATAAGCAATCTAAATTAACCTTGATGTCGGAATCATTACGTAATGATGGTCGTATCTGGGTTCCCAAGAAATTGGAAGATGCAAAGAAACTGCAAGCCGGAGAATTACAAGGTAGGGATATTCCTGAAGAAGACCGTGATTATTATTTGGAACGTCGTTATCCCGCATTTGGTAACCTTGTTCCCCGTGATGTTGCCAGCCGTGCTGCCAAGGAGCGTTGCGATAAAGGTTATGGTGTAAATAATACCGGTTTGGCTGTATTTCTCGACTTTAGCGAAGCAATCAACCGTTTGGGTAAAGAAGTGGTTGCCCAACGTTACGGTAACTTGTTTGATATGTACGAAGAGATCACCGACGTAAGCCCTTATGAAAACCCGATGATGATTTATCCGGCTATACATTATACTATGGGAGGTATCTGGGTGGATTATGAATTGATGACTTCAATCAAAGGTTTGTTTGCTATAGGTGAGTGTAATTTCTCTGACCATGGTGCTAACCGTCTTGGGGCATCCGCATTGATGCAAGGTTTGGCTGATGGTTATTTCGTGTTACCTTATACTATTCAAAACTATCTGGCCGATCAAATCACAGTACCTCGTTTCTCAACCGATCTGCCTGAATTTGCGGAAGCTGAAAAGGCTGTGCAGGCTAAAGTTGACCAGTTGATGAATATCAAGGGAAAAGAATCAGTTGACTCCATCCATAAGAAATTGGGACACGTTATGTGGGAATATGTTGGTATGGGACGTACGGAAGCTGGTCTGAAAGAAGGTTTGGCAAAGCTCAAAGATATTCGCAAGGAATTTGAGACAAACTTGTTTATTCCTGGTGATAAAGAAGGTATGAACGTTGAATTGGATAAAGCTATCCGTTTGAACGATTTCATTATAATGGGAGAATTGATTGCTTATGATGCTTTAAATCGTAATGAAAGTTGCGGTGGACATTTCCGTGAAGAGTATCAGACAGAGGAAGGAGAAGCTAAACGTGATGATGAAAACTTCTTCTATGTGGCTTGCTGGGAATATCAGGGCTCTGATGAAAAAGCTCCTGCATTGCTGAAGGAACCTTTGGTTTATGAAGCAATTAAGGTTCAGACTCGTAATTATAAGAGCTAATCGGGGAAGTTAAACATTTAAAGAATTAAAAGACAATGGATAAAAATATAAGTTTCACGCTTAAGGTATGGCGTCAAAAAGGACCAAAAGCAAAAGGAGCTTTTGAAACATACCAAATGAAAGATATTCCCGGTGACACTTCTTTTCTTGAAATGCTGGATATCTTGAACGAACAATTAATTAGCGAAGGCAAAGAACCCGTCGTTTTTGACCACGACTGTCGTGAGGGTATTTGTGGCATGTGCTCTTTGTATATCAATGGCCATCCGCACGGACCTGCAACGGGAGTTACCACTTGCCAGATTTATATGCGTCGCTTTAATGATGGAGATACCATTACGGTAGAACCATGGCGTTCTGCAGGCTTTCCGGTTATTAAGGATTTGATGGTTGATCGTGGTGCTTTTGATAAAATTATGCAGGCCGGAGGCTATGTCAGTGTACGTACTGGTGCTCCACAGGATGCCAATGCTATATTAATTCCGAAACCTATAGCAGACGAAGCAATGGATGCAGCATCATGCATCGGTTGCGGTGCTTGTGTTGCTGCTTGTAAGAATGGCTCGGCTATGTTATTTGTATCTGCAAAGGTTAGTCAGCTTAATCTATTGCCTCAGGGCAAGCCTGAAGCCTTGCGTCGTGCAAAAGCTATGTTGAGCAAGATGGATGAACTTGGTTTTGGTAACTGCACTAATACCCGTGCATGTGAAGCTGAATGTCCCAAGAGTATTTCCATTAGCAATATTGCTCGTCTGAACCGTGATTTCATTGTAGCAAAATTGAAAGATTAAGTTCTTCTCTCTTTAATGCAAAACATTATGGAAAAGGTTGTTGTAAGCCTTGAATGAAGTAATTGAGCTTAAGAAGTTCTGTATAAAACAAGAGGCTGCCTCACTTTAAAGTGAGGCAGCCTTCTTTTTAAAGGAAGGAGTGTTACTTACCGGCAGTTCCAGACATAGTAAATCCCCTTATTCCATCCCATTCAAAGAATAATGGAAGAAATAAGGGGACTTTTAATAGATCTCAACCTATAAGATTTTTAAGTTTGATTTCTTGTTTTAATACTTTAGCCTTTATAAAATGGAGTTGTGTAGGTTGTATAATACTTATTCCATTGTTACGGTTAACGGATTGCGCACCTTACGGGCATAGTCAGCCATGTATTTATTCCATGCATCAGCTGTCTTAATATCCGCTTTATCCCATGCAGCTCCCCAATAATATACATATTCCGATCCCGGTTCGTAGGAACTGATAGCTAGTACGTGACCGTCCGCACCACCACGCAACTCATTCTTTTCTTTTTCAGGGAAGAGAACGGATTTTGCTTCTTTGACCGCAGCAGGGAAAGCTGCTCCTACAAAGATTTTACCGTTATCATTATTCACGTTATCTGTTGGGTCCACATAAGTAATATATCCGTCTGCTGCGTTTGCTACTACAGCACCGTTCGGTTCGTGTAGTACAATACCTGTAGCTATAGGCAATGTCTCTTTTAGATTGCTGTATGAAACGACAGTCTTATTAAGGTGAGAACCTGCATCTAATGAGATAAGGCGAGTCTCTACTATACTGGTGTCTCCTTTAATATTTAACGGGTTGTATACCAACTTGACGGTAAATCTTAAAGGTCCGTTATCTAAGATTTCTTGTGTCTTATAGCAATACGGGTAGACAATGCTATCATTTACCATTAATGCAGATGTTCCTGCTCCTAATGTAGGACCTACTTTGTAGCAATCCAATCCATTACCATGATCTACATGGTAGGATGCGGAATGATAGAGCTCGTCGGCAGCTTTGGAATTGATCTTTTTCAGTGAATCTATTTTGGCTTTGGTTATCGGATCTAATTCTCCTGCATAGCGCTCCTCAACGACAGGTTTGTCGGTATTGTATTTTGTCCATACATCGTAACCAAAAGCGCGTTCGCCAGTAGCTTGCAAGGCCGGGCCATAAGTACGGAAGGCCACCAGATCATTTTCCCAAGCTACATCGTCCACACGTTCGGGATAATACTTTCCACATGCTTTTACGTCAGTTTCTTCAGGGATTCCGGGTTGTATGGTGTAAGTAACTGTGCCTTTGGCCGCTATAGTTACCGGAAAGATTACTTTATCATCATAGGTAATTTGGTAGGGGATTTGTTCGCCTTTATCATCAAGTACAACGAATTGTGCTGTATCCGCGAGCTTGAGTTGATTAAAGATATCATTGGCAGATACTTCCACCATTTCATTTGAGCGTTCCATATCCAAAGGATTGGTTACTGTTACGGTGAGTGTTTGTTTTGTTTTGCTACAGGCAAAACAAACAAATACGGTTGCCATTAAGAGGAGTAGTTTCTTCATAACCTTGATTTTAGTTGATCATTAATGCTAAAATGGATAGAAAGGGACAAATATAAATTTGTTCCTAACTATCCATTCCTTTTTTATCTAATGTTTTATTGAGGCTGTTTACCTATATAAGCTAAGATACCGCCGTCAACGTAAAGTACATGTCCGTTTACGAAATCAGAAGCATCAGAAGCTAAAAAGACAGCTGGTCCCATTAAATCTTCGGGAGTACCCCAGCGGGCAGCCGGTGTTTTTGCTACGATGAATGCATCAAATGGATGGCGGGAACCGTCAGGTTGCTTTTCACGAAGCGGTGCTGTTTGAGGAGTTGCAATGTAGCCCGGACCAATGCCATTACATTGGATATTGAATTCTCCGTATTCAGAGGCAATGTTACGAGTCAGCATTTTTAGGCCACCCTTAGCTGCGGCATATGCAGATACCGTTTCGCGTCCCAATTCACTCATCATAGAGCAGATATTGATAATTTTTCCGTGGCCTTTTTTAATCATGGAAGGAATGACTGCTTTGGAAACAATGAACGGTGCATTCAAATCCACGTCAATTACCTGGCGGAAATCTTTAGCAGACATTTCGCACATCGGAATACGTTTGATAATGCCGGCATTATTTACTAATATATCAATAACGCCCACCTCTTTTTCAACCTGGGCTATAAGAGCGTTAACTTGTTCTTCATTCGTGACATCGCATACATAGCCCTTTGCTTCAATGCCTTCGGCCTTGTAAGCAGCAATGCCTTTGTCTACAAGCTCTTGTTTGATGTCATTGAATACTATTTTAGCTCCTGCCTGAGCAAAGGCAGTTGCCAATGCAAAACCAATTCCGTAAGAAGCTCCTGTTATAAGTGCTACTTTACCTTCCAGTGAAAAGTTTACCATAATTTATTTGAGTTTAAAAAATTGTCTTCGAATATCTTATCTATAATATTGCTGCAATTTATAACTGCTTTTATTTGGCAGTTACTTCAAGTCTGTGATTAAGGAGAAGTCTTGATCACCATAGTCCAGATTTTCTCCACCCATACCCCAAATAAAGGTATAGTTATGAGTTGCAGCGGCGGAATGGATGGACCATTCAGGAGAAAGTACGGCTTGATCTCCTTTCATCCAGATATGACGAGTTTCATCTACTTCACCCATAAAGTGGCAAACTGCCTGATCTTCTGGAACTTCAAAATAGAAATAAGCTTCCATACGGCGGCTGTGTACATGTGCGGGCATTGTGTTCCATACGCTTCCCGGAGCCAGTTCCGTCATACCCATCTGTAGTTGGCAAGTGGAAAGTACCTGATTAACCAGCATTTTGTTGATATTACGATGATTGGAACCTTCCAATGTGCCCATCTCTGCAACAACGGCATCTTTCTTTGTTACTTTTTTATCTGGATAATTGCGATGTGCTGTTGTCGAGTTAAAATAGAATTTGGCAGGATGTTTTTCATCTTTGCTCTCAAACGAAATTTCACGATCGCCGGAACCTAAGTAAAGCGCTTCTTTATAATCCAGTTCAAAAACTGCATTTCCTGCTTTTACAATACCCGGACCGCCTACATTGAAGATACCTATTTCCCGACGGGTCAGAAAGTAGGGAGCTCTCAGCGGATCAATAGCTTCCAATTGTAAAACTTCACCTACAGGCATTGCGCCACCCACAATCATGCGATCGTACATGGAGTATACCATATTTACTTCATTAGAGGCAAAAACCTTTTCAATAAGAAAATCACGACGAATGCGCTGAGTGTCGTACCCTTTAGCATCTTCCGGATGCGCGGCGTAGCGAATTTCATAGTTCGTTTTCATCTTGTTATCACATTTATTATATTTAATATCGGTTGTTTGGTGCACTTCGTTTGCGCACACGATGCAAATGTAACAAAAGAAAACGGTAAAACATTGTTTTTTTCGTCGTAATTATCTGTCCATGCTGAATATAATGGAATATTTGAATGAGTTTAACACTCTTTTATTTTTTTCGGGTAACTGTATAGATTACTTTTCCTCTTTTATCAATCATACGTAGGTCAAGTTCTTTTTTATCAATAGAACATACGGAAAAGCCTGCTTCCGGGCTGCAGAACAATGTGCCTTTTATCGGCTTTACTTTTCTCGCACGGGAACCTGAAGAGTTGACAATGTAATCAATATTGCTTCCTTTTACCCGGATGTGCTGAAAGTTGTGTATGTGTCCGCAGACATATATATCGACATGGTGTTTTCTTAAAATGGGATCAATTTGTTTTTGCATATTGATGCGTTCAAGGGTGTCTTTTGCAGTTTCAGCATATATGGGATGGTGACCGGCTACGATTACCCAGTCCTCTTTAGCGCTGGTGAGTACCGAATCAATCCATGCCAGTTGGGTATTGATGTCTTGTTTGCAAGCATCAGGGTATTTATCTTTTTCTTCCCGATATTTATTGATTAGAGGGGTAGTGTCTATCCATACGATACGAATGCTTGTTCCTTTCTCATTAAAGACTTTGGTATAGTAGCGGGATGGCATAGACCACCGCCGACTGATTAGGGAGTAGTCTAATACAGCCTGGGTATTCCCCCTGTATTCATGGTTTCCTAAAATAGGAAACCAGTCTATCATTAATTCAGGATGGCTGTAGATCAGTTCAAAGTTAGTCATCCATAGCGGATCGTTGATACTGCGTACTCCTTCAAAATGGTGAATATCTCCGGTTGCAAGTACAAACTTCGGTCCTATTTTTTCTCCCATTTCACCCATTAGTTCGGCAATAGGCTTTTGATCATAATATCCATTTCTTCCCAAATCGTTGGCTATGTAAAAATTGAATTTATGATCAAAGATCGAGTAACCGGTCTGTTGAGCTTGTATTGAAATGCAAATAGTGAGAAATAGAAGTATGAATAAGTTCTTTATTTTCATAATGGTCTATCTTTTTATGTTAGAAGCTGATTTTTACTCCGGCATTAATCTTTATACCGTAATGCTCGGATTGCATCGTGTGATCTTTAGTCCCTTGATAGTAGCGGAGCGGTTGATTCAATAGATTGGTTGCATCAGCATAAAAAGTGGTTTTTATTCTTTTCCCAAAGGTATAACCGGCATTGACATCCAGATAGTTCACTGTATCGTAATAACGGTCGTAGAATTTTTCTGCGCCCATTTCATCGATAAAGTCAGAGGCGAAGTTGTACGATAACCGAATATTCAGTCCTGATTTTTCGAAGAATAAAGATGCATTTGCCGTATGTTCGGGAGAACCTGGAAGGTGAAGTCCCGTTTCATTTTCACGCCCCTCAAAGTTGAAGTGTTTTACTCTTGAATAAGTATATGTGTAGTTTCCGTAGAATCCAATGCATTGTAGAGCAGGGGAGATGAAACCGAAATTGCGTTGATAGGACAGTTCTACACCAAATAGATTAGCATCACCTGAATTTTGAGGCTGGGTAAAGGTGGTGTAGGTAGTGCCGTTATAGTTATAGTTACGGAGTGCTTGCTCTACAATAAAGTCTTTTATTTTTTTGTAAAAGACTCCTGCGCTTACTAGTCCGATGCTTTTGAAATAGTATTCGCTACTCAAATCGAAGTTGTAAGAAATGGTGGGGGCAAGGTCTGGATTACCCAAAGTAAGAGAATGGTTGCTACGGTCAATGATGCTGCTGGGTACTAAATCCGAGTATTTGGGGCGTGCAATGGTGTTCGTGAATGAAGCTCTTACCTTGAAATCATCGCTTATGCTATACTTAATAAGTATGGAGGGTAACACATTTAAGTAATCATCGGTAGAAGAAGGAGTGTGATAGGCTTCTTTTGCATCTGCATCATATTCATATCCGGCATATTTTACGTGGGTGTTTTCTAAACGTACTCCTGCCATAAGCGCCCATTGTTTACCTATTTTTTGATCAAAGCGTAAATAACCTGCGCTTACCACTTCTTTGGCATTATAACTAGCCGCCACTTCTTCGAAATCTGGCTTTTTCTCGAATAAAGAAGCATCATTTAAATCAAGTTTCCCTAAATACTCTTTGCTGATAAAACTGCCTACTTTGTATTGGGCACCGGGTATGTAGCCGTCACGGTTCTGATTAACAGCGTTATTCAGACTGTTTGTGTCAAATCCATCTTTATCCAATGGAGTATATGCATAGAAGTCTTTGTCTTTATCTTTACTTTTACGCGTAACTTTTCCTCCAAAACGGAGTTTATTACCATATCGACCTTTGGTAAGCGGTAAAGCGAAGTTCAGTTTAAACTTCAAATCTTTCTCCTGAATATCTTCAAATTCTTCTGTTACTTCTTTTAGACTAAAATCATCATTTAGATACATTTCAGAGCCTTCTTGAGGCGTGTATAAGGGTTTACGCTCATTACTCAGGTCTGGAATGAATTTCTGTTTTTTCAATTGGTAATCAATATACCGTTCATTCGGACGGTTCTCACTTGCTTTAGCGTAGTTCAAACTCCAGTCCATATTTAGTTTGCCAAACAGGTGTTCGCCTCCCAACGTGAAATCCATGGTCCGTTGGCGTTCCAATCGTGCATTGCGGTTATTAGGTGTACCACCTTTGGTTTGTATGCGTACAGTTGCCGTATTATTGACGGTGCAATATTCGTTGTCGTTATCATCTTTTTTCAGATTCAGATCTTTTAGTGTTAAGCGGTAACGGTTTTCCCAATCGTTGCGGTTGTTGAAAATTCCTTTGAAAGTCAGTTTATTATTATCGTTGATATTCCAGTCCAGAGCAGCGGAATAGCTTTGACGTTCACGAGTCACATAGTACTGGCGGACTTGATAATTAGTCAGGCAGATTTCTTTAGTCTCAATATCTTTGTCCCACAAAAATTCCACGTCATCCGATCCTGAAGGTGAGTTCTGGTAAGAAGCGGAAAGTATAATGCCTAATTTGTCATTAAAGAAGCGGTTGCCATAGGTGAGTCCAAGGTTCAGTTGAGCTTTTTTGCTAATCCAATTGTAACCACTTCCGGCGGTTGCAGCAATCATTTGCTTATATGGAGAGTTTTTAGTTATCAGGTTAATAGAGCCTCCTATGGCGTCTGCATCCATATCGGGAGTGACGACTTTGTTTACTTCAATAGTCTGTATCATATCTGCTGGAATCAAATCAAGCTGAACATTTCTTGTGTCACCTTCAGCGGAAGGAATGCGATTTCCATTAATCGTGACTGAACTCATATCGGCTGGAGTACCACGAACTTGTCCGAAACGGGCTTCACCTTGGTCATATTGTACATTTATACCGGAAATGCGTTTCAGAGCGTCACCAATGTTGGAATCCGGAAATTTTCCAACTTGGTCTGCAGATACTACATTGGTTATTCCCAGACTGCTTCTTTGGGCATTAATCGCCCGGCGTTGACCTTGGAAAACGCCTCCAATCAACACCTCTTTTAATTCAATGCCCTCGTTAAGAATGAAGTCTTTTTTTAATGTCTTTCCTGCAGGAACCGTGATTTGAGCTTCTGATGGAGTATATCCTATATAGCTGACTTTTACGGTATAAGTGCCCGGTGGGAGATTGGAAAAGATGTAGAAGCCGTTGATGTCGCTTGTTACTCCTGAGTGCAGTTTTTCGATGTAGATAGATGCACCTGGAAGGGTCTGCTTGCTTGCATCTACAATACGTCCGCGGATAGTACCTTGTTTGAGTACATTTACTTTTTCTTCTGCTAGTGTATTATTACTGATACTACAAAAAAACAAAAGGGTAAATGAGATGAATTGAGCAATTCGTTTCATATAAATTAGTGTGTGTTAATAATTTGCAAAAGTAGGGTAGCTTTATTGCGAATGTTTTGCAAAGATTTGAAGAGTATGTAACGAATTTGTGACAACTGTCTTACAAAAATCAGGCTGCCGGCTGATGAGGTCGGGTTTAGCTATGTCTATACTTGAAATAAAAAACTCTCTAAAACACAATGGTCTCGGAGAGTTCTCTACATTTAAAAAATAATGTTGTGAAATATGTTGGACTACCAAGATTCGAACTTGGACAAACAGAACCAAAACCTGTTGTGCTACCATTACACCATAGTCCAGACACAATGTGCTTTCTGCTAAAAAGCGGTGCAAAGATAAAGGGAAGTCCTGAAACATGCAAATATTTCAGGACTATTTTTATACTTCCTTCCTGTTTCAATGCTTATTTGGCAATAATCAGGTAGTAGTTCTTTTTTCCGCGTTGCACTAATAAGTACTTTTCATCCAAGAGATCGGATGAGCTGACTATTTGATCATAAGCCGTAAGCTTCTCTTTATTAAGGGATGCCCCTCCGCCTTGTACCAATTTACGCATTTCTCCTTTTGAGGCGAAAACTGCTGCATTTTCCGTAAACAAGTCCACTGCTTTCACTCCCGACGATAATGCATCTTTTGATACTTCAAATTGGGGAACTCCTTCGAATACGGCAAGTAGGGTATCTTCATCCAATTTTTTCAGGGCATCGGAAGTTGTGTTACCAAACAAAATGTCGGAGGCTTCCACTGCTGCATTGTAATCTTCTTCGGAGTGAACCATTATTGTTACTTCTTTTGCCAATCGCTTTTGAAGCACACGCAAATGAGGAGCGGCTTCATGTTCGGCTATTAAAACCTCTATTTCTTTTTTGCCTAACGACGTAAATATCTTAATGTAGCGTGCAGCGTCTGCATCACTCACATTCAGCCAGAATTGGTAGAACTTATAGGGCGAAGTATAGCGGGGATCCAACCAGACATTGCCGGACTCCGTTTTACCGAATTTCCCTCCATCCGCTTTCGTAATTAACGGGCAAGTCAAGGC
Organism: Bacteroides sp.; assembly: GCA_022648295.1. Lineage (GTDB taxonomy): Bacteria > Bacteroidota > Bacteroidia > Bacteroidales > Bacteroidaceae > Bacteroides. The sequence goes on along the minus strand of JALCME010000010.1, from coordinate 105,674 downwards.
ATATGCTTCATTACCGTTTGTACGACGGATCAGTTCCGTTCCTGTAGTAATATTGCCCCATTGATCGGATCCTCCCATTTGAAGCTTGCATCCTTTGGTCTGGTTTAGATACAGGAAGTCATAACCCTGTAATAGCTGGTAGGTAAATTCAGTAAATGATAAACCATCACGAGCTTCTCCATTTAATCGTTTCTGTACGGATTCTTTTGCCATCATGTAGTTTACCGTGATATGCTTACCCACTTCACGAGCAAAATCAAGGAAGGTAAAGTTTTTCATCCAATCGTAGTTATTTACTAATTCTGCGCGATTGGAAGCATCGGAATCGAAATCCAAAAACTTGGATAATTGCTTTTTGATACACTCTTGGTTATGTCGTAAGGTCTCTTCATCGAGTAAATTACGTTCTGACGACTTACCGGAAGGATCACCAATCATTCCAGTGGCTCCTCCGATCAGTGCCAGCGGTTTATGCCCACAACGCTGAAAGTGGCGCAGCATCATTACTCCGCAAAGGTGTCCGATGTGCAAGGAATCTGCTGTAGGGTCAATGCCCAAATATGCAGTTACTTGCTCTTTAGCCAAAAGTTCTTCCGTGCCGGGCATCATGTCATGAATCATGCCGCGCCATCTCAATTCTTCTACAAAATTCATCGAATGGTTATCTATTTAGATGTTTATATTTCTATTCGTATAGAGCTTACAAAAGTACAATTCTTTATCTGAACAAACAATTCTTATCACTTAAAAAAGACTTTCTCAATATTCTCTCTAATTATTCTTAGTAGCGTGTCTGTCGACATTCCCCGTAGAATAGCGGCGCGTTCATAAAAGGTAGTGATTGGTATGGACGACTCATCTGTTTCAAGGAACAGACGATTGGCGGGAGTGAAGCAAAGCGCTTCCTGGTGATAATATTCTCCGAACGAAAGATAAAAGCCATGGTGGATATATTGTTCTGCTAAAATCGCGTTGCCCCTGAACCCATGAATGATCCATGGATTGGATGGCTTTATTTGTTCTTTCAACATCCATAGCTCGTTTGCTGCTTTTACGGCATGGATTATTAAGGGTTTGCAAAGTTCTTCAGCCAATAAGGCTTGCCGGATGAATAACTGCTTCTGTAAAGCTAGCGGAGTTCCTATTCGCTTGTCTAACCCTGCTTCTCCTATGGCTAATACTTGGGGATGCCTTGATTGCTTTTCGAATGTTTTCCATTTCATTGTCGGATAAGGTATCGGATTGTTGCGAATTTCCCAGGGATGGATACCAATGGAATACCAACATAACTTTTGAGGTGTGAAGTCCTCTGGTGGGTTGCTTATAATTGCTTCTCCAGGCAGGCCGAATTGGTGGTGGGTATGGATGTCGACTGGAGTTTTCATGGTACGGGATCGTAGCCTGAACCACCCCATGGATGACATTTCAATATGCGTCTGATAGCTAAATAAAGTCCTTTTAGCGGTCCGTGCTTTTTTATTGCTTCAATGGCATACTGGGAGCAGGTTGGAGTGAAACGACATGAAGGAGGAGTCAGAGGTGATATGCACTTCTGATAAAAATAAATAGGTAATAACAAGAGATACGACAGTATTTTTTTTATAATGTTCATTCCATACCGGCTGATTCTTGATCTGGGGCAGATTCTTCTTTTGCTCTTCTTAAAACAGGCGACGTTGCATTTATGTTTTCCGTGATGCGTGATAATGCAATTCTAACTTTATCTTCTATTTTTTTAGACTCTATGATCTGATCCGATAAATAGAGGAAAGCTACGGCCATTTGGCTTTGCTTTCCTTCTAATAAAGTTTGCAATTCATGCTTATTCTTCCTATAGGCTTCCCTGATCTGGCGTTTGATACGGTTACGTTTCACAGCACGTTTAAACCTGCGCTTGGAAACACTAATCAGAATGGAAACCGTACTTTCCGTATTTTCTATCGGAAGGTATACCACACGCAAAGGGAATACGGAGAATGAATGTGACCCGGGGGCGAACAATCTCTCAATAATTTTTTTCTTATTCAGTCTTTCGGCTTTGCGTAAAGTATTTGCCATACTTATAAAAGAATCACGAACCACTGCTTACAAATTGCATATCGAAGATTTTCTAAATAACTTTCGGACGCAACCGGTAAGTGGTGATTCGTGATAAATCTATTATTTGTTTATTTTTTATTGTTTTCTTTAATAAAAAGTTCGAGTGCGGCAGTCATGGAAGGCGCTTTTACATTAGGTGCTTCCAAATCTAGACGGAGTCCGGCGTCACGTACAGCTTGTGCGGTAGTAGATCCAAATGTTCCTATTTTGATATCTTTCTGTTCGAAGTCCGGAAAATTTTTCTTTAAAGAAGTAACCCCCGCCGGACTGAAGAATAGCAGCATATCATAATCAAATTGTTCTTCCGGAGTAAAGTCATTGCTCACGGTGCGGTACATAATTGCTTCCGTATGCTGTACTTTTGCTTTATCCAAAAGATTCTTTATCTCATCTGTATGTACATCGGACATTGGAACGAAAAACTTTTCTGTCTTATGTTTCGTGATAAACGGCAAAAGGTCTTCCATTTTACCCGTAGTTCCAAAGAATATCTTACGTTTACGGTATTGCACGTACTTTTGTATGTATAAAGCCACGGTTTCCGTTACGCAAAAATATTTCATTGTTTCTGGAATGGTTATGCGCAACTCTGTGCAAAGACTGAAAAAATGGTCTATGGCATGACGCGAAGTAAAGATTACAGCGGTATGATCCAGAATAGACACTTTTTGCTGTCTGAATTCTTTTGCAGACAAACTTTCCACTTTAATAAACGGTCGGAAATCTATTTTCACGCCGTACTTTTGGGCTATGTCGTAGTAAGGAGACTTCTCTGATGCCGGTTTCGGCTGCGACACGAGTACTTTCTTTATTTTCAACGCCTTAGAATTTAGTTATCAAATAATCATTTAGCTGTATCAATCCCCGATATAACATCAAACAGGGTATTATTTCAAGGGCACAAAAGTACAAAATTAAAAGGAGACTGCCATACAAATTGTTACAAAAAAGCTTTAACCACTTATAGAACATTAACGTTTTGAGGAAAATGATCAAAAATAGTCCGATTATTATGGCTATTTGTAGCTTTAAATCAAAATAAATAAGAAATAAGACGAAAGGGAAGAGGGTAAACCCTAAATAATAGAGTAAAGTAGAATATGATTCTAACCATATTGAGGTTTGGCTTTTATCAAAGAAAACCCACCCTAAAAAGGTATAGCTTAACCATTTCAGAAAAAGGTAAAGCAGACATACCCCTATATATATTCCGAGCAGGGTATAAGGGTGGACTTCCTGTTTTAGCTGAGGTTGAGTTTCTATGAAACAGTTGAAAAGAATGACACCGGAGAGTATACAAGTTTGTAATATAAGCAACAACAAGTATCGCATATCTGCTCCTGTTGATGCTATAAAGATGCTTGTGCGTCGTTCCCTGTTTAGTAGGAAATCTTTCATTAATTGTGCAAGGAATTTCCGGCTTCGTGATAAGATATATGCGGACAGAAAAAAACAGCATAATAAAAGAATGCTTATTCCATCGTCCATTCTGGGAGAATAGGGAATAGGAATACCTTTCACTGCTGTCAGTTCTGCTGTAAAGATGATCATATTGCGGCAAACTTGCGTATGGAGCGATCCCAGATGGGAACGGTACGTATGAGTTCTATAGCTTCTTGCGGGGCATTAGCTACATTCCAGATAGCTCCGTGTTGGGGCCGCATAAAGTTTTGTTCCACGGCGTGCTGGAGCATCGTAAGCAAAGGATCAAAATAACCGTTTGTATTTAAAATGACAATGGGGTTCAAGTAAATTCCTAATTGCTTCCAAGTAATAACTTCCAATAATTCTTCTAAGGTACCGCATCCTCCGGGGAGGGCGATAACTGCATTACTCAAATCAGCCATCATTTGCTTTCGCTCGTGCATATTGTCCACTTCTATCAGTTCGGTCAAACCATTATGCTGCCAGCCTTGTTCCACCATAAAATGAGGAATAACGCCTGTTACCTGTCCGCCTTCGGCGAGCACTGCATCTGCTATGGTTCCCATTAGACCAATACCTCCCGCACCATTTATTAAACGGATATGATGCTGTCCCAATAAAGAACCTAATTTCTGAGCAGCGTCGAAATAAACCGGATCAATTTTCGTACTTGAAGCACTGTAAACGCATACGGAAGTTATTCTATTCATAGCTTATTTCTGTCTTTCTATTAATATAGCTGCAAAGTTATATGATTTTGGGGATATATCATCGTCTGATGTTAAAATAAAGGTTGCCACTTTTCAGCCTCGGCATTTTCCGGTAGGCAAAGAAGGGCAACCTTTTATATAAATAGCTGTAAAGCTATGCTGATTACGCTGTTACTTAATGGCGTGTTACATTACAGACCGAAAGCAGCTTTCACCTTGTCCACGTAGTCCAGCTTCTCCCATGTAAAGAGTTCTACGGTCAAATCTTTCGGACCGGCATAGCGCGAATCGAAATGTTTGGTGATAATCTGCGGTTCACGTCCCATATGTCCGTATGCAGCCGTTTCCTCATAAATCGGGTTGCGGAGTTTTAAACGGTCTTCAATAGCTTTGGGGCGTAAATCGAATAATCCGTCTATCTTCCGAGCAATTTCTCCGTCGCTCAGGTTGACATGTCCGTGTCCGTAGGTGTTGACATAGATATTGATGGGACGGGCCACGCCAATGGCATACGATACCTGTACCAATATCTCGTCGGCTACTCCTGCTGCCACCAGATTTTTGGCGATGTGGCGTGCGGCATAAGCTGCACTGCGGTCCACTTTGCTGGGGTCCTTGCCCGAGAAGGCGCCGCCGCCATGAGCTCCTTTTCCACCATAAGTATCTACAATAATTTTACGGCCTGTCAAACCGCTGTCTCCGTGCGGACCGCCAATGACGAATTTTCCGGTGGGATTGACATGATAGGTGATATGGTCGTTGAATAAAGCCAGTATCTTTTCGCTGTGGATGGAAGCAATAACACGCGGCATGAGTACGTTGATCACGTCATACCGGATTTTGGCTAACATTTCTTCGTCGGCTTTTAATTGCGCTGTTTTGCTACTGTCCTTCGGACAGATAAAGTCATCGTGTTGCGTAGACACCACAATGGTATCGATGCGTACCGGTTTGCCATTGTCATCATATTCGATGGTGACCTGACTCTTTGCATCGGGACGGAGGTAAGTCATTTGCTTGCCTTCGCGACGGATTTCCGCCAATACAAGCAGAATACGATGCGCTAAGTCGAGTGAAAGCGGCATGTAATTTTCCGTTTCGTTGGTGGCATAGCCAAACATCATGCCTTGGTCGCCGGCGCCTTGTTCCATCGGGTCCGACCGTTCAACGCCACGATTAATGTCGGGGCTTTGTTCGTGGATGGCCGAAAGTACGCCACATGAATTGCTCTCGAACATATACTCTCCTTTGGTATAGCCGATTTTCTGAATCACTTCGCGTGCAGTAAGTTGTAAGTCAATGTACGCATTCGTTTTCACTTCTCCAGCCAGTACCACCTGTCCGGTGGTAACCAGGGTTTCGCAAGCTACTTTAGAACTGGGGTCGTAAGCCAACAGTTTGTCAAGTACAGCGTCCGATATTTGATCGGCCACTTTGTCGGGGTGTCCTTCAGACACCGATTCGGATGTGAATAAATATCCCATTTCAATTAAAAAATTAAACGTGAATAATTAGAATGAATGTGGGGATGAAGACAAGTGAGTAGACAATGGTGCACAGATGCAAAAAAAGGGATGTGTTTTTAGCATTTTTTTCTGTGGTTGCAAGCTACTCAAATCTTTCCACACTTTCATTTCTGGTTGCAAAGATAAGGAATAAATTGGAGCTCGATTCTATCCTGCAATATATTTAACACAAAAAAGGATGCAGCGATTCGCATCGACACATCCTCTATCACATTGTTAACTCTGATTATTGGTGTCACTCCAATATTTTTTTATAAAAAGCTTTTACGTCTTTCCATTTGTAGTATGGAAAAGAATTTGTTTGTACCGGAATGTGGACTTCATTCTCGTTTTGTAAAAATTTCACTAATATATCGTCTGCTTTTCCCGTTCCTCTTCCCGTTTCTTTTCTGAAGAAGATCAGTTGAAGATTGCCGGCCATGGGAACAGCTTTAAAGTCACTCCAAACTTTATATAATTCATTGGGGTTATCAACAGAGACGTTGTAGTTCTCAATTTGCATTAGCGCCAGCAGAGGAATGAGATTACCATCGTGGCCGAAACGCAACGTGGCTGCTGTTCCATCTTTCTCGATGGCCTTGTCTGCACTGTCCAGAATATTCTTTAGTAAAGGTTTGGCATTTGCTATCACAAGGCCTTTTCCGTCAGCGTGGTTGGAGTCGCCTGCATAGAAGCGGTAATTGATGCATTGCCATAAGTCGAATAATTCTTGGGGTTCAAACAAGTCGTAAAAAGATACTGGTGTTTCTATATCCTGCATATCGCTGGCAATCCAGTATAATCCCCACATCACTTTTTGCGGATTGACATTCTTCACAACGAACAGGCTATCTTTGAATAGTGCTTTTATTAAACGCTGAGGGTGCGTATGGGCTTCTTCGAATTTGCGGTATTCTTCCACCCAGGGACCATCTTGTGAGGAGGCAAAGCGGTTGGACTCGGGGGTGTGGAAATTCAGATAGTCCATATACTTCTGACTGGCTTCATAAGAGATGGAGAGTTTAGGGTTCAGCTCTTTTAAGCGATCGCCAAAGGCTACCATACTCATTGCACATCGCAATACAATAGTAGACCGTGCGGAGATAAAGCGTTTGCCCTTAAATGCTTCCGGGAAATTGGTGAACATACGCTCGGCTATTCCCCGATGTTGCCTTACTCCCAAAGGAGTTAAGTCGCCACCATGTCCTTCCACTTCTTTCCAAACTTTAAGCAGCCGTTGATAGGCACTCTCTCCCAAGCCGCTTAACGCTCCTTTTTGGTGCCCCTTTTCAAGTAAATCGATTATCCACCGGTAGTCCTGATCTGAAATCAGATAACGGGAACCATGGCGCCCATAGTGGCTGATATAGAACGGATGATAGCCTTCGGGTGCTTTTGTCTGGACTTTGAAGTCGAGGGGGTATGCCCAATATACGCTTCCGGTTTTTTCTATTGTTGCGAATAATTCTTCTTTCGACGTCTGTCCCCAAGAGGGCAGACAGACGGTCAAAAGGAAGTAGATAGGGAATAAAAATTTGAGTCCCTTTATCGTTCTGGCATTACTTATCATATCCTTCGTTCTGCTTTAGATAAGGGTTATTAGTCAATTCACTCTCTGGTATAGGGAACAGTTTATATTTATCATCCACATCTTCACCCAGACGAACGGCATTCTTCCAATCCCAGTTGTGTCCTTTGGTGAAGAGACCAAATCGGATCAGATCGGTCCGGCGGGTCACTTCGGAAGCCAGCTCCCTTTGTCGCTCGGCAAGGATAAAGTTCAGCGTCAACTCACTTGCTGATATTTTTCCGGATACATCCGAACGGATACCTGCTTGTGCATATTTCCCCGACATATAAGCCCGTTCTCTTATTTCGTTAACATATCCAAGAGCTTCGGTAGTACTACCGCCACCACCGCGCAGAATTGCTTCTGCCGCCATCAGGTAAGCATCTGCCGTGCGGAACAGAGGGAAATCAATAGAAGAATAGGTGTCTCCCGAATCGCAGATCTGATCTTCTTTCGTGACATTTCTCCATTTGATATATCCGTAGCCGCAAGTAAAGGTGCTGGTCATGCTGAGGTTAGCGTCCCATGTCTCTTTAGTCTGATTGGATAGTGCCGTCATAAACGTGGCGCGTTTGTCTTTTTTCTGATTCCCCCAGGTATCGCTGGTATTGAATTGTACATCATCTGCATCAAAGGCATCTACCAGAGTTGTCTTTGCTCTGACGTTCCCCCATCCTTTTGATCCGACTCCGGTTTGGTATAATTCGTTCATCGGGCCGTTCACAAAGGCTTTCACATAGAAATTCGTTCCGGCGGAACTTTGTGCGTTCAGTCCGTCCTGTGTCAGAGGCCAGATAATTTCTTTGCAAGTGTTGTTATCGGCAAGGAATATTTCACGGTAATCGCTTGCAAGCGGATAGGTACCGTCGTCTATCACTTTCTTGGCGTATTCATAGGCTTCTTTATATTTATTTTGACCGATCCATGAATCTGCATTCAGATAAACGCGGGCAAGCAAAAACCAGTCGGCTACACGGTCCACCCTGCCATAGACATTCTCTCCCGGAGCTTTAAGTTCGGATTCGATGTCGTTCAGTTCGGAAACAACATAATTGAAAATAGCTTCCCGGCTCCATTGTTCGGGGATATCTTTTACTCCGGTATTTTCATCAACATAGGGCACTGCACCAAAGAAATCGCAAAGCATCGAATAGCAATAGGCTCGAATAAAGCGTGCTTCAGCCCGATAGAAGGTATAATCGTCTTTCATCTCATCCCATAGTCCGCGACTCTCCAGTTTGCTTTCGGTGCATTCTCTTAAAATCTCATCGCAATAAGCAATGCTCATATACAAACGTTGGTAAGTCCATCTGATCACGGAAGCATTCGACGCATTCCATTGGAGATTCAAGCATTTTCTTAGTCCGTTTGATGAGGAGGGCATAAGGAAATTATCCGTGTTTAATTCCTGCATATAGAATAGCAGTCGGACATAGCCTGAATACCCTTCATTGGCGCCTTCCAAATCGCCATCGCCGCCATCTCCTCCCTGCTGTCCGGTAAGAATTAGCGAGGCGTAACATTTTGCCAGCACACCGGTGTATCCGTCTTTCGTTTTATACACTTGTTCGCTGACCAATTGGTTATTGTCAAGAGGCATTGTATCCAGGTCGCCCATGCAGGAGGTGACAAGTCCTAAGAATATAATTAATAGTGAATGGGAAAATATCTTTTTCATAATTCTTGGAATTTAAACATTAGAAATTAAGTATCGCACTCAGGGTATAAATGCGTGGTCGTGGATAAACATTCCGGTCTATCCCGCTGTAGATTTCCGGGTCTATCCCTGAGTAATCGGTAATGGTGAGCACATTCTGCACTCCGGCTATCAGTCGCAACGTGCTTGAAGCGTTCCAAAGCTTGTTGAAGGTATACCCCAGAGACATATTGTCTATACGGAAGAAAGAGGCTTTTTCGAGAAAATAATCCGAATAAAGTTGCTGAAGTTGGAACCCTGAATTGCGAGTCCGCTGCAATATATTGGAGAAGTTTCCTTGATCACTATAGACCGATTGTACATACTGGTCGGCGGCAATATAGTTATAGACGTAATTGCCGAACGATCCGTGTCCGCTTACTGCAAAATCCCAGTTCTTATAGGTCAATTGTGTATTCAGTCCCAGATAAGAAGTCGGAAGGGCACTCTTGCCGGTGGCGTATCGTGTTTCAGTGCTTGAGACCGAGCCGTCTGGCTGGATGTATTGTCCTTCCAATGGCTTACCACTTTCATCATAAGCCTGCTTTGCTAAATAAAAGGTATAAGGACGTTCTCCTACCATGAAGACCTGAACGGTCTTTCCCGTGCCCGAAATAGCTCCTGTTTGAACGAAGTTCGAACTGGAATCAACCACGTTAAGTTTCGTTATTTTAGAATCATTCCATGTATAATTCATCCCGACGCTCCATCGCCAATTTTTGGTACTTACCGGTATTGTATTAATGGAAAATTCAAGTCCTTCATTATCCATCTCGCCTATGTTGGTGGTGAGGACGGAGGAATAGTTGGTTCCGGATATGACATTAATCGTATTTAACAGGTTCTTTGTCTGTCTTTTGTAATAGTCTACGGAGCCGGAGATCCGGTTGTTTAGGAAGCCATAATCAAGTCCTATGTTATAAGTGGAAGTTGTTTCCCATTTAATATCGGAATCATAGCCGTTGGGACGATAAGTATAATACCAGGAGTCGCCGAACTGATAACGTGCTTCCTGATTGGATACGGTAAAAGTTGTCATATACGGATAGTCGTTCAAGATGTCTTGCTGTCCTGTCTTTCCGTAGCTTAGGCGTAATTTTAAGTCGGAGAGGACTTTTGAGTCTTTCAGAAAATCTTCCTGGCTAATCTTCCAACTCAACGCTACAGATGGGAACAATCCCCAGCGGTTGCCTTTGGCAAAGCGGGAGGAAGCATCCGAACGAAGCGTTGCCGTTGCCATATATTTGTTATCATAGGTGTAGTTTAAACGTCCGTAAAAAGACAACAAATAGTATTCTGATTCATAATGATTCGGTGAAAAAAGCTCCGTACCTGTTGGCGAAAGAGTCGTTTCATTGAACTTTTTCCAAAAGTGTTGCCAACCATAACCTCCCATCAGACTGAAGTCGTGCTTTTTATTGAATACATGGGTATAATTGGCGTAGAAATCCAATAATGTGTTTCTTTTATTCTGCTTGGAATCATAGTTGAGGCCTGTACCATCTTTCATATTGGAAGTATACATCATACCCGCCAGTTGGGGGACATTATTGGAATAAGTACTTTTCAATATGTCATACCCTAAGTTCAAGTTTAATTGTAGGTCTTCAAAATGATGGACTTTATAATTCAATGAAGCGTTTCCGGTTGAGCGGGTCACTTTGTTACGCAAGTCCTGGAGTTCGAGTTGGGCTACGGGATTGTCTGTCTGAATGGCCATCGGAGAATTACCATTCATCCAGATAAAGTATCCTAATCCCGCATCGGTATCGGAGGTAGGACTGTTTGTCTTAACCGGACGCGTGGGGTCGTAACGCAAGGCATTGGTTACTACGCTTTCATCCACCTTTCTATTGTTTTCATAAGAAACCTTCAAGTTCAGGTTCATCGACAGGTGATCGTCCAGGAATTTGGGAGAAATACCTCCGCTGAAGGTATATCTTTCATAATTGTTTGTTTTGACAATACCGTTTTGATTGGTATATCCCACGGATAACCGGTAAAGGGTTTTCTTCTTCAGGTTACCGGAGACCGAAAAGTTATGTTCTTGTCCCAATGCTGTGCGATAGATTTCATCTTGCCAGTCGGTGGATGTTGTTCCCAGTTCGGCATTGGCAGGAACGCCGGTAACGGTGGGTACAAACGATCGGAACTCATCACCCGATAAAACGCTTAGCTTCTTTGTCACCGTACTTATCGAGGCATTAGTGGAATAGTTGAACTTGAGTTTCGAGTCGCTTCCTTTTTTGGTGGTGATTACAATTACTCCGTTGGATGCTCTGGAACCGTAGATCGCTGTTGCGGAAGCATCCTTGAGTACGGTGAAAGTCTCAATGTCATTCGGATTGACTCCTCCGAGAACATTTCCACCACCTTCGATGGTCGAATTATCCACGGGAACTCCGTCAATTACTATTAGAGGGTCGTTTGATGCGGAAAGAGAGGCACCGCTTCTGATACGGATCGTAGCGCTAGAACCTGGAGCGCCGGAACTGGAGACGACATTCACACCGGAAATCTTTCCGACCAGGGCACTTTGTGCCGTAGTTTGCAATCCTTTATTAAACTCATCTGTTTTTATTGCAGTGACAGATCCGGTAAGGTCCGACTTTTTCACGCTTCCGTAACCTATTACTACGACCTCATCCAACATTTCGGTATCTTCCTCCAATACAATCTTCATATTGGGTGAAGCTGTGACTTCTACATCTTTATAACCAATGTATTTGATAACCAAAGTCGTACTCTTGTTGGGAATGGTTATCGAGAAATTCCCGTCTAGATCAGTGATGGTACCTGTAGTCGTACCTTTTACCCAGATGTTAGCTCCGATGATCGGTAGCTTTTCCTTGTCCGTTACATTTCCTTTTATAATAAATGTCTGCGCAAACGAGCTTACGCTAAACAGACAAGCGAGCAATATAGCCAAGTACCACTGCTTTTCAAGAAATAATCTGTTTCTTCTTTCTTTTTTCATAATAATTTGTTTTAATGACTAACAAAGATGTTTTCTGCTGGCAAAGCTATTCAACTATATAGGTCATTACAACTAACTGAATAAAAAAGTAAGATTAAGAAGCTTATATGACTTTAATTTAATTTCTATATATCTGTATAACAGCATATTGCGGAAAAGTACCTAAAAGGTAAGAGTAAGTCTTGAGGAGGTTCTCTTTTAGATATTATAGAGATGATCGAGCAACTCTTTTTCAGGAACAATCAGTTTATTTCTAATTTTCATCCTGTAGTTATATACGGTTTGTAATGAGTAATGAAGGAAGTTGGCTATTTTGGAGTTATCTGTAATGCCTAGACGTATTAAAGCATAGATTCTTAATTCGGGAGTTAATAGTTCGCCATCTTTCTGAGAGATTGTTTCTTGTGGGTTAAGATCTTGATTAAAGACCTCTACAAAACGAGGAAAGATTGACAGAAAGATGGTATCGAATTGGTTCATAAAGCTTTTGAGCTCATCCAATGCAGAGGACTGGCTATAGACAACTTTTGCCACTTCGAACATCTGTCCGGTGTTAACTATACGAACCAATGCCTTGCGCTGATCTTCTTGCCTTGATATATATTCCGAACAGATATTGAATAACAAACCTATATATTATTCTTTAATATGGTTCGATTCTTTGATCTGACGATTCATCTGAGCCAGATTATTTGTCATTTCGTGCAAACATTTATTTTGCTCTTCTAATGATTGCTGTGCTTTAACTAATTTGATGTTTTTCTTATTGATAAAAATCAAGGCAACAACCAACATAGAGGTCAGTGCAAACAGTAGTAGTGAGAAGTAGATGATACGGGTCTTGTTTTTTGCGACCCGTAAGTTATTGGCTGCATTGATAATCGGAAGGTATTGCACGATATCCAAAATACGATAGCGCGCTTTTCCGAAATTTATATCTTCTAATGCACAAGTGATGTAATTGTAGGCTCTTTCAATATCACCTTGCTTATAAAGAATTGTAGCAAGGCGCTGGAGTGACATGTATACTTTCTTTGCGTTTCCGATATCGGTAATTGAGGATAGAATTAAATAATGCTTTGCGTTTGCTGTGTCCCCTTTTGCTAAATAGAGTTCCGACATGAGGTACTCCATTCTTGCTCTATCCGGATTATCTTTGCCGCTTTTCTCATAATAGGTTTTTAAAAGCGTTAGTGCGGCAGCCTGTTTGCCATTCATGTTCATCAGTCCGCATTTGTTCATGATATAACTGGCTGAATTGGGTGGGCTTATTGAGATCAATGTATCTTTATAGCTCTTCATGTATTGATAGTAAGTCTTTTTGGCACCCGGATCTATCTCTTCGTCATAGCATGATAGGTAGATTGTATGATAAAGATAATAAAAGTAAGTATTGTGCAGCACGTAGGGTGTTCGTTGCATCTTGTTTAAGATAGCCAAAGCATCGCGATGCCTACCCATTTTGTTTAAGGCGTCCGCCATATTCATTAAACTCTCATCTTGCTGATCTTTCTTTAGGCACTTTGCTATTTTCATTCTTTGCTTTGCAATAACAAAAGCTGTATCGACTAAAAAGGAACGGTACTTTTCAAAGATATCTCCTAATACATTAAAGCGGAATTCATTATCATTTGCATATTCCAGCGTGCGTTGTAAGTCAGAGATCTCTTTTTCTAATCTTTCTTGATAAATGCTCCGCTCTATTATCATTTTGTCTAATTTGTGTATGATACTGTCATCTCCACTGTTTGCAGAGACGGAGCTTAAATTTAGGCTGAGTCCTAATAGCATTAACCAGACAAGCTTTCCCGGCATTTCGAACGTATTATTAGTTATAATAATGGAAGAGGTCAATGCAGGCAAAGTTAAGAAAATCATCTAAAATCATCTACCATCTGCTCTATTTCTTTCATTGTTCTCCCGAATATGGGGTGCACCATATTTGGTGCAATCTCTGCTAGTGGTTCCATGACGAAGCGACGTTTCTGCATTAAAGGGTGAGGCAGTTTTAGGGTGGGAGTCTCAAGAATGAGGTCTCCGTAGAGTAGCAAATCAATATCTACCACGCGGTCGGCATAAACGCCCCGGGTTGATTTATGAGTCCGTCCCATCTCTTGCTCAATCTCCTGCGTGATTTGCAAGACTTCTTGTGGGGGAAGGGATGTTTCTACGCAGAGCGCAGCGTTGAGAAACGTGTTTTTGGAAGAAAACCCCCAGGGCTCGGTAGTATAAAAAGCGGATAAGGAGATGATTCTCCCTATCCGCTTTTCTATGTTCTGTACGGCCAGACGAAGGTTTTGCTCTTTGTCGCCGAGATTGCTTCCTAAACTGAAATACACGTTCATTGTTACTTCGGTTGTTACCTATCCGTAATCAGCATGGCATCTCCGTATGTGCCGAAACGGTAGTCTTCTTTCAGTGCAACCTGATAGGCAGCCATGACTTGATCGTAACCTCCAAAAGCGGCTTCGATCATTAGCAGCGTAGAAAGTGGCATATGGAAATTGGATACCATGGCGTTGGCGACTGTAAAGTCATACGGAGGGAAGATAAACTTATTGGTCCATCCGGTATAAGGTTTTAGGTGTCCGTCGGTGCTGACCGTGCTTTCTATGGCACGCATCACGGTAGTTCCCACAGCACAAACCTGCTTATTCTGGTCTTTTGCATGGTTTACGGTATCTACTGCTTTCTCGTCCACAACCATTTGTTCCGAGTCCGTCTTATGCTTAGTAAGGTCTTCCACATCAATGTCACGGAAGTTTCCTAAACCAGCATGAAGGGTGATGTAAGCAAAGTCTATTCCTTTAATTTCCAAACGCTTCATTAACTCCCGGCTGAAATGCAAGCTGGCAGTGGGGGCGGTTACTGCTCCCTCGTTGCGTGCAAAGATGGATTGAAAGCGTTCTGCATCTTCCGGCTCCACGGGGCGGTTGATGATGGTATGAGGCAGTGGCGTTTCACCTAATGCATAAAGTGCTCTCTTAAACTCATCGTGTGGTCCGTCGTAGAGAAAGCGGAGCGTACGACCTCTGGAAGTGGTATTGTCTATTACTTCGGCTACCATGGAATCATCTTCACCAAAGTACAGTTTGTTACCGATACGGATTTTACGGGCAGGATCTACTAGTACATCCCATAAGCGGAGTTCTTCATTTAGTTCCCGTAAAAGAAAGACTTCTATACGAGCGCCGGTCTTTTCTTTATTTCCGTACAGACGGGCAGGGAATACTTTAGTGTCGTTAAAAACGAATACATCCTTGTCATCAAAATAGTCTAAAATGTCTTTAAACACTTTATGCTCAATCTCACCGGTCTTGCGATGTAATATCATAAGGCGTGACTCATCTCTGTACTTCGTGGGATGTAAAGCAATCTTCTCTTCCGGAAGTTTGAATTTAAATTGCGACAGTTTCATATTTATTCTTTTACTTTGAAATTATTCTTCTATTTCTACCTCTTGAGCGTCTATCCACTCTTTAAATGCCATTGGGTCAAGGCAATCTTCCAATCGGACGTCACCTACGCGTGTACGGACCAATGCGGTGAGGTGAGCTCCGCTGTTCAATGCTTCGCCAATGTCGCGCGCTAAGGCGCGTATATAAGTACCTTTACTGCATACCACCCTTATTTTTATTTCGGGGAGGTTGCATTCAAGCAGTTCTATTTCGTCTATCACCAGCAATTTGGGCTGAAGTTCCACTTCCTCTCCCTTTCTTGCCAGTTCGTAAGCGCGTTTACCCTCTATTTTGCAGGCCGAGAAGGTGGGAGGTACTTGCTGTATCTCACCTGTAAACTTTTTCAGGGTTTCTTCCACCAGTTCGCGGGTAATATGCTCCGTAGGGTAGGTTGCGTCTATTTCGTGTTCCAAGTCGTAGGAAGGGGTAGTAGCACCCAGTTGGAGAGTAGCTACGTATTCCTTGGTATGATACTGAAATTCTTCAATCCGTTTGGTCGCTTTCCCCGTGCATACAATCATCACTCCTGTAGCGAGCGGATCGAGTGTCCCGGCATGTCCCACTTTCAACTTTTTTACTTTCATTCTCCGGCAGATGTGGTAACGTGCATGTCCCACTACCTTAAACGAAGTCCAGCCTAAAGGCTTGTTGAAATAGATCACTTCTCCTTCTTTAAAATTCATCAGCGACCGATTTAAGACAATATTAAGGTTATAACACCTGCAAGGGCACAATAGATTGCAAAGTAGACCAGTTTCCCCTTCTTCACAATGTTAATCATCCACTTACAGGCAATGCAACCTGATACAAATGCTGCTATAAATCCTATGATTAGTGAGAGGGAGGGAATGTCACCTGCGATGGTTTCACCTTTCATCAACTTCATTCCATCCAGCAAAGCTTCGCCTAAAATGGGCGGTATGACCATCAAAAAAGAAAACTGAGCCAGTTTCGCTTTGTTATCTCCCAAGAGGAGTCCCGTGGCGATGGTACTTCCCGAACGGGATAATCCCGGAAGTACGGCACAAGCCTGTGCTACACCGATGATAAATGCATCCAGTTTAGAGATATTTTCTTTCTGCTTCGGCTTATAATAATAGGAGAAAGCCAATAAAAGGGCGGTAAGCAAGAGCATACAACCTACAATGAGCAGTCCTGAACCGAAGACATCTTCCACTTTGTCTTTAAAAAAGACACCCACAATGGCAACCGGTATCATGGAGATCAGGATATTAATGGTGTAACGGGTTTCTTCATTCATACGCCCTTTAAACAGACCGCGGAAAATCCATTCTATTTCTTTCCATAAGATGACTAATGTGCTAAGCACTGTAGCTACGTGTACCACAATGGTGAAGGAAAGATTTTCTTCTCCGTTAACACCGAATAAGGCCGATCCAATGGCCAAATGTCCGCTACTGCTTACTGGCAGATATTCTGTTAATCCTTGAATCAGTCCAAGAATGAGTGCTTCGAACCAATTCATAGTTATTTACTCTCTGTTGTTTTAGGTTTGCGTACTATGGCATAAATCATGAATAGAAAGCCGGCAAGTGAAACCATTGGGGCTACTTTTATGCGCCTTGCACTGAAGATGCTCGGTTCAAAATGTGTTGGTGAGGAACCGGGTCCACTCATCAGTATGAAACCTAATATGACCACTGCCATTCCTATGGCAAGTAGTATAAAATTGGTTTTGTCAAAAGCGAATTTTTGTTTATCAGCCATCTTTATAGAATTATGAATTATTACTTCACTTTACTAATTATTATCTTGCATGTCAATGCCTTATCTACAAACAACAAACGGTGCGGTTTACTGTTTAACTATCCGGCACTTTAATTTATATATAGTACAATGTACCGGCTTTCATCCTCAAATACTTGTTGATGGAAAGATAAGCGCAGAACCATGTGATGCATACACCAAACAGAAGCACGGATGCGGATACCACTAACATGACATCGGGCGTGATTATTCTTATCAGGTCCGGTTCGTACATAACCAGCCAGTAGGCAGCTCCCCACAACATGCCGTCGGCAACAATAGCCGCCAGTACGCCTATCCAGAAATTACGCAGGAGGAAGGGTCTTCTGATAAATCCCCAACTTGCACCAACCAACTTCATGGTGTGGATGAGGAATCGTTTCGAATAAATAGTCAGTCGGATGGTGTTGTTAATCAGTGCAAAGGATATAAACGTGAGTAAAATGGCAAGCCCTAACAGCATCAAACTGATGTTGCGGATATTTTCGTTTACCGCATTAATCAAGTCGGTCCGGTATAGCACCTCTTGTATATTCGTATTTCTTTTTATTGATTTTTCAATTTTGGCAATGCTGTCCGAGTTGGCATAATCGGAATGCAACTTAATCTCTATGGACGCTTTGAAAGGGTTGTAACCCAAAAACTCCTTTGGGTTGGTACCCATAGCTTCGGTTTGTTCCTTTAAGGCTTGCTTCTTTGAGATGTATTCCGTCTCTTTTACAAAAGGTTCGTCATTCAGCCTTTTCTGTAATCTCAGGATGTCGGTCTCTTTCATGTCATCGCTGATGATTACGGAGAAATTGATGTTTTCCTTAACGAAAATGGACAGGTTATGAGTGGTAAGGACAAAGAACATGACCAATCCGAGCAACAGGAGTACTAACGTGGTGCTGATGCTGGACGTGATGAACTGCATGTCAAAGTAGGATACGGAGTTGTTTTTGCTTTTTGTCTTCATAAGTTCCTCTTCCGTTTCATCTTTTTTTTCTGAATACATAAATCATTGAGCTACTCTGCTCTTTCCGGGCTAAGGTGCTGATCCATGCTAACGTTCCGTTCAACATTCCGCGGAGAAAGGGAAATGAACGTTTCATGTTCTTTTCACTTAACATCGACACATAAAAAGCATCGAAAGGCATCGGATGACGCCCGGCAAGGATAAATCCGTGTTTGGCTCCGAATTGCTGGATGGTGTCCGGTGTGAAATGCCAGAGATGGCGGGGAACATCATAAGCCGCCCAGTGTGCTCCGTATTTCTTTGCATCGTACGAAGTGTGGTTGGGGACAGCAATAATCAGGACTCCCTTGTCCGTTAGGAGAGTGTTCAGCGTATCCCATGTTTCGTTGAGATGTTCCAGATGTTCCATCACATGCCATAGCGTTATGACATCAAAGCTTTCCGGAGAAAGCTCTTCCAATGCTTCGTCCGGTGCTACATCCAAATTGAAATGTTCTTTGGCAAAAGCACGTGCTTGTGCATTCTTCTCAATTGCTGCTACCTGCCATCCCCGTCGTTGCATGGTGTCGGCAAAGTACCCCGTTCCCGTACCAATGTCCAGTAAACGTCCCGACCGGGCATGGATTTCACGCTCTGTCAGACGGGCTTTGCGTTTCAGCATGTAGCTTCGTACGCTGTGGTATATCTTATTGATGAGTCCTTTCCGGGTGTCGGAATGGGAAATGTAATCGGGCGTTTCATAATAACTGCCCATTTCGGTTTCGACAGGAAAATCCTGTGTAAACAGAAAACCACACTCTTCACATCGACACAAATAGAATGTTTCACTGGAAGCATAATGGTCTATGCATGTCATAGCCCGCTCCAGACGGGTGCTATCACATAATGGACAATTCTTTATGGTCAGTTTATTCATTGGCTATCTTGCAATAAGATAGTGCGGCCTTGTTCCGGTCGCACTACATTACACCTAAATTTGGTGCAAAATAACGAATAAAAAGTGACGTTTGGGGCTTTCTTTAAGGAGTTTTAATAAAAGTTCCATTTAAAGAGCTTTTACTTTTTTATTTGCTGTTCCTGTTTTCTTCCGGTGGGTTTTATTTATTAGTGCTAGCTACCCAGTCTTTTACCGGGGTGTCTACCTTTTCTTGCTTATAAACTTTATAGGAAAGGGGTTTGTTTTCGTCGTTCAATTCGGATACACTTTTCATGATTCCATCATCATAAGCTTTGTGTGATTCATTCCAACGGGCATAACATATTGTCAGGGTATTTTTGCCATATTCATAAGTTCGTTTACTGTAGGGTTTCCATGCATCCTTTGAACCGTCCCATTTAGCCATTTCTTCACTTGCCAATCTGTTTTGATCGTCATACGTGTAATTATAGCGTGTGTGTCGATAGAGGTAAGCTCCATCTTTTCTAAATACGGTTTTTGAAACCACTTGCTGCTCACTGTTTTTCACTTCATTGGTGATGAAATCATCCTGAGCTTTTGCTTGTAAAGTCATGGCACTTGCCATTATAGTAAGTGTTACTACTGTTGCTTTGAATAAATTTGTAGCTTTCATAATTTCTTTTTTTAAATGTTACTTTTTTGTTTTTATCACATCTACAAAAGCGCTTTCATTAGTTAGACGTGATTAGTTGTCGAAAAGTGGCATTCGTTATTCTTTTTTTTATTTACCGCCTTTCGTTGTTTATATAGTCAATTGCTGTGCCATAATTCTAATATTCTGTATATTAATAATTTATGTAATTATATGGGTGTTCGTTTCCGAACAATCGTTCGGTTGAATTTGTCGCGTTTATAACTTGAACTCGACTTTACTACTACTTAGTATTTTTTCACTTACTTTACTTACACACTTGCACTTTCTACGATAATCATTTCATTTATAATTGGTTATAGGTGTGTAGGTAAAATAAATTGCATACACTCCCTATTGACTAATAATCTTGTTATATTATTGATTACTAGTTAGTTATTTGTGCAATCTGCTCTTTTTTTACTTGCACGTTTTGCTTGCACTCTTTGAAAAAAGCATTTATCATGTTTTCTTCTGAATTTTGATTTATTCTGTTTACCTTTGCTAATGATTAAAATTAATACAATATGGAAAAAGCATTTGACTATTCTCAAGTTCCTTATGGCTTTGGTTTGTGCGCATCGGCTGATTGTTCTAAAGCTACTACCTGTTTGCGTCACATTGCACTGGAACATGCTCCTGTAAAGTATTCTTTTTTGCCTACTCTGACTCCCGGTAAGCTGAAGTCTATGAAAGGAAATTGTGAATATTACTGTTCGAATAAGACGGTACGCTATGCCAAAGGCTTTATGCGGACATTGAATTCTCTGACAGTGCGTGTTTCCGATACTTTCAGATGGCGGCTCATTTCTCACTTCGGCCGTAAGAAATACTATCTTGTGCGGAAAGGTGACTGGCTAATAAATCCTGCGGATCAGCAATTTGTTATTAAGGTAGCCAAAGAGCTTGGTCTTCAGCTTGATGAGTACTTTGACGACTATGTTGATGGTTATAGTTGGGGAGAATAATCAGCTACTGTCGTATTCAATATGCATTTTGTAACTCTTTGATATATATTACTATGTAGTTTCCTATAGGTAAGAAACTCTAGTTCCTAATTTCAGAAATTGTAATTCCTACTAATGGGAATTATAGTTCCCTATTATGGGAACTGTCGTTTTTGCTAGTGGAAATCGGAATGTTCTCTAGTTTTTCATGATCAATTATGTTAGGAGTCAACCTTATTTTAAGAAAGGCAGTGCCCAGTGGATAGAAAGGGATGAAATTATCTGAGTAGAAGAGAAAAGCTATTATTGTTTCAGTATTCTTATGTGGTTCATCTCACTACGATGATTGTATTTTTTATAACACGCATGTTGTAGCATTAAATAAAATAAAAAAAACTGTAAGAAAAATATTTTATATGATTAAATGCAATTACTTTAGGAGAAAAAATAACTGTATGAATATCTATAAATATATGAGTTTTGATTCAAAGGATTAATAATTAGATAGATATGATGAAGCCGTCCAAAAATATAAGTCATGAAGATATGCGCGAAATATTGTTATTGAAATGCAAAAATAGTATTTGTGCTGATGAAATTGTAAATTTGCTCAACACTCATAATATAGCTTTACGACAGCATGATGAAAGTCAAGACCCTAGAGCAGGAGCGTATGGGGCAGTGACAGGTATTGCCATATATGTATTTGCGAAAGATTATGAAAAGGCTTTAGACATCATTAATCCAGTTCTCAAAGATATGAATAACTCTGGCACATTTTGCCCTAAATGTGGCAGTGAAGATGTAGCGCCCATCATACGTAATCATAACTATGGCACTATTCTAACCTTGCTTTGTCTTTTCCTTATACTCATTCCCGGCATTTATATGGTTTTGGCAAATAAGTTTGGTCTTAAATCACCTATAGGCAATAGTATTGCTTTGGTAATGGTTTCATTAGGTTTCGTTTTGATGTTTGCTATTAAATATTATAATGTTAATTATAAATGCGAGAAATGTGGTAAGAAGTTCAATCATCGCTAAATTAACGTGAATGTGCAAGTCTAAGGAGAATACTGCTATACGTGTGTGGAATGGAGCGTTTTGTTCTGACAATATCAGCCTGCCTTCCGGTAAGCAATATACTCTATATAACATACCTTTTTACTATACAGGACAATTGGAGTCTTTCCTTCAAAAAACGCTGTAGTTGTTGTCTAAAATCTGAAAGGCTTTCCTGCTATATTATTTTTTTTCATAACTTTGTGTCACTAAATAGTCACGTTATGAAATTGCATAAACTACTGTTCTTTTCCCTTTGTCTATTGTGTCTCTGTTCTTGTAAAGATCACCGTCCTCCTCGTATCCTGAGTGTTGCCGACAGTCTCAGTTACGTTCATCCTGACAGTGCCATTAATTTGCTGAACTCGTTAAAGACGCAAATGGGTGGTGAGTCTGAGTCCACGCAGATGTACTACCGCCTGTTACAGATCAAAGCCGACGACAAAGCCTATATTCCGCATACTTCGGACAGTATCATACTTCCCATTGTGGAGTATTATGAAAAGAATAGGGATGAAGGGCATTTAATGGAAGCGTATTATTTTGCTGGTCGTGTTTACAGTGATCTTGGTGATGCACCGCAGGCATTGGGTTATTTCCAAAAAGCGGTTGATGCTTCCGGAGGGAATACGGATTACAAAGCTGTCAGTCGGATTTATAGCCAGATGGGTGAACTTTGTCTTTATCAGGATATATATGATGATGCACTTGAAGCTTATAAGAGAGCTTATTATTACAATAAATTAGCAAAGGATAGTCTAGGGCTTGTTTTTAATCTCCGCGATATAGGATGTAATTATACAGGACTGAATAAAGCAGATAGTTCTTTGTATTATTATAAGGCAGCTTATGCTCTGGCAGAAAAGCTTAATAATCAGCGTTTAATGAATATTGTTCAAGGAGAATTGGCTGGACTCTATACCCAACTTAAAAGATACGATGAAGCTAGAGAAGCTTTAAAGGAACCTTTAATGCATCCGTATAGATCCAATTGGGGTGCTGTTTATGCTACTTCTTTTGATTTATACTTCAAAACAGGAAATCTGGATTCTGCATCTTACTATGCACATCGTATTGCAGAAGGGGGTGCCAGTATTTATGCCGAGCTGTCTGCGCATTGGGTTTTAGCACAGATAGCAGAAAAGCGCGGGGAATATTCAACTATGATGGAACAAGTTCGGCAATATGCAGCTTGTACCGATTCCATTCAGCGAATAACAAATTCGGAGGTGGTTGGAAAAATGCAGTCTATTTATAATTATCAATTGCGTGAAAAAGAAAATAACCGGTTAAAAGCAGAAAATACGGAGCAACGGCTTTGGATTAGCTATATTCTGCTAGCTCTCGTTGTTCTTGTTGCTTTTGGAATCATTTATATGCAATACAACAAGCGAAGGAAAGAAAGATTGAAAGAGCAACTGAGAAAATTAGAGCAGCTTAAGGATGAGCAATATCAAAAAAGCGCCCAATTCATCGACGAAAATAATAAACGGATTAGGGTACTGGAGGAACAATTGCATGCTGCCCGGGAAAAAGAGAGTGCGCAACTTCCGTTACTTGAGCTTCAAAAAGAACGATACCAGCAATTAAATAGTAAAGCTGAATTTGATCAGCGAGAGCGGAATCTTGCTGAAGCTGCTTTTCGGCAATCTTCTATTTACCGATATGTTCATCAGTTGTCGGGGAAAAATAGTTTAATGGTGGATAATGATTGGATAAAATTGACTAATGCTGTTGATAAAGCTTATAATGGATTTACTTCTCGTCTCTACGCACTTTATTCTTTTAGTCTGATGGAAATAAGGATTTGCTTATTGATTAAAGCTAATATTTCCGCTACAGGCATTTCTGTGCTTACCGGACGTTCTAAATCTGCCATTACTTCGGCTCGAAAAAGAATGTATGAGAAGGTGTATGCCCAAGAAGGTAAACCGGAACAATGGGATGCCCTAATTGAACAATTTTAAGGCAAAACTGTATGGAAGCTATATATAAGCTGCGAAAACCGCACAAAAACCGTACAAGAAGATAGTCGTTGAAAGGAAAAAGTATTTTATGTTTGCAAACATAATCAACAAAAAGTGGAGCGTTATGAGAAACTTTTCATGAGGATGATAAGGATGTATTCCATGTGTAGATGAGATACCTGAATGCACAAAATGCAAAGTCAAGTATGTATGTGGTGATGGATGTTTTGCTAGTGCTTATGAATTGAGAGCAATAATACATTGCTTCGCATTAAAAATAATCCTATTATCCAAAATAATGAGGTATGATGAAGCGTTGTTTGTTACAATTACTATTAATACATACTTTAGTGTGTGTGGCTTATGCTCAATCCGGTGATAAACTCTGTGTCGTTCAAGGCCAAGTGGTTGATAGCGTCACTCTGGAGCCGATTTCCTATGCTACTATAGTTATACAGCGAAAAGGTGGCGATTATAGTAATGGTACAACAACTGATTTAAATGGGAATTTTTCTCTTCAATTGTTGGGCCATACTGAATATTTACTGTCCATTTCCTGCATAGGTTATGATTCTTTTCACCAATCTGTTTCTTTATCGGATAGCAATATTCATATAGGAAAGATCAGGCTGGGAGAAAAGGGCGTTCAATTATCCGAAGTAGCTGTTGTTGGCAGAAAGGAACGGATCAAGCTGTCCACTTCCGGTCTGACGTATAATATGAAAAATGATCCGTTATCCCAATCAGAGAACCTGTTGTTTGCATTGCGGAATGTTCCACTTGTTACAGTGGATGGAGATGGCGGAATCAGAGTCAAAGGCTCATCCAGCTTCAGTATATATCTCAATGGGAAACCTTATCGGATGGCTACTACGAACCCTAAAGAGGTACTTCAAAGTATATCTGCCACTTCCGTATCCAAAATAGAACTTATAACACAATTGGATGCAAGATATGATGCGAGTGTAGGAAATGCCATTATTAATATTATTACCGAAAAGAAAAGTCTGGATGGCTATAAGGTTGTCCTTAACGGTAGCGGGGAGACACATCCCAAGACCGGAGCAGGAGTTACCGCGATTATAACCAAAGGAAAAATTGATGCATCATTGAGTTATGACTGCCGATATACTCGGGAATCCGATCAGAAAGTAGAACTAAATCGAGATAATATCCAAAATGGAGAGATTGTGAGTAAGCTACAGACAAATGGTATTGCTAACGGAAATTTTCAGTACCATACCGGACGGGGCATGTTGGTCTATAATATAGATTCTCTCAATTCTCTGTATGCTGATGCACATGTGCTTTTAAAGGTAATAAATTCAGAGTTAGAAAATAAACAACTTTTTGAAACCACCGAAAAACAATACAGTAAGACCCGGGAAATTGCTAATATGAATAGTGGCGCTTGTGAATTTAATTTTGTTTATCAAAATCTATATAAAAAGAATAAATCAGAACGGCTGACATTGGGCTATCGTTATGCTTATACCCCTGATAAGCGGAATACGAAAGTCATTGGATACGAATATCCCGACATTTTTACTGATTGGGATAGTGGCTCGAAAGAACTTACGCGTCAGAAAGATGAAACAAATGGTGGATTGCACGAACACACCGTACAGTTGGACTATAGGCTTCCCCTCGGAAAATACCACGTGCTACGTTTTGGTGGAAAGGATGTACTTCGCAAGGCAGAAGCTATACCCGGCTATTGGCTATGGGATGATACCACCGGTGCTTGGGTGAACAATGCCGATAGCACAGATGCCGGTAGAATGAATCAGTTACAAAATATTGTTTCCACCTATTTGACTTATAATTATAGGAAAGGTAAGTTTAATTTGAATGCTGGCGGAAGATTGGAATGTTCACATAATAAGATTGATTTTAAAGATAATCCTCAAGCTGACTTTACTTCTAATTTGGTAAACTTCATCCCACGTTTCAATTTATCATGGAATTTGTCAACCAGTTCGCAATTGAGCTTGGCATTTTCATCCGGTGTAGTACGACCTTCTATCTGGAGTCTAAATCCTTTTCGTGAGCAACTCAATGAATTTCAGCTAAAGTATGGAAATCCCGATTTAAAATCAGAAAAACAGTATAACACTAGCCTTTCTTATATGAGTTATAGCGATAAATGGTTTGTAAGTCTTGACTTAGACTATAATCGTACGAAAGATGCAATCGTAGAATATCCTTTTCGTGATGAGAATAACCCGAAGCTTTTGATTTCTACCTATGGCAATATTGGTAGTTATCGAAGATTGGGAGGCTCCTTTTATGTTAATTATAAACCAATCAATGAACTTTCGTTTTCTGCAAACGGAACAATGACCCATAATAATGTCGAAAGTGAAGCCTTGGATTTAAAACAGAAGAAACTAAGTTATAATGCTTCTGCTTCTTGCGATGCATCCCTTTCTCACGGGTGGCTTTTGGGTGGAAGATGGAGTGTATTTAAACAAACTCCAAAAATCAGAATTTCTTATAATAGTTTTCAGATGTATTCATTCTATGCATATAAGCACTTTATGAATGGCAATTTGAGTGTAGGGCTGGTAGCCAATCAGCCATTTAGCAAATGCTATAACAGCCGCGTTATTTCGACTGGCGATGATTTTATTCAAAATAGAACCAATTATATCAAAGCTCGTTCTTTTGGAATTAATTTATCTTATAGTTTTGGTGCTGGCAAAGTAAAAAAGGTCAAACGAAACAAGAGAATACAGAACGACGATTTGCAACAAAGTACGGGAGTTAAATAAAAAGTATTATGAGTTTGGTAGAGATGAAAAAAGAAATATGAATGTTGAATGATTTTTATCCTTTTTTCATAACTTTGTGTCACTAAATCGTT
Organism: Bacteroides sp.; assembly: GCA_022648295.1. GTDB lineage: Bacteria > Bacteroidota > Bacteroidia > Bacteroidales > Bacteroidaceae > Bacteroides. Next base: position 79,077 of record JALCME010000010.1, on the reverse strand, counting down.
ACGTTATGAAATTGCATAAACTACTGTTCTTTTCCCTTTGTCTATTGTGTCTCTGTTCTTGTAAAGATCACCGTTCACCTCATATATTAAGTGTTGTAGACAGCCTTACTTATGTCAATCCTGATAGTGCCATTAATCTGCTAAACTCGTTAAAAGGACAAATGAACCGTGAGTCTAAGTCCACACAGATGTATTATCGCTTGTTACAGATCAAAGCCAATGATAAAGCTTATATTCCCCATACTTCAGACAGCATCATACTTCCCATTGTGGAGTATTATGAAAAGAAAAGGGGTGAAGGGCATTTAATGGAAGCTTATTATTATGCAGGTAGGGTATATAGAGATCTTCAGGATGCTCCTCAAGCACTGGATTATTTTCAAAGGGCGGCGCAAATCTCTTCCGGTAGCATAGATTACCGTCTGATTAGTAAGATTTACGCTCAAATCGCGACTCTGTTCGATTATCAGGACATCTACGATGAAAGCTTGAAAATGTTTAAGAAAGCATATTCCTATACTATAATGGCTAATGACAGTGCCGGAATGGTTTATGCTTTGCGTGACTTGGCTGGATCTTATCGCGCCAACACTTGCATAGACAGTTCTCTTTATTGCTACCAAAAGGCTTATTCCCTGGCACATATATTGCATCAGCGTTTTCTTATGGATTTGGTGCAAAATCAGATGGCCAGTCTGTATATTCAACAGAAAAAGTATGATCTGGCTTGGCGATTATTGAGGTCTTCGTTAAATAATTTAGCGGGACATAGTAAAAGTGGGGTATATTCCATTGCTTCGGAATTATATGATAAAACGGGGGACATTGATTCGGCTACTTATTATTATAAAGAAATTCTGGATTGCGGTACCATTTATGCCAAGCAAGCGGCTCACCGGGGATTAGCGAAAATAGCAATATTAGAGAAGCGTCCGCAAGAAGCTTTGGAACATCTTGATCACTATTTGCTTTGTTCCGATTCTATAGAAAAAATTACTAATATTGAGACAATTCGCAAGGCACAGTCGCTTTATAATTATCAGTTACGTGAGAGAGAGAATAACCGGTTGATTGTGGAAAACTCTAAGCAAAAAAGTTGGATAATTATCGTATTTGCAGCATTTTTGTTCTTGTTTGTATCCTTTATCCTTTATCGTGAGAACAGCAAACGGAGACAGCTGCAACTTAGTTTACAGCTGAATAAGTTGGAGAACTTGAGAAATCAATTGTATCAACAAAGTTACCAAGCCATAGAAGATAATAAAAAACAAATAGAAAAATTGGTAGGACAGATCCGGGAGCTTGAAAAGACAAACGGAAGTCAGGCTGAACTATTACAGGCACAAAAAGAGCAGATAGAGAAGAATAACATACTTCTAAAGTTCAAACAGGAAAAGCAGAGAACGGAAGAAGAGGTTTTCTTTGGATCGGAACTTTATGTATTCTTTCGGGATTCCAATAATGAAGGCGACTTAAAAATAACCCGTGAACATTGGATGGCACTTCAGGTGGAGATAGATCGCATTTATAATAACTTTACCCGGCGCCTGCTCGATTTATACCAGTTCAATGAATTTGAGCAACATGTCTGTCTGTTATTAAAAATTCGTTTTTCCATAAAGCATATTTCTCTTCTTACTGTGCATTCCAAATCGGGCATTGTGTCAACTCGTAAAAGGATGTATGCAAAGGTGTTTGCAAAATCGGGACTGCCAGAAGACTGGGATACTTTTATTCAATCGCTTTAACGTCCCTTAATACTTAGAGTAAGGTGCGCACAAAATGCGCACAAAAATAATCCTTCCTTTTATCTAAATGCTTTAATTTTTGATAGCAAATAAAAATAAAATATCGAAATATGAAACGTTTGCTATCAATCTGTGTTTTTATTCTATTAGGACTTAGTGTTGGTGCTGAAGAAGTTAACATTCAATTAAGCCGTCATAAAGACGATGATGTAGATACGCGTTCTTTAATTATAGAACCAACTGCTACTCATGATGAAGATGTAGTGCATATTTATTATGATGATTATTTGTTGGAGAATCTTCAGATTACTGTTAAAGATTCATCAGGAAATGTGATATATTCTAATATAGCTAGTGTATCCTGTAATTATTCCTATTCATTTATATTGAATAATATAGAAAGTGGGGAGTATATGCTCGAATTGAGTTACGGAAATAATTTCTTATATGGGTACTTTTCTATTTAATTGTGAATTTAGATTTTATTCTTATAGTATAGCTAAAGTTCGTAATATTTCTCTTGCCAGGAAATTTTATTTCTAAGTTATGCGTAGTATTCACTAACTCTAAGAAGGCACTTGTTATAATACATTACACGATAAACTAAAAATTAGTTAATCGGAAGCCACGAATAATTACTAAATATTATAGTGGTGCGGCGTATCTAATACCTTTGAAGGTAAACCGTATGAAATAATTAGCGCGAAACTGAAAAGCGATATGAGTAAGCGATATTAATAGAAGAATGATATGGACGAAAAATTGAATTCACAACAAATCTTAAAAGATGCTGATGAATTGTTGGGATCAGAAATGATTGAAATAGAAGGAGGAAATAGCTCATCATGTGGCGGTGAAGCAACTGACTTTTCTGCTATTGAAGCACCTTCTGGTGGATGCAGTTCTTGTAATAAAACACAGAGCTGTCAAACTCACACTTAAAAAACTATCGTAGCATCAAGGTAATTTTATTCCTTGATGCTATGAAAAATATCAGAATATTGAGTTTGCACCTTTTCTTTCTTAAATTAAAAGACATAAAATATGAACTTATTATTTAATCCTGAATATTTCTTAAAGCCAGATAATGGTAAAGCACTATTATTAACTAGAGATACCTTTAGGTCAAAAAATGGTGAGAAATTAGAATCTGTAATACATCCTATACATGCAATGATCTTGAGTTTTTGTAATGGAGAAGATGAAGATCTTTGTATAGATGATGCATCTAAATATCTTAAGGTTGATAGAGAAAAGGTGGCAAAATTTGTGAGAAGTTTGGCAGAAAATAAAGTGCCCGTGCATGTCTTATATAAAGGGAAAAAAATATATTTTCCTCAAAATACACTCCTTAATTCAACACAGAAAGGGTTGATATATGATCCAGATTCTTTTAAATATGACCATATTGATTTAAGGATGGGAAGGCATAAAACTATTACAGATGTTACGTTTATGTTAACAACTAAATGTAAAACAAATTGTATATATTGCTATGCTACGAAACAAAATTGTGCAAATGAAGTGCCAGTAGAGAGAGTTATAGAATTAATAGATGAAGCTAAAAAAATGAAGATGCGCTCTTTTGATATAATTGGCGGAGATATCTTTGCATATAAAAATTGGCAATTGGTTCTAGCTAAACTATATGCTTCTGGATTTAGTCCGTTTGTGTCGACAAAAGTACCACTTAAGGTTGAAGATATAATCTTTCTTAAGTCAATAGGGGTATCTGATATACAAATATCATTGGATACATTAATTCAAGAAAATCTAATAGCTATTGTCAAATCTCAAAAATCTTATTATGGTGATATTCTTGAAACACTAAGATTATTAGAAGTGTATAATATTGAAGTTATTATTCACACTATTATTTGCAATAAAAATAGTTCTATAGAAGACATAAAAAGCTTAGAAAAAGAAGTATTTACACATAAGAATATAAGATTGTGGAGAATTGACCCGGCAACTTATTCTCTACCTAAAGGGGTGAAAAAATTTGAGAATTACAAGTCTACTGAAGATGACCTGTTAAAGATATATAATTATCTAGAGAGCAGAAACTTTTCTAAGAATGTTTTATATAAAAGTTTGTCAAATACAAACTTACAAAAAAAGAAGAGAAATCTGAATTTTGCATATAACAGAGTATTATGTACTGCTAATTATTCACATTTATTTATATTACCAGATGGGCAAGTGACAATTTGTGAGCAACTCTATTGGAATCCAAAATTTGTGGTTGGAGATATTAATATTAATTCCTTAAAGGATATTTGGAATTCTGAAAAAGCCCTTTCTCTATATAATATAGATCAAGCTATAATAAATAAAGAAAGTCCCTGTAGTAAATGTAAAGCATTTGATATCTGTCGTCATGAATCTGGTGGCGTGTGCTGGAAAAATGTAATTTCTGCTTATGGGGAAGAGAATTGGGATTATCCAGACCCAAATTGTATAAATGCACCGGATGTATTCAATAATATTTATATTTAACTATATCTTTGTGTGTGATAAATATAAGTGGTTGAAAATAAATGCCTTAATTCTCTATTTGTTAGATATAAGCTCTGATATGAAAAAAGAATGTTGGTTTTCTCTTTCTTTATTTTTATTATTTCCGCTGTGGGGATATTCTCAATCCAGACTTAAAGGGTGTGTAGAATTGAATGGAACAAAAATTGAATATGCTAATGTTATATTGCAAAAGGCGAGTGATTCGGCATTTATTGCGGGTGCTATCAGTGATAGTCTTGGACAGTTTCACTTCAATAATGTGAGCGAAGGCAGATACATTCTCAAAGTATCTTATATTGGCTGTGAAAAGAAGCAACTGTTGGTGAGTTTGCCCAATAAAGAAATGGTGGACGTAGGGGTACTCAAATTGAAGTCTGCCGGGCAAAGCCTCGATACGGTGGTAGTCATCGGATCTCTTCCTGCTATTACAAAGAAAGAGAACCTTTTAACAATAAAAGTAGAAAATACAATGTTAAAAGATTTACCTACTGCTATTGATGTTTTATCTTATCTGCCTGGAATTACTGTTGTATCTGATAAAATAACGGTAATGGGAAAAAACAATATTTTGATATTAATAAACAATAGAGAGGTTTCTTCTACTTCGGAAATAGAGCGATTGCAAGTTAGCCAAATTAAGAGTGTATCTATCAATCAGGCTCCGGGCGTTAAATATGACAGTCAATATAAAGCAATCATCAAGATCAATACGAAGAATACGATTGAAAATGGTATAGAGCTGGGGCATTATTCAAAATTCGGGAGAAAATATGCTCATACGGAATATGCCGATATAAATTATAATTTAGCTCATACGCTGATTTCTATTGGTGCTGAGTTAAGAAATAGAAAAGACTTGAGTAAATATGATGTGGAAATAAATCATACCGATAAACTGAATAGTTATAAAAGTTCGCAGTCTATTTATAATGACAGAAACTCATATGATTTTTCTCTGGGTATCAGGCATGAACGTAATAAGCATGCAATTCAACTATATGAGGACTATTACACCAGCACAAATCGCCCGCAAAATGTCTCTAATACATTTTATCTTAGTGAGAATTCGGAGGCAAGCAACTTGATAGTGCATAAAGGGTCTGATTACAAGGAAAAGAATAATAGAATGAATATCAGTTATGATTTTAAGATAAGTTCGTTAAATTCTATTGAAGTTAATTTTGATCATATCTATAAAGATACAAAAGACAATCAAGCGATTATTGAAGATGGTTCTCACAAAAACATCTTCTATACAGGGCGATACAATGTGTTGACGCCGAGGATCGACTATACGAACAATGCACTTCATCTGTTTAATTTTACTCTGGGAACAAAGTTCATTTATGTGAAGAATAGGGAAAAAATAACCTCACAGGGTATGCAGTCAACAGTAGATTATGATCAGGTGAATAAAATAAGAGAAACAACATGGAATAGTTATCTTCTATTAGGGAAAGAATGGAAGAAGGTACATTTTCAGGGTGGGCTTCGTTATGAATTAAAGTCTTTTCACTACTCCGAGCAAGTAGATCATTCCGTAGTGAAGAACAAAGTAAATACGTTCTTTCCATACTTCTCAATGGAGTACAATCCAACAGAAATCTTAAATGTTTGTTTATCTTATGACAGGCGAATGGATCTTCCTACGTATAATCAGTTGAATACCATAGTGACTTATTTTGATAAATATACCTATAGTGTGGGTAATCCGACGCTATCTCCAACATTCTACAACAACGTATCATTAAGTTTCTTTTTATGGAAAGCCGTGAATATTTCGTTAGAGGAGTCTTTTATTAAAGATAGAATAGAGGAGGTTCCTATCTCGGACGAAAGCGACAATAGTGTTGTTAAGTTTACTCCTGTCAATATCAGAAAGAGTGCTCTGTTCGATGCTAATATTAATTATATAAAAAGCATAAAGAAATACAGAGTGGATATGGGAGCTACTTTACTTCTTCCCCATTCCTTTTCCGACGACAGGTTTAAGAAGATGCATTCAGACCCTACCTATTCTGTTGTGTTAAATCAAACTTATCGGGTTAGCAGTTGCTTTCAGCCATATATCAAAACATCTTTTTGCAGTAAATACGAGGATATGATAAGTACTACCGATGAGTCTTTCAATCTCACTGTAGGATGTAATATTGCTCTTCTTAACCAGAAATTAAAAGTCTCAATATTGGCAAATGACCTCTTGAAGACTTCCTCTCCAACATGGAAAACAAGGAGTTATAATATAGAAAACATCCAAAAAAATAATATGGATACCCGGTATGTATCCATATCTATTAAATATAATATCAAAGATTCCGGGAAGAAAATGAAGAAAAATAATGTCGATGAAATATTAAACAGAATGTAAGTCTTTGAAATGTCGTTTTGCTTTATTCAATAACTTGATTTCGTTGATTGTGGTCTGGATATGTTTTGATTAAGCTAATAAACGGAATAATCGGTATATTTGTCTTCCAAATGAATTATGAATGCAATGGATAAATTAAGGATTCACTATTTTCAGCATGTCCCTTTTGAAGGAATAGGGTATATGGAGGAATGGGCATTGGCAAATGGACATCAGTTATCATCTACCAGGTTTTATGCGGGGGAGGCGCTTCCCCGGATTGAGAGTATAGACTGGCTTATCGTGATGGGAGGCCCAATGGATATCTATCAGGAAGATAATTATCCGTGGCTTGGTGAAGAGAAGAAATTTATTAAGCAGGCGGTTGATTGTGGAAAAGTGGTATTGGGCTTTTGTCTTGGTGCCCAGCTCATTGCACATGTGATGGGAGCGAAGGTCAGTTGCGGGTTGGAAAAGGAAGTAGGCTGGCATCCGCTTTATTTTACGGAAGAGGTTACTCATGTTGAGGCTTTTAGAGGAATTGCGGATTTCCCATCGGTGGTGTTTCATTGGCATCAGGACATGTTTGGCATTCCCCAAGGTGCACGGCGGATAGCCTATAGTAACGGGTGTAGTAACCAAGCCTTTGCTATTGATAACAATGTGCTTGCTTTTCAGTTTCATTTGGAAACGACTGCTGACTCCATGCGGGGAATGATTAATCATTGTCCAGATGATTGCAACGGGCAGGGGATGTATGTGCAGACGGATGATGAAATTCTTCAGGGAGAAAAGTACATCGCTGATAATAATCGCTTTCTAAAGCAATTGCTGGATAATCTTGCAGAGTTAAAACGCTAGATCAAAACCATGTGAGCAATTCGTTCAAATGCTTTATCTGTTTAAGTCGTGGATGGGTGAAGGATTCCACAATTTCATGCTTCCACATCACTTTAAAGGGGATGTGAACGCAATATCCACCGATGTTTAATATTGGTTGGATGTCTGATCTTAGGGAGTTGCCAACCATAAGGAATGCTCCCGGAGCAATTTGTAATGTCTTTAATAGACGGCGGTATTCCTTCTCTGTTTTGTCGGACATGATTTCAATGTGGTCGAAGTAAGAACTTAGGCCCGAACGTTGTAGTTTACGCTCTTGATCCAATAGATCACCTTTTGTTGCAACGACCAGCTTGTAGTCTCTTTTCTCTTTTAGCTCTTTCAACGTTTTTTCTACTCCGGGAAGAAGTTCAATGGGCATTTGTAATAGTGACTTGCCTAATTGAATGACTTGTTGGATTTGAAAGGCCGGAATGGTGTTCTGACTAACACGTAGGGCTGTTTCTACCATAGAGATGGTGAAAGCTTTTGCACCGTATCCAAGATATTCCAGATTACCCATTTCCGTTTTGAATAATTCGGATGAGATCTCTTTAGGAGTTCCGTATGAGGTTAATATTTCAGTATATTGTCTTTCAACTTCCTGAAAGAAGGGTTCGTTACTCCAAAGTGTGTCATCTGCATCAAAGGCTATAACCTGTATGCCGTGTTTCGTTTTATTGAACATCTCTTATCTTTTAGTATGCAAAATTCGCAATAATCTTTGGCCTTTACAAATTCCATGAAGGCTTTTAACGCATTCTGCGAGAAAACAGCTATCTTTGCGCATCAAAACACGTTCATAACAAAAGACATACATAGATGGAAAAGAAATTCAAACGTACTACCGTGACGTCTGCATTACCTTATGCAAATGGACCGGTTCATATCGGACATCTGGCCGGGGTTTATGTGCCAGCTGATATTTATGTCCGCTATTTAAGATTAAAAAAAGAGGATGTTCTTTTTGTGGGAGGATCGGATGAGCATGGAGTACCTATCACGATTCGTGCCCGTAAGGAGGGAGTTACGCCACAAGATGTGGTGGATCGTTATCATTCGCTGATTAAGAAATCGTTTGAAGAATTTGGTATTTCTTTTGATGTTTACAGCCGTACGACTTCCGATACTCATCATGAAGTGGCTTCCAACTTCTTTAAGAAGCTTTATGAGAAAGGTGAGTTCATTGAGAAAACCTCCATGCAATATTATGATGAGGAAGCCAAGACTTTCCTTGCCGACCGTTACATTACCGGTGAATGCCCCTATTGCCATGCGGAAGGGGCTTATGGAGATCAGTGTGAAAAGTGCGGTTCTTCATTGAGTCCCACCGAATTGATTAATCCGAAGAGTGCCATTAGTGGTAGCAAGCCGGTGATGCGTGAAACGAAGCATTGGTACTTACCGCTTGACAGGCACGAAGAGTGGTTGCGTAAATGGATTCTGGAAGATCATAAAGAATGGCGTCCCAATGTTTACGGGCAGTGTAAGAGCTGGTTGGACATGGGATTGCAGCCGCGTGCGGTAAGCCGTGATTTGGAGTGGGGTATCCCCGTTCCGGTGGAAGGAGCTGAAGGCAAGGTGCTGTATGTGTGGTTTGATGCTCCTATCGGTTATATCAGCAATACCAAAGAATTGCTTCCTGATACTTGGGAAACATGGTGGAAAGATCCCGAAACGAGATTGATTCATTTTATCGGAAAGGATAATATAGTATTCCACTGTATTGTATTCCCTGCGATGTTGAAAGCGGAAGGCAGTTTCATCCTGCCGGATAATGTGCCTGCCAATGAATTCCTGAACCTGGAGGGAGATAAAATTTCCACTTCACGGAACTGGGCGGTATGGTTGCATGAGTATCTGGCTGATTTCCCGGGTAAGCAGGATGTGCTTCGTTATGTGCTGACCGCTAATGCACCGGAAACGAAGGATAATGATTTTACTTGGAAGGATTTTCAGGCACGCAATAATAATGAACTGGTGGCAGTGTACGGAAACTTTGTGAATCGTGCGTTGCAGTTGACTAAGAAATACTTTGATTGTGTAGTGCCGGCTGTTAACGAACTGACGGACTATGACCGCGACACACTGAAGGAATTCTCCGACGTGAAGGCGGAAGTGGAAAAATTGTTGGATGTCTTTAAGTTCCGTGATGCTCAAAAAGAGGCGATGAATTTGGCTCGTATCGGTAACAAGTATCTGGCTGATACTGAACCGTGGAAGTTGGCTAAGACAGACATGCCGCGTGTGGCTACCATCCTGAATATTGCTTTGCAATTGGTGGCTAATCTTGCCATTGCTTTCGAACCATTCCTTCCCTTCAGCAGTGAGAAACTTCGTAAGATGCTGAACATGGAGCATTTTGATTGGGATGAGCTGGGACACACCGATTTATTGGCGGCAGGTCATCAATTGGCTACTCCCGAATTGCTCTTCGAAAAGATTGAGGATGATGTGGTTGAACAGCAGGTGCAGAAATTACTCGATACCAAGAAAGCGAATGAGGAAGCAAACTATAAGGCCAATCCGATTCGTGAAAATATAGCATTTGATGACTTCATGAAGCTGGACATCCGTGTGGGTACGGTGTTGGAGTGCCAGAAAGTTCCTAAAGCAGATAAGTTATTGCAATTTAAAATAGCCGATGGATTGGAGAACCGAACGATTGTCAGTGGCATTGCGCATTATTATAAACCCGAAGATTTGGTGGGCAAACAGGTTTGCTTTGTAGCCAATCTTGCTCCCCGTAAGTTGAAAGGTATTGTAAGCGAAGGTATGATTCTCTCCGCAGAGAATTTCGACGGCTCGCTTTCTGTTGTCACTACGTTGAGTGAAGTAAAGCCGGGCAGTGAAGTGAAATAATCAGGCTCACCGTTAACCCGTGGGCATACTGATGGTTCACCGTAAGTCAAATCCAAAGATTCCGGGAGCTAATTGAATGGAAGCATCATTAAAGGAGAAAACAGCCAAAGGTCTATTTTGGGGAGGATTTAGTAACGGTATACAGCAGTTATTGAATCTCTTCTTCGGGATCTTTTTGGCGCGTATTCTTAATGCGGACGATTACGGGACGGTAGGCATGCTGGCTATCTTTTCTGCGATAGCTTCTACTATTCAGGACAGTGGGTTCACCGCTGCCCTGACCAATAAAAAAGAGATCAAGCACGAAGATTACAATGCCGTTTTCTGGTTTAGTACGCTGGCCGGAATAACGATGTATGTGATTCTTTTTTTCTGCGCACCATTGATTGCGGGTTTCTTTAATAATCCAAAGCTTATTCCGCTTTCCCGTTTTCTCTTTCTGGGCTTTCTCATCACGAGCACGGGTATCGCCCACAATGCTCTCCTTTTTAAGAATCTGCAAGTAAAGGAGATTTCCAAAATCAGTATTATATCCTTGGTTGTGTCCGGTAGCATCGGGCTGACCATGGCTTTTAACGGAATGGGCTATTGGGGTATTGCCAGCCAGAATGTGAGTTATATTACCTGTATGACTCTTTTAAGGTGGCATTATTCCAGTTGGCGTCCTACTTTCCGTCTCTGGTTCCATCCGCTGAGAGGAATGTACCGGTTTAGTTTCAAACTGTTTCTTACCAACATCATCAATCAGGTAAACGGCAATATTTTTTCCGCCATACTCGGGCGGTTTTATACTCCGCTGGATGTGGGCTACTATACCCAGGGGAATAAGTGGATGTCGATGGGGCAACAGACTATCGGGGGGATGATAAATAATATCGCCCAACCGGTTTTCGTTCAGATAGGTGAGGATAATGAAAGGCGGATCAGAGCACTGAAAAAGATGCTTGCCTTTACCAGCTTCATTTCCTTTCCCGCTTTATTGGGACTTGCTTTCGTTTCGAAAGAATTGATAGTAATTGCCGTAGGGGAGAAATGGCTCCCGTCGGTTCCCATTCTTCAACTGCTGTGTTTCTTCGGGGCGATATGGCCTATCATTAATCTTTATTTTCAGGTGGTGATCAGTCAGGGGCGTTCGGATATTTATTTCTGGACCAACCTGATCTTTGGAGCTTTACAGGTGGGCATTGCCTTTTTCATGTTCCGGTTTGGCATTCTCTGGATGGTACTGGCTAATGTTTTGGGGTATGTGTTGCTACTCATAACCTGGCAAATCATTATTAACCGGCTCGTGCATTTCCCATATCGAGCTGCTTTTAAGGGTATTCTTCCTTATTTGGGATGTACTTGCCTTATCTTGGGGGTGACTTACTACCTGACTTTATCAATCACTAATTATTACTTCCTTATTATAGCCAAAATCATCATAGCAGCTGTATTGTATTTTGTGGTGATGAAATTGGGTAAGTCCGTGATTCTGAATGAATGTATGACCTTTGCACGGGAGAAACTGAAAAAACGCTCATGAAACAGGAGGATCAAATAAAGCTCTTGAAAGCTTATCTGGAGTTGAATGGCTCCTTTAAGAAGAAATGTGTTTTTCATATCGGTGCAAGTGCTGGCTTCTTCTCCGAATACAATATGATGTTGCTGGGGATGTTGTATTGTCTTATTCATCATATTAAGTTTACGCTATATTCCGCCGATGCCAATTTTGCTTATGACAAAGGTTGGAGCGATTATTTCCAGCCTTTCTGTGAAGAGGAAGGTGGTGTGCTGAATAAGTATTTCAATCAACGTCCCGTTGGCGATTGGAAGACAACCTGGAGGCTATTCAGGAAACAGCGTTCCATGAACTTGTTAACCCGGAAACTAAAGCGTTATTTTATCAATCTGATCTTGCTGGTTTATAAGCGTTATAAACATGTTGATTATTACATGCAGGATATTTGGCCGCAGTTGCTTTTATTAAAGGCCAATGGCCGTTACCGGATACCTGAGTTGGGAATTGATGGTAATTTAACGGATGCCCTTCAAAAGTTAGCGGAACTGACGTGGAATTTTAATGTTGAAACAAGTGCTGAAGTTGAGGCGATTACCGCTTCCATAGTGCTTCCCGATACTTATGCCGGCTGTCAGATTCGTGGTGGCGATAAGTTTATTGAGTCCGATTTATTGCCTGTGGATATTTATATCAGTGCTTTTTCGCAACATCCTGAGGTGAAGGATGTATTTGTGCTCACGGATGATTACCGTATTATGGAAAAACTGGAAAAGAGTTACGGTCAGTATCATTGGTTTAGTCTGTGTCAGGAATCCGAACAGGGGTATTATCATACGGCTTTTGTACAGAACGATAAGGACTATTTGAGGAAGCGGATGATCCGTTTCTTTGCTTCCATGGATATTTTGACCCGTGCTTCCTTATATATAGGGACCCGGACGTCCAACCCCAGCGTATTCCTCTTTATGTATATGCCGGAGGTTTGTTGGGAAGCGGACGGTACGAAAAGGTTATTGGAAGGTTCAACCTTAGGTATAAATTGAGAAAGGGAACAGTGATGTATCGCATAGCTTATATTCTATCAGCATATCGGGATGCACCTCATTTGGTACGTCTGATTGAGGCATTGGATTTTAATGCCGATTTCTATGTTCACATTGACCTTAAAGCAGATATGCGTCCGTTTAAAGAGCTTCTAAAAGACCGGGTGACCTTTGTTCCGAGACATTGGGTCAGTTGGGGAGGCTGGGAACAAGTGGAATATCAGAAGGAACTGTTGGCGGCGGTGCTTCGTAGTGGAGTGAATTATGACCGGGTGGTATGCCTTAGCGGTCAGGACTATCCGCTTTGGTCCAATGAGCACCTTCACTGTTTTTTTCAAGAACACAAAGATACGGAGTTTATCATGGGTATGAATCTGACGCGCTCCTCCAATGCCTATCAACAGGGAAAGATTGTTAACTATCATTTGTTCAGAGATTTAAAGTGGAGGAATCTTTGGTGGAAGAACAAATTTATTGTAGCTTCACGGAACTTGTTGAAAGTGCTGCCTGTGAAGAAGCGTGCGGTGGTGGCTCTGGATGGCAAAGAGGCGGATGTTTATTTCGGTTCGGATTATTGGGCGCTTACGTTGCCTTGTGCCCGTTATGTCTATGAAAAACTATGTACCGAAAAGGAGATGGTGCGCTACTTTAAAACCAGTTTTGTGCCCAGTGAGCTTTGCATACAAACCCTTGTCTTTAATTCTCCTTTTGCAAAACAGGCTTTGCTTTATGAAGGCGAGTATCCGGGCTTGTCCGGGTTGACCCCTTTGCACTACATTGTTTACGGGAGAGAGATAAAGACCATGACATTGGAAGATCTGCCGGTGTTGCAGCAGTCCGGCAAACTGTTTTGCCGCAAAGTGGTGAGCGGACTCTCCGATGGGTTGGTTGAAGCGATTGAGAAATTACGTACTACTAAAATATAGAGGTAAATGCATGTATTGATACTTCCGATGTACTATCCCGAAAAAGGAGCTCCTTCCCATAGGGGATATATGTTCTATGAACAGGCCATGCAAATAGTCCGTTCGGGATGTCGTGTGGGACTGGTCTATACGGAGCAGCGCCTACGGAAAGAATGTACCTGGAAGGTGTTCCGCAAGGAAAGTCATTTTCAGATAACGGCTGAGGACAATGGAAGTTTCGTTACGCTACGCATGCATGCCTGGAATCCTAAATTGTCAACCCGAATCGGGGGAATTATCTGGTCGTTGCTGACCCTGATATTGGTACGGTCTTATATCCGTCGGTACGGTAAGCCGGATGTGATACATGCCCATTTCGGAACTTGGGCCGGGTATGCTGCAAACTTGGTGTATAAGTGCTATGGCATTCCGTATGTGGTGACGGAACATGCTTCCTCCATTAATGCGGGAACGGTGTCTCCACGGCAGGCGGCTACATTGAGAACCGCCTATAAGAATGCCCGGAAGGTGCTTTGTGTCGGGAGTTTGCTGAAGGATAACCTTCAGAGTTATCTTGATCGTCCTGAAAAGGCAATGGTTCTGCCCAACTTTGTGGATATGAGTACTTTTCACCAAGCAGATCACCGGACGGAGAAAGAAAAGAAATTTGTTTTTGTAAGCGTAGGCAATTTAGGGAAACGCAAAGGTTTTGCCGAGTTGATAGATGCTTTTGATCAAAGTTTCCACGGTCAGCGCGGGGTATCACTCCTCGTTGTTGGTGACGGGGAAGAAGAAGAGAACTTACGGAACAAAATTGCTTCTTTGCATTTGGAAGAGCAAGTGAGTCTGACTGGAAGGTTACCCCGTGATCAGGTGGCCCGGTTGTTGGCGACTTGTGATGCTTTCGTTCTGGCGTCTTATGCTGAAACATTCGGTATTGTCTTTATAGAAGCATTGGCTACCGGGATGCCTGCCATCGGTACTGTTTGCGGCGGACCGGAAGATATTATTACTCCGGAAAGCGGCTTCCTTATCCAACCCGGAGATGTAAAAGCGCTTGCCGAAAAGATGCGTTTGCTGTATGATACCTATGAGCAGTTTGATAAGGAACGTATCCGTGAGTCTGTTGCCGAACGTTTCGACTTTGCGCAGGCGGGAGAGAAACTGAAAGAAATTTATCTTCAAGCTATAAAGAAATGAAAATAGCAGTAGTGGATTGCTCTGTCTCCGGGCATCGGGAGACTTATTACAGGGAATTTACCCGTGCCTGGGCAAGTCTGGGGCATGAGGTGCTTCTTCTTGCTCCCCGGGAATCAGGGACGGGGGATGTTGCCGCCTTTAGTGAGATAACCGTGCGCCCGTTGCTCCCTTTGCCGATAGGAAAGCCTTTCAGGAAGAAGCTTGTTGTTTTGGAGAATGCAATAATCCGTTTACGGAATCTTGCGGCATTACGCAGGCAGTTGTTTGATTTCCACCCCGATCTTGCTTATTTTCCCTGTCTTGACGATATGTTGCCTACATTGTCCCTGCCCGGACTTTTTTACCGTTTGCTGCCTTATTCGTGGAGCGGACTTCTGGTACAGTCTGCGCTCCCTCCTTATAAACCGGGGGTGCCCGATGTCCGTCCCTTTCTTCGCAGTTCCCTCTGCAAAGGAATAGGCGTTCTGAATGAATATTCCATTGATTCGCTGAAAGCGTTTCAACCCCGCATACTACGTTTCCCCGACTTTGCCGACTTGTCCGCCCCTGATGATTCCTATTCTCTACTTCATCTTTTGAGAGAACGTGCAAGAGGCCGGAAGATTGTTGCTCTTTTGGGTTCGCTGGGGTCCCGTAAAGGAATAGACCTGCTGCTACGTACTGTTCAGCTGTTGCCCGAGGACGAATACTTCTTCCTCATGGCTGGTAAATCATGGCTTTCTGAACCTCAGACCGGAGAATTGGAAAGGGTTCAGGCTTCGCGCAGTAATTGTCTCTTTTCTTTGGAACAGATACCCGATGAGGCTTGTTTTAATGCCTTGGTCATGGCGGGTGATGTGGTGTTTGCCGCTTATAACGGGTTTACGGGGAGCAGTAACCTATTGACCAAAGCTGCGGCTTTTGGGAAGCCAATTATCGTCAGTCAGGGAGAATGTATGGGTAAACGGGTTATGGCTTACGGTACGGGTATAGCTATACCCGAAGGAGATGCGGTGGCTTGTAAGGATGCCGTTATCCATTTGTGCCGGGAAGGTGCTCCGTCGCCCGAAGGACTTGCGGAATATGCCAGTGATCATCATATTGGGAAGTTGAAAACTTGCCTTAATGAAATAATTCGTCTTTAGTTATGAAAGTATTGTTTACGTTCGGTGGAATACCCCATTATCTTGATGCCTTGTTAGAAAGGTTGCATCGAAAAGGGGTGGAAGTGGTGGTCGTTGTTCCGGAAAAAGGGAACGGAACCATAGGCAAAGGTGTTAAGATGGTACAGGGAGGTACTTATAAACACCTCTATGCACAGGAGAAACGCATGTTTTACGGTAAAAATGCTTATCCTTCCCTTCCTGATCTTGTTAAAGAGGAATGCCCTGATCTTGTTGTTCTGGGTTGGCCTTATTTCTTACAGGTTTTCTTTCAGCCGGCTTTGCGTAAGGCGATGAGAATTTGCGGTGCACGGTTGGTTATTCGGGAAATACCTTTTCAAACTCCTCCTTACGGGAATATCCGGGAGTATTTCAGTGAGCATCCCATGTATGATGAACAGATGCGCCTGCTGAGTGTCGGCACCGGGTTTTACCTTCGGCAATGGATCACCGCACTACTTCGCAAGTATTGCTATGCCGATGCAGTGGGTACGTTGAACTATTCCACGATGGCGTATAATATTCTTCCTTCTTATGGAGTGGAGAGGGAGCAGATTCATGTGACTTATAACTCCACAGACACCGAAACGTTATTAAGGGAGAAAGCGTTGGTGCAGGCTTCCGGGTCCTTGTTGCCCAAAGTTGGAAAGCGAGTGTTGCACATTGGTCGTCTGGTCAAGTGGAAACGGGTGGATTTGTTGATTGATGCTTTTGCCCGGATTGCCGGGGAATATGATGATGCGGAGCTGGTTATTGTCGGTGATGGGCCGGAGTTGGAGAACTTAAAGCGTCAAGCGGTGGATGCTTCTCTTACGGTGCTTGATGAAAGTCGGAACGCGACGAAAGAGGTAGTGCAGAAAGCTGAAACCGAGCGGGAAGCCGTTCCTGAACAGAAAACGGAGGCACAGGTAAATCATAACAGTGGTATCGTTCGTTTCATTGGGGCTGTTTATGACCCGAAAGAACTAGGAGCTTATATGAACGAGTCTACCGTATATGTGCTTGCCGGCATGGGAGGATTGTCTATTAACGATGCCATGAGTTACGGAATGCCCATTATTTGTTCGGTATGTGACAGTACGGAACGTGATTTGGTTGTTGATGGGAAAAATGGTTTCATCTTCCGCGAAGGGGATGTGTATAGCCTTGTGGATAAGTTGGAGTATTTGTTCGATCATCCGCAACGGTGCGAGGAAATGGGAGTGGAATCGGAACGGATCATCCGCGAAAAGATCAATATAGAAACAGTGAGTAACCGCTATATTAGGGCTTTTGAGGATTTAATGAAAAGATAGGAGTACTTGAAAATCATGAGACACTGCATACAGTGTCTTAACCCTTGTGCTTTATAATGAAATTGTTGCTTAAGATCAGCCCGTCCTTTTTCTTCGTTTATTTTATTCCAGTGCTTATTTATTTCAGTGCTTCAAGGATTCTTTGGCATGCCTGTCCGTCTCCATACGGATTGTGAGTCTCTGACATTTGGTGATATAAATCCTTGTTGTTTAAGAGTTCGGTTACATTACGCACGATTGTCTCTGCATCCGTTCCCACTAACTTTACGGTTCCTGCTTCTACTGCTTCGGGACGTTCGGTGGTATCACGCATCACGAGGACAGGTTTTCCCAATGACGGAGCTTCTTCCTGTACGCCGCCACTGTCTGTGAGTAGCAGTGTGGAGTGTTGCATGGCGTAGATAAACGGAAGATAATCCAGCGGAGAAATCAGGAAAACATTGTCCAGACCGGAAAGCAGTTCGTAAACCGGCTTCTGTACATTGGGATTGAGGTGTACAGGGTAAACAATGTCCATCTCGGGGTGCAAGGCGGCTATTTCACGAATAGCTTTGCAGATGTGCAGGAAGCCTTCACCGAAGTTCTCCCGGCGGTGTCCCGTGACTAAAATATAGGGACGTTTGCCAACGGTATATCCTTTTGCGCGGAGCTCTTCATGCAGTCCTTCCTTTACACCGGACTTCTGGTTGATAATGTCTACGGCCATGAGTAAGGCGTCTATAACCGTGTTTCCGGTTACAAAGATTCGCTTCTCCGATACGTTTTCGTTCAATAAGTTCTGTTTGGATTGTTCGGTGGGGGCGAAATACCACGTGCAAATGCGGTCGGTTACTTGCCGGTTCATCTCTTCCGGCCAGGGCGAGAGCATGTTGTATGTGCGTAAACCGGCCTCGATGTGTCCGGTTGGTATTTGTTGATAGAATGCGGCCAATGAAGCGGCCATTGCTGTGGCGGTATCGCCATGTACCAATACGACGTCAGGCTCGAAATCCTTGAGTACATCCCGCAGGCCCAACAGAACTTTGGACGTAATGTCGTACAGGTCTTGATTGGGGGCCATGATGTTCAAGTCATATTCGGGTGTGATTTCGAAGACTTCCAGTACCTGATCGAGCATCTGTCGGTGTTGTGCCGTGACGCAGACTTTCGTTTCAAAGTGTTCCGTGTCTTTCTGGAATGCTTTGACTAACGGAGCCATCTTAATGGCCTCGGGACGGGTTCCGAATACAAGCAATACCTTCTTCATCATGGGTTCAATCGTTTTGTTGTTATTTGCGTTTCTTGCTCCTTAGGCGTTCTACCTTTCTATTTGCGTACCCCGCAGAAGTCTATTTCTATCTTCTTTTCATCGCGTGGTAATTCAATGAAGGGAGCATGACGGACAAGCCAGACGATAATATCAGCCTGTTTGTACGCTTCCTTATAGTCTGTCAGGTGGAAACTGGGGTGTGAAGAAATGTTCGGTTCCACAATCAGCACGTCTGTACGGCTCTCACTGACAATGCGCGAGGCAATGTACTTGGCCGGAGATTCACGCAAATCGTCTATATTGGGCTTAAATGCCAGTCCCATACATGCTACAATCGGTTCCCGTCCATTCTCCTTGACGAAGAGATGGCAGGCATCAAGCACTTTGTTTGTGCACCAGTCGGCTTTGTAGTCGTTTGTTTCACGGGCGCGTTTGATGAACTGGGCTTGTTCGGGAAAGTCGGAAACAATGAACCACGGGTCAACGGCTATGCAGTGCCCGCCTACGCCACAACCCGGTTGAAGGATGTTGACACGGGGATGTTTGTTGGCCAGCTCTATCAGATCCCAGACATTGATTCCCGCTTTGTCACAAATCATGGAAAGCTCGTTGGCAAATGCAATCTGTGAGTCGCGTGAGGAGTTCTCGGTCAGCTTGCACATTTCCGCCGTACGGGCGTTGGTACGGTGCAACTTGCCCTGTACAAAAGCAGCATAAAATTCAATGGCTTTGTCGGTTGATTCAGCATTGAGCCCACCGATGACGCGGTCGTTGTGTATCAGTTCGTAAAGCGTATTGCCGGGGAGAACGCGTTCCGGGCAATAAGCAATGTATATCTTATTTTCCAGCTCGGGACGTTGTTGCAGGATGAGTTCCGCCATGTGCTCGGTGGTGAACACCGGAGAGGTGGACTCGATGACGAACAGGTTGCCGGGCTTCAGGTAGGGAATGACCGAACGGGTGGCTGCTTCCACATAAGTGATGTCCGCCCGATGGTTTTGCTTGAAGGGAGTGGGGACAACGATAAAGAATGCATCTGCGGTCTCCGGTTTCGAGACGGCACGCAGGTGTCCGCTTTGTACGGCTTCCTTTACTATTTTATCCAGATTCGGCTCTACAATGTGTATCTTTCCCTGATTAATTGTTTTCACAACTTCAGGATTTACATCTACTCCCACCACTTCGTAACCATGGTGGGCGGCTACTGCTGCCGTAGGCAGGCCAATGTAGCCGAGGCCTAAAAACACAACCTTCTTCATATTCAAATGACCTATACTGATTAAGTACCGCAAAAGTACAAATAATATGTGACTTCGTATCGTTTCTCATCGAAAACCACTATTTTTGTCCAAATATTCTGTAAAAAGATGAGAGTACTGTTGATCAATACATCCGAGCGTATCGGAGGGGCTGCCATAGCGGCAAGCCGTCTGATGGAATCACTTAAAAATAATGGCGTTAAAGCCAAGTTGTTGGTACGGGACAAGCAGACCGACCAGATTAGTGTGGTGGAGCTGAACCGTAGCAGGAAACTACTTTGGAAGTTTGTGTGGGAGCGCATCGTGATTTGGTGTGCCAATCATTTTAAAAAAAACAATCTGTTTTCGGTCGATATAGCGAATACGGGCACGGATATAACGCGGTTGCCTGAGTTTAAGGAAGCTGATGTGATCCATTTGCATTGGATTAATCAGGGTATGCTTTCTCTGAAAAATATTGATAAGATCCTCGCATCCGGAAAGCCAGTAGTGTGGACCATGCACGATATGTGGCCTTGTACCGGCATCTGTCACTATACCCGTGGGTGCACCAATTATCAAAAGGAATGCCATCATTGTCCGTATATTTATCAAGGGGGAGGGAAGAAGGACTTGTCTAATCGCGTTTTTTGCAAGAAGCAGAAGCTGTATAAAGGGCGGCATCTCACTTTTGTGACGTGCAGCCATTGGCTGGAAGATCGTGTACGGAGCAGCGCTTTGCTTGCGGGGCATGCCGTTGTCAGCATTCCCAATGCAATTAATATCAATCTATTCCAGCCTCACGATAAGCAGGAGGCTCGTGCCAAATGCATGTTGCCCCGCGAACCCCGGCTCATTCTGTTTGGATCGGTGAAGATTACCGATAAACGGAAAGGATTGGATTATCTGATTGAGTCGTGTAAGCTTCTGGCTGACAGTCACCCTGAACTGAAGGAACAACTGGGAGTCGTCGTACTAGGTAGCCAGTCGCAGCAGCTGGAAAACAAGTTGCCGTTTAAGGTGTATCCGCTGGACTTTGTGGCAGACGAACACCGTTTGGTGGACATTTACAATGCGGTGGATCTGTATGTGACTCCTTCACTGGAAGATAATCTTCCTAATACGATTATGGAGGCGATGGCTTGCGGCGTTCCCTGTGTTGGCTTCAATGTGGGAGGTATTCCCGAAATGATCGATCATTTGCATAACGGTTATGTGGTCGAATATAAGTCCGCGGAAGATTTTGCTAATGGCATTTACTGGACATTAACCGATTCAGGATATTCCGGTTTGTCCGAACAGGCCGTGCGGAAAGCCGTTTCCAATTATTCGGAGGGTATCATCGCCAAGAAATATATAGAGGTTTACAATAAAGTGAGTGGAAGGAATGCATAATAATCGTCTTACCCCGAGATTTACCGTGATTACCGTGACTTACAATGCTGCATCGGTGTTGGAAGATACGATACAGAGCGTAATATCACAAACCTATCATCATTTGGAGTATATCATTATAGATGGTGCTTCCACGGATGATACGCTCGGGATTGTCAAGAGATTCGATGAGCATATTGCCCGCGTGGTGAGTGAACCCGACCGGGGATTGTACGATGCGATGAATAAAGGTCTGGCTCTGGCCACCGGAGATTATCTTTGCTTTTTGAATGCCGGAGATAGTTTTCACGAGGACGATACGTTGCAACAAGTCGTTCATTCTTTACAAGGCAAAGAGTTGCCGGATGTGATTTATGGAGAAACGGCTTTAGTGGATGCAAAAGGGCATTTCCTGCGCATGCGCCGTCTTGCCACTCCTGAAGTGCTGACTTGGAAAAGCTTCAAACAAGGTATGCTGGTTTGTCATCAGGCATTTTGGGTGAAGCGTTCGTTGGCGGAGCCTTATGATCTGCACTATCGTTTTTCTGCTGATTTTGACTGGTGCATTCGCATGATGAAGAAATCGCACTCCCTGCACAATGCCCGCCTTGTTACCATAAACTATTTAGACGAAGGCATGACTACCCAAAACCGCAATGCTTCACTCCGGGAGCGTTTCCGTATTATGGCAAAGCACTACGGACTGTTGAATACCGCCATCCACCATGTCTGGTTTGTCTTCCGGCTTTTGGTGAAAAAATAGCTCTTCGTGTTCTCCTTTATCTTTCTAGCTTTCTGAAAGCTCCCTTTTTTCCCTTATTTTCAGTGCTTTATATCTAGCTTTGCAGCAGGTAATATCTCTGAAATACTGGTTCTCTATCTCTATCAGCATACTTTCCTGTCTCCAATATGATAGCTTTTCTATGGGTAAGGTATGTTTTTGTTAGTCAAAAAAATGAAAATAAAGAATAGCTAAGTTGTCCTTATAACAAAAGTTTTATTGGAGAAAAGGATTAACAATATATGGATACGTATTTATTTGGTTATCAGATACTTTATTGGGGATCCCGAATGTCTACGATGAACAGGGCTTTTCCCGTAGACAATCTGTCTCCTCCACAGATAAATTGACAGCAATGCAATAGCTAAAAACAGAATAAGTGCGGGTTTGTAATTAAAAGAGGTAGAGGACTAAAGATAAAACTCATTGATACACAAAAAAGTGCAGACATTTGGTTATAAACCGCACTTTGTTTATTTTTGCAAGTGTATAATAAAGAAAATACAGACATAAAGATGTACGTTAGTACAAAATTATAATTAAAAAATAACATGAAAACAAAAAGTCTATTAGGAGTGTTTTTGCTATCCTTCTACTTGTTCGGCTTTACTAGCTGCAACGACGACGAACCTAAATTCTCATCCTCTCAAATTCAACAGGCGCTTTTCGACATGAAAGGTACTTATCACGGCACAGTACAAGTAGCGTATTATCACGGTGATGATATTACCGAGCTGACTAATGCAGTTGCTGTGTCTCGTGATTCCTTGTCATTCACAATGTCATTACTCCCTATGGCCGAACTTATCACAGACCAAAGTGCCGCCCAGCTTTTACGTGAAGTAGGTGAAGTGACGGTAACCGCTGGATATGATTTTCACCAAACGGATGGATATAATATAAATTTTGGATTATATCCCAAAGATGTTGTCATTCCGGGTGGACATGGTACATCACCAGCTATTAGAATTGTTATTGCACAGAGTTTTGGTGGAGATGCTGAAATTGGACAAAACTTTATAATGTTTAATGTCTCTCCGACAGAATTATGGCTGAATGGCGAGAAATATGAAAATTTTAAGCAGCTTGTATATCATTTTAGAGGTTATTATGAATAAGAGTTCAGAAGTCAATGAATAAAGATCTTATTTCATATTGAATAATAACGGTAGCTACATTGCGTATACTACCTTTATTTATGTAAGATGCGGGTATAATTCTGGTTACTCTATAGCTCTTCTTTTTCGTAAAGTATTGAAAAAGAAGAGCTATAAAGAGGACTTCACTCAGACTTTAACAATGTTCTTAACTTTTTTACACCTTCGGAAGCTCCTTTCTGGATCACATGAATCTTATGAGAAGAATGCGTATCTACCGGTTTGGGGTCAATCAAGTAGACTTCAGCTTCGCGGGGTACGTAATTCAAAAGTCCTGCCGCCGGATATACATTCATGGAGGTTCCGATGATAACAAAGATATCCGCCTTTTCTACATACTTAATAGCGGTTTCAATTTCCGGGACAGCCTCTCCAAACCATACAATGAAAGGACGCAGTTGTGAACCGTCCCCTGCTTTGTCTCCTATCCTTATTTCATATTCATCCGGTTTTAATTCCTTAACATAGTGCGGATTGTACGGATCGCGACTCGAACATACCTTCGTGAGTTCTCCATGTAAATGGATCACATGTGAACTACCCGCTTGCTCATGCAGATTGTCAACGTTCTGTGTGACAACGGTCATTGCAAAGTCCTTTTCCATTTCAGCCAAGCCAATGTGTCCCCCATTTGGCTTCACTTTAAGTAACTCTTTACGGCGTTCGTTATAAAAGTTGATAACTAATTCCGGGTCACGGGCATATCCTTCTGCACTGGCTACTTGCATCACCGGATATTTCTCCCACAAGCCTCCGGCATCACGGAATGTACTGATACCACTTTCGGCACTCATGCCTGCACCAGATAAAACGACTAAGTTTTTCATTTTAGAATCCTTTCTTCCTTTCTATATTCGTCTAATGTCTCTTTTTTTGTGTAACGGTCTAACAAATATACAGAAGATCGTTTAAGTTGCATAATAAATAAGAATTTTTAAAACCAAAAAGTAAAATGATTCGAATAAAACATGTACTTTTGCCACTTGTTAATTTACAATTGGTTGAAAGAAAGCCAAATTCTAATTCAATAAAAAAGAAATATGGATAAATTCAGTTATGCTATCGGCCTTGGAATTGGTCAAAATTTGTTGAGTATGGGCACTAAAGGGCTCGTTGTGGATGACTTTGCACAGGCGATAAAAGATGTTTTGGAAAATAACAAGACTGTTATAACACATACTGAAGCCCGTGATATAGTAAATAAGTACTTCTCTGAAATGGAAGAGAAGATGAGTGCTGCTAACATTGAGTTGGGTGAGAAGTTTCTGGAAGAGAATAAGAATCGCCCTAGAGTGGTTACTCTGCCGAGTGGTTTGCAGTATGAAGTTATAAATGAAGGAAAAGCAGGGAAGAATGCAACAATAAACGACCAGGTGAAATGCCATTACGAAGGTACTTTGATTGATGGAACCTTGTTCGATAGTTCCATTAAGCGTGGGCAACCGGCTGTATTTGGTGTAGGTCAGGTTATCCCCGGTTGGGTTGAAGCGTTACAGTTGATGCCCGAAGGTGCGAAGTGGAAACTTTATATCCCTTCATCATTGGGATATGGTGCTCAGGGTGCCGGTGAAATGATACCTCCTCACAGCACGTTGGTTTTTGAAGTCGAATTACTCGAAATTTTATCTCAAAATACTAAATAAATTAAAAAGCAACATGAAAAAGATTACATTCATTGCGGCTTTAGCTGTTGCTGCAGGTCTAGCTTCCTGTACAGCACAAAGTCCGAAAGCAAATTTGAAAACAGATGTCGATTCATTATCTTATGCTATTGGTATGGCTCGTACCGAGGGTTTGACTCAGTACCTGACACAACAATTAAAAGTTGATACTGCTTATATGTCTGACTTTATTAAAGGTTTTAACGAAGGAGCAGCTAAGACCAGTAAAAAGGATATTGCATATTTGGCTGGTTTACAAATCGGACAAATGGTTGGTACGCAATGGGTAGAAGGTTTCAACCGTCAGATCTTTGGCGAGGACTCTACACAAACAGTAAGTCGTGATAATATCTTGGCAGGTTTTGTGGCCGGTGTTGTTGGCAAAGGTGGTCTTATGACAAAAGAAGCTGCCTCTGAATATATGCGTACTCAGATGGATAGGATTCGTGAAAAATCTGTAGAGAAGAAATATGCGGATAACAAAGCTGCCGGAGAAAAGTTCCTTGCTGAAAACAAAACAAAAGAAGGCGTGGTTACTACTCCAAGCGGATTGCAATACAAAATTATAACCAAAGGTACAGGAGCTGTTCCTGCCGATACTTGTAAGGTGAAAGTTAATTATAAGGGTACTTTGATTGACGGTACAGAGTTTGATAGCTCATACCAACGTAAAGAACCGGCTACTTTCCGTGCCAATCAAGTGATTAAAGGTTGGACAGAAGCTTTGACTTTGATGCCTGTAGGTTCTAAATGGGAACTATATATTCCTTATGACTTAGCTTATGGTTCAAGAGAGACAGGTGGTAAAATCAAACCGTTCTCTGCCTTGATTTTTGAAGTAGAATTATTAGGTATTGAAAAATAAGCAAAAGCGGTAAAATTTTTCTCACCCTTGTAATGGGCGAATGAAGCGTATAGAAATGAAAATATTCGCTTCATTCGCCTATTTTTTGCGTTTTCTCTATTTTCTCTTTCTTTTTTATAGAAAAATTAAAATAATGTGCTATATTTGTTTACTATTTGATATTAACAAAGGCTTACACTAATTGATAATATGTGATATTATGGAAAAAATAGACAATCTTGACCGGCAGATTCTGGAGATTATTTCTCAGAATGCCCGTATTCCCTTTAAGGATGTAGCAGCAGAATGCGGTGTCTCTCGTGCAGCTATTCATCAACGTGTTCAACGTTTGATAGATTTAGGTGTTATTGTTGGCTCGGGCTATCACGTAAATCCTAAGTCTCTTGGTTATAGAACCTGCACCTACGTGGGAATTAAATTGGAGAGAGGATCTATGTATAAAACGGTCGTGGCTGAATTGCAGAAAATACCTGAGATCGTAGAGTGCCATTTTACTACTGGCCCATATACGATGTTGACAAAGGTTTATGCGCGTGATAATGAGCATCTGATGGATTTGCTGAATAATAAGATGCAGGAAATTTCTGGTGTAACAGCTACCGAAACTCTGATCTCGTTGGAGCAAAGCATCAAGAAGGAGATTCCAATTCGTCCTGAAAAGTAACATTGAGTGGGGCTTATGGAGTTTCTTAATGAATTTCACTTTTCAGGATTACTTATAGGTATTTGTACGTTTCTCATTATAGGTTTTTTCCATCCGGTGGTGGTTAAGGCCGAATATTATTGGGGAACAAAGTTTTGGTGGGTCTTCCTTGTAGTGGGTATTGTAGGCGTGATAGCCTCTTTATTCATTAGTAACATTCTGATCTCTTCTTTATTGGGAGTATTTGCTTTTTCTTCTTTATGGACTATAAAAGAGCTATTTGAACAAGAGGAGCGTGTAAAGAAGGGGTGGTTCCCTAAAAACCCCAAGCGTAAGTATAAATTCTGAGTGTAAGATAATCCGGGAAATTTTAGAGAAAAGGTTTGCATAGTTCAACAAAATGTTCTATTTTTGTGCCCGCTATCTGAGAGGATATGCCGGACTTGTAGCTCAGTTGGTTAGAGCAACAGACTCATAATCTGGAGGTCCCTGGTTCAAGCCCAGGCTGGTCCACAAAGAAAAAGTCTCATAAACAAATGTTTATGGGGCTTTTTCTTTATTTGCAATTCTCTCCTGATTTTTGATATTCTGACAAAAAATAACCTAAAATGCTTCGTTGTTGATCCCAAATTTGTAGGTTAAAATGCTAACAATTAAAGTAGCAGTCTAACAGGACAGACAAAGAAATGATGGTGCATATAATGTAAAGGTATGATTTATCTTAAATATAAAGGTGAAAAGGTTTATCTACTAACTTATTTCAAGCTTTGTCTGTCAAGTAGCGGCTCATGGCAATACGGGCATCGACAACTGCATTGCAATCCACTCGGAACTGTGTTAACATATACCATTTTGCTGTATGCATCTTCGGTCCAAGATAAAACGATATCATTATTCATAGAAATATCTGTTAGTAATTATTGTATAGTTCTTCTATTAACTCACTGGCAAGTGTTGAATTCGTTATTTTGATAATGTTGTCTTCTTCAGATGTGTAGCCAAGGGCGTTGACACTACCGTACCATATAGATGATTTGTCAATGATGGTGCAGCATAATGTGAGATTGGGAATGATACCTACAGAAAGCCCCTGCATAGTGAGATAGTCTGTCTGTTCATCTTTTGTTTTTGTCAGAATTACAATTTCTATACCATTGCCCGATAATCTCTTAAACAGAGAGACGAGAGTGTTCTTTTTTATTTGGTATAAACGTGGTGAAGATATAATTATGTTGTGCTTTGCTACAGACAAGTTTTTGCTGAATGGATAGTAAAATGTCCTGCCGTTGAATATTTGTCTTTCTATAGCTGCATCAAGGTTGCCAGAGTTGTCAAACAGCGTTGGTACATCCTTTGTTATTGTCATATAACCGATGGATGCATATCCTTTCAAGCGCTTACGATACATGCTATCACAGACGGGGTCGTGGATATCAATGTAATCATAGATGCGAACATTCTTTTTGCCTTCATTCTCGCGGTGCAAACGTCCTGCATACTGCGTCACAAGGCCTTTCCATGAGATTGGTAAAGCTAGGAGAAGTGTATCAAGGCGTGGGTAGTCAAACCCCTCACCGATATATTTGCCTGTAGCGATAACTACTAACGGCTCACTATTGGGAACAGTATGCAGTTGTTGTAATGCCTCACGCTTTTCCTTCGTTAAAACCTTTAATAAAGTCAGACATATTGAGCCTTTACATATTTCAGAACTTTTTCGAAGGTGATAGATGAAACATGGTGGCACTCGTCAACAAGCACCATGCCGTAGTCCTGTACAAATAGCTTAACCTCATCATCATCAAAGCACGACTGTATCAAGACAATATCAATTATACCATGAAGTGAATTATTTGTTGAATCAAGACAGCCTATTGGAGAGAAGATCTTCATACGACCACGTCTTTTCGGCTTCTCTGATTCTGTATATTTAATATTGAGAAAAGAGGACAATCGTTCGTGCTATTGCTCCAGCAGCGCCTTCGAGTGAACAAGGATAAGTACATTGGTCTTTCTACGTGCAATGAGTGCGGCGGTTGTTACCGTTTTGCCAAATGCGGTGGTGGCAGAGAGTACTCCGTTGGTGTGTGGCAGGAGAGCATTGATAGCATCTAGTTGATCTTCACGCTCTCGCCCATTGAAGGTTACAGAGATTGGTATACCATGATTTGTTTCGTCTACGATATGATAACTTATGCCATAACTATCGAAAAACTTGATAATTTCCTCTTCACAGCCACGTGGCATGGCGATATAGTCATCGGTGATATCAGCACATGAGATTCCTTGATATAGAATAAGTTGAAATGCGCATTGCCTGTTTGCTATAGAACTCTGGATTTTTGAATGCGGCAATCCGCTTGAGATGATTAACAACCTTGACTGAAATCGCCTTTAGCGGAATATATATCTTGTCTGCTTTGGTTATCTCTACAGTGTCGCTGAAATCAGTTGCAGTGATATTCTGCGGAACAGGAGTCACCCAGGGCTTTCTTTCTGAAGATGTCGTCAGATTGCTAAGATCGTCAGTTCTATGTTGAGAAAGAAGAGAGTCAACAAAGTCCTCGCACACCTTTTTAACTTGATATAGATACGCCCACTGGTCTTGATAAGGAAGGAAGTCATCATCAACGAAGACGCTATTGTTCATACGCCTTGCCTTACCTTGTAGCGGTAAAGCTATAAGATTGCCGAATCCTCCGTTAGGCAACACGTCTTGATTAGGGAAGAAACGATCGTAGGAATTAAACGATAACCGTCCGTTACGACTCATGGCCTCTGTCAGTATTGCATTGCCTAGTCGTCGAGCCTTATATGCAGAAATCGGTGCTTCAAAGAATATCCATACATGCGCGCCATTACCCGAGCGTGACCGCTCTATTGAATAAGATATTCTCCAATCTCTGCATACCCTGATAAAAGCCAATACGTCATTTTTGTAATCATGCTCACAAGACTTATTATCAAAGTCGGTACATAGGAATGTGCAATTATTGTCAGGCATTATGGCATAAAGCCCAACCACATCGCAGCAATTTTAATCTTTACCTTCAAGGTGACGATATATATTCCTATCTCTCAAAGGTGTAAAATCTCGGTTTGGGCACTCTGCGCACTTATGGACCTTCTTGTCGCATATTCCTTTCCGCCATTCATTGGTACACACTGGCTGATAACCTCCCCTGTCCGCGGTCTTACTATACCATCTGCGTGCAAAAACATCATCACGACCTTTGAAGATACTACGAAAAAGAGAGACCTTGTCTTCAAGAGATAATTGTATGAAAGGGAAGATGATAGAGGAATATAAAGAAGCCTCTAATTTCGAATTTCTTGGTGTGAAATCAATTCCATGCCGATAAAGGATTGACCTCAATTCTTCATTTTCATCAAGTAGGTCTTGGTATTTTTTGGCAAGTATATCATATTTGTTTTGTAAACTCTCCATACCTTTTATGTGATGTTCCGCATTTTATAATTTACGGCTTTAATAAATTAATCGGGACAACATAAATTCCATCTTCCCTTTGATAGGCTCCACCGACAGCAGTAAGAACTACCAGAAAGTCAGGCTCCTTTTCGTCACTCTTTTCTGCGATTTTATTGCGAAGTGTCTTCAAGGATTTTGCACCATCTTCCACAAGTCTGTCACCACCAAGTTTAATTTCTATAGCACCCCATCGTCCGTCTTCAAGATGAAGCACTGTATCACACTCTAAACCAGCATTATCTCTATAATGAGTAACTGTACCACCGATAGTATTGGCATAAATAGAAAGATCTCGAACGGCGAAGTCTTCGAAAAACAAACCAAAACTCTCTAAATCTCTCTTTAGATCTTCTGGGCCTATCCCTAAAGCCCTACATGCAATGGAAGTATCTATAAAATGCCTTGTGGGCGTACTTCGAATGGAGGTTTTTGATCTGATATTGGGGTTCCATGCAGGCAAATCTTCTATGACGTACAAATCCTTCAAAGCCCCCATATAATCGTCAAAAGTCTTGGGATCCATAGTACGCTCGTTGCTCTGTCGTACATCTGCAATAATCGTAGAAATGGCTGCCTCGGTAGAAATATGACGTGCGTAGCTTCTCATTATCATTTTCAGGACTTCCGGCTTTTTATTTCTGAAGCGCTCGTTCTCACAGTCTTCAAATACAAAAAGTCCATTGTAATAGTTCTTCGTGATTTCTATGGCAATATCTTTAGGAGCTTGAACTGATATTGGCCAACCGCCTCTACACATCAAGAATGCTACATCATCCAACGTAAAATCTGTATTCATATCCCAAGGAAAGTTTTGACTACCACAAAACAGATCGTACAAGGAGATAGTACCTTTCGATTCCTTTGATTCCCATAAACTCATCGGGCGCATCTTTACGGGTGTAATTCTGCCTGCACCACTATGATGTACTTCTGTTTTGTCTGCAGGGGTAGAACTGCCTGTTAGAATGTATTTCCCAAACTGATAGTCGAAATCCAAATCATCCTTCACTTGATTCCATACGTCAGGAGCTTTCTGCCATTCATCTATCAATCTTGGAGTTTCGCCTTTCAATACGGCTTTAGGATTCATCCTTGCCATGGCAATGGCTTGCTTCGTATTCAATTTTACGAAGCTTTTCTGATATAACATGCAAGTTGTCGTCTTGCCACAAAATTTTGGACCCGCTACTACAACAGCTCCAGAAGTTCTCAGTTTTAGTTCTATTTCTTTTTCAATAAGTCTTTGATAATACATAACCAACGATCTTTTGAGTACAAAGTTATGTAATTCCTATAATTTTCAATGTTATATTCCTATAATTTTCAATATTTATAGAACTACGTTGGCTATTTACCGAGATCTACAGACAAAAATATGGACTTAAATCCATTTATAAAACCTTACTTAAGTGAATTCTGCGTAAACAAATTATTTCAGTTAGGGGTATTCTATGAATATCAGCAATAACAAACATGCACATAAATTCTTGATAATCAATATTAATAGGATGCCATCAAGAATCATGAAATGTCATATAAATCAGGCTTTTTTTACTGTCCAGTATCTCTGATTATGAGTCTGTCGTTCTTTAACATGATGTTAGTAGATCAGAGTGAATCAGATATGTACATGTACCATGCCCAGAGCCTGGCGAAAACCTTTTGCAAAGATAAAGCAAATCGGGATGCCCAGTATGCAGACTAGGACCATTCGCATTAATGGCGAACTGACGGGCAATTGTTCCGAAGCAAAAGTACATCCTACAAGTATGATGGGATGGATGATATAAGCAGCGTAACTGTCTGCCGATAACTCCTGTATGGTGGGCATGGGTCTGTTATAATGTGCTTTTCCGTAAGCCAATAAGAAATAGGAAATGCCGACACACATAACAGGTTCCCAAAGCGCATAGAAAAGTGCCATATAATTGAATCCTCCCATAAACTTTTCTGTTTGAGTGGAAAATAGTCCTGCCATTATTAATAAGGAAGGAATGCCGCATAGCATAGCTATAAGAAAGGGCGGTAATGCTTTTTTTACTTGCAACCTTTCCAACCATTGATTGCGATAGGCGATGATTCCGAGCAGGTACATGCCAATGTATAGTGGATAGAATCCCAATTGCAGACCAATAAAGTTACGTCCTACTGGATAATAGAACCGGGTGATAAAAGCGATGATTCCGGTTGCCAGTATAAAGTATAAGATGTGGGCGGCGGTGAGTCGCTTCCATCTTAAGATGAACTGTTTCGGGAGGATATAACGGTAGCAGGCATAACTTAACTCAAAGATTAATAAGGTGAATACAAACCACATCGGACCAAAACCTGTTTCATACCAACCTCCGTAAATCCAGTATATTAATAACGAATTGAGTGCGAATGTATAAATCAACAATGGTATGCCCAGTCGGTTGAAGCGGTCGAGAAGAAAAGCCTTCGCCCCTTTACTATCATAAGAACGCGGCATTAAATAGGCGGAAATAAAGAAGAAGAGACTCATGAAGTAAGATTGATCTACGGCCATATTAGCAGATAACAGTAGTTGAGTCAGACCGGACGTTGTCTCTTTGGAAATATAATACCATCCACCGGAGGCTCCAAATGTAATAGCGGCGTGGTGATAGAATACCAGCATCGTTAGGAAAACCCGTATAAGGTCAAAGTAATAGAGTCTTTTTTTCATGAGCAGGAACAATGGTTTATTATTTCGCAAATATAGATCATTCTTTTTAATTACTTTCTTCGCTTTACCTTTAATGTAAAAATGTAAAGGAGTAGTTTTAATGTATGGGAGTTGTTCTATTTCTACGCATTTTTTATTTGCTTTGACTTTAGTGCGAAGTCACCGGGTTTGACTCCAAACTGCTTTTGAAAGCATTTGGAGAAGTAAGACGGATTATTGAATCCTACGGCATAGGCCACTTCATTGATTCTGAACTTATTTTCCGTTAGCAGTCTGGCTGCGGTTTTGAGCCGGATGAGTTGGATCAATTCGTTGGGGGTAATGTCCGTCATGGTCTTTACCTTGGCAAACAGTCCGGAGCGACTGATACATAAATCTTTGGCCAGTGTATCCACTGAAAACTCCTGGTTAGCTATATTCTTTTCAATGATTGAATTCATCTGAGTTAGAAAGTCCTCTTCCGTCTTATTTATTGCAACGCTCTTGAGCGGGGCAAAAGGTAATTCAGAAAACTTCTTCTTAAGCATTTCTCTCGAAGACAGCAAGCTCCTGACGCATGCACGCAAATATTGTATGGAGAAAGGTTTTTCCATATAGACATCAGCCCCCGTGTTCATGCCTTCTACTTTTGAATTGATATCGGTTTTGGCTGTCAGGAGAATAATGGGAATATGGCTATACATCTTATTGTTACGTACTTCTTTGCAAAAAGCGATGCCATCCATACGGGGCATCATAAGATCACATATAATAAGGTGAATGCTGTTTCTGCTTAATTCATCCAACCCTTCAACTCCGTCATTTGCAGTGATAATCTGGTACTCATCCAAAAAGTTATCGGCTAAGAAGGTTCTGATATCTTTGTTATCGTCAATGATTAAGATACATATTTTCCCACTGTCATAACTTCTTGCATGTTCTTCGCCCAGGGATGGCTCCATCTCAATCAGAGGCGGCAAGGGGGAGATGGTAGCAGGCTTTGCTTGTTGAATGGTGGCGTTCATGGGTAACATAATGGTAAACTTGCTTCCTTTTCCTATTTCCGATTCCACTTCAATGAAGCCGTGATGGGCCTCAACCAGACTTTTTACCAGATTAAGTCCGATTCCTGTTCCGGGTTTTCCACTGCCGGCAATTTGGTAGAAAGGATGGAATATTCTTTCCTGCTTGTCTTTGGGTATGCCACACCCGTTATCACTCACCGTTATTTTAAAGGAGTTACTCTGTTGATCAGCTTTGCACGAAAGAGAAATTTTATCTTTAGTAAACTTGTTTGCATTGGTGAGTAGATTGCTGATGACTTTGGTAATGGCTTCCTGGTCGATGATCGCTTCAAAATCTTCTTCCGGGCGATTGAATATGAATTCAATGCCCCGTTGTTCAATCATTGGCTTGAAGCGTTCGTAGACGTTTTCCAGTAATTCGCATATCCGGTATTTGTTGGGGGAAAGGACGAAAGCTCCTTCTTCCACTTTTCTGAAATCTAGTAATTGGTTGACTAAGGTAAGTAGACGTATACTGTTGCGATTGATTATGCCCAACTCTTTTTTTACTGTTTCCGGTAAAGAGGCGGCTGTGGACATGATATTTTCCATTGGTCCAATAATGAGCGAAACAGGGGTTCTTATTTCGTGGGCGATCATAGTGAAGAATTTGATCTTTGAATTATAAATCTCTTTTTCTTGCTTTTGTTGCAGCTCCTTTATCTTTTCTTTGTGAATCCGCTCTGAACGGTGCAATAGCATCCTGACAATACTATAGATTAGTAAAATAATTAATGCCCCATATAGAATCTTGAATCCGGTAGTCAGGTAAAAGGGCGGATGAATGATTATGGTTAGTTTGGCTCCTGTCTTGTTCCAGATTCCGTCATTGTTACATGCTTTTACTCTAAAAGTATATTTTCCTGCCGGTAGGTTAGTATATGTGGCTTTGGTCTGCCCTCCCACATAATTCCAAGCGTTGTCAAAACCTTCCAGTTTATAGGCATATTTGTTCTTTTCAGGGGTGCTATAACTTAATGCTGCATACCGAAGGCTGAATACATTATCTTTATAAGATAAGTCCAAGTGATCAAGTAAAGATAGAGCACAAGGTAATTTCCCATTTGAATCAATATTTACTTCTTTGTTGAAGATTTCAAGGTGTGTGATAAACGTTGGGGGAGCATAGGCATTCTTTTTGATCTTGTTAGGGCAAAAAGAGTTGAATCCGTTGAATGTACCAATGTAAATTTCTCCTGAAGATGACTCCAACACTGAATTAAAGGTAAATTGTTCGCTTTGCAGACCATCGCTTTTGGTGAAGATCTGGCAGTTACTGTTACCTGTTATTGCCGGGTCATAGCGGACTAATCCTTTAGAGGTAGTGAGCCAAAGAACTTTTTGACTTTCTACAATGCCACAAATATTATTGCTGGGAATATGCAAAGATATTCTACTGAAGTTGTCTTTGGAAGGATTGTACATGCATAATCCGTTACTTGTTCCGACATAGAGTTTGCTTTCAGAATCAACATACATGCAATTGATGAGATTGCTGGCAATAGAGTATATATTGCCCTCATTGTAGGTGTAGTTACTCCATTTTTTGTGGATTGGATTATAACGGACTAGTCCTTTTCCTTGGGTTGCAAACCAGATATTTCCATCTTTGTCTTGTTTGATATCTATGGTCATGAATCCTAATTTCTTGATTCGACTGAAGTTATCTGTTTTGCGGCGGTAAAGATTAATTCCGGACATACTGGCTACCCAGATATTTTTATCTTTGTCCTTAAAAATGGAATAAATGCTATTTCCGTCGAGTGTTTGAGGATTGTTTTCGTTGGTATCGTAATGCTTGAAATGTCCGGTCTTTAGATCTAGCACGTCCAAACCTCCGGAGTAAGTGCCTATCCACAACTTATCTTCGTCCAGACAAAGGGCATGTACGTTGTGATAAGAAATACTGTTGCGACCGGTTTGAGGCATATATGCCTCAAACCGACCTGTTTCCGGATAGAAGTGGTTAAGTCCGCCATCGTCTGTTGCTATCCAGATGTTTCCTTCTTTATCTTCACAGAAGCGGCTGACGATATTACCATTGATTGAGTTTCTGAAGTGGGAGTGGGTATATCCTTTGAACATTCCATTATTAGGTGAAACGTAATTGACCCCTCCGTAATATGTTCCCACCCATATTCCTCCTTCAGTGTCTTTCACAATGGGGTATACAAACTTGTTGGAGATAGTAGCCGAATTGGTCTCGTCGGAAACCAATAGTTGATGCTCTTTTGTTTGTGTGTTTAGAATGCTCAACCCGTCGTCCGAACCAATCATCAGTACATTGGGTTTGAGTTCTGTTATACTGTGTATGTGTAAGATTCCACCCGATTCTTTGGGGGAGAGATATGTTTCTATTCTTTTTGTTTTTCGATTGAGCTTAAGTAGTCCGTTGTTCCAGGTACCCAGATATAATTCATTCTTGGACGTTTCCTGTATGGAGAAGATATTTGATTCCCTTTCTTTGGACATTTCAAAAGAGAAACATTCGAATGCATTCTTTTTCGGATTATATTTCCCTAACGGATATTGAGGACTACGGGATGCAACCCAGACATTATCTTGGCGATCCACATAGATATAATTAATGAGCCCTTGAGGCTCTTTGGGATACATATATTGCTCTAGCTTTTTGGACACTAAATTATATTTAAAGATACCTTGCCCGTATGTAGCAATCCATATATTTTTATGTTGGTCTTCTATAATATTATTGATGACAGATGTGATGCTGTTGCCGTGCTCTGTTTGAGGCCGAAAAAGGTAGAACATATCTTTTTCATAAAGATAAAGGTAGACACCTATGTCGGTACCAATCCATATTTTATCCTCTGAATCTTCAAAAAGGACATTGATATAATTGCTGCCCAGAGTGCATGGCGTATCTTTATTATTTAGATATTGTTTAATGGTCTGTCCGTCGAAGAAGTTGAGCCCTTCTTCGGTCCCTATCCATATGAACCCTCTTTTATCTTGCAGTATACTTCGTACGATATTGGAAGATAATCCGTTATCTACGGTATAATGTCTGAAATTAAATGTCTGCGGGGAGGCAGCAAACTCAGAAATAAAAGGGAATAAAAAGATTACAGTATATAGAAAGTTCTTCATTTGTGGACTTCAAAGGTTAATGAATTTAATAAGTGCAATATTAACACATTTATTTCGGATGCAATCCAAATATCATCCAGAATGTTGCAAGAATAATCCAAATTTTATTATTAAATGGTTAATTATCAGTGTGTTTTGTGAAATGTATAGGTTTGTGAGAGTCGGATGATAATTGTATAGTTCTGGATGATTGTTGCATGGAGTACTTTTGCTAATGCTTTAATTTGCATTAAAAACTTGAAGCTTTAATCTAAATTAATGTAATCATAATGAAAAGCAATTTATTCCTATCTGGATGTGTTCTTACGATTTTATCTTCTTGCAATGCATCTTACAAACCTTCTGAGGATCCAATCAAGGAAGTTTCGTTTACGCAAGTTCATTTGTGTGATAGCTTCTGGACTCCAAGGATTGAGACTAATCGGACCGTTTCTATCCCTTCTGCTTTTAAGCAGTGCGAAATAAATGGGAGGTTTGATAATTTTGCTATAGCTGGAGGTTTGATGAAAGGAGAGCAAAAGGGTGATTTTTCTTTCGACGATACCGATCCTTATAAAATCATAGAGGGAGCGTCTTATTCCTTGGCGGTGAAATATGATAAGCAACTCGATGCTTATTTGGATAGTGTCATTCATTTAATTGCTATGGCGCAAGAACCGGATGGTTATTTATGTACGTGCGTTACAAATAAGTGTACGCGCTTGTCCGGTTGGTGGGGCACTCACCGATGGGAAAAGATCAACAGTCATGAACTCTATAATTGTGGTCACTTATATGAGGCAGCCGTGGCACATTATAAAGCTACGGGAAAGAAAACGTTATTGGATGTAGCTCTTAAGAATGCCGATCTTATCTGTAAAGTGTTTGGTCCGGGTAATGGACAAAAACATGTTCCTTCGGGGCATCCTATTGTAGAGATGGCCTTAGCTAAACTTTATAAGATTACAGGAAGGGAAAAATACTTGGCTTTAGCTAAATACTTTGTTGAAGAAACGGGGCGGGGTACAGATGGACATAAATTAAGTGAATATAGTCAGGATTACAAGCCTATCCTCCAGCAAACCGAAATCAAGGGTCATGCCGTGCGGGCCGGATATCTCTATTCCGGCGTGGCTGATGTAGCAGCACTTACTCATGATACTGCTTATTTTGCTGCATTAAAAAGAATTTGGGAAAATATGGTGGGCAAGAAGCTCTATATTACTGGTGGTATAGGCTCACGGGCGCAGGGCGAAGGATTTGGACCGAACTATGAACTTAATAATCATCAGAATTATTGCGAAACGTGTGCGGCTATTGCCAATGTTTTTTGGAATCAACGTATGTTCTTGGCTACGGGCGATGCTAAATATGTGGACGTCGTGGAACGTGCCATGTATAATGGAGTGATTTCAGGAGTTTCACTCAGTGGTGATAAGTTCTTTTATGACAATCCTTTGGAGTCAATGGGAGAACATAATCGTC
This sequence comes from Bacteroides sp., assembly GCA_022648295.1. Lineage (GTDB taxonomy): Bacteria > Bacteroidota > Bacteroidia > Bacteroidales > Bacteroidaceae > Bacteroides. Next base: position 40,873 of record JALCME010000010.1, on the reverse strand, counting down.
AGAAATGGTTTGGTTGTGCTTGTTGCCCGGGAAATATCACCCGTTTTATGCCTTCCATACCCAATTATGTTTATGCGACTCAGGGGAAAGATCTTTTTGTCAATCTCTATGTACAGAGTCATGCTTCTGTCAGTACTTCTGATAATGTAGTGGAATTAAGTCAGGTAACTTCATATCCTTGGGAAGGGAAAGTTGAATTAACGGTAAATCCGGATACGGAGGAGACTTTTGCGTTGCGGCTTCGTATACCCGGTTGGGCAAAATCAACACCTGTTCCTTCTGATTTATATTCTTTTACCAATGAAGTCTCAGATACCAAACTAGCCGTAAACGGAAAGAGTGTGCGGTTGAAAGAACAAGATGGTTATGCTACTCTTGTAAGATCATGGAAAAGAGGAGATAAAATAACTCTTGAGTTTCCTATGAATGTGCGGCGCGTTAAAGCTAATGAGAATGTAGCCGATGATAGGGGGAAGTTGGCTATACAGCGTGGTCCGATAGTTTATTGTTTGGAAGGATATGATCAGCCGGATCATTATGTATTGAATAAATATATTCCGGAAAATACCTCTTTTCAGGTAATCTATGATAAAGATTTACTGAATGGGGTCGTGGTTTTGAAAGGTAAAGCTAAAGAAGTCTTGCAAGACAATAAGGAGAAAGATATCGATTTTACAGCGATACCCTATTCCGTTTGGGATAATCGGGGAGCCGATGAGATGTCCGTATGGATCCCGACAGCCGCATCTTATGCGCGTCCCAATCCTAAACCGACCATTGCTTCCCGTGCCCGTGCCTATACAATAAATTCCATGCAGAAAGGCGCATTTCTGCCGGTGGAGAGAGAAGAGAGCATTTGGGGAGTGAATGACCAATGGGAGCCTAAAAGTTCTTCCGACATTTCTAAACCTTATTATTATTGGTGGCTTAAAAAAGGAACGTTGGCAACCATTGCCTATGACTTTGAGCATCCTGAAACTGTATCCAGTGTAGACGTTTATTGGCTCGACTTTGATCATTATGACGGGAATTTCCGTGTTCCTGAGAGTTGGAAACTTTACTATAAAGATAAAGGAGCATGGAAAGAAGTGGAAGCATTGACCCCTTATACGGTTAAGAAAGACTGCTATAACCACCTTGATTTTAAATCAGTTACCACAAAGGGACTAAAAATTGCCGCCCAACTTCAAAAAGGAGAATCCGGTGGTGTTGTAGAATGGAAAGTGAACAAGTAACCTTATATTATTAATCTTAAATGTAAAAGAAAAGATGAGCACATTTCAAAGTTATTCAGGCTTTTGGTCTAGGAGCCTATTAAAAATGGCTATATGTGTTGTTCTGTTTATTAGCTTCGGGCTTACTCAGTTGTATGCAAAAAATGATGTAAGTGGTTTTGAAGTAAACAGTATGCAGCAAAGAGTCAAAGTGAGTGGTTTTGTTGTTGATAAATCTGGCGAACCGATTATTGGAGCTAACATCCTAGAGAAAGGAACAGCTAATGGAGTTATTACTGATTTGAAAGGGAGGTTTACTCTTTCGGTCCAAAGTTATAACACTATTTTACAGGTTTCGTATGTGGGCTATAAAACACAGGACGTAGTTGCCGGTCGTGGAAATATTAAAGTCACGTTGGTTGAGGATTCAGAGCTCGTTGATGAAGTGGTAGTTATTGGCTATGGAACCCAACGCAAGGGAGATGTTACGAGCGCTGTATCCAGTGTGAAAGCGGAGGATTTTACTATTGGAAACATTGGAGATGCTGCAGAATTAGTGAAAGGAAAGATTGCTGGATTAACCATCGCAAAAGGGAGTGGTGATCCTAATGCAGAATCTACAATCCGGTTACGTGGAGTTACATCTTTAAAGGGTAGTTCTACGCCATTAGTGCTAATTGATGGTATTGAAGGAAGCTTAGGAACTGTTGCACCTGAAGACATCGCCTCAATTGATGTCTTAAAAGACGCTTCCGCAGCAGCAATCTACGGCACGCGTGGTGCAGCTGGTGTAATCCTGATCACAACTAAATCAGGAAAACGTAATTCAAAGACTCAGGCTACTTATTCGGGATATATGTCACTTTCCGGTTTTGGGAAAACACTTGATTTCATGGGACCTGAAGAGATACGTCAAGGGCTAACTAGTTTTACGGATAAAGGATATGATACCGATTGGTTGGATGCAATAACCCGTACGGCTTTTACTCATAATCATAATTTTAATATAACGGGTGGGTCTGATAAAACAACTTATTCAGCGGATTTTAATTATCGTAAGGAAGAGGGAGTCATTATTGATACTTACAATGAAGAGATAAAAATGAGTTTTGATCTTTCTCACTGGATGCTAAATGATATGTTGAAAGTCAATTTCAATATGGTTAAAGGCTTACATAAGAATTCCGCGACTAATGCAAGCAATGATGGGGAGTCTAATATATACAGACAAGCTATTATTCGCAACCCTACTGAACCTATTTGGGATAAAGATGGAAGTTATTATGAAAACTTCCAAGTGAATTATTATTATAATCCTGTGGGAATGATAAAGGAGCGTAAAGGGAAGTATACTTCAGAGTGGACCCGTATGACAGGGAATGTAACTTTTGAGCCGATAAAAGGGTGGCAGACTAATTTGATGCTGGCAACCCGTCGTTCAAATTCCCATGATAGAGGTTATTATACTTCGGAGTATTACAGTCAGAAAATGGAGAACCATACAGGATATGCTTATCATTCGGAAGTAGAGGGTCAGACCGATAACTTGGAATTGACTTCAAAATATAGTGTACAATATCAAAAGCATCGTCTTAATGCTTTAATAGGTTATAGTTATCAATATAATGTAAATGAAGGATTTAATGCCAATAACTATGATTTCCAAAACGATTTTTTTCTGTATAATAATTTGGGAGTAGGTTCTGCTTTAAAGAAAGGGAAAGCCGGCATGGGAAGCTATAAAAATGACAATAAGCTAGTTGGTTTCTTTGGCCGCGTTAGTTATGGATATGCTGATAAATATAATGTTTTAGTTAGTGTTCGTAGGGAAGGTTCTTCTAAATTTGGTGCTAATCATAAATGGGGAAATTTTCCTTCTGCTTCTTTAGGGTGGACCATCAGTCATGAGAAGTTCATGAAAGAGATTACTTGGCTGAACAATTTAAAATTGCGCGCCGGTTTTGGTGTGACAGGGGTTATTCCAAATGATTCGTATAACTCATTGACCCGCTATGATTTAGGAACTTCTTATTATTATGAGAACGGAGAATGGAAACCAGGACTGGTAATTGCTTCCAATCCTAATCCTGATTTGAAATGGGAAAAGTCAACAGAGTGGAATATAGGCTTGGATTTTAGCGTATTAGAAGACCGATTGGGAGGCTCAATTGATGTTTATACTAAAAAAACTTCGGATATGCTTTGGGAATTTGATGTACCTACCCCTCCGAATTTATATCCCCAAACTTTAGCCAATGTGGGTAAAATGCGTAACTCCGGAATAGAAATTGCGATTAATGCAGTACCGGTACGTACCAAAGCTTTCGAATGGAAAACGACAGTTACAGCTTCTCACAATGAAAATAAATTATTAAGTCTTTCTAATGATTTGTATGAAACAGCAAATAAACATGATGTAGGTGGCTGTGGAGAACCTATCAGTATTGCGACTCATCGTCTTGAAGTGGGTAAGTCTGTAGGAAACTTTTTTGGACTAAAGTCTGTTGGTGTATCTGAAAATGGACTATGGCTGATTGAGAATCCGACAACCGGAGAAGCTGAAGAATTTACCGATAATATGTTGAATAATGATCAATATCGTCAATATCTAGGGCACGGTCTGCCGAAGGTTTACTTAGGTTGGAATAATACCTTCCGCTATAAGAATTTTGATTTGAATTTTCAAATGACAAGCCAGCTTGGTTTTAAAATTTTAAATGAGCCGCGAGCTTTCTATGAAAATAATTCGATTGCTTATAATCGCTTGAAATCAGTTCAAAAGTCTCCTTATGGCGGACAGTATACTTTATCTTCTGCTCAGAAACAAACAATTGTAAGTTACTATTTGGAAAGAGGTGATTTTTTGAAGATGACAAATATTACATTAGGTTATACTGTTCCATTGCATGATAATAAGTATGTCAAAGGAATTCGTGCCTATGTTTCCGGAGATAATTTGTTTTGCATCACAGGCTATGATGGTCTGGACCCCGAGCTTTCTAATAGTGATGCGACCTATGCCGGCATAGACCGTCGTGATAAGTATCCTGCAACTCGTTCTTTTACATTCGGTGTTAATGTTACTTTCTAAAAACAAAAGAGATATGAAAACGAAAATATATAAAATTCTTTTAGTATCTGTGTTGGGTGTAGCGTATTCTTTTTATAGTTGCACCGACTTGGATGAAACAATTTATAGTCAAATAGCTTCTGAACAATATGACTTTTCGGAGAAAGACGCAGCTAGTATGTTTGCTCCTGTATATAGTAGCTTACGTAATGTATATTGGGGATGGAATGGTTATTGTGATATTCAGGATGAATCTTCAGATTTGTGGTGCACTCCTTATCGGGTTGGTATTGGATGGGGCGATCTTTATGTATCAATGCATAAGCATCAGTTCCATTCACAAATAGGCCACCTCTGGACGGAGTGGAATTATGCTTATGCAGGTATTAATGCTTGTAATAAACTACTAGCTGATGAGGCTGTTCAAACTTCTGAAACCGCCGTCGCGCAACTTAGGGGATACCGTGCTTTATATTATTATATCTTATTTGATTTATTCCGCAACATTCCTTTGGATACAACTTATAACCATCCTGCAGGATGGCTACCGAATCAAGCGGAGCCGCAAGAAGTTTGGGATTTTATTATTACTGAACTAGATGATATAAAAGGCAAATGTGGCGGAGATAATGGAATGGGGCAAATTAATGACTATACAGTGAATATGATTCTGGCTAAAATGTATTTAAATCATAACGCTTGGTTTAATAATTTTACGGATAATTCTTATTATGGAAAAGCGATTGATGAAATAAATGAAGTGATTGAAAGCCATAAGTTTTCTTTAGCTCCTGATTATTCCAGCAACTTTAAAGAAGATATTTCGGGATCTCCAGAAATTATTTTTGGTATTCCTTTTGCCGAGAAATATGCGAGTGGCAATTATTATGCCAATAAATGGATTCATACGGCAGGTAGAGCTGTTTGGAATTTTAATGGTTGGGCAACAGGAGGTAGTACTGTTTTACCCCAGTTCCTGAATACTTATGATAAAGATGATAGCCGATATACGTCATGCTGGACATTAGGCCAGCAATATGCTGCAAGTGGGGAAGCTATTACAGTGGATGGTGAACCATTGATTTATACGAAAGAAATTCATAGTATTGATAATCCGGGATGTTACCCTTTTGAGGGTGGACGCCTGATTAAATATGAAATTTTATCGGGTGATTTTGGGACAAGCTATGATGATGTTCCATTCTTCCGCTTGGCTGATGCATATATGATCAAGGCCGAATGCCTGCTTCGCTTAGGAGGATATAAGGGAGAAACCGAACAAGATGCCGCAAATTTAGTGACTCAGGTACGCCAGCGTGCGTTTAAAAACAATCCTTCTAAAGCTATACGTACTGTTGAGCAATTAAAGGGCGGGAGTGTCTATGCTTATGGTCACCGTGAGAATCAGGGAAAAATGGGTGAAGAAGATAAATGGATTACTACTACAGAAGGTGGTGAAGATATAGAGTTAGGAGGTTTGCTGGATGATTTAGCCTGGGAATTTGTAGCAGAGCATCACCGGCGTCAGGATTTAATACGCTTCCGTATTAAAGGGAAAAGCCAGAATGTATATAATGGAAAATCGTGGTTTTGCAAGGATGCTGATACAGATCTCACAGATATACATTGTAATATTTTCCCTATACCTAAAGATTTTATGGATGGGAATATGAATCTAGTACAGAATCCTGGTTATGGAGACAGTGCTCAATAATTTTAAGTCTGATAAAAAGTGATTGATATGAAGAACAATTTTATATATGCTTTAATAGGCTGTTGCTTGGCTTTTGGATTTACTGCCTGTAGTGATAGTATTGAAGATGCAACGAGTAAACATGTTTATAGTGAGAGTGAGATTCCTTATCTGAAAACGGATGCCAATGCTGTTATAACATCGGATATGGAATTTGCAGTTGGGCATTTTGAAGCGCAGACCATTAAATTGGCAGACTATGCTGAAATGTTCCAGGAGAAGATGAATATGACGGTTGATCAGGTGATTAATGGTCTCAAAGACAGGACAGTCGTTTTCTATAATATCAGCCCGAGTAAAGGTCGTTGGGATAAATCGGATATGACAAAAGGTAATACCGGGTGGTATTATAATTCGGCAGGGGGAGTATGTGCCCTTGATAGCGAAACACGGACAGCAAGTTTGGATATTGATACAGAAGCTAAAGAACTTGTTGTTAATGTGAATGAACAAGCAGTTGTGGGAACGGTATTGAGCTTTAATGTGGGCTTTGCTGTGAATGGAACAAACTATGATAATTATGTACGTTTTACTTTTAATGTATCAATAACCGATCCTTCTATTATTTTGACTAGTATTAGTATACCTGACGGTGATTATGCTTCTTTTGGCATTGATTTTACTAATTATGCCGAAGCCATACAAACGTGTATGGGTATGAGTGTTGATGATTTCTTAGCTAATCTAGATTATAATGGAGACAGTGGTGAGGCAACAAATGGGAAAATCCATATGTATGTAGTAAATTCCAATACAGGAGTATGGGATGAAACGAGCAGTTATACAGGGGAGAAGCCTGGTTATTGGATGAATGCCCAAGGGACTGTATGTAGCTGGGGAGACACAGGATTTTCTTTTTATGCCAATACAAAGAACGGAGATGAAATGTTGTATATAGGAAGAGCTCCAGGAATGACTTCCGGTGCTACGTATACTATTAGTATTGGATATAAAGACACTGAAAATCAAAATAATTTCTTCCGATTTATTATTACTCTTACTTTAGAGTAAAAGTATCTCTTTTAAGCAGGAGAACAACAGATGCTCAATCGGTAATCTATTGTTCTCCTGACTTATAGAGCTGGGCGGTTTCTACTTTTATAAATTAATAGTTAAAAGGATGTTTGTTTTTTATACACGAAAAATAGTTTATTGTCTATTTGTCTGTCTATTTATCGGTTTGGATAGTTGTGCGTCAGATGAACAGAATGTAGAAGATGAAAATATGCATAAACCGATTGGAAAGGATGTTTATATTCCAGAAGCACTCAAAGACAATGATTTTACGAAAGAATCCAGCCAATGGTCTTGGAGTCGGTCGAAAGCTTCAGAGAATTGGATCGTATTTTGGGAAGCTGGTTTTGGTAAAGATCCGGGGAAAGCATTAGGAGGATATGCAGTTGATATAAATGATCTTCTTGATAAGGCTGAAAGTATATATAAATACTACGCGAATACTTTAAAGTTTATTGATGAAGCTGATTCTAAGACAAGTCAATATAGAATGATGATTTTCCTTAGCTATAATAAGGAGTGGAGTGCTACAGGGGCTGGGTACGATGATGTCATAGGTGCTTTGTGGGTAAATGCTCCGGCTGTTCAACCGGTTGGCTCTGTTGTTGCTCATGAAATAGGACATTGTTTTCAATATCAGGTTTATTGCGATAATCCGGCCAGCGATTCCGGCTATCGTTATGGCTTTGGTCCAAATGGAGAAGGAGGAAATGCTTTTTGGGAACAATGTGCTCAATGGCAAAGCTTTAAGATTTATCCGGAAGAACAGTTTTCCAGTTATTATTATGGAGAGTATCTTAAATATTTCCATAAGAACATTTTGCATGAAACTCCCCGTTACTCTAACTATTTTATACAAGACTATTGGTGTATGAAGCATGGCATTGATTTTATTGGGAAGTTATGGCGTATGGCGCGAAAGCCGGAAGATCCTGTTGATACTTATAAACGAATAACTAATATTGATCAAAAGACATTTAATGATGAGATGTTTGATGCGGCCAGACGCTTTGTAAATTGGGACATTGACGGCATAAGGGACTATGGTAGAAATTATGTTGGACGGAAGCAAGTTTCTTTATTGAAAGAGGAAGATGGATATTATAGAATTAGTCCCGATCAATGCATTGAGAATTATGGTTATAATGTGATTGACTTGAATAGACTTGCGGAAACGGAAGAAATAAAAGCTGATTTTGAGGGAATAGCAGGGGCTGATGGTTACCGAAGTCTGAATGTCGATGAAGCGGGATGGAGGTATGGCTTTGTGGCTTATCTTAATGATGGGACATGTGTTTATAGCGATGTCTTTTCAGAATCAAAAGGAAGTGCGGTTTTTAGCTGTCCGTCTAATTGCAAGAAGCTGTATTTTGTAGTGAGTGGAGCCCCCAAAGTTCATTGGTATCATGTTTGGGATGATGATGATTCTAATGATGAACAATGGCCATATAAAGTAAAATTTGAAGGTGCTAGTGTCTTAAACTGATTGAAATTTGAACTTTAATATTTATGAGACAAACTTTATTTATAGCCATAACTGGTTTATTGGCTTTTATTTACGGTACGGGATTGGTGCAGGCTCAGGAAGTGAAAGATGTTCCTGACTCTTTGCACTTGCCTTCATTCTATAAAAAATATGTGGATGCCGGGGGCATAGCAGTTGTGTCATCGGATAAAGTCCGTGATGAAGCACTGCTCACAGCCCGGCAATTGATTATAGGAATGTTGGCAAAGCGGGAAGATATTAGGAATTATATGGTTAAACAGCATTGTCGGTTTATGGTCATCGGGGAGCATGAAGAGGTTTGTGACATTCCTGAATATGCTCATATTTGCAGTTCCCCGGAGAAAATAGCTTATTGGAATAGACGGGCAAGAGGCTTTGGTGGTGCTCCTGAGGATTCGCTCAGTTCAAGCTGTGGGGAAGAGAACTTGCTCTGTCTACCGGGTGATCGGTATAAAGGAGAGAACATTTTAATTCATGAGTTTGCTCATCTTATTCATACCATAGGTATTGTAGGACTTGATCCGACCTTTAACAAGAGGCTCGAATGTGTGATGCAGCATGCTGAAGCAAAAGGGTTGTGGAAGGATACTTATGCTATTAGCAATAAAGAAGAATATTTTGCAGAGACCGTTCAGTCTTTCTTCAATTGTAATCGTTATTCCAAGGAGCCGAATGGAGTGCATAACGCAATCAACCGACGGGAGAAATTGAAAGCCTATGATCCGGAGATGTATAACCTACTGAAGGCGTATTTCTATGAAGCGGATCTTCCGATCAAAAATGAGATACATCCCTGATTGAAGGTTTGTAAGAAGCTTCTTTCGTGAATACCTAATCTATCTTTAAATAACTATTTATGAGGAAACTTATTCTATTTTTACTGGGTATTTTAGCTTCGTCCTTCTATGCTGAGGTGTTGGGGCAGGCAGAGAAGTGGAATGCTCCGGGCGATGGCAATCCGGTGATTGCAGGCTACTTTGCCGACCCTACCATTAAGAAATTCGGGGATACTTATTATATCTATGCTACGACTGATGGAAATGGCGGAGGGTTAGGACCGTCGGTGGCATGGACTTCCAAAGATCTTGCAAACTGGACGATGGTGCCGATGAACTGGCCTACTACTTATCATATCTGGGCACCCGATGTGATGCGGGATAAAGACGGAAAGTTCTATATGTATTATTGTGAGCCTTGCAAAATCTATTGTGGGGTGGGCGATACCCCGATTGGGCCGTGGCACAATTTGCTTGGTAACGATACAACGGTGTTGGTGCCTGACCGTTTTGTGAAGAATGCCATTACACTTGATGGGCAATCCTTTGTGGATGATGACGGCTCGGTTTACCTTTATTGGGGAACATGGGGCATATACAAAGGCTTTGGTTGTGGAGTAGGAAAACTATCGGCCGATAGAAAGAGTTTCACCCAGACCCGCTTAATTCCGAATACCGAAGCTACCGATTTCTTCGAAGCTCCCTTTATGCTGAAGAGGAATGGCATTTACTACTTTATGTATTCTTCCGGCTCTTGCCATGATGAGACTTACCGGGTGCAGTATGCAACAAGTACGGTGGGACCTATGGGACCTTTTACTTTCGGAAAGAACAATCCAATCCTTTCGACGAATGCCGACCACTCGGTTCATGGACCGGGGCATCATAGCATCTTAAAGGACGGAGATAACTATTATATTGTATATCACCGGCATAATATTCCGCAATCTACGCGGGGAATGCATCGGCAGATTGCTATTGATAAGCTGGTCTTTAATGGAGATGGTTCCATAGCTAAGGTGGTACCTACGCATCGTGGAATCGGGCATCTTGGTACTTTGGCGAATACTTCTCCTAATCTGACCTTCTGTAAGCAGGTAAAGGCTTCTTCTTATTATAATGAGTATTTCAAGCCGCAGTACGCCGTGGATGATAATAATGCTACATTGTGGCGTCCGAAGACCTCGGGACGGGAATGGATTGAGATTGATTTGGGAAGTCTGAAAGATATCCGACGGATCTGGACACAGTTTGAATATCCTACTTTGTATTATCAGTACTTTATTGAAGTTTCCCGGAATGGAAAAGATTGGAAGCTGTTTGCCGACCGGCGGGACAACCATTTATCGGGCAGTCCCATGATAGATCAGGGCAATGCCAAGGCCCAGTATGTTCGCTTTACTTATATTGGTGGAAAGCGAAAAGGGCAGTTCGGTGCCATTTGGAATATCAAAATCTTTGCGGATGAGGACAAGGCCTGTCTATCCGGTAAATCTTCCGGGATAAATGGAGATAGGAATGGTGCCGGTTTTCCGGTTAGTTCATCTGAGGAGAATCGTTCGTCTAAAGGAAGCGAGCAAAGAAGAAAGCCTGCTATCTCAAAGCTTTCCGGCACTACTTCGAAACTTTCCGGTACTATTGGGCAGAAAGGAGAGAAAGCCCCGGAACTCTTGATGGAGGTATGTGCAGATGATTACCAAGCAGGTGATACGCTCACTGAAATTAATGAACACACGGGTAAAGGTAAATTTCACACGTTGACTACCGCGTTGCCTGTAGTGGAACAGAAAGGAGTCAAGGCTTTTGCTTTTGACAGCGTTCAGTGGTTCCGTTCCGACTTTGCTTTGCCAAGTCAGGTCAGGGACAGTGCACCTTACACTCTTGAAGCTTGGGTTTTGAATCCGGAAGCTAATCAGAACGAGTGCATTGTCGATTTGACTTCTTCGGAAGGTGAGTTGGAAAAGGTAATGCTTTGCAGTGGCAAAGAGCCGCGTTGCGGGGTGGTTTGTCATTTTGGTTGGTTTGAGGACATGGGCTTTCCCGAATTGGCTGGTACGGGACAGTGGCAGCATTGGGTTATCACTTATGACGGTTACATGGAGAAGGTGTATCTGAATGGAAGGAAGATCAAAGAAAATGATATTCTCTTACTTTTACCAGAGAGTAAATATGTAACTTTGGGCAGAACTGCATGCGGAGACTGGCCGTTCAGCGGACTTCTTCATGAAGTGAGACTATATGACGGGGTACTTAAGGCTGAAGAAATCTTGAAGCATTACACCGGAAAAAGATAGAGTGGAAACTAAATATTAATAAACCAAATAGCATGAAAAAGAGTTTGTTTACATTCCTTTTGGCAGGTGCAACTTTGTTGTCCTATGCCCAAAAGGTTCCCGTGCATAAGGGATATCCCTTTACTCCTGTGCCTTTCACAGCAGTAAAAGTGACCGATTCCTTCTGGGGACAGCGGTTGAAGGCAAACCGTGAAGTAACTATTCCGCTTGCTTTTAGCAAATGTGAGGAAACGGGACGGTATGATAATTTTGTAAGGGCGGCGCATCCCAGTGATACGATTAAGGTGGGTGGTTTGCCCTTTGATGATACGGATGTATATAAGGTGATAGAAGGAGCTAGCTATTCCATGCAAACCTGTCCCAACAAGAAGCTGTCGAAATACATTGATAGTGTGCTTGTTCTGGTTGCAGCAGCTCAGGAACCGGATGGTTACTTATACACCGCACGCACGCAAAACCCTAAACATCCGCATGAATGGTCGGGAAGTAAGCGTTGGGAAAAGGTGGAAGACCTGAGCCATGAGCTGTATGATCTCGGTCACATGGTAGAAGGAGCAATTGCGCACTATCAGGCTACGGGGAAGCGTAACTTTCTGGATATTGCTATCCGCTATGCCGACTGTGTGTGCCGAGCAATAGGAGATAAACCGGGGCAACTGGTCGTGGTTCCCGGGCATCAGATTGCCGAGATGGCTTTAGCCAAGCTCTATTTGGTTACGGGAGATGTGAAATACCTCAACGAAGCGAAGTTCTTCCTGGATAAGCGGGGACACACTGCACGCCGGGATGAATATAGTCAGGCGCATAAGCCGGTGACGGAACAGGATGAGGCTGTGGGGCATGCCGTACGTGCCGCTTACATGTATTCCGGCATGGCCGATGTGGCTGCGTTGACCGGAGATACCGCTTATGTGCATGCTATTGACCGGATTTGGGATAATATTGTGAATAAGAAGTTGTATATCACCGGAGGTATCGGAGCCACTAGTAACGGAGAAGCTTTCGGGCAGAATTATGAATTGCCCAACATGTCTGCTTATTGCGAGACGTGTGCGGCAATCGGAAATGTTTACCTTAACTACCGCTTGTTCCTGTTACATGGGGAATCGAAATATTATGATGTACTGGAGCGTACTTTGTATAACGGGCTGATCTCTGGCGTTTCACTGGATGGAGGCCGGTTCTTCTATCCCAATCCCTTGGAATCAATCGGGCAACACCAACGTCAGCCTTGGTTTGGTTGTGCTTGCTGTCCGTCCAATATTTGTCGCTTCATTCCTTCTCTTCCCGGTTATGTATATGCCACACAAGGCAAAGACTTGTATGTAAACCTGTTTATGGGAGATAAAGCGACGGTGGCATTGAATGGTAAAAAGGTCACTTTAGAGCAAACAACGGATTATCCGTGGTCGGGCGACATTCGGCTGGCGGTTTCACCTGCGGGGAAGCAAGACTTCAAGCTGAAGATCCGTATTCCGGGATGGGTGAGGAACTCGGTGGTTCCCGGTGATTTATACCGTTACGCGGATAAGAAGCATCCTGCTTATTTGATTAACGTGAATGGGCAGCCGGTGGAGAATGCTTTGGAAAAAGGCTATTTCGTAATTGACCGGAAATGGAAGAAAGGGGATGAAGTACAGATTCATTTTGATATGGAAGTCCGTACGGTAAAAGCCCATCCTCTGGTAGCCGCAGATCAGGGTAAAGTTGCCGTGGAGCGTGGACCTTTGGTGTATTGTGCGGAATGGCCTGACAATGATTTCAGTGTGAGAGGGGTGCTGGTAAACCGGAATCCGCAGTTTAAAGTCATTAAGAAGTCGGATTTATTGTATGGCATTGACATGGTGCAGACTGATGCACAGACATTGGAATATGATGCAACTGGCAGATTGGTGGCAAAGGATGTGAAATTAAATATGATTCCTTATTATGCATGGGCGCATCGCGGTAGCGGTGAAATGGCGGTATGGTTGCCTATTGATGTCAATGCCACCCGCCCTGTGTTGCCACCGACCATTGCTTCGGAGAGCCGTGTTTCCGCTTCACATCAGGCGACAGCGATTACTGCGATCAACGACCGGTTAGTGCCGAAGAATGCAAATGACCGTTCAGTACCCTATTATCATTGGTGGCCGAAAAAGGGGACTACCGAGTGGATTGCTTATACATTCGATTCCCCTAAAACCATATCCGGTTCTACTGTCTATTGGTATGATGATGGTCCGTGGGGAGGTTGCCGTGTGCCCGATTTCTGGAAGTTGTATTATAAAGATAACACAGGGGCATGGGTACCTGTGGAAAATGCAACCTCGTATGGGACAGTGAAAGGCATTGGCAACGAAGTTAGCTTTACTCCGGTCACAACCGGCGGATTAAAGATGGAAATAAAGCTTCCCGCAGAATACGCTTCCGGGCTGTTTGAATGGGAAGTTGAGTAATAAATAAATCACAAATGAAACAGGTAAAAAGACAGGTTGCGGCTTGTATCGGCTTGTGTGCCGTTTTAGCTTTTATGAATGTGGATAAGCTCCTTGCACAAGGTACGTTGGAAGACTATCAACGGGCCTATTCGCTTCACGACAAATTCAGTAACAAAGTATTTTATGGAAATGTCCGTCCGCAATGGATTGTCGGTACTGACAAGTTTTGGTATGTTCGCGATACTCCCCAAGGTAAGGAGTATGTGCTGGTGGATGCAACAAAGAAGAAGCGTTCTCCTTTATTTAATCAGGAGAAGCTGGCGAAAAGTTTATCAACTCTAAATTCCCCGAGAAAGGAGATGGCGACAGAGCTATCCGGACAGACAACTCCTTTATTGGCAAGTTCGTTTGGCTCGGTTACAAAGGCAAGGGGAGAGGCCATATCCGCTACTTCTGCTCAACGGGAGGAGAGTTGGCGATTACCCGCTTCATCAACAGCATCGGTGCAATCCGTTCATACTGTTGCTCCTTTAGAAAAGGGTAAAAAGGACGTTGATGCAATGCAACTTCCCATTAGCTTTTTAAGCATTAATGCGACTTTGGATACGTTGAAGTTTGTTTATAAAGACCATAAATGGACTTATGCAGAACGAAAAGGCGTCTTAACAGATAATGGTAAAGTAGAGAAGCCGAATATGCGTTATTGGGCGGAAAATCTCGATGAGAATAAGGGAGAACCGGTGGTTTCCCCGGACGGTAAACGGACCGCTTATATCAAGAATAGCAATGTCTATGTAAAGGATAATCAATCGGATAAAGAAAAGGCGCTAAGTTTTGATGGGTCTCCGGGCGAGTTCTATGCGGCACAAATCGTGTGGTCGCCGGATTCTAAGAAAGTAGCGGTGATGAAGGTACGCCCGGCGGAGAAACGGTATATCTATTTTATTGAGTCATCACCCACCGATCAGCTTCAGCCCAAGTTGCATAAGCGGGAATATGCTAAACCGGGTGATGCACTGCCCGTTAGGTGCCCTTGTGTTTTCAATGTTGAAACGGGACAAACCGCTATTCCTTCTACGGAACTATTCAATACGCAATTTGAGGTGAGAGGGCTGGAATGGGATGCCGATAGTAAAACCGTGATGTTTGAATATAATCAGCGCGGACATCAGGTCTATCGTGTGTTGGAACTCTCGGCCGGAACCGGTAAGGTGCGGACGGTGATTGAAGAAACCAGTAAGACGTTTGTCAACTACAACCGTTACTTCCGCAGGGATCTCTCCAATGGAAAAGAAATAATCTGGATGAGTGAGCGTGACAACTGGAATCACTTGTACCTGTACAATCGTCAAACGGGAAGGGTGGAAAACCAGATAACCAAAGGGCCGTGGTATGTACGTGAGGTGATGCATATCGATGAGGCTAACCGGTTGATTTACTTCTCCGCAAATGGAATGGCGAAGGGTGAAGACCCCTATTTAGTCCGATACTATCGCATTCATTTTGACGGAAGCGGACTGACCTGTTTAACACCCGAAGAAGGAATGCATCAGGCCACTTTCTCTCCGGATATGAAGTATCTGGTGGATACTTATTCGCTGGTGAATAAAGCTCCGGTTGCGGTTCTGCGGGAAGCGAAGAATGGTAAGATTGTGATGCCGCTGGAGCAGGCGGATATTACGAAATTGGTTGAAGCAGGATGGAAAGCTCCCGAAGTCTTTTGCGCCAAGGGGCGGGATCATCAGACGGATATGTGGGGAATTATTGTCCGTCCCACAAACTTTGACCCGAGTAAGAAGTACCCCGTCATTGAATATATTTATGCCGGACCGGGCAGCCAATACACGCCGAAATCGTTCATCGCTTACAACTGGAATATGAGTAGTTTGGCGGAACTCGGATTTATAGTAGTCCAATTGGATGCTATGGGGACCTCGTTCCGCTCCAAGGCTTTTGAAGACGTTTGCTATAAGAACTTGAAAGATGCAGGTTTCCCCGACCGGATGGAATGGATTAAAGCCGCTGCGGCCAAGTATCCGTACATGGATATTGACCGGGTAGGCATCTTCGGCGCTTCGGCCGGTGGACAGGAAGCTGCCGATGCCGTGCTGCTTCATCCCGACTTCTATAAGGCGGCTTATTCGTCCTGTGGCTGTCAGGATAATCGTATGGATAAAATGTGGTGGAATGAGCAATGGATGGGTTATCCCATAGGCAAGCAGTATGAGGAATGTTCCAATGTAGTTAATGCCCATTTGTTGAAGCGCCCGCTGATGCTGGTGGTTGGTGAGATGGACGATAATGTGGACCCCTCTTCGACCATGCAAGTGGTGAATGCTCTGATTAAAGCAAATAAAGATTTCGAATTAGTTGTCATTCCGGGTTCTAACCATACTATGGGTGGAACGTATGGAGAGCACAAGCGATACGATTTCTTTGTCCGTCATTTGCTAAACGTTACCCCGCCTGCTTGGGACCTAGTCAGATAGTGTACGACACCCGGGTGTCGTCATGCTCAACATCCGGGTGTCATACATCCCCACACCCGGGTGTGGGAACTCTTTCATAAGGATATAAAAAAGGCTGTCCTGCGTTAATGAACTTGCAAGGCAGCCTTCTGCTATTTACTGGTTATTAATAAGCTAAACTATTCTTCTTCCATTGTCCAGGTGTCGTTGGTCATGAGCAGTTCCTTGAAGTTATGGTACTTCTTTTTTCCTGCCACTTCCTCTATTTGCTGGTTGATAGCGTCATCGTATGTCGGAGCTTCAACGTCACGGATAACACCAAGGGCAACCGGGAAGTCCGGTCCTTCCATTAAAGCAAGCTTCAACTGCAAGGTATTGTCTACGCAGTGGGCGTCATGCACAAGAATATCCTTTTCGGTAATTCCGTTTTCACCGAGCTTCACCACTTTCAGTCCGAATCCTTCTTGCATCAGTCCATATTCATTATTCTCACCGAAAACCATTGGCTTTCCTTGCTCCAGATAGATGGCATTTTTACTCCGTCCTTCTTTGTTATAAACAGAATCGTGTGTACCGTCGTTGAAGATAACGCAACTTTGTAGTACTTCGCATACCGTCGTTCCCTTATGAGCTTCGGCTGCTTTGAGTACTTCCACACTACCCGGACTATCAGTTGCCACACAACGTGCAAAGAAGCGTCCGCGTGCGCCAAAGCACAGCTCTGCCGGATGGAATGGATCTTCTACAGTTCCGTAGGGAGACGATTTACTAACGAATCCACGGGGAGAGGTTGGGGAATATTGTCCCTTGGTAAGACCATAAATCCGATTGTTTAACAAGATAATATTGACGTCTATATTACGACGAATAGCATGAATGAAGTGGTTTCCGCCAATTGCCAATCCGTCACCGTCACCTGATATTTGCCAAACCGATAGTTTGGGGTTTACCACCTTGCAACCAGTTGAAATAGCGGCAGCACGGCCGTGAATGGTCTGCATGGCGTAAGTATTCATATAATAAGGCAGACGACTGGAACATCCTATTCCCGAGATAACAGTGGTTTCCCAAGGAGCTATCCCGATTTCTGCCATTGCTTTATGCAGTGAAGCTAAGAAAAAGTGATCACCGCAACCCGGACACCAACGAGGCTGTCCTTTTTTGTAATCTTTAGCTGTATATTCGCTCATATCTTTCTTTTTCTTTACGGGTTATTATTTGTTGATTATCTCGGTAAAGGCATTGACCAACTCGTTAACAACAAACGGTTGTCCTTTAACCTCATTGAACTGGTAAGGAGTGAAGTTATCTACTTTCATGCGAAGGTAGCCTGCAAACTGTCCTAAGTTCTGTTCAGCCACAACCACTTTCTTGTATTTCTTCAACACCTCTGCTGTATTTGCAGGTAGCGGATTGATATAAGAGAAGTGAGCTAAAGCCACTTTCTTGCCAGCCTTGATCAACTCTTCCATAGCAGAGTACAAATGACCGTAAGTACCTCCGAAACCTACAATTAGCAGGTCGGCGTTGTCAGCACAGCCTTGTACCTCTACATCCGGTACAGGAATCTTAGCCACTTTTTCTGCTCTTAAGTGACACATTAGATTATGGTTATCGGGATTGGACGAAATAGCACCTGTGTTGCCATCCTTCTCCAGTCCGCCTAAGATGTGAGTATATCCCTCTTGTCCCGGAAGCGCCCAATAACGTACTTGGGTTTCGGGATTACGTTTATAAGGAGTATAGTTGTCTTTCATTTCCGGAGTAGCATATTGCGGTTTGATTTCCGGATAGTTATCCAAGTCGGGCAATTTCCAAGCACCCGAACCGTTGGCTACGAATCCATCCGTCAACAAAACAACCGGAGTCATGTGTTCCAAAGCTATCTTACAAGCCGTATAAGCGGCATCGAAGCAGTTTGTGGGTGAAGTTGCTGCGATAACGGGCATTGGGCTTTCACCGTTGCGTCCGTATAGCACTTGCAGTAAGTCGGTTTGCTCCGACTTTGTTGGTAATCCGGTGGAAGGTCCTCCACGTTGTACGTCCAATACCACCAATGGAAGTTCTGTCATTACAGCCAGATTCATTGCTTCCGATTTTAAGCAGATACCCGGACCGGAAGTGGAAGTTGCAGCCAAAGCTCCGGCAAAAGAAGCTCCGATGGCAGTTGCACAACCTGATATTTCATCTTCACATTGAACGGTTATCACTCCTAATGATTTATGTTTGGATAGTTCGTGTAGAACATCGCTAGCCGGAGTGATGGGGTAAGATCCCAGAAATAATTTCAAACCGGACTTTTCAGCAGCTGCAATAAAACCGTATGCCGTGGCTTTATTGCCCGTGATGTCCATATATACTCCCGCCTTTTTGGTCTTAGTCTCTATTCTATACGTATTTGAGACGGAAGCATGAGTATTGTGTCCATAGTCGTAACCCGCATGGATTACCTTAATATTAGCTTCGGCTACCTGGGGTTTCTTAGCAAATTTCTCTTTAACAAAGTTTTCTGCTATTGTGAGGTCACGATTGAATAACCAGCATACCAAACCTACTGCAAACATGTTGCGGCATTTGAGGATAGCTTTGTTATCCATGCCTGTGTCTGCCAGACAGTCTTTTACCATTTGGGAGATCGGAGCAGCTATAACATCTTGTTTTATGCCGAGTTCCTCTATCGGGTCTTCTGTTTCAAAGGCTGCCTTCCGCAGGTCGGAAGATTTAAAAGCGTCAGTGTCAATAATGATACAAGCGGTGGATTTTGCAAACTGGTATTGAGTTTTCAATGCGGCAGCGTTCATCGCTACCAATACATCGCATTTATCACCTGGCGTAAAGACTTTATCGGCGCCAATGTGGACTTGAAATCCTGATACACCGGTCAATGAACCTTGCGGGGCCCTGATATCTGCCGGATAGTCGGGGAAAGTACTTATATCATTTCCCACCGTAGCCGATACTGTTGAAAAGATGTTACCGGCCAGTTGCATACCGTCACCGGAATCTCCGGAGAAGCGGACTACCACTTGCTCCAGTTCTTTTACCATCATGTCGTTTGCCATAATTTCGTATTACTATGATTTATTTTTGGAGGGTTAATATGTTTATCATACACTAGTCGGCAAATTTCGCAAAGTTAATCGGATTCACAAAACTTTTTTTCGGAAAATCGCCGGAATACATTATCTTTGCAGCCATTATATAAAAATGGCCTTGTAGTTCAACGGATAGAATAGAAGTTTCCTAAACTTTAGATAGGGGTTCGATTCCCCTCGAGGCTACTAATTAATTATGTAATTTATTGATTCTGAAAAGTGTAATAGTGCCTCCCTCTATCGCTTGCACAACATCTGTATAACATCTTAAATCAGACTTTCCCGTACACGTTTGTGTGCTCTATATTTAATCATGGTTTTATGTCATATATCGCGATTGCCGTGCGAAAACATCGGGATATCTAAAGGAAAACAACTTTTTACTGTTGCAGGCTATAGTTTCAAGTAATCTCATACCTAAAGGAGAAAGGGCGCAATATTTTTCAGCTAGAAATAGCCGTATGTCTGCTCTTCTTTCTTCTTTATTGATGCTTTCCCTCTTGCTGCGCATTCCTGATTTACTTATAAATGGAGCATCTGGAATTGCTGTAGGTATGGGTATAAATATGCTTGTAGCAGAGAGTACGGATACTTTATATTACATCAATAAAGAGCTAAAAAAGGAACTGTCTTTTTAGGCAGCTCCTTTTTAGCTCTTCACGACTTCTTAGTAGTCTCTAATAAAGTCTTTAGATTATTTCTGATATTCTTTATTCTACTTCTTTCGCTTTTTCTACTGCCTCAACTTTAGTAGCACCTCTCTTGTTGCCCATCATCATATAAGCGATAGGAGAAGCTACAAATAGAGAAGATAATGTTCCGATGACAACACCAAGGATCATAGCGAATGCAAAGCTTCGGATGGAATCTCCACCCAGAATAAAGATACATACCAATACTATCAATGTACTTAATGACGTATTTACGGTACGAGCCAGTGTTGTATTTAAAGAATCGTTGAACAATGACTTTTTATCACGCTTGGGATACAGACCGAAGTATTCACGAACACGGTCGAAGATTACCACTTTATCATTGATAGAGTAACCGATTGCAGTCAAAATAGCACCAATAAACGTCTGGTCTATTTCGAGAGAGAAAGGCATCCAACCCCAACATAGTGAATAGGCTCCCAATATGATCATTGTGTCACTAGCCAGAGCTGCTACAGATCCTATACTATATGCTATATTGCGGAAACGCAATAAAATGTATAAGCCGATGGCTAGCAAGGCCAGAACTACCGACCACATTGCAGAAGCCTTTATATCATCTGCAATACTTGGACCCACCTTCTGAGAACTGATTATGCTACCTCCTGTATAAGTCTCACGATCAATGAATGTAGCTAAAGTTATATTCTGAGTAAGTAGTGGTTTTAAAGCTTCATACAAGCGTTCTTCTATTTGAGTATCGACATTGCTTCCGGCTTCATTGATGCGATAGTTCGTGCTGATACGTACCGTCTTCTTATCTGTTCCGATAGAAATCACACTAACGTTAGCATCATTAAATTTATCGGTAATTAGCTTTCGCACTTGCTCCGGCTGTACAGGTTGTTCAAATTGGACCTTGTAGTTACGTCCACCGGTGAAGTCTATACTCTGGCTTAGACCACGAACTGCAAGAGAACCGATACATATAACAAGAATGACTATTGTTGCAATTAGTCCTTTGCTTTTGTTCCCAACAAAGTCAAAATGTACATTAGACATTAAATTCTTGGAAATCTTTGAAGAAAAGGCTAAGTTCAATAGCTTGTCTTTGTTCATGTAATGCTCGTATACAAGACGTGTCATAAACACAGCTGTAAAGAACGAAATAAGGATACCTATAATTAGGGTTGTGGCAAAACCACGGATAGGTCCTGTTCCAAAATTAAATAGGATGACACCGGTAATTATGGAAGTTAGGTTTGAGTCAAAGATCGCAGAGAAGGCGTTGGAATAACCATCAGCCAATGCTTTTTTAACTCCTTTACCACTACGTAATTCTTCTTTGGTACGTTCATAAATCAGCACGTTTGCATCTACAGCCATACCAAGTGACAGCACCATACCGGCTATTCCTGACATTGTCAATGCGGCCTGGAAAGAGGATAAAATACCGAGGGTGAAGAATAAGTTCAGTATTAAAGCACCGTTAGCAATCATACCAGGTATGATTCCATACATAGAGCACATATAAATCATTAACAGAATCAATGCGACTACGAATGAAATAATTCCGGCGTTGATGGAGGCTTGTCCCAGTGACGGTCCTACAATATCTTCCTGAACAATTCGTGCAGGGGCCGGCATTTTTCCTGATTTTAATACATTTGCCAAGTCTTTTGCTTGTTCCGGAGTGAAATGACCGGTAATTTGTGAATTACCTCCGGTAATTTCCTGATTTACATTTGGAGCCGAATATACATATCCATCCAAAACGATCGCAATGCTTTTACCGATATTCTGTTTGGTAAGTTGTGCCCAACGGCGTGCACCATCCGAGTTCATAGACATACTTACAGCAGGTTTGCCATATTGATCATATTCATCCTTGGCATCTGTTACAACATCTCCTTCCAAAGGAGCGTGTCCGTTACGCTCGGTTGATTTAATAGCATATAGTTCGAATGTTTGTGCTTTCGGGTCATATTCATAAGCAGATACTCCCCATTTAAGACGCAAGTCTTTGGGTAGCTCACTCTGAATCTCTTTCATTGAAAGATATTTGTTGATTGTAGCCGTGTCTTTGTAATTTGCATAGGCCACAACAGAACCTTGTCCGGATGAGTTCACCTGAAGAATAGAAAGCAACGGATGTTCTTTCTTCAATTGTTCCAGATTGGCTTTTTGTTCTTTGGTTTCTCCTTTTAATGCCGCTGCAAGGCTATCGGTGGTAGTGGTTGCAGCTTGTGCCAGTTCTGTAGTTGTTGTTGCGCTGTCGTTTGCAAGGCTGTCCGAAGGCGTTCCGGCTAGGATAGCACGTAACTTCGCATCACTTGATTGTAAATAAGGAACAACATCTTTTGCTGTATAGGTTTCCCAAAATTCCAGATTTGCAGATCCTTGTAATAGCTTTCTTACACGTTCCGGTTCTTTGATTCCCGGTAGTTCTACCATAATTCTTCCCATTTTATCTTCCAAACTTTGGATGTTGGGCTGAACTACTCCGAACCGGTCTATACGGGTACGAAGAACATTGTAAGAATTGTTAACGGCTGCTTTTACTTCTTCGCGCAAGACCTTTTCAACTTCAGCGTCAGATGATTTTTGATTTACTTTGTCTTTTAATTGTTGGGTTGCGAAGAGTTCTGAAAGACGTGCAGTAGGAGCTATCTTGTGATATTCTCTTATAAATAAGGTTATCACATCCTCTTGACTTGTGATGGCTTGTTTCGCAGCATTTGCCAATGCTTTGTTGAAGGCTTCATCAGGTTTGTTATCTGCCAATGCTTTAATAACATCGGGTACAGAAACCTCAAGGATTACATTCATACCGCCCTTCAAGTCCAAGCCTAAACTGATCTCCATCTCACGACATTGTTTCAGCGTATAGTTGCCCAACCAGACTTTCTCATTTGATAGAGAGTCCAGATAGTCTTGCTCTACTTTGATATCACCTTTTGCAAAATCTTTCGCTTTATTAGTATAATAGCGAGTCACAAAAGAGAAAGAGAGGTAGAACACACATACCAATGTGAGCAGTATCGCAAAAAACCTTACAAATCCTTTGTTTTGCATGTTACTTTTAGTTTATTATGATTACTTTTTGATTAAATTTCATTGCATACAAGGCTGCAAATATAGCTTTTTTTTCACATCTTGAAGTAAAAGGAACTCAAATATTTGCGCTTTACTTATAGTTTTAATAGCTTAATCTGATTTCATCTTTCACTTCATACCGCGATTTTTTAACATAGCTTCTATATTGGGTTCTGTTCCACGGAACTTTTTGTATAGTGTCATAGGGTCATCACTATCTCCCCTCTCTAAAATATTATGACGGAAGAGGTCGGCTGTGTTTTTGTCAAAAATTCCTTTTTCTTTAAATGCTTCAAACGCATCATTATCTAATACATTGGCCCATAGGTAACTATAGTATCCTGCTGCGTATCCTCCAATGATATGATTGAAATAAGTAACGCGATATCGTGGCGCTATCTCCGGGATGAGTTCCAGATTATCCATCGTCTTTTTCTCGAATGTCATAATATCCAGATCATTCGTGCTGGTGAGGTTGTGGAGACTCATATCAAGTATGGCGGCCGCGAGTAATTCAGTAGTCATAAAACCTTGATTGAACGTCTTCTGTTTTTGAATCTTTTCAATGAGGCTATCAGGTATTATTTCTCCAGTTTGATAGTGTTTGGCATACATTTTTAAGACTTCCGGTTCGGTAGCCCAATGCTCATTGATTTGAGAGGGTAACTCTACGAAATCACGTGCAACGTTTGTTCCTGATATGCCTTTGTAATTGCACTTGCTAAGGAGTCCGTGCAGCGCATGTCCAAATTCATGGAAAAGAGTTTCCACTTCATCTATGGTAAGTAGGGACGGGGTATTGCCTATTGGTTTAGTAAAACTTGCAACATTGCATACTAACGGGCGAATCTTTCCTTGTTGTTCACGGTAATTACTCATCCATGCTCCACCGCTTTTACCCGGTCGGGGAAAATAATCCAAATAGATAATTCCGAGTTGTGAACCATCACTGTCTTTTACTTCGAAGACTTCTACATCCGGATTGTAGACTGGAATTCCGTCTAATTTAGTTAGCGTAATTCCATAAAGTTTATGAGCAACTGCAAAGGCCCCTTCTCTAACGTTCTCAAGTTTGAAGTAAGGTTTAATCTCCTCTTCTTCCAAATTATATTTTTCTTTGCGTAGCTTTTCTGTATAATACCACCAGTCCCAAGCTTCAAGTTTCTCTCCTTTGCTTTCTTTATCCATTATTTTCTGCAATTCTGCGGCTTCAGTCTGGGCTTTAGGCAATGCATATTTCCATAATTTATCTAAGAAAGTCATTACCGTGGCGGAATTTTTAGCCATCGTGTTGTCTAAGACAAAATTGGAGTAGCAATCATAACCGAGTAGCTTAGCTTTTTCTAAGCGTAATTTGATAATATCAGTAATGATCTTTTTGTTATCGTTTTTATCATTATGATTACCGCGGTTGATGTAGGCCTTATATAGCTTTTCTCGTAAAGAACGGTTGGCAGAATATTGCAGGAATGGGATGCGGCTTGAGTTTTGTAAGGTAAATAGCCATTCTCCTGTGTGCCCGTCTGCTTTTGCTTCCTCTGCGGCACTTTTACGGAACCAGTCAGGTAATCCGACCAGATCTGATTCGTTCTTGATATAGAGCTTAAATGCATTGTTTTCATTTAGAACATTATTGCTAAACTGAATTCCCAATGTAGACAGTTTCTTATTTATTTCTCGCAAATGTTTTTGTTCTTCTGCTGCGAGATTGGCTCCGGCGCGTACAAAATTCTTATAAGTCTTTTCCAATAACCGTTTTTGCTCTGTTGTCAGTTTTAATGAGTCTTCCTGAGCATAAACAGCTTGTACTTTCTTAAAGAGCTTCGGATTTAACAAAATATTATCGCTATGATCTGATAAAACCGGGGCAAGCTTAATGGATAACGCCGTCAGTTCGTCTGTTGTTTCCGCATCTGTAAGATTGAAGAAAATAGCGCTGACACGGTCTAATATTGGTGAACTGTTGTCAAGAGCAACAATTACATTATCAAAGTTCGGAGCTTCCGAATTGTTGATAATAGTACCGATTTTTTCATTTTGTTCCTTTATTCCTTCCATGAAAGCAGGTTCATAATGCTTTAACTTAATCTTGTCGAAAGGTGGAACATCATACTTCGTTTGGTATTCAGTTAAAAACGGATTGCTTTCCGTTTGTGTGGCACAGGAGTATATCATACAACTTAGGGCTAAAATAAAAATACATTTCTTCGGTTTATACATTTTCATTAGGTTTTGGATTTAGTTTATTATATTCAGGTAACACCAGATAGGGTAGTGATCGGAATACTTTATTGAACGATCTACCGTACAATTATAAGATTTAAAGTTTTTACTGGCTAAGATGTTGTCTATCCGAAAATAAAATCGGTTTTGATTGTAAGAGATGCCCAGTCCTCTTCCTGATTCTGTAAAGGTATCATGCAGGTCTTTTGCTATGATGCGATGTGCATAGGAGATAGGCGTATCATTAAAATCTCCGCAAACAATGATATGGGAGTATTTTGAAGAATTAATTTCTTGTGCTATTTTATCAGCTTGTGGAGCACGAATGGCAGATGCTTCCGCCAGCTTATGGATGAGCATGCTGGCTCCGATCTTAACTTTCTCTGCTTGAGGTGACTTTAGTATATCTTCGTAGACCACCTTATCTTCTTTAGTGAGCTTATTGGATTCTAAGTGGTTATTGATGAGGGTTACAGTATCTTTCCCTATTTTGAGTTCATATACGACAGAACCATTATATTCGCTCTTATAATCTAAAGTGCGTGAAGAAATAATCGGGTATTTAGAGTAGCAGGCTATTCGGTTGGCATGTCCGTTTCCTACAATCTGTATTTTATGATAGGGGTAGTTTACAAGGGCGTTTTCAACATCTTTTTGGCTAAGGTGATGCTGGATTGTTGATGTTGTATATTCCTGTAGACAAAGAATGTCCGCTTTACTGTTTCTTAAATATTCTAAAATAGGATTTTCCCCGTTCTTTTTAATTGTTCCATTAAATCCCATTATGTTGTAAGATAATATCTTGAAACTACCGGATGGAAGCTCATTAGTGTGGAAATTAATTGGAAAATAAGTCCTTATTTGAGGATAACATAAAATGAATCCGGCTAGTGGGATTAAGGCATATTTATATTTTTGAATAATAATCCAAAACAATAGAAAACAGCTATTTACTACTAGGAAGATTGGAAATGTAAGTCCAAGGCAAGATGCTATTGGATGTACGGTTGGATGTATATGCGGGCTATAAGCCGTAAGAAGCAATAGGCTTATAAAAAATATGTTGATTGCCAGAATCAAATAAGCAATAAAAAAACCGAAGTGCCTCATATCCTTCTTTTTGAATACTAACGTTTGCTTGCATCAAACAGGCTCTTCTTTTCTTCGGAAGTTAGACTTTCGTATCCCGATTTTTTTAGTTTGTCAAGAATGCGGTCAATTTCATCCGATTGAGCCTTTTTATGAGCATTATAGTCATAATCCTGCTTTCGGGGATTATAGTGAACTTTCATTTTGGGCTTTCGCGGAGAGAACTTGAATATGGAGAGAATAAAATCTAATGATTTATTGATCCATAAAGTATAATCCCTGCCTTTACTAAGTCCTCTTGCAAAGCAAAGACCAGCCAGTGCACCGCCTAAGTGGGCAATGTGACCTCCTGCATTACTCGAAGTAATAAATAAAAGATCAGAGCCTATGGCAATGAGTGCTAAGTATTTTAAACGGATAGTTCCTAATAAGAATAATCGTATTGGATAATTTGGTTCACGATAGGCGGCAGCCGCAACGATAGCAAGTACGGATGCTGAAGCTCCAATCATAAAAGAATAATCT
Source organism: Bacteroides sp. (assembly GCA_022648295.1). GTDB lineage: Bacteria > Bacteroidota > Bacteroidia > Bacteroidales > Bacteroidaceae > Bacteroides. Next base: position 13,676 of record JALCME010000010.1, on the reverse strand, counting down.
ACAACCGGTTGGAAATAGGGGAAAATATTATATGCCACCATATATATTAACCCTCCACAGATTCCACCTAGTATATATGTCCCACGAAGATGCTTTGCAGAAAAGAAAGTCAGAAACAGACTACCGAACCAATATAACCATAACATGTTAAACAGAATATGCAGTAGCCCACCATGGACAAACATGTATGTTATTAAGGACCATGGTTGTATGATAAAGCGGGAAAACGACGCAGGGAGTTCTATCCATTCGAATAGATTGCCTGGTGTGCGGTTAAAAAGTTGCAAAAAGATTTGTATCAATGTGGTAATAAGAAAAACCCCCACATTGATATATATGAGTTGGATGTAGATATTTCCTCTACGAAAGGAATTTTTTAAATCAGTTATAATAGTGCCCGTTCCCATTGTTCGTTTTTCTCCAGTACATTATTAATATGAAGCCGAATACCATTCCTCCCAAATGTGCAAAATGAGCTACATTATCTCCTGGGTTATTGGCAAAGCCCGAGTATAGCTCTATTAATGCATATCCTATGACAAAATATTTTGCTTTAATAGGAAAAGGCAAGGGAAAAATAAACATCGGCTGATTAGGAAATAGCATTCCGAAAGCTAGTAAGATGGCATATATTGCTCCGGAAGCTCCCACAGTAGTCATCATATTTAAGTACTCCTTCATTGGAATAACCGAATATCCGGTATTGACGCTATCGTATGCGGAGAGTACGGATTCATAATGTATGTATTGTACGGCTTCTTGTATAATGCCGGCACCGATTCCGCATACTAGATAATAGAATAAAAATCGTTTCGGTCCCCATACTTGTTCAAGGATACGTCCAAACATCCACACTGCAAACATATTAAAGAATATGTGTGCGAATCCTCCATGCATAAACATGTAAGTAATAAGCTGAACTATATTAAAATCATCGGCAAGGAAAAAATGCAGTCCTAAATAACGGGTAAGATCAATTCCGTAAGACTGGGCAACTATAGTTGCGAGAAAAACCAGCACATTGATAATTAATAGATTTTTAGTGATCGTTGGTAAAGCTCTCATAATTCGTCTTTTGTCAATATGTGCAAAAGTACGAATTATTTCTGTTTAACAGCAGAAAAAGGGGCTTCTATTCGTCTTTTTTTTGTTATAATCCGATTTTTTTTAATGCTTTTATTTGATATTCAGAAATATTACTCTACATTTGTAGATGTTTGTGAATGTTATCATGATGATATCTTTTGTGTAATATATTAATTAATTAATCAAATTTAGCATTATGAATAAGTCAGAACTTATTAGCGCTATGGCAGCAGAGGCCGGTTTAACAAAGGCGGACTCAAAGAAAGCATTGGATGCTTTCATCACATCAGTAACAAAAACGTTAAAAGCTAATGAAAAAGTGGCATTGGTTGGCTTTGGAACATTTAGCGTTACAATGAAAGCAGAACGGAAAGGAATTAATCCTGCTACGAAACAGACAATTGTTATTCCTGCCAAAAAAGTCGCTAAATTTAAAGCCGGATCTGAATTAACTAACGCCATTGGATAAGTAATCAGAACGTAAGGGAATTGAAGAGGGAGCATTTTAATGCTTTCTCTTTTTTTATGCTTTCATCAAAATATCGTATCTTTACACGCGGAAAATACTTTTAGCTCATGAATATAGAAGAAAAATTGGCGATAGCTGTTGTCGGTGGTTTGAAAACGATGTATGGACAAGACGTTTCTGTTAGACAAGTACAGTTGCAAAAGACAAAGAAGGAATTTGAAGGTCATCTTACCTTAGTGGTTTTCCCTTTTTTGCGTATGTCAAAGAAAGGACCGGAACAAACAGCTCAGGAGATAGGTGAATATTTGGAGAAAAATGAATCTTTGGTCGCTTCGTTCAATGTGATAAAAGGTTTCTTAAATCTAACGGTTTCTTCTGCCGCGTGGATTGATTTGCTGAATGGAATCAATCAGGATGAGCAATATGGTATGGTTGCTGCTACAGATAAATCTCCTCTGGTCATGATTGAATATTCTTCGCCCAATACCAATAAGCCATTGCATTTGGGACATGTCCGTAATAATCTTTTGGGAAATTCGTTGGCAAATATTGTTATGGCTAATGGTAATAAGGTGATTAAAACGAATATTGTCAATGATCGGGGCATCCATATTTGTAAGTCTATGCTTGCATGGCTGAAGTATGGCAATGGTGAAACACCAGAATCTTCCGGTAAGAAAGGAGATCACCTGGTTGGCGATTATTATGTGGCATTTGATAAACACTATAAAGCGGAAGTTGCCGAACTTATGGCTAAGGGCATGACAAAAGAAGAGGCGGAAGCTGCTTCTCCGTTGATGAACGAGGCTCGCGAAATGTTGGTGAAGTGGGAAGCAGGTGATCCGGAAGTACGTGCGCTTTGGGCTAAAATGAATCAGTGGGTATATAAAGGGTTTGATGAGACTTACCGTAAGATGGGGGTAAGTTTTGATAAAATATATTACGAGTCAAATACCTATTTGGAGGGTAAGGAGAAGGTAATGGAAGGACTAGAAAAGGGATTCTTCTATAAGAAAGAGGATGGTTCCGTTTGGGCGGATCTTACTCCCGAAGGCCTTGATCATAAGCTACTACTGCGGGCTGATGGAACATCTGTCTATATGACTCAGGATATAGGTACTGCAAAATTACGCTTTGCTGATTATCCCATAAACAAGATGATTTATGTGGTGGGGAATGAGCAGAATTATCATTTTCAAGTACTTTCTATTTTGCTTGATAAGTTAGGTTTTGAGTGGGGAAAAAGTCTGGTACATTTTTCTTATGGAATGGTGGAGTTACCCGAGGGTAAAATGAAAAGCCGTGAGGGAACGGTGGTTGACGCTGACGATTTGATTGAGGAAATGATAAATACAGCCCGCGAGACATCTAATGATTTAGGCAAGTTGGACGGTCTGACTCCTGAAGAGGCAGATAATATTGCGCGCATTGTCGGGCTGGGTGCATTGAAGTACTTTATATTAAAGGTGGATGCACGTAAAAACATGACGTTCAATCCTAAGGAATCTATTGATTTCAATGGTAATACCGGACCTTTTATTCAATATACTTATGCGCGTATTCAATCTGTATTGCGTAAGGCGGCCGAATCTGGCATTTTGATTCCTACCCAGCTACCTTCGGGAGTTGAATTAAGTACGAAAGAAGAAGGATTAATTCAGATGGTTGCTGATTTCGCTGCTGTTGTTAAACAAGCGGGAGAAGATTACAGCCCTTCTGTCATTGCTAATTACATTTATGATTTGGTGAAAGAGTATAATCAGTTCTATCACGATTTTAGTATTTTGCATGAGAAAGAAGAAAAAGTGAAAATCATTCGTCTGGCTTTATCAAAGAATGTCGCAAAAGTCGTTCAATTAGGTATGGGGCTATTGGGCATTGAAGTCCCCGATCGGATGTAACTCTGTAAATGATATAAATCGCTTTCGTTATGGAATTATAGGAGGACTTTCGTTTTGGTGAAGACGTTTACTTAAGAACTTTTATAATAATCTAGGGAGGAAAGGGAAAGCTCGTGCATGTTATTGACGTTGATGAATAATAAGTATAAGCTCGCAACTTGCAGCAAAGATATAGAAAAGGCTGCCCTGTCTCGGGGCAGCCTTTTCTATATCCCTTTGTTTTTATGCTTTTTGTTTTTTAGCATAACTTCCGCGCTTGCGTTTGGGCTTCGCATCTTCTTTCTCAGATTGTAGCTTGATGATTTCCATACAGCTTTGCAGACTTAAATCCTGAGGAACGATGTCTTTGGGTATCTTGTAATTATTCCCCTTATAGCTAATGTATGGTCCGTATCTTCCGTTCATAATTTCCAATTCCGGTTCTTCCTCAAACTTCTTGATATGCTTTTTAGCTTCAGCTTCGGCTTTTGCCTTTATCAGTTCTATGGCTTCGTCCAATTCAAGCTCCATCGGATCTACGGTTTTTGGTAAGGAAGCGTAGGTGCTGTTGTAGTGAATATAGGGGCCAAAGCGTCCTATGTTGACACTTACGGTTTTTCCTTCATACTCTCCGAGTGTACGGGGGAGTTTGAATAAATCCAGAGCTTCTTCCAATGATATGGTTTCAATAGACAAGCCTTTCTTTAGAGGTGAAAAGCGGGGCTTTTCTTCATCCTCAACTGTTCCTATCTGAACAACTGGTCCGAATCTTCCTATCTTCACAGAAACTTGCTTGCCGCTTGCAGGATCTTTGCCCAGTATGCGTTCGCCTGTTTTATGTGCGCTCTTCGTTGCGAGCGTTGTTTCTACTAACGGATGGAACTTTTTGTAGAACACCTTCATGATGCTGGTCCATTTTGTCTTCCCTTCGGCTATCTCATCAAATTGCTTCTCCACATTTGCAGTGAAGTTATAATCCATGATACCGGGAAAAAACTGAACCAAGAAGTCTGTTACTACGGTTCCTGTGTCGGTTGGCAGTAGTTTGTTCTTCTCCGCACCCGTAGTTTCTGTCCGCGTGGCATCTGTTATTTTATCCTTTTTAAGCGTCAAAACATTATACTGGCGTTCAACTCCTTCTTTGTTCCCTTTCTCAACATACTCCCGTTGTTGGATGGTAGAGATTGTTGGCGCGTAAGTAGATGGACGCCCGATACCCAGTTCTTCCAGCTTGCGTACTAAACTTGCTTCAGTGTAGCGTGCGGGGTGTTGGGTGAAACGTTCAGTGGCGGTAATATTCTGATATTGCAATATCTGTCCTTTTTTAAGAGGAGGAAGTAAGTTATCCTCTTCTTCCGGCTGCTCGGAATCATCATCGTTAGATTCCCTGTAAACCCGAAGAAATCCGTCGAACTTTACAACTTCACCGATTGCAGTGAATGTATCGGTTGCGTTGTCTATGTTGATCGTAGCAGTTGTTTTCTCCAATTCTGCATCAGCCATTTGGGATGCAATGGTACGTTTCCAGACTAAATCATACAATTTCTTTTCCTGAGCGGTACCCTCTATCTGGGCATTCTCCATATAGGTGGGGCGGATAGCTTCGTGAGCTTCCTGTGCACCTTTTGTTTTCGTGCTGAAATGACGGGGATATACATATTGCGAACCCATCATCTGACCGATTGCTTCCTTACTGCCGTTTATTGCATATTCCGATAGATTCACAGAGTCGGTACGCATGTAAGTGATGAGTCCCGATTCATATAACCGCTGTGCAACCATCATGGTCTGGGAAACGGTGAATCCTAATTTACGGGCGGCTTCCTGTTGTAAGGTGGACGTCGTAAACGGGGCAGCGGGACTTTTCTTTACCGGGCGGGTGGTGATGTTGGCAATAGAGAATGTTGCTGTCAGGCATTTATCCAGTAAACTTTGGGCTTCTTCCTTGTTTTTCAGGCGTTGTGAAAGTTCAGCTTTCATCTCTACCATCTTCCCTTCCGCATCGGGAACGAGGAATACGGCTGTCACGCGGTAAGAAGCTTCACTTTGAAAGGCATGTATTTCCCTTTCACGCTCTACAATGAGGCGTACGGCTACTGATTGTACACGTCCGGCAGATAATGCCGGTTTTACTTTCTTCCAGAGTACGGGAGACAGTTCAAAGCCGACGATGCGGTCCAAAATACGGCGCGCCTGTTGGGCGTTGACTAAGTTGGTATCTATTTCACGTGGTTGTTCAATGGCTTTTAGGATAGCCGTTTTGGTAATTTCGTGAAAGACAATTCGCTTTGTGTGTTCCGGTTGTAGTTTTAATACTTCGTATAAATGCCATGCAATGGCTTCTCCCTCGCGATCCTCATCGGAAGCTAACCATACTGTATCAGCATTCTCCGATTCGGATTTTAAAGTTCCTACTAATTTCTTTTTATCTGCGGGGATTTCGTAATCCGGTTCGAAGTTCTTTTCGACGTCAATGCTAAATTCTTTCTTCTTCAGGTCACGGATATGACCGTAGCTGGAAAGAACTTTAAACTCTTTTCCCAAGAACTTCTCAATTGTTTTTGCTTTTGCAGGTGATTCGACTATGACAAGGTTTTTTGGCATAATATTCTGTTTTATAGTGATTCTCGTCACTAAATTTGCCGGCAAAAGTAGAAAAAACAATTGTTTCCACCTTATAAAAAAGAAGAGAATATAGGCTTTTTTAATAAAAATGAGTTTTTTTGTCCTTCTTCGTGAAGAGAAAAAGAGTCTTCTTATTAAAATTGAAAGCTCACACCTCCCACAAAATTAAAACCTTCCGAAGGGTATCCTACGTAGTACTGATAATCTTTGTTTAATAAATTGTTTGCGCGGGCATAAATAGAAATACCTTTAAACAGATTGTAACTACCTCCTATATATAGATTCTCAATAGCATCGGCGGAGGTTGGTTGCACATCTTCACGCTTGGTATATTGAAAACCGATGTTTACCAGTGCGGTGGAAACCGGGCGGAAATCCACGTGTATATTTCCTTCAAAAGAGGGCTTAAAATACAAGATATGGTCTTCTTCCGTTTTGTCGGATGCACTCCAATTCCGGTAAATACCTTTTGCTGCGATGGTAAACAGGCTTTTGTAATCATAGCTCATTTCCAGACCTGCATAGACGTTGTGGGTATTGCCGGTCTGTATCAAAAGGGACTGCATGGAGCCGTCAGCAGGGAGGGTTATGCTCGTTGGATACTGGTATAAGTCATTCTTCAGGTCTTGATAACCTCCGTACAGATTGAACCACAGACCGGTCAGGGGACTGGCTTTCATTCCCAAAGCGGCATTTAGCTGCTCATAAGTGGCATCAAGTTGGTTCCCATAACCAATTTCACCGTAAGGGCAGTATGCTTCCAGTCGGCGGAAGTCATTCGTATGTCGTCCACCTGTGGCTTGGGCATAGAGCATGTAACTGTCGGAGAAAGTATATTGGGCGGTAAGATCGGGAGCTATCCGAATTGACTTCCCGAAGCCGAATGCCAAATCGGTGTGTGCGGCGAGACGTATCTTCCAATCTTCCGTTTGATACAAAAAGTAGGGATTTAGTTGTAAAGAGGTATAGTTATCATACACATTGTTTTTATAGAACACATTGTCCATTGTTAAAGCAAGACCTATGTGTTGATTCTCGGAAATGGGTGCGAATACGTCTGCTTTGGTCCGGATCATATTTTCCCGTATTCCGGTTCCGAGTATATCCCGTTTGCGCTGATAAAACATCAGGTTAGTTTCAGCAGTGAACTGGAAGGGCAGGTTGTCATCAGTGGATTTTACTCCGAAATGTACATCACCGGAAGAGAATTTTTGGTTACCGTAAGCATATCTTTCCGGGAGGAAGTTGAAGTTGCTCAGTCCGAAGTGAACCGCGGCATTGAAGTCCAGCTTGCGAAATGCGTGCAGATAATCCAGACCGGCGCGGGTGCGGTAATAGTGGGCATCCCACTTCCCGCTGGCATCAGGTTGGTCCAGTTTTCCGTTCATTCCGTTCATATTGAAGGATAGATTCAGTTCGTTGTTGCTGGGCAAGGCAAACCGATAATTGGCTTGTGCATCGAGATTGCCGTAATTGCCATATCCCAGGCGGGCGTATCCGGGCAGTGACTTATCCTGCACCTCTTTTCCCGTATAGGCTTTCATGGTGTTGGGCGGAATCTGTCCCGATGGCACAAGGTTGGCATCATACTTCACGGGATTCTTGCTGACGGATGGCGGTTCTACGGTTGGCACCACATTGACCTTGGAAGCATCCATGATGTCCGGGTTGTAATCCTGTTCCACGACTACGGTGCGATTCATCGTGGAGTCTTTCACTTGCGACTGGGCTTTTCCAAAAGACGGAAAAGCGATGAATGCTATTGCTGTTATGATATATTGACTCTTTTTCATATCTGGATTCTTCTACTTGAGTTTTTCTAACCGGGTTTCTATCATCTGGCTGATGTCATCATCCGCATGGTAGTTCTGTTTCAGACTTAGCAAATACTGCCGGGCATCTAGTTTCCTATCCATCGCTACATAAACATCGGACAGAAGGATGAAACTCCTCGCTAACCAATAAGCGTGGGGAGTACTTTGATCGATGAAGTTTAAGATCTCTTTTTCAGCAGCGGCGTACTCTTTGGCGTCATAGAGCTGTTTGGATACCAGGTATTTGGCTTCCGCTCCGTACAGGGTACGGGTATCTTTCGCCAATATCTTCAGGTCACTCATCGCCTTTTTATCGGCATGCTGGTTGAGGTAAGCCTTGGCACGATAGTATAAAGCTTCATTCCGAAGCTCCGGTGTCAGTTTGGATTCTTCCAGCAGGGAGGTGGCGGAAGAAATGGCTTCCGCGTCGTCGTGCGTCAATACGGCACAACGCAGGATACCTGTGGAGGCCAGTTGGCGCCGTTCTGCTGTGGTGGCTTTTACTTTCAGTTGTTTGTAGTCCGCAAGAGCTTGCTCATAGCTCTTCTGTTTGAATAATATTTCGGAATGCATAATCAGTGCTTCTTCTGCATAGGGACTGTCGGGATATTCCAGTAACTTACCTGCATGGGTCAGTACCGTCTCATCATCCTGCTGCTGTTTGCCGATGACACACAGGTAGTAGTGTGCATTCAGGCGGAAAGCTCCATTGGGAAAGCTCTGCAAATAGCGGGTGAGACTGGCTTTTGCGGTGGGTATGTTTCCCTTCATGTAGGTCTTTTCGGCGGCGGCGTAGGTCAGGGAATCCTGTTCGCTGGCATCGAAGCGGACTTCACCGGGCATCTTGGCGGCAAGGGCGGCAAATTCGTCTACGCGGTTGGTATCTACATAAATCGATTTCAAATCGCGCATGGCAAGACGTGCTTCTTCACTTCCCGGATATTGGGTGATTACGCTTTTGTAGGCGGCTATGGCCTGGTCATAATCATTGTTCTGGTAGTAGAGCAACCCTATTTCCGCGGCGGCTTTGCGGCTGACGGGACTTTCGGGATACTTTCTGACCAGTTCTTTAAACGTGTTGATGGCGGAGTTGTTGTTTCCGTTTTGTACATACGAACGTCCTTTCTCGTATAGGGAGTTTACGGCGTATGGAGAATTGGGATACTTTTCCGCTAATTGATCAAGTAATGAAATCTTGCTTTGGTAATCCTTTTCCAATCCGGCAACCAGCGCCATTTGGTAGAGGGAATAATCTCCCGATGCCGTTCCGCTGTTCCGGGCTTTGGCATAATACTGTTTGGCGTCGTTGAAACGGCGTGTATGCAGGTAACAATCGCCGATGCGGTTGTAAGCATCCGCCAGAACGGTGGCATTTCCATCCCGCTCTAATTGTGCATATTTTAAGAAGCGGCTTTGAGAGAGGTCATAGTCTTTGGCATGGAATGCAATATAACCTAAGTTGTAGTACGCCAGGGCATAGGTTTCCGAATCTTTTTGCGGGGTGAGGTTTAGATAATCCGTGAAGTTGCGTGCAGCTTCCGACATCCTGTTGAGGCGGTAATAAGATTCACCCCTCCAGTAGGTGGCATCTGCTTTGGTTTGCAGATTATACTGTCCCAAAGCTACCGACTGGTTAAAGTATTCAATGGCTTTGGGGAATAGTGCATTGGCAAAAGCCTGTGTTCCGAGCTGGAACAAGATTTTCTGTTTGGCTTCCAGAATGGCACTTCCCGGACGGCTGATGCGTTCGATGGATTGAAGTGCGGCATCGTAGCTGCGGGTGTTCATATAAACCTCCACCAGATAGCTGCTGATGTTTCCGGCGTATGTCGAATTGGGGTATTCGTTGAGGAACTTCTCGAAAACGTTCACCGATTCACCGAAAGCGGAGTAGGAGGTCTCGTGAATGCACAGGGCATAGTTGTATGCCGCCTGTTCTTTTATTTTGAGATCGGCATTGGAAGCGGCCGCTTGTTCAAAGGCCATGCGGGCATTGTTCTTATCACCGAGCTGTAAGTACGATAGCCCCATGTTTAAGTAGGCGTTCTGAGCCAGTGCATCATTTCCTTTCGTCACTTCCCCAAGCGTAGTTGCCGCTTTGGAGTAGACACCACAACGATAGTACGAAACTCCCAACATGTAGCGTGCATCGCGCCGGATGGCGGTTTTACTGTCTGCCTCATATTGCTCGAAGTCTTTCATCGCTTCGTTGTATTTTCCGGCGTGGTAGTGTACTTCACCGAGTATGCGATGCATTTCGGAAGCATAGGCGTCGTCGGGGTAAGACGACAGATAGCCGTTTGCAAGATCTTCCGCTTTTGCGTATTCTTTTTTAAGGAGGTAGATTTCTCCCATATAGTAAGGTACCAGTTTCCGGTACTTCGGACTGTTGTTCAGGGATAAAAAGCCGTTTAAGGCTTCGTCGTACCGATGCTGGGTGTAGCGGATGTACGACAGGTAATAAGCACAGTCTTCCCGGTACTTGCTACTCGTATTCTTCAATGTTTCAAACCAGATGGCGGCTTCTTTGACGTTCTCCGTTTTTAAGTAGCAGGTTGCGAGGCGGTACGTCATATCGTCTCTTTCTTCATTGTCCAGTAATTCGAGTTTGGACGAATTGAACATGGCCAGTGCGTCATCATATTTCTCTTGGTAGAAATAAGCGGAAGCGATAAGGGCATAAATGCGGTTGGCGTATGGAGTGTCAGGATACTCTTCAAGATAGTTCCTCATCTTGTCAATGCACTTCGGGTCTTTCAACTCGTAGGTGATGCATGTGAGCATGTATTCGGCTTCCATTCGCACTCCGGCTACGGATTGGAATTTTCCCCGGTCACCCGTTTCACGAATAAAAGCCTTTAAAGGTATCACGGCGGCGGAATAAGCTTTTTGTTGGAATAGGGCTTTTCCTTCCTGGTAAAGCTGTTGGGGGGAAGTATCGTTACCACTGGTCTGTGCAGCGGCTGATAAAGAAATCCAGCAAAGTGCTGCGTAAAGTATTCGGGTAAGTAGTTGATTTTTCATTATTGATCTGCATTTTTACAAAAATACGGGTTTTGAACCGGATTTGTTGCACGCTTTTGGCTTTTTTAGGATATTGTATGTGGAAGCGACCGGATAAACAGTTCCAATCCTTTGCGGACGGAGCTCAATCCAAAGTCCTGTGGGTTGATTTGGTCTATTGGCAGGAAGAAGAGGTCTGCTGCATCGTCCATCGCATTGAAATGCATACAGTCTTTTACCGTGCAGCGGAAGAACATATCCAGTGTATGCACCGGAAATCCCGAATAAATATAGATGTTGGGCAGGGAGAACAGGTATTTCGCTTCGGTTACTTCCATGCCGGTCTCTTCCCGCACTTCACGGCTCACCCCCTCTTCCCCTGTTTCGTTCATATCAATAAACCCGCCGGGCAGATCGAGTGTTCCTTTGGCCGGGTTCTTGGCGCGACGGCATACCAGGAGTTGTTGTTGTTCGTTTAAGATCAGCGCCACGGTTGCTGACGAAGGATTGAAATAGTAAACGAATCCGCAGTCGGCGCACCGCTTTGATTTTTCGTTGTGGACTTCAAAATGAGATGACCCGCATTCCGGGCAATAAGTGAATTGCGCAAGAGGATGTTTCATTAGTCTGAATATTATTTTTGTAGGAGCAAAGATAGTAAAAAACAGGGTATCCGCTCAATAAAACATCTTCTCTCTACCCAGAGTTTTCACACACTTTACTTGCACACTTGCACTTTTGGTTGTATTGTGCTGATAATCAAATTGTAGAAGAGTGGTGGCAGTAAAAAAACAGGCGTGCAAGCAAATTTGCTTGCACATTAGATGTTGGTTGTGCATTTGGTTGGTTATCAATAGTCTAAGCTCTTTTTGTTTGCGTGCAGGTTGTATTTACGCCCCTTTACTATGCTTCATTATCTTTTTGTAAACGGGTCATTCTTCTCGGGTCATTGTCGTATTCTCCTCTAAAGCCCTGTTCTTTTTGAGGTCAGTATCAGGTGTACTATTGTTTTGTATATGGTGTTTCTTTGGTAAACGGCTGGTCTCTATGGTATGTCCACAACCGTGAAGAAGCTTCTTCACTTCTGTGGGGAATATTCTTCACGATTGTGAGGAAGTCTCTTCACGGCCGTGGGTAACTAATATATAACGCATTAATAGTGGAGTAGAGACAAGAGGATAGACAACAAATGACCTGTACTTTTAATGAGTTGCCTTATACCATTTGGTTTCCTCCTTTAGGGAAGCTAAAGAGTTTGTACTTGGATCTGAAACCACTGTGCCTGAATAAGAATTGATTGCCACGGCACCATTTATTATTGCGGAATAGTACTTCGCTGTATGGGCTTTATAGGGCACCGCCCGATTGAGTTGTTGGTTGAATAATTCCAGTAACGAGGAATCTTCGCATAAGTGTGCCACGTAATCACCCAAATCAAAGAAAAGAACCGGACTGTAACCGTCCATTCTTTGAATGTCGGTCAACTGGCTCGTTTTAAAAGTGAATTGCTGGTTGATCTCTTTCATAATAACTGCCAGACTATCTAACTCTGCGCAGTCCGTAACGCCTATTGTACCATATGGTGATGAATAGTTGCTATAGAAATTGTAGAAAGCATTGCAAACAGAAGAGTAATCAACATCACCGAGCAAGAAGGGGGCTACCGTTTGATAGGGGAAACCATAAGCCATAATTTCAGTAGGGCAGGCAATCAAATAGTTGGTAACATCTTTAAGATCATAGGCCACTTCGATGGTAGACATGTAACAATCATCAAAAAGAATATAATCCATTTTTATGCCCGCATCGGTAATGCCCTCGGCTAAGGTGGTTGTGTTTATTTGATATTCACTGGTAAGCCCTCCGAAAAAACGTGTCATAGGGCCGCCTTTATAATCCCAATGGAATTTTGTGGTCATGCCACTCGCTTTGGTTTGGGCAACAGGCAGCCATCCCATTCCGTGACATCCAATGATCATTGCGTAACGGTTGGCAGGCGAAATAGTTTTGATGTCGTTTAATACCGAAGTAATTCCTTCGCTTGTGGTAAACGCCGGGTCTTCATAATACTTCAGGGTGTCTCTTACGGATTTTCCTTTATCATATTTAAGTTCGAACAAAATAGCTTTAGTGGGAGACTGGGAGAAACAGACCAGCACTCTTTCGTTCGTTAAGATATTGCTCTCTATTGCACTTTCAAAGTCTTTGATATTCTGGAGAAAATAGCTTGTGAGGTTTGTAGACCAGGGGAAAAACATAATTACGGTTTGCTCCGTTTGCGAAGAAACTGTCGGCATATCATCGTTTTGATTGCACGAACACAACCAGAAAGAAAGAGCAAAAAGGTATATAATAATTCTTCTCATTGTCTTTTATATTACAATTTATAGATTGGAGTCTTAAATAAACATATTTAATCTATATTTAGTTCTTTATGCATTGCGTATGTGGTTTTATTTAGGTCTGGTAGTTGATTCTGTTAGGCTTTCTTTATATATTTGTGCGTCCTAATAAGAATGATATGAGAAATTTAGACTTTGTCGCTTTGGACCTGGAAACAGCAACATCAGATAGAAATTCTATTTGTGAGATAGGTATTACAGTGGTAAAGGATTCTGGGATAGTAAAGAGTAAATCGTGGCTGGTCAGACCGGAAGGGAATGTTTACGATGGTTTTAATGTGTATATACATAAAATCACTCCGGATATGACTAAAGATGCCCCTTCGTTTCCTGCTGTTTGGAGAGAAGTGGAATCTTATTTGGCAAGTGGTGTTGTGGTAGCCCATAATAGCAGCTT
>JALCME010000009.1 GCA_022648295.1 Bacteroides sp. | reverse complement strand
ATTAACTATCAAATGAATAATACAATTTAATGAGTTGATATTTACTAACGACCAAGACTTCATATCAAATAATAACAAAAACGAGGTGGCATATATATTCTTTTCAACTAAATTAAAGAAGAACCACTGAATCAGGTAAGATAAGCCATAAAGTGTAAACCCTCTCCATGTATAGTCAAGGCTTTGCACAGGTATAGTCAAAATTCTGGTTTCTTTATGTGGAAACTTCGATTTCCTATTTTAGAAACTATAGTTCCCCAATAAGGGAATTAGAGTTTCTCCTTATGGGAACGATAGTAACTAACCGTTGGGACTATTCTAATTGTAGTTCTTCAGCATTATAATGACTATTTATTAATGGCATAGTATGCGTATTTCTGATTTTGAAAGACTATGGCTAGTGTCTTTGAAAGGATTGTCCTAAATGCTATTCGGAAAACTTTTTTAAGTAGGGAGTGCAAGCAAAACGTGCAAGTAAATTTGCTTCAATGCTGTGTTAAGTATCTGTATATCATTATTCTAATGAATTAGAAAGAAATAGGTAGTGTATGCAATATATTTTACTTGCATGGAGATAACAAATTGGTAATTAGGATATTAATTTAAAAAGTGCAAGTGTGCAAGTAAGATGAATGAAAAATACTAGGTAGTAGTTGCTGCTGAATCCAAGTTTTAAATCTACTGGTTTTATTTGTTAATATAACTATAAATGGCATATATATTAAATAAATATGCCATTGTGTAGTATGTATAATGTATTTATAATCAAAAAGAAACATAATTGATCTAATGTGCTATCTATTTGAAAATAGTTATTTATCTTTGCGGATATTGAATATTAAATAATGTTTGTTTTTGCTAACTTTAAGATTGGAATTTATGGAGAAAAGATTGTTCTTGGGAATTATCTGCCTTTTGGTGGGGGTTGGATTGATGGCTCAAACATCCAAAATTTCGGGTATAGTGTTATCCGAAAATGAAAAGGAGCCGGTTATTGGAGCATCCGTATTGGTAAAGGGAACGGCTCTTGGGGCTGTAACTGACGTTGATGGTAATTTTACTATTTTAAATGTCCCCAATACGGCTAAGATTATAAGGGTTTCTTTTGTGGGCATGCAAACGGCGGAAGTTCCAATAAAGCCGAACATGAAAGTACTGCTGAAGTCTGATTCTGAAATGCTGGATGAGGTGATGGTAGTAGCCTATGGAACAGCTAAGAAAAGCAGCTATGCCGGTTCTGCTTCATTGGTAAAAGCAGATGCTATTAAGGACTTGCCTACCACTAGCTTTGAAAATGCCTTGAATGGAAAAGTTGCCGGATTACAAATTACATCGTCTTCCGGACAAGCCGGATCTACTGCGAGTATACGTATTCGCGGTAACGGTTCAATGAATGCCAGCAACGAACCGCTTTATGTCGTTGATGGCGTGCCGGTGGTTTCAGGTGATGTTGGTCAGATGAGTGATTATACTTATTCTACCAATAATGTTATGAACTCGTTGAATCCCGAAGATATTGAATCCATCTCGGTGTTGAAAGATGCTGCTGCATCTTCTCTTTACGGATCACGTGCAGCTAACGGAGTCATTTTGATTACTACAAAGAAAGGGAAAGAGGGTAAACCGGTAATCAGTCTGAAAGCTTCCATAGGTTTTACACCTTCTTGGGCTACCGATAATTATGAGCCTGCAACAGTACAGCAGCAAGTGGATATGCTTTATACCGTATTCCATAATTATCGCACTGCTGGTAAGGGAGAAACAGATGCGCAGGCAAACTCATATGCATTAAGTAAGCTAAACGGCAAGTTTAATCAGCATGGTTATGTTTTTACTACGGCTGGAACAGGTGCTTACGAAACTGTGAATATTGGGGAATATGATAATTCCGGGCGCGGAGGAAAATACTATGATTGGGATAAAGCTTATTTCCGTACAGCCGTTTATCAGACTTATGATCTTGCTGTAAGCGGTGCTACACCTGTAACCAATTACTATACATCTTTATCTTATACAAAAGATGAAGGTCGATTGAAAGTCAATAGTTTCGATCGTTTTTCAGGACGTGTTAATCTGTCTCAGAAAATCGGGAAGTTTCTTGAGTTTGGTACTAATGTAAATATGGCCCGTACTTCTAAAAGTGGTTATAACGACACCCGTAGTACCGGAAGCAATTATTTTATGCAAACGCGCAATTTGTTGTGGGGGTTGTATTGGCCTACCGATTATAAGACCGGCGAACCGTGGACGGCACGTTATGGAAGTTATGCCCAAAACGGAGTTTATTATGATAAAGAGTGGGAAAATGAATCGGTGGATACCCGGATTTCTGCGGTGGAAACGCTGACTTTGCATTTATTGAAGGGTTTGGATGTACGTTCTATCTTCTCTTACGATAACACGACTGTGAAGGACCATATTTATTATAGCGCCAATCATTTTAATGGATCTTCGACCAATGGTAGTGTTACTGAAATGCGTACCACTTATGAGAAATTAGTCTCTTCCACTACCGCTAATTATAATACTACATTTGGCCTGCATACAATAGGAGCATTAGTTGGGTTTGAAGCGGAGAAGAATAAGACCGATTATGTTCGTGCTACCGGAGAAGGCTTGCCAACTAGTACTCTGCATACTGTATCTACAGCAGGTACACTATCTTCCGCTGGTTATAACTGGGGGAATGCGATGGTTTCTGTTCTATCGAAGTTGGACTATAATTATGATCAGCGCTATTACGCGTCGGCTTCTTTCCGTAGAGACGGTTCATCCCGTTTAAGTCCCGATTCCCGTTGGGGTAACTTTTGGTCGGTTGCAGGTGCATGGCGTCTTTCCAGTGAAGCTTTTTTGAAAGACAATCCACTTATTAGCGATTTGCGGTTACGTGCCTCTTATGGTGTAAACGGTACATTACCTACAACCAATTATGGCTATATTAACTTGATGTCTTACACTAGTAAATATATGGGTAATCCAGGAGGAACTATTACTACGCTTGCTAATAATAACCTTTCATGGGAGACCAGTTACTCAACGAATATAGGAGTTGATTTCGGATTCTTTAATCAACGTTTGCGCGGTACTATTGAGTATTTCAATCGTGACTCAAAGGACCTTTTGCAGGATGTGCCTATTTCAACGGTTACAGGCTTTTCTTCCACATTGCAGAACATCGGGCAGATCAATAACAAAGGGGTTGAATTTGAAATAGGAGGAGATCTTATTAAAAACTCCGATCTGCTATGGACGGCTTCTGTAAATGCAACTTTTTTAAAGTCTAAAGTGACAAAGCTGTATAACAAAGCCGATATTATTTGGTATGATCCAACGGGAGGAGATACTCGTGCACAGTTTATATACCGGGAAGGAGAATCAACCTTGGCTCTTTATGGATATGAATGGGCGGGTGTTGATAAAACCAACGGTAAAAGTGTGTATTATGTGAATGATCCGAATGACTCTAAAGTTGGAGATTTTGAATATAATGGTCGTGGAGCAACCTATGACTATAATAACGCCAATTATAAAATAATAGGTAATGCGATTCCAAAAGTTACCGGTGGATTCAATACAAATCTTTCTTATAAGGGAGTTGATTTAGGATTAAACTTCATTTATAAAATAGGAGGAAAGCTGTATGATGGTGCCTATAAAGATGTTGCCGACGATGGTTACTATTGGGAGCGTATTCGCGCCAAGAGTTATTATGAAAACATGTGGACTCCGGATAATCCGAATGGTTCACAGCCGGCGCTATCAGGTTTGGACTTGGAAGATGCCAAGCAATACAGTACCCGCCAGATGCATGATGCCAGCTTCTTGCGTTTGAAGAGTTTGTCATTAGGATATACGTTACCTAAGGTTTGGACTAGTAAGGCGATGATAAGTAGTGCCCGCGTTTTCTTTAATGCATCTAACTTGTTGACTTTCTCAAAATACAAAGAGGCAGATCCTGAGGTGAATCAATATGGAACACGTGGTTGGGAAACGCCAATAGGAAAAACATTTGTATTTGGTATTGATTTAAAATTTTAATGAAGGAGGACATTGACAATGAAACAGTTTAAATATATAATAGTCGTTGCTTTTCTGGGGATTATGGGGCTTTCATCCTGCAGTGGTTTTTTGGATATGCAGCCCAGTAATTCGGGGAATGCCTCCACTGCTATTGCTACACCTGCCGATGCTGAAGTTGCTATTAATGGCATTATGCGAGCCATGAGCTCATCTAACTATTATGGTCGTAACTTTCTGATGTATGGGGATGCCAAGGGTGGTGATCTGACCATATACTCTGCCGGTCGTGGTTTGGATGCTTTGTATTCGTTTAATCATTCTGCAACGAGTGGTAGTTATTCTGGCTTCTGGGAGACAGGGTATTATTGCATTATGCAGATTAACAATTTATTGGAGAATATCGAACGGTTGGAGGGAGAGGGAGCTACCGGTTTTTCTTTCTATAAAGGACAGGCGTTGACGCTACGGGGACTTATCTATTTTGATTTGGTGCGCATTTATGGTTTACCTTATAATTATGATAAAACATCTTATGGAGTACCCAATATTACTGCTACGCTTGCAGCAGATGCGCAACCCACACGTGCCACAGTAGAAGAGAATTATACGCAGATACTTAGTGACCTGTCTGCCGGAATGCCTCTTCTTGCAGAGAATAAATCACCTCAAAATGGATATATTGGATATTATGCCAATATTGCATTGCAAGCCCGGGTGAAACTTTATATGGAAGATTATGACGGAGCACTTGCTGCTGCTGAAGAAATTATCAATGATCATAAGTATAAATTGTATGAGCCTTCTGAATGGGTTGCTTCATGGAGCAAGCAATATGGTTCGGAATCTATTTTCGAATTGGGTATTGATACCGAGTCTGATTTGGGTACATCTTCTTTAGGCTTCTACTTAATGCGCTATGGACAAAAAAGTGGTGCTCAAGGATGGTTTTTGGCGAGCGATTATTATCTGAATCGCTTGGGAGAAGATGCTGCCGACGTACGTTGGGGAGTAATGGATAATGATGAGTACTGGGTGGATAACAAGATTGAACGTAAAGGTGCTTGTTATAAATACTCTGGGAGTACTGATTTTGCAGGCGATGGAAAGGAAACTTATACAGCAGTGAATATTAAGATCATCCGCCTCTCCGAAGTTTATTTGATAGCAGCCGAGGCTGCTTTGCATGCCACTACTCCTGATAAGGGACTTGCTGCTACTTACCTGAATGAAATCCGGAAACGTGCACCTCAGCTGGCTCCGGCTACAGCTGCCACGATATCTGATGATATGATTTTGGATGAGCGCAGCAAAGAGCTGTTCTGTGAAGGACAACGGTTCTTTGATATGATTCGGATGAATAAAACAATCGAATTCAACGATGATTTTCAAGGAGTACCGGTTAGCAAACGGGATAAGACTATTGACCGTACTTTCGGAAAAATAGTATTGCCAATCTCACAAAGCGAAATAAATGCTAATCCAGCATTGAAAAACGAGCAAAACGAAGCTTATAAATAGTTCTTATTTATGGAAAGCATAGCAGGGGAGAGCCCCGGCTATGCTTTTTCTTTTTCAGGTATTATCTCCTTCTTCCGTTTTTATGACTAGGTAAAGCCTTGTTTTCTTTTATTTTACTCTTCATTTGGCAAATAAATAGCATAACTTGGCATTATCGTTTTATTCTTATTTCTGTAATATTCTTATTTTTGTTCCTATTCTTAAATAATTAAAAACTAATGTCATGGGAAGATACTCTCTTTTATCCTTGTTATTTGCATTTACTTTAACTACAACGGGTTTTGCCCAATGGAAACCAGCGGGTGATCGTATAAAGACCCAATGGAGTGCAGACGTTAATCCAGCAAATGTTTTGTCGGAATATCCTCGTCCTATAATGGAACGTAGTGATTGGCAGAATTTGAATGGCTTGTGGGATTATGCCCTCATACCTAAAGGAGGGGATATTCTTCAGAAGTATGACGGGAAAATACTGGTGCCGTTTGCTATTGAGTCTTCTTTATCCGGAGTAGGGAAAAGAGTCGATGAAAAGCATGAATTGGTTTATTCCCGTGATTTCAGTATACCTTCAAGGTGGAAGGGGAAGAAAATCTTGTTGCATTTTGGTGCAGTGGATTGGAAAACGGACGTATGGGTCAATGGAGTCAGAGTTGGTTCGCATACCGGTGGATACACCCCGTTTACTTTTGATATTACAGCTGCTTTGAATTCAGGGAAGAATAATCTTGTTGTTAAAGTTTGGGACCCTACTGATAAAGGATCTCAGCCCCGTGGTAAGCAGGTGAGCAAACCGGAAAGTATATGGTATACCCCCGTAACCGGAATATGGCAAACCGTTTGGCTGGAGCCGGTAGCGGACAAGTTTATTGAAAACTTGCGGATAACTCCCGATATTGATCAGCATCTTCTTACGGTAAACGCCCAATTGAACGGACTATTTTCTTCTAATATGGTGGAAGCCAAAGTTTATGATGGTCAGCAATTGATTGCCGAAGGAAAGAGTATCAATGGAGAACCGGTGGAATTAGTCATGCCGGAGAATGCCAAGTTGTGGAGTCCTGATTCTCCTTTTTTATACACCTTGACCGTTTCGTTGAGGAGTGGAGGGAAAATTGTTGATGAAGTGAAGAGTTATGCGGCCATGCGCAAGTTCTCTACGAAAAGGGAAGCTGATGGCATTGTACGTTTGGAATTAAATAATAAACCGCTGTTTCAGTTTGGTCCGCTTGATCAAGGTTGGTGGCCGGATGGATTGTACACAGCTCCTACGGATGAGGCTTTGCGGTATGATATTCAAAAGATTAAAGATTTCGGATTCAATATGATCCGTAAGCATATTAAAGTGGAACCGGCTCGTTGGTACACCTATTGCGATAAAATGGGTATCATTGTGTGGCAGGATATGCCTAGTGGAGATCGTGGTCCGGAGTGGCAGTCCCATAAGTTTTTTGATGGAACGGAGATAAAACGCTCAGCCGCTTCCGAAGCCTGTTATCGTAAAGAGTGGAAAGAAATAATGGATGCTCTCTATTCTTATCCTTGTATTGGGACCTGGATACCTTTTAATGAGGCGTGGGGACAATTTAAAACTCCTGAAATAGCGGAATGGACCAAACAATACGATCCTACCCGTTTGGTAAACCCGGCAAGTGGGGGTAACCATTATACTTGTGGTGATATGCTCGACCTTCATAATTATCCGGCACCCGATCTGTATCTTTACGATGCCCAACGTGCTACCGTATTGGGAGAGTATGGAGGAATAGGCTTGGTGTTAAAAGATCACCTTTGGGAGCCTAACCGGAATTGGGGATATGTCCAGTTCAATTCTTCGGAAGAAGCGACGGACGAATATGTAAAATACGCCGATCAACTGTATCGTCTAATATCCAAAGGATTTTCCGCAGCAGTCTATACTCAAATTACCGATGTGGAGGTAGAAGTGAACGGGCTGATGACTTATGACCGGAAAGTGATTAAACTGGATGAAAAAAGGATCAGGGAGATTAATACGAAGCTCTGCCATGCTTTGGACCGTTAGTATTCAATAGGGTTATATATAGGAGAGATCATATTGAAGTGAAATGTAAGCACTTCGATATGATCCCTTTTCGATATAATGCTTATTTTTGTGTATCGGTGAGTTAGCTTTAATATTTATGAGGTATGAAACATGCTGTGATTAATATCTTCCTGTTTTGTTTAAGCGTTTTCGTTGTAACTCCTCTTTTGGGGCAAAATGCGGTTCATTATTATTTCAGGACACTGGATATAAGGAATGGACTATCCCAGAATACAGTTAATGCTATTATGCAAGATAAGCAGGGTTTCATGTGGTTTGGAACTAAAGATGGGTTGAATCGTTTTGACGGGTTGAATTTCCGTGTCTTTAAAAAGGAGAACTCCAATTTAGGGAATAATTTTATCACAGCACTTTACGAAGACCGTGATGGTCTGATCTGGATTGGGACCGATGCCGGGGTATATACCTATAATCCTCTTTTGGAGGCATTTTCCAAGTTTGATTTAGCAGATGGTTCCGGCAACAGCATTGAACGGTCGGTTACCATGATAAAAAGCGATGAAAACGGGGATATCTGGATTTCTGCGGATAGTGAGGGCTTATTTCATTATGATCGCCGTCAAAACCGGTTATTCTGTTCTTTACATAAAAAAGGAATGGCGAATGTGACCCGTTTCTGGTTTGAGGACCGGACTTGTTGGATCAGCCTTTATGCCGATGATTTGTATTGTACTGACCTTCAGCATAAAACGCCATTAACTCCTTTCAGGAATAATGAAAATGTTGCTGTATTCAAAGATGATATCATTAATACGCAGGTGAAAGGTTCTCATAACTGTATTTATATTGGTTCAACGAACGGACTGACTGAAATTAACCTGACTACCCGCAAGACACGTAGACTGCTGAATGCTTATGTCAGGACACTGGAATTTAAATCCGATGGAGAGCTTTGGGTCGGAACGGAGACTGGATTATACGTTTATGATTTAATAAAAGATAAAGTAACCCATCTGTCTGTTCCTTATCAGGAAGATTCTTATGCCTTGTCTGATAATGCTATTTACTCTCTGTGCTGTGACAGGGAAAATGGCATGTGGATTGGGTCCTATTTTGGTGGGGTGAATTATTACCCGCGTCAGTGGACCTATTTTGAAAAGTTTTATCCACGGGATGATATCCGGAACTTTGGACGTCGTGTGCGTGAATTTTGCGGGAGTGATGACGGCACGATCTGGATTGGCACTGAAGATTGCGGTTTATTTCATATTGATCCGGCATCTTCCAAAATAGAACCTTTTGAAGATCCGGCTATCTATAAAAATATTCACGGCTTGTGTTTGGACGGAACCAACTTGTGGGTTGGTACCTTCTCCGGCGGACTCAATCGCATTGATTTGCGTACCAAACGTGTGGAACATTATCAAAAGGGAGAGACAGAGCATTCGATGAATGCAAATGATGCTTTTTCTATTTGCAAAACCAGTACGGGGGATTTATTGATCGGAACGACTTCGGGCTTATTGAGGTATAATCCGAACACAGACGATTTTACACGCATTCATCGGTTGGATAACATCTTTGTGTACAATATCTTAGAAGATTTTAATGGGAATCTGTGGTTTGCTACTTATTCAAACGGTGTCTTTCGCTATGATGTGAATGCCAAACGGTGGACGAACTTTGTCGTTCAGGAGAGTGATACGACATCCCTTCCTTATAATAAAGTAATCAGCATTTATGAAGATAGCAGAAAGCGCTTGTGGTTTATGACCCAGGGTGCTGGCTTCTGTCGGTATAATCCCGGGAAGAACAACTTCACCCGTTATGATATGTCAAAAGGCTTTCCCAGCAACGTTGTCTATAAGATGGTGGAAGATAACAGAGGTAATCTATGGATCACAACTGGTAATGGCCTGGTTTGTTTCAACCCCGAGACAAATCTGAAGAAAATATATACTACGGCTAATGGTCTGCTTAGCAATCAATTTAATTACCAATCTGGATTTCGTGATAAGAAGGGACGCCTTTACTTTGGGAGCATTAACGGGTTTATAGCATTCGATCCCGAAACATTCGTTGATAATTCGTTCATTCCACCGGTGGTAATTACCGATTTCCTGCTGTTTAATAAGCGTCTCCCTATTGGTTCTAAGGATTCTCCGCTAAAGAAGAGCATTACTTATTCCAATGAGATAGACTTGGATGCCGATCAGAACTCCTTTTCTCTGCATGTTGCTGCATTGAGCTATCAGGCGCCGGACATGAACAAATTAGTCTATAAGTTGGAAGGCTTTGACCGTGAGTGGTACATTGCTTCTAAAGATGCTTTTATTAATTACTCTAATTTGCCTTACGGTACTTATCTGTTCCGAGTGAGAGGCTCCAATAGTGATGGCAACTGGAATAAGACAGAACGAACTTTGAGGATTCATATCTATCCGCCATTTTATTTATCAAATTGGGCGTATGCCACTTATGTCGTATTAGGAATTTGTCTTCTCCTTAGTATAATTTTTTATACCCGAAGAAGAAACAGGCGTAAGCATCAGCTGGCAATGGAACAATTTGAGCGGGAAAAGGAGCGTGAATTATATACTTCTAAAATAGATTTTTTCACGAATGTAGCTCATGAAATTCGTACCCCGCTTACTCTAATAAAAGGGCCGCTTGAAAATGTTCTGGCTTCTAAAAAAGCATCGGATGATATAAAAGATGATTTGGAGATTATGGATCTGAATACCAATCGGCTATTGGAGTTAGTAAACCAATTGCTGGATTTTAGAAAGACTACAGATCAGGGATTCCAATTGAACTTTGTGGAATGTGATGTTGCAGAGCTTTTGCATAAAACGTGGACACGATTTACTCCGCTGGCACGTCAACGAGGGCTGAACTTGATCATGGAATCTCCTGAGAATTTATATGCATCGGTAGATGAGGAAGGAATCACAAAAATAATCAGTAATCTGCTGTCCAATGCTGTTAAGTATTCCAAAACCTATATTAAAGCGAATTTGTCGATGGAAGGGGAGCTTTTGCAACTTTCGGTTTGTAATGATGGAGAAATCATTCCCCTTGAGATGCGGGAGAATATTTTTAAACCGTTTGTTCAGTATAAAAGTGGAAAATTGCATTCTGTTTCAGGTACAGGCATCGGGTTGGCTTTGGCCCGTTCATTAGCCGAACTTCATGGAGGTACGTTATCCATGGGGCAATCAGTTGAAGATAATTGTTTTATGTTGACTTTACCAGTAAAGCAGGGACATACTCTTATCGTTAATCGCGAAAAGACGTTGCCTGATGAGAGAAAGGGGGCAGAAGGAAATGTCATCTCTGATCAACGTCGTTATACGTTACTTGTAGTGGAAGATAATATAGATATGCAGCTATTTGTGAGCAGGCAATTGTCAGCCGATTATCAGGTTTTGACTGCCGTAAATGGCCTTGAAGCGTTAGGTATTTTAAAAGATCATGTCGTTAATCTGGTGATTTCTGATATCATGATGCCCGAAATGGACGGCTTGGAGTTGTGTGATCGTTTGAAATCGGAACTGGATTACAGCCATATTCCTGTTATTTTGCTCACGGCTAAGACTACGCTTCAATCTAAGATTGAAGGAATGAAGTCTGGTGCTGATGTCTATATTGAGAAACCTTTCTCGGTGGAATATCTGAAAGTGTGTGTCTCTAATCTATTGAATAATCGTGAGAAGCTCCGTGAATCTTTCATGCATTCACCTTTTATTTCGGCCAATACGATGGCAATGACAAAAGCGGATGAGATCTTCTTGAAAGGTCTAAATGATGTTGTTGTTGACAACATGGAAGACCCTGATTTCAATTTGGATGAAATGGCTGGCTTGCTAAACATGAGCCGCTCAAGTTTGTATAGAAAGATAAGAGGAGTGCTTGACATGACCCCTAATGATTACGTCAGGCTGGAGCGTCTGAAAAAAGCAGCTTCACTCTTGGAAGAAGGTGAGCACCAAATTAATAAGATTTGCTATATGGTTGGCTTTAATTCGCCGTCCTATTTTACAAAGTGCTTCCTGAAGCAATTTGGCAGCCTACCCAAGGATTTTAAAAAGTGACTTTTACTTCGAATTTATGCAATGCTTGTTTTCATTGTGGTTTTCGCATTGTTATCCTCTTGGTAGTGTGGCTTGAATAGCTTTTT
Source organism: Bacteroides sp. (assembly GCA_022648295.1). Taxonomy (GTDB): domain Bacteria; phylum Bacteroidota; class Bacteroidia; order Bacteroidales; family Bacteroidaceae; genus Bacteroides. The sequence continues at coordinate 142,906 of JALCME010000009.1, read as the reverse complement.
TCTTTTTATGAATAGCTATTATTATTCCTTTTGATTTATTTTCTTCATTTTTGCATCAGGCTAATTTATAAATAAAATACTATGACTCTTTACCTTAAAAAGGCATTTCCCTTTTCAATATTATTCATTTGTTTCTCCTCTTTGATGCAAGCGCAGCTTACATCTTCCGGAACGGGAGGAAAGAGTGGAAATCCTGTTTTAAAAGGTTGGTATGCTGACCCGGAAGGGGCTGTTTTCAATCATGAATACTGGATTTATCCAACTTACTCGGCTAAATATGATGATCAGACTTTTATGGATGCCTTTTCTTCAAAGGACCTTGTGAAATGGGTAAAGCATTCCAAAGTCCTTTCCGTTGAAAATGTAAAATGGGCGAAACGCGCTCTTTGGGCACCGGCAGTGATACATGCCAATGGATTGTTTTATCTGTTTTTTGGTGCAAATGATATTCAAAGTGACGATCAATTGGGCGGTATTGGTGTGGCTGTGGCCAATAATCCTGCCGGCCCTTTTAAAGATGCACTTGGTAAACCATTGATCAATAAAATTGCTAACGGGGCTCAGCCTATTGATCAATATGTGTTTAAAGATGATGACGGACAATACTATATGTATTATGGAGGTTGGGGGCATTGCAACATGGTGAAGCTTTCTCCTGATTTATTAAGTTTAGTACCTTTTGAAGATGGTAAGTTCTACAAGGAGGTTACTCCTGAAAATTATGTTGAAGGTCCGTTTATGCTAAAGAGAAAAGGGAAATATTATTTTATGTGGTCGGAAGGCGGTTGGGGAGGTCCTAATTATTGTGTAGCCTATGCTATTTCGAATTCTCCATTCGGACCCTTTAAGAGAATCGGTAAAATTCTTCAGCAGGATATGAATATAGCGACGGGAGCCGGGCATCATTCGGTAATAAGAGGGGCCGGGGAAGATAATTGGTATATTGTCTACCATCGGCGTCCATTGGGCGAAAAAGCGGCTAATAGCCGTGTCGTTTGCATTGATAAGATGTTTTTTGATAAGGCAGGGTATATTAAACCTGTTAAAATGACGTTTGATGGGGTGTCTCCAAGTGTTTTACTCGATAAATAATTCGAGATATTATTTATCTGATGCACAACCTGCATGTGGTGAGCCCTGAATAAGAACATGCAGTTTAGGACGAGAATAAATTATTATAGTGAGATCTAGTATTTTTATAACTTTATGATAACCGAATTTGTATTATGAAAAGGAGGAATTTGTTATTTTGTTTTATGATCTTGTTGGTTGCATGCTCTCCTAAGGGCGAGAAAATGACTAAATCAGGTTTGTTGAAAAGCAACTTTCAATCGGAGGTTTCCGGGAAGAAAACGGATTTATATGTCTTGCAAAACAAAAGTGGAATGGAGGTTTGTATTACAAACTTTGGAGGACGGATCGTCTCTATTATGGTACCTGACAAAGACAAAAAGTTCCGTGATGTTGTGCTGGGATTTGATTCTATTCAAGACTATGTGAATATTCCATCCGATTTTGGCGCAACAATCGGGCGCTATGCCAACAGGATTGATCATGGAAAATTTGCATTAGATGGAGTCTCTTATCAATTGCCTTGTAATAATTACGGGCATTGCCTGCATGGCGGCCCAAAAGGCTTTCAATATCGCGTTTATGAGGCTAAGCAGATCGATCCGCAACATTTGGAACTTTCGTATTTATCGGCAGACGGCGAAGAGGGCTTTCCGGGTGACCTGAGTTGCAAAGTGACTTTTTCATTAACCGACGATGATGCAATTGATATTCTTTATGAAGCTCAAACGGATAAGCCTACCATTGTAAATATGACCAATCATTCCTATTTCAATCTGGATGGGGACGCCCGTAGTAATGCCAATCATTTACTCATGGTTGATGCCGACTATTATACTCCGGTAGATAGTACTTTTATGACTACGGGTGAGATTCTTCCCGTGGAAAATACGCCTATGGATTTTCGCACTTATACGGCTATCGGTAGCCGGATAGATGCCAATTTCCAGCAATTGAAGAACGGGCATGGCTATGATCATAATTGGGTATTGAATACGAAAGGGGATATAACCCGTAAATGTGCTTCCCTGAAGTCTCCGGTGAGTGGCATTACACTCGATGTTTATACCAATGAGCCGGGTATACAGGTCTATACGGGGAATTTCTTGGATGGGAGCGTTGTTGGTAAAAGAGGTATATCTTATCATAAACGTGCATCCGTCTGTTTGGAGACTCAGAAATATCCGGACTCTCCTAATAAACCGGAATGGCCATCACCTGTTTTAAGGCCTGGTGAGAAGTATGTCAGTCATTGCATCTTTAAGTTCTCCGTTGATAAAACTTTCAAAAAATGAGATATTTAGGATTGGTCTTGTTCATTTGGGTGGTTTTACTGCCAGCATGCGCAGGTTCTTCAAATAATGTTCAGACGGTAAGAGTCGTTGATCGTCCCGATACTCATGTTCTGAATTCCAACTATGTTAGCAATCGTCCTCCTTTGCTTCCTCTTCACCTTATAAAGTTGCCCGTTGGCAGTATTCAACCGGAAGGATGGGTTAAAAAATATTTGGACTTACAGCGTGATGGACTAACCGGTCACTTAAATGAGATTAGTGCCTGGCTGGATAAAAAGAACAATGCATGGCTCTCCAAGGGAGGTGATCATGGTTGGGAAGAGGTGCCTTATTGGCTAAAAGGCTATGGTGATCTTGCTTATATTCTGGGAGATCCAATTATGATCGCAGAAGCAAAGGTTTGGCTGGAAGGTGTTTTTGCGAGTCAGCAACCGGACGGATACTTTGGTCCGGTAAATGAGCATAATGGGAAACGTGAACTCTGGGCTCAAATGATTATGCTTTGGTGTTTGCAATCCTATTATGAATACTCCCATGACCAAAGAGTTATTGAGTTGATGACAAATTATTTTAGATGGGAGATGAGTGTTCCTGATCGTTCTTTTCTTAAAGATTATTGGGAAAACAGTCGTGGAGGAGATAATCTTTTGAGTGTTTATTGGTTGTACAATCGAACGGGAGATCAATTTCTGTTGGATTTAGCTAAAAAGATACATCGGAATACCGCAGACTGGACTCAATCCTGTTCCTTGCCTAATTGGCATAATGTAAATATAGCTCAGGGGTTTAGAGAACCGGCTACTTATTATATGCTTACAGGCGACTCCACCTTACTACGTGCTTCTTATCATGTCCATAATCTTGTTCGGAGGATTTTTGGACAGGTTCCGGGTGGCATGTTCGGAGCTGATGAAGTAGCCCGCTTGGGTTATATTGATCCGCGACAGGGAATTGAGACTTGTGGAATTGTAGAACAAATGGCTTCGGATGAGGTCATGCTTGGCATGACCGGAGACCCTTTTTGGGCGGAGCATTGTGAAAATGTGGCATTTAATACTTACCCTGCCGCAGTGATGCCCGATTTTAAAGCCCTTCGTTATATCACTTGTCCTAATCAAACGGTAAGCGACTCTGAAAATCACTATCCGGGTATTTACAATAAAGGTCCGTTTCTATCGATGAATCCTTTCAGCAGTCGTTGTTGTCAGCACAATCATGCTCAAGGATGGCCTTATTTTTCGGAACATTTGATGTTTGCATCTCCTGATAATGGGGTAGCTGCGGCCATTTATAGCGCATGTAAGGCTAATGTAAAGGTTGGGAATGGAGAGCGAGTCGTGATACATGAGCAGACGCAGTATCCTTTTGATGATTGCATTTCTTTCACAGTAAAAAGCGATAAGCCTGTTCGTTTTCCTTTTTATTTTCGTATTCCATTGTGGACTTCAGGTGCTAAGTTGAGCATTAATAAAAAGAATTTGCAACTCAATTTAGTCGGAGGTAAGTATGTGTGTGTCACCCGGGAGTGGAAAGAGGGGGATGAAGTACGATTAATATTACCGATGTCCTTATCTTTTCAGACTTGGCAGATTAATAAAAATAGTGTTAGCGTGAATTATGGACCGCTCACTTTCTCTCTTAAAATAGATGAGCGTTACGTTCAACGGGATAGCCGGGAAACAGCAATTGGAGACTCTAAATGGCAGGATGGTGCTGATCCATCTAAATGGCCTACTACGGAAATATATCCCGATAGCCCATGGAATTATGCTCTTGTGCTAAAAAAGGAAGCTCCTGCTGCGAATTTTAGAGTGATTCACAAGAAATGGCCACAGGATGATTTTCCGTTTACTATAGATAAAGCTCCTATAGAAATAGAGGCATGGGGTAGAAAGGTTCCTACTTGGAAAAATGACTCGACAGGCTTGTGCGGGGTCTTGCCGGATAGTGATGAACCCAAAGGCAAGATAGAAAAAATAACATTAATACCAATGGGAGCCGCCCGTCTAAGAATTTCAGCTTTCCCGGCTTCTCGGGAATGAAAAGTGGGCAAAATGCTATTGTTGAGGCCTTTTCATCTGTTTACTATCCGGGCCAATAGGCTCGTTGTCAGGATGAAGGGTTGACGTATTATAATTTCTAATTCCGCCAATGGGTATTAAATAATATATATATCTTTGTTCTATACTGTAAATGAAAACTAATATCTTGAATTAAAATACGAAAAGAGTCATGAAGAAAAGAAACTTATCTATTATTGTATGCTTGCTCGCCGGGCAGATATTTGCCCAATCTCTTCCTCAATTGGGGAAAGATAAAGTTAAAGATGTCATTGCAGCAATGACGCTTGAAGAGAAAGTAAATATGGTAATGGGCCTGGGAAATGCCACATGGAGCAACCCTAAAGATGGCAAACCCACTGTGATTGTTCCCGGGGCAGCCGGATGCACCTATGATATTCCCCGTTTGGGAATTCCTTCTACGGTGATGGCGGACGGACCTGCCGGATTACGGATTGTGGCGGAGCCTAATAATGCACAGGGTACCCGCTATTGTACAGCATTTCCCACAGCAACTGCCATGGCATCTACCTGGAATACCGATTTAGAAGAACAAGTAGGTAAAGCAATGGGAAACGAAGTTCTGGAATATGGCTGTGACGTGCTGTTGGCACCTGCCCTGAACATACAGCGCAACCCGTTGAACGGAAGAAACTTCGAGTACTTCTCGGAAGATCCGGTTGTTGCCGGCAAAATGGCTGCGGCATTGGTACGGGGCATTCAATCCGAAGGAGTCGGAACGTCAATAAAGCATTTTGCAGCCAATAATCAGGAAACAAACCGCGGATCCATCAATGAAGTGATCAGCCAACGTGCTTTAAGAGAGATTTATCTGCGTGGCTTCGAAATAGCGGTTAAAGAGTCCGATCCCTGGACGGTGATGTCCTCCTATAACCGTATAAACGGCTTTCATTCGGCCGAGAACTATGATTTATTGACTACAGTTCTTCGCAAGGAATGGGGATTCAAAGGAATGGTTACTACCGACTGGACCAGTGGCACAGACTGGGTAAACCAAATGCATGCGGGAAATGATATGATAATGCCCGGAGAACAGAAACAAGCCGAAGAACTCCTCAAAGCGGTCAAAGATGGACGTTTGGACGAAAAGGTGCTTGACGAAAACATATCCCGTATTCTCGAATACATAATGAGAACACCCCGTTTCAAGGACTATCATTATTCAAACAAGCCCAACCTGAAAGAAAATGCACTGACAGCGCTCCATGCAGCCGAAGAAGGAATGGTATTACTCAAAAACGATAATAATGCTTTGCCATTCAAGAAAGTAAAAGAAGTGGCTCTGTTTGGTAAAACGTCCTATCATTTCATTGCAGGCGGAACAGGCAGTGGAGAGGTAAATTACCGCCATGCCGTTTCTTTACAAGAAGGGCTGGAGAACGCAAAATATAAGTTGGCAGTTCCTTTAAAGAATTACTACACCAATATTATCGATTCAATACTTGGTGCAAACACGGATGCTCAAAAGGAATTTGGAGGAAATAAGAAATTTGCAATCGACAGAATGTCGGAAATAGGGCTTTCTGAGAACTTAATACGCACATGCGCAAAGAAAACGGACATTGCCGTAATTACTCTCGGGCGCACTACAGGCGAAGGATCGGATAGAAAAGAAAATAACTACTTCGTCCTTTCCGATGCTGAACGAAACATGATTCAGCAGGTATGCGATGCTTATCATGCTGCCAAAAAGAAAGTAGTGGTTGTTTTAAATATAGGCGGAGCTATCGAGACCGAAAGTTGGAAGAATTATCCGGATGCTATTCTGCTGGCATGGCAAACTGGTCAAGAAGGTGGCAATGCTGTAGCTCATATTCTGAGCGGCAAAGTTGCTCCGTCTGGAAAAACGGCACAAACATTCCCGGTAAAATACGCCGATGTACCTTCTTCAAAGACTTTCCCGGGAGAACCTTCCGATAATCCAATCAACTCATTCTATACGGATGGCATCTATGTGGGATACCGTTATTACGACTCTTTCAATGTAAAGCCGTCCTACGAATTCGGTTACGGACTCTCTTATACCACTTTTAAGTATTCTGATCTGAAATTGAGCAGCACTACTTTTAATGATAAAATGGACGTAACCGTTACCGTTACAAATACAGGGAAGGTCGCTGGAAAAGAGGTTGTTCAGTTGTACCTGAGCGCTCCGCAAAACACCATCGAAAAACCGGTTCAAGAGCTGAAAGGCTTTGCAAAGACACGTCTTTTGAAACCCAACGAAAGCCAGACATTGACATTTACGCTGAATGGCCGGGCATTGGCTTCTTATTGGAGCGGCATAAGTTCATGGGTGGCCGATGCCGGAAAATATGAAGTGAAAGTAGGGTCTTCGTCTCGCAACATACGGGCAACAGCTTCATTCAATCTGGACAAGAGCACGGTTATCGAAAAAGATCATTATGCACTTCAACCGGACAGGCATGTAAAAGAGATCAGTGTGAAAATGTAAAACGCATCTTTCATCTTCCGTTGATAAAACGTAATGCACTAATTATAAATAATATAATAGGTGGAAGATCGTCCTTTTCCCGGATTCATTTTCCACCTCTTTTCTTTTTCGACGAAAATGCATCATAGTCTACTCTCCGCAACCTTTTCTTCGGGAATGCTTGAATGGAAACAATTGCGTGAATTATGGACCGCTCACTTTCTCTCTTAAAATAAATAAGCATTATGTTCAACGGGATAGCCGGGAAACAACAATTGGAGATTCTAAATGGCAGGATGGTGCTGATTTATCTAAATGCCCAACTATGGAAATATATTCCGATAGCTCTTGGGATTATGCTCTTGTGTTAAACAAGGAAGTCCCTTCCGCGAATTTTAGAGTGATTCACAAAGAAATGGGCACAGGATGATTTTCCGTTTACTATAGATAAAGCTCTTATAGAAATAGAGGCATTAGGAAGGATAGTTCCTACTTGGAAAAATGATTCGACAGGCTTGTGCGGGGTCCTTCCAGATAGTGATGAACCTAAAGGTAAGATAGAAAAAATAATATTAATACCAATGGGAGCCGCCCGTTTAAGAATTTCAGCTTTCCCGGCCTCTCGGGAATGAGGTATTTATTTTCTAATTTCTTTTGTTGCTGTCCACTAAGAAAGTGAATGTTCTGAGATTGAATAAGTAGGAATAACTATAACAACTTTGTTTCTTTAATTGCTTTTGTTGAAAAGTTTCTATAACTGTATCTTGTAGGATCATGAATATTAAAAGTTTGATGTATTTCATTTCTAGATAATTTAAGTTTAAGACGTCATCTGATTTTGAAACTTTTCATAGGATTTTGGGACTTTTCTTTTATTTATTGATAATATATTTAATTTTAATAAGAGACGATGTGTTATCTTTGTAAGTATTGATAGGAATCTTACTATGATAGTATTTGTAATTTTTTAATATCTAATAAACCCGGAATTAACCTTATGCGCAAAAAGTCATTATTATTTATAGGCTATCTTTAGTATGTTGTTGGTCAATAAAAAAGTTTTTATTTTTTCTTATACTGAAATGCATTTATAATTATAAAATGAAAAAATCTGATTTGATTAAAGTTCTTTCTTTTATTTTATTGCTTTTTTGCTCAACAGCATTAGTTGGACAAAGTTTAGTAAATAATATCAGAGATTATAAAAGCCTTTGGCTTGATTCGGAGATCATTCACCATGGGGGGTGCCATTGGGAAATGATAAAGGCTGGAGATGTTACAGATTCCGGAGAAAAAATTTCATTATCTGGTTATCCAACGCGAAGTTGGATGTCTGCTATCGTCCCTGGTACGGTTTTAAATTCATTGGTGTATAATCAGGAATATCCAGAGCCTTATTACGGAGTCAATAATAAGATCGAATCCAAAATGATACCGGATATATCTGAAACCGGGCGTGATTTTTATACTTATTGGTTTCGGACTGAATTTACCGTTCCTAAATTCTTTAAAGGAAAAATTGTTTGGTTGCAACTGGATGGTATTAACTATAGAGCTGAAGTTTGGGTGAATGGAAATTTGCTTAGTACTATTAAGGGTATGTTTATGCAAGATTACATTGACGTGACAGATTTTGTAAAGATAGGTAGAGACAACGCTTTAGCCATAAAAGTATATCCGGTTGATGTTCCAGGTAGTACCAAACCGAAGTTCTGGGGAGCCGCAGGTGAATTTCGCAATGGAGGAAATGGAGACATTGGATTGAATACCACAATGCTGATGACAGTCGGTTGGGATTTTACCTTTATGGATGGTATCCGTGATCGTAATACAGGTATCTGGAGAAATATCTCACTCTATGCGACAGGTAAAGTCGCGTTACGTCATCCTTTTGTTAAATCTGAATTACGTAAGCCTGGTTATGATCGGGCACGTGAATTAGTCTCGGTGGAAGTGATTAATCCAACGATTAGTTCTGGCGGACTTAATTGTACGGTAAGAGGTGAGATTGTAGGGGAGAATATAATATTTGAAAAAAAAATTAAAGTTTTGCGTGGAGAAGAGAAAGTTGTGTCTTTTTCTCCGGAAGAGTTTCCGGAACTCGTGATCGACTCTCCTCGTTTATGGTGGCCGGTAAATAAAGGACCTCAAAATTTATATGAGTTGAAATTAACCGTATTGATTGATGGGGTGGCTTGTGATTCGGTAAAGACAAAATTCGGTATCCGGGAAATAACTTCCGATATAAATACCCCTGATAAATCACGTGTCTTCTATATCAATGGTAAGCGTTTGTTTATTCGTGGGGCGAATTGGATACCAGAAGCAATGCTCCGAACTTCCGATGAGCGTACGTATGCAGAGTTGAGGTATACCCGCCAGTCTGGAATTAATCTCCTGCGAATATGGGGAGGAGGTATTGCTGAATCTGATTATTTTTTTCAGTTATGTGACGAACTGGGAATATTGGTATGGCAGGAATTCTGGTTGACAGGAGATACACGTCACCCGCATGATAAAGGTAATTATTTAGCCAATGTGGCATCTACTGTGAAACGTATCCGCAATCATCCTTCTTTAGCTTATTATGTAGCTTCCAATGAAGGTTCCGAAGTTACCGGTACGCATGAATTATTGAATAAATTGGATGGTACACGTGGTTATCAGGTGCAGTCAGAATGTGCTGGTATACATGATGGAAGTCCTTATAAACAAGTAAATCCCATGCAGCATTACGAAAATACAGCATCTTCGAGAGGTAGCCGCGTGGATGGTTTCAATCCAGAATATGGTGCACCTACCCTTCCTACTGTAGAAATGCTTAGGGAGATGATGGATGAAAAGGACCTTTGGCCCATTAATAAGAAAGTATGGGATTATTTGGACGGAAACGGCTTTCATTTAATGACTACCTTATATACAGCTCTGGTAAATAACTATGGAAAGTCATCTTCAATTGAAGAATTTGCTCAAAAAGGACAACTAGTGGGTGCTATTAATTCTAAAAGTATCTGGGAGGTATGGAACTACAATAAGTTGGATTACGGAGATCGTTTCTGTTCCGGAGTTTTGTTCTGGTATCATAATTGTTCTATGCGGCAGGTTTGTTCCCGTATGTGGGACTGGTCTTTGGAGCCTACGGCTTCTCTGTATTACACGGCCAATTCTCTGGAGCCGCTGCATGCCCAATTTGATTATCTGAAAAATACCGTGTCTGTAGTTAATGATTTTTATCGCTCTTTCAATAATTATAAGGTGATAGCGCGAGTATATGACATTAATAGCCGGAAGGTGTTCGAAAAATCTGCTTTTGTGGATTTGCCTGAAGACGGTGTGGTTAACGATGTGCTGACCATCCGTTTTCCTAAAAATATATCTCAGGTTCATTTTATTAAATTGTTACTGAGAGACGATGTAGGAAGAGAAGTTTCTTCCAATTTCTATTGGCGTTCGAATGATAAATACGAGGGTAAAGAAACGTTGACTGGTCCTGCGACATCAGGATTCAAAGACTTGAGTAAACTGAAAGCGGCGAGAGTGGAGCTTGCTTATAAAGTACGTCAAATGGACAGTCGTTATTTTGTTGATATCATGTTAAAAAATACGTCGGATGGAATTGCTTTCTTTAATCAATTGCAATTTTTAAATTCAAAGATGAGCCCAATACGTCCATCATTCTACTCAGATAATTTCTTTTCCCTGATTCCAGGTGAAAAGAAGATGGTGACCATTGAAACTTCAGAAAATAAATTGAATGAAGGAGGTGTTTTAGTACTGAAAGGATGGAATATAGGTACTCAGAAGTATAAATTAAGGTAGAAATGTGTTATGAAGAAGTTCTGCATTTTTAGTGTGCTTTTGTTGATTAGTCTGGGCATATCTGCTCAAAGATATTATGACCTTGTGATTGTTGGTGGTAATCCCGGCGGTATCATGGCGGCGGTTGCTGCTGCCCGCCAAGGTAAAACTTCAGTTATTCTGGAGCGTACCGGACATGTCGGAGGTCTCCCCGCCAATGGACTGGGAGCAACAGATATCGCCACTCGGGAGGCAACTACCGGATTGTTTGCGGAATTTACTTCACGAATTAAGCAATACTATATAAATCATTATGGAAAGCAATCGCAGCAGGTAAAAGATTGTAGTGACGGGTTTCATTTTGAACCGTCTGTTGCGGCCTCTATTTATCAGGATATGCTGGATGAGTATAAGGATAAGATTACTGTTTTTCTTATGCGTCAATTCGATGCTGAGGATCAGAATATAACTCTCAAGGGTGGGCGTATTGAAAGCATCTGTGTGCTGAACCGAAAAAATGGAGAAAAAGAACTTTATCAAGGTAAAGTTTTTGTGGATGCCACTTATGAAGGAGATCTTGGTGCTGCTGCTGGTGTTCCTTTTCGTGTGGGAAGAGAGAGCCGGGAGGAATTTGGTGAACCAGGAGCCGGTAGAACTTATGAGTATTGGAAAAGTCTGCCTGCAAGCGGCAGTACAGGAGAATCAGATAATGCAGTACAAGCATATAACTATCGTCTGTGTCTTACAAATGATCCGAAAAATCGTATCCCTTTCCCGAAGCCGGAATCTTATGATCGAAGGGAATACCTTTCACTTGTTGGAGATGTGTGGACTGGAAAGAATACTCAACGAGTTATGGCAAAGGTAACAGATAAGATGATGGAAGAGAACCGCCGTAATATCGCTGAGGGCAATCGTACTAAATTATCTGGCGATAGTTGGGGCATCAGAAAGCTATGTAGTCTGGTGAATTTGCCGAACAGGAAAATGGATGGAAACAATCAACATGCTGCCTTTATTTCTACTGACTTACCTGAAGAAAACTGGCCGTGGCCTACATCTTCTTGGGAGTGGTGGGATAAGTTTGCCAAACGCCTGAAAGATTATACATTGGGTTTGTTCTGGTTTGCTCAGCATGATCCGGCACTTCCCGAACTTTTTCGTAAGGATTTATTAGAATGGGGGCTATCTAAAGATGAATATCAGGATAACGCATATTTCCCACGTCAGGTATATGTGCGTGAGGGAAGGCGTTTTGAAGGAGTTTATTTTTTTACAGCTAAAGATGCCTTGCCAACAGCATCGGGCGAACGTCCACCTTTACATCCCAATAGTGTGACCGCCAGTCATTATGCATTAGACTCGCATGCTGCCCGAAAGCGGGAAACGGGGAGGGTACATTTGGATGGATTTATCAGCTATTCTACGGCTGTTTACACAGTGCCGTTTGGCGTTATTTTGCCTCGGAAGGTCAGTAACTTGTTATTGCCAGTACCAGTATCCGGATCGCATATTGGTTTTTCAACCTTACGTATGGAACCGTGCTGGATGGCGCTGGGGCAGGCGGCGGGTATCGCTGCCTCACTGGCTATTGATAATAAAGTAGCTGTGCAGAATATTGATATATCTATGCTGCAAGATATTTTAGTGCACCAGAAAGCAACTCTCATTTACTTTCATGATGTTCAACTGAAGAACCCTCATTCCTTTTTGGTACAGTATATGGGATTGCGAGGGTATTTGCCTGAATGGGATGCGAATCTGCAAGGGAAAGTTGATGAAAGTACATTACAGAAATGGAGTGCTTTATGTGGTTTCCAGCTTAAAGCTGTTTCTGGGCAAACGTCTAGATTAGAAGTACTAACTATGATTTATAACCATCTTTGTGGTTTTTCCACTTTTTCTTCTTCAGGTGTAGAACATAGAAAACAAACGAATAAATGGATAATCGGACCATTCTTTCGTCCCGAAGGTGCTAACCCGGTAATTTCGCCACAGCCTACGGCTTTTTATTGCCCAATGAGAAAAGAGCAGGTTAAATGGGAAGAAAGCGATACGTTTAATCCGGCTGCTACTGTGAAAGATGGAAAGATAGTTGTACTCTATAGGGCGGAAGATAACTCGGCTCGAGGCATTGGAAAAAGGACTTCTCGTATTGGCTATGCTGAAAGTGCAGACGGAGTGACTATGAGAAGATTTGGGAATCCGATACTTTTTCCTGCTGAAGATGATTTTAAAAGTATAGAGTGGCCGGGTGGTTGTGAAGATCCACGAGTCGCAATGACTGATGATGGATTATATGTGATGCTTTATACGGCATGGAATCGTAAAACACCTAGGCTTGCTGTTGCCACTTCCAAAGATCTTAAAAACTGGACTAAACATGGTCTTGCTTTTGGTAAGGCTTATAATGGACGTTTTTCTAAGATAGCCACTAAGTCCGCTTCTATCCTTACCAAAGTGAAAAATGGCAGGTTGGTCATTGATAAGGTGAATGGAAAATATCTAATGTATTGGGGGGAATATGCCGTACATGCAGCTACTTCTGATAATCTAAAGGACTGGTATCCGGTATTGGATCATGAGAATGAATTATTGGAGATAGCAAAACCACGCGAAGGATACTTTGATAGCCAGATGACTGAATGTGGGCCTCCGGCCATCCATACTAAAAGAGGTATTGTGCTAATGTATAATGGTAAAAATGATAAGAAAGGAGATATGGCCTATCCGTTAGGTGCGTATTGTGCAGGTCAGCTTCTGCTGGATTACAAAAACCCTTATAACGTATTGGATCGTTTGGATAAGCCTTTTCTCATACCTGAGGCTGCTTTTGAAAAGAACGGGCAGTACAAGAGTGGAACTGTATTCATCGAAGGATTGGCCTATTATAAAAAGAAATTGTACCTTTATTATGGTTGTGCAGACTCAAAAGTGGCAGTAGCCATATGTGGTAACACGAAGAACTTGCTAAAGGTGAAGTGATAAGTAGAAGTATAGTATAATTTTTTATAATGTTTAATAAATAGATAAATAGTCGTTATGTATAAAAAAGTATTTGTATTATTGTTTTTATTCCCTTTTCAACTATTATTTGCCCAAACTAATCTGTTGACTGATTTCCCTGAAGGATATACTCCCAGAGAAATAGGGAAGCGTATAGCATACCGCTTCATCAGTGAAAAACATGCGTTACACGCTGGAAAGTGGATCAGTTATCCGGAAACTTTTTATTGGAATGGTGCCCTTGAATTCGCGGCAATAACAAAAGACCAAAAGCTTGTTGAGCTTTTACAAAAAAAATTTGAGCCTTTATTCACAACAGAAAAAAAATTACTACCTATAATGAATCATGTTGATTTAAATATGTTTGGGAGTTTACCTTTAGAGTTGTATCAGATAACAAAAGAAGAGCGATATTTTAATTTAGGAATGCCCTATGCCGATACGCAATGGGATGTCCCAGAGAACTCAACTTCTTCCCAAAAAGCATGGGCTGACAAAGGTTACTCATGGCAAACGCGACTGTGGATTGATGATATGTATATGATAACTGTTGTACAAACTCAGGCTTATCGGGTGACTGGTAATCGTAAATACATTGATCGAGCAGCTAAAGAAATGGTAATGTACTTAAATGAACTGCAACGTCCAAATGGACTTTTCTATCATGCTCCCGATGTTCCTTTTTATTGGGGACGTGGTAATGGATGGGTGGCAGCAGGCATGACAGAATTGCTTACTAACTTACCTAAGAATAGTAAATTTCGTTCCCGTATATTGAAGGGTTACCGGACAATGATGAAGAGTTTGAAAGATTATCAGGATTCAAATGGCCTATGGCGTCAGTTGATAAATGAACCTGACTGTTGGATTGAGACTTCAGGATCGGCTATGTTTACTTTTGCTATTATTACGGGTGTAAAAAAGGGTTGGTTGGATGCAAAAGAATATGCTCCTGTAGCTCGAAAGGCATGGATGGGCTTAGTTTCATATATTAATGAACAAAATCAGGTGACAGAGGTTTGTGTGGGTACAAATAAGAAAAATGATAAGCAGTATTATTATGATCGTCCGCGTCATGCAGGTGATTATCATGGCCAGGCTCCATATCTTTGGTGTGTAGTTGCTCTATTGGATGAGTAATAATTTTAGAATTTTATTACGGAATAAAAAAGCATCCTTGATAATAGTATTGAAAAATGTAGAATGCTTATTTATTTTTTGAATGAAGGTTGTAAATAGAGATATAAAATAGGGCATGTTTAATTTATAAGCCTATTTTTAATTAAAACCATAAAAATAATAAATCATGAAGATTGTCAAGTTTGTCACGTTCGCTATTATTGTTTCATTATATACACCTGTCATATTGGCTCAAGTTTCATTGTCTCAAAGTAATAACGGGTCGAATGACTTTACACTTGTAGGAACAGAAAATAAGACTGGTTTATATTATGATATGCAGGATTATGAAGTAGTAAAAAAAGTTTCAGTATTATTTGCTAACGATGTGCAACAGGTTAGTGGACAAAAAATAAAGGTTGGAACTATTAAAGCTTTTCCTAACAAGAATTGTATTATTGTTGGGACTATTGGTCACAATAAGTGGATTGATCGTTTGATTTCCCAAAAAAAATTGGATGTATCGTATTTAAAGAATAAGTGGGAGAGTTATTTAATACAACTGGTTCCTGATCCTTTTCCGGGAGTAAAAAAAGCATTGGTAATCATCGGAAGCGACCGCAGGGGTACGGCTTACGGGCTACTCTCTATTTCAGAAGCGATTGGTATATCCCCTTGGTACTGGTGGGCTGATGCCCCAATAGATAAAAGGAAAAGACTCGTTCTTGAAGTGCATAAATTCACCTCTCATGAACCCTCTGTGAAGTATCGTGGCATATTCATTAATGATGAAGATTGGGGATTATCACGGTGGGCTAAAACAAATTTTGAAAAAGGGCGGGGCAATATCGGACCTAAAACGTATGCGAAAGTATGTGAGTTGCTCTTGCGATTAAAAGCTAATTATCTTTGCCCGGCAATGCATCCGTGTTCAACAGCCTTTAACCAAATTGCTGAAAACAAGTTAGTAGCCGATTCTTTTGGCATTGTAATGGGCTCTACCCATTGCGAACCCCTATTATTCAATAATGCAAGTGAATGGAATAATAAAACAATGGGAGAATGGGATTACAGAAATAACAAAAAGACGATTGATAGTGTATTGCAACAAAGAGTTATTGAAAATGGTCCTTATGAAAACCTCTACACGGTGGGTCTTAGAGGGTTGCATGATCAGGAAATGAGAGGTGGAAATGATATGAAAGAACGTGTGGAAATTGTTCAAGACGCAATCAATGCTCAAAGAGGCTTTCTTACAAGAATTATCAAAAAGCCTGCGACTGAAATTCCACAGGTCTTTTTCCCATATAAGGAGGTTCTTGACATTTATAATGCTGGTCTTAAATTACCGGACGATGTGACAATCGTCTGGCCCGATGACAACTATGGGTATATGAAACGCTTAAGTAACCAGTCGGAGCAAAAGCGTTCCGGGCGTGCAGGTGTTTATTATCATATCTCCTATCTTGGAAAGCCACATGATTATTTATGGATGAGTACCATATCCCCCACATTAATGTACGAAGAGCTCAGTAAAGCTTATGATACAACAGCAGACCGTGTTTGGTTGGCGAATGTAGGAGACATTAAATCCTGTGAATTTTCCATGGATTTGTTTTTATCCATGGCCTATGACATTAAAGCTTTCGACTATAAAAAAGTATCCACTTATCAGGCGGGGTGGCTGTCTAAAATGTTCGGGCAAAAGTATTATCAGGACTTTCTCAATATTACGACAACATTCTACCATCAAGCTTTTTCACGTAAACCGGAACTTATGGGATGGGGGTATCAATGGTCTACAGATAAATACGGTAAAGAACGTAATACGGATACGGACTTTTCATTTAGTAATTACCGTGAAGCGGATAATCGTCTAGCTGAATATAATAAGATAGGATTAATGGTTGATCGCATTATGAAAGAGTTACCGGAAGAAAAACGGGCCGGATTTTATGAACTGCTTTACTATCCGGTAAAAGGGTGCGAATTGATGAATAAGATGATTCTATACGGACAGAAGAACCGCCGGTATGCTTTGCAAAGCAGAGCTGCAACAAATCAAATCAGCAATGAAGTCAAACTGTATTATGATAGTCTGCAAATCATAACCCAAGGTTATAATTCATTATTGAATCATAAATGGAATCCGGTAATGACAACAAAACAAGGTTTTGCTGCTTCCTATTTTGAATTGCCTAAACTGAATACGATTGATTTGCCGTTATCACCATCTCTGGGCATAGAGGCTGAAGGAGAAGATGTTATGAAAGGAAAAAGCAGTTTCCATTTATTACCGGCATTTAATACCTATCTTCGTCAATCTTATTATTTCGATATATTTAATAAGGGAGCTTCTGCTTTAAAATGGAATCTTTCCACCTCTGCTGATTGGATTATTCTTAATAAAAAGAAGGGTACTACAGCCTTGGAGGATCGTATTTGGGTCTCTGTTGACTGGGATAAGGTCCCGGTCGGTGAACGGGTTTCAGGAATAATCAATATTAAAGGAGAAAATACAGGAGAAGATAAAATATATGTTTCCGTATTCAACCCTTCCTCTCCTTCACTCGCGCAAATGGATTCTTTATTTGTGGAACATAACGGATATGTATCTATAAATGCAGCCGATTTTAGCAGAAAAATTGAGAACAAAGCGATTGAAATTAAAACAATCCCCAATTTAGGATTTGAGAACACTTCGGTGCAATTGGGTAATCCTATAGCACCCGTTCAAAGAACTGCCGGCAGAGAAACACCTCGTGTGGAATATGACTTCTATACATTCGAACAAGGTTCGGTTGATGTATATACGTATGTTTTGCCTACATTCACATTAAGCAGTGATCAGGGGTTTGCTGGTCATGAGAGCACAAATATAGAAACTAAATACGGCGTATGTATTGACGACGGGCCAGTGATGAATCCTTCGACTTCTTCTTTCGAGTATGCCCAAATATGGTATGAAAGTGTGTTGAAGAATTGTCGGATCAATAAAACAACATTGCATATTAATAAACCGGGTAAGCATACATTAAAAGTGATATGTGGGGATCCCGGTACGGTACTACAAAAAATAGTATTGGATTTTGGTGGCATGCAAAGATCGTATATGGGGCCTGAGTCAACGATGGTGAAGTAGCTTTTTATTTATAATATGAATATAAATACTGCATGGTTTGACATCATTCCATCACTATTGGTGCTAACAAGCATTTTCGGGTGTTAGCGAGTCGAGGTAAGTATGATGACCGTGTGATGAAAAAGTTTTCCGTTACACGGTAGTTTTGTATCCTGTCTAATAACAACTTGGTAGCATTAGAAGAAATTTCTCTAATTCTTCTATCACTATTCCCTTGGAAAAGTCTCGGGATGTTTAAAGCAAAATTTTTTAAGTAAAAGTAACCACATGTCTACTTCCTCTCCTTAGTATATTGAGCACTTTAGTCTTTTTATTCTAAGTATATTTAAAATTTATATAAGCGGTGGTAGTACATTAATTCCTTTTTTTAGAACTATTGTGTCATGTAGATATTCTAACCTTTCTTTTAGGCAAAAATGGGACGTTTCTTCTTTTTTTAGAGAAAGTAGTTATATTAATTTTTTTTTTTAATATCTAATTTTGTCTTGCTTGAAAGCTGGAAAATAACCTTTTGAAATTTAAGTGTTCTAAAATTTAATATTATGAAGCAAAAGATTCTTAGTTCCTTTTCTAATTTGAAAATTGGGATATTATTATTTTTCTTAATTTCTGTAATTGGTGCTCAGGCCCAATCTGCTAAAACTATTACAGGACTAGTGAAAGATAATTCTGGAGAGCCTGTAATTGGAGTTAATGTAACAGTAAAAGGTAACGCTGCCTTAGGTACTATTACTGATATGGAAGGCCGGTATGTTCTAAAAATACCTCGAAAAAAAGCCATTTTGATATATACATTTATTGGATATAAAATGGTTGAAAAAACAATTGATGCTAACATGACAAAGTTGGATGTTACATTAGTTGAAGATAACGAGTTGCTGGATGAAGTAGTAGTAGTTGGTTATGGTACGATGAAAAAAAAGGATGTTACAGGCTCTGTCGCTCATATAGGCAAGGAGGTAATGGAGGGTAGAGTTGCAACAAATCTTGTTGATTTCTTGACTGGAAGTATTGCTGGCGTTAATATTAGCCCTTCAAGTAGTGCGGCAGGTGGTGGTTCAATTGAAGTTCGTGGACCTGCTTCATTGAAAGCTTCTACGTCTCCTTTAATTGTTTTGGATGGCGTCATCTTTTATGGAAATATTGCCGATATTAATCCTAATGACATTGAGAGTATGGATGTGTTGAAAGACGCGAGTTCCACTGCCATATATGGTGCTAAAGGTTCGGCAGGAGTTATTATGATTACTACGAAAAGAGGTAATACTGATAAACCAATAATTAATATCAGTGCAAAAATAGGTGCGACGCAAGCACAGTTTTTGCCGAAATTGCCTACTGCAGAGCAGTATATTCAAAGACGCTCAGATTACTGGAAGAGTATTGATTACTTCTTGCCGAATAGTCAGCAGCATGAAACAGGTTATTATGATAATCCGAATTATCTGCCGGAAGGTGTGACTCAGGAACAGTGGGCAAACTACGATTCTTCTTTTTCGGGAGATTATGTGGAAACGTGGATGACTCGTTTGGGGTTTGATCCCTTGGAAATAGAAAATTATAAAGCAGGAAAGATTGTAGACTGGCAGGACCTCGTTTATCAGACTGGGTTGAGGCAAGATTATAACGTATCTGCTTCAGGTAAAACACCAAAAACTAATTATTATATGTCTTTAGGCTATACAAATAATGAAGGTGTTCAAGTAGGAGATCAGTTTCGTACAGTCAGAGCTCGCGTTAATTTAGATACAGATATCACGAAGTGGCTGAAAGTCGGTTTAAACACACAATTCGCAAACAAGGGGACAGATCAAATTAGTGTAGATGCTGGTGGGGCAAGTGCGATGAGTCCTTTTGCAAGTGTATATGAAGAAGATGGGAGCATCAAAGTGAGACCCTGGAATGATAATCGTGTTACGAATCCTTTATTGTCAAGGAGCGTTGATGATAAATATTATAGAGTGCAAACGTTGACATCGACAGTGTACGGGCAACTGACTCTTCCATATGGATTTAGTTTTCAAACAAATTTTAATGTTCGTTATGGTTGGCTTAAAGACTATTATTTTACGTCTGATGTGCATCCCGGTGTTGTGTCTGGCGGTGAATCAACTCGTCGAGATTTCTCTGATTATGAATGGAGTGTTGATAACATGTTGAAATGGAGTCATACATTTAGTGATATTCATCATATAGATGCTACATTTGTTTATACTGCAGAAAAATATCAATCATGGGAAAGCAAAGGAAACAATGAAGGATTTCAACCTAATGGTGCCTTAAGTTACCATGGAATTCAAGCAGGTATTAATCCGGTGGTTAATTCTAATGATGAGATGCAGACAGGCAATGGTTTGCTAGCACGTTTGAATTATTCTTTATTGGATCGTTATTTATTCACAACGTCTGTGCGTCGTGATGGATTCTCTGCATTTGGACAAAATAATCCGTATGGGGTTTTTCCTGCATTTGCTATTGGTTGGCGTATTTCGGAGGAAAAGTTCATGAAGCAATTGAAACCTTTTGATAATTTGAAGTTACGCTTATCTTGGGGTCAAA
Organism: Bacteroides sp.; assembly: GCA_022648295.1. Taxonomy (GTDB): domain Bacteria; phylum Bacteroidota; class Bacteroidia; order Bacteroidales; family Bacteroidaceae; genus Bacteroides. The sequence goes on along the minus strand of JALCME010000009.1, from coordinate 122,401 downwards.
ATGGGAACAGAGATATTGGTCGTTATGCTTCTTTTTCTCGTTTGACAATAACAAATACGATTGAGAATGGCATAAATGATAAAGCAGTATATCCTTCAAGTTTAGCTAACAGTGATTTAAAATGGGAGACAACAAGTGCTTTTAATGTTGGACTGGATTTTGGATTATTTAATAATAGATTGAATGGTACGGCAGATGTATATCATAACAAAACAACAAATTTGTTAATGGATCGTTCCATGCCACAAATTAGCGGATATGGTAGTATTGCTGCAAATTTGGGACAAATAAATAATAAAGGTGTGGAATTGACTTTGACAAGTGTAAATATTAATATTCCTAAAAAAATATATTGGACTACTTCATTTATTTATTCTACTAATAAAAATACTATTAAACACTTGTATGGGAAGATGGTGGATGTTATAGATACAGAAGGTAATATTATTGGGCAGCGTGAGGATGATGATGTGCAGAATGGTTGGTACATTGGGCATGGCATTTATGATATACTTGATTATAAATGGATCGGAATTTGGCAGTTTGGTGAAGAAGCAGAAGCTGAGAAATATGGTAAGCAGCCAGGTGATCCTAAGCTCTTGGATGTGAATGGAGATGGAGTAATCAATACAGATGACAAAGTATGGTTGGGGTCAAGCACTCCGCGTAATCGCATGTCAATTCAGAGTAACTTGCGTTTGTTTGATTGCATTGACTTTTCTTTTCTTCTTAGAGGTGAATTTGATTACTTGGGTGTGGATAATTTGGCAAGAAATGAAGATAACCGTTTTTTCTATTCTTCCAACTCTGTTTGGACAGAATACTGGACTCCATGGAGCCCTAACAGTGAATATGCCCGTTTAGGCGCTGATTGCTCAAACCCTACAGTAAATATTTATAAGAAAAGGAATTATGTTAAAATGCAGAATATGGCATTGACTTATACATTTCCTAAGAAGTTTATAAAGAGACTCATGATTGATAACTTAAAGCTAAGTTTTAATGTAGATAATGCATTTGTAATATCAAAATGGAGAACTTCTGACCCGACGACTAAAGGTGTAACCCCTCGTATCTGGACGTTTGGAGTTAATATGACCTTGTAATGTGATAAAATAAATCGTAAAAAATATTTAAATGAAAACAACAAAATATATACTGAAAGGTTTAGCTGTCTGTTTAATAGCTACAAGTTTATCATCTTGTGTGGATCTTGAACCAAAACCGATGTCTTTTTTAACGCCAGAGAATACTTTTGTTGATGAAGATGGACTGGAAACTTTACTTCGTCTATGTCGGAAGCAACTGAATTTTGAATGGTTTGGAGATGCTTTTAATTCAGGAAACTGTGAGACATTTGCTGTATATGAATATGCATGGTCAGATCTGGCAGTAATGGGAGGTCCTGAAACTAAAGAAATCCATAATATGGAGACTCAATTAACTCCTACTACTAATGCATATCTGCACCTTCGTTATTGGATTTTCGGATGGAATGGCATTAAGTATGCTAATACGGTAATTAGCCGTGTGCCTGAGGCATCGGATATTGCTACTGAAGAAGAGAAGAATGCAATTCTGGCGGAAGGTTACTTTCATCGTGCATACTGGTATTATTTGTTAGTCAACCAATTTGGAGATTTGCCTTTGATATTGGAGGAGATCACTGAACCTAAGCTGGATTTTTATACAGTTTCTCGAGATACCATTCTGGAGCATATGAAAAAGGATATGGAATTTGCCGTGCAATGGTTGCCTAGAGAAGTATCTCGCGGTTGTGTAAATAGAGCAGCAGGTGAACATCTGTTGGCTAAAATATGTCTTTGTACTGGTGATTTTCAGGAAGCGGTAGACGCCACGACTCGGTGTATTGATAATTATGGATTGCATTTGATGACAGAGCGTTTTGGTATCAATGCATCAGACGGAAGCAAAGATGTGTTTAATGACTTGTTTCAAGAAGAAAATATTAGTCTGGCTGAAAATGCAGAGGCGATTCTGGTACGGCAAGAGGACTTTGGTCTGGAAGGATGTTCTTCTCCGGGAGGTTCAAATCGTAAACGTAATTTCTGTCCTCAGTGGCATGCGGGAAGTAAAGTAAAAACACCGGATGGAAAGCAAGGGACGACAGATGCATCAGGTATTTATGATGGATATGAAGAATTAGAGAATTTAGGTAGGGGGCTTGCTAAGATACGTCCGACAAACTATGCTCAATATGAGTTGTGGGGTAATTGTGGCAATGATTTGAGGCATAACTCGAATAATTGGTTTGATAAGTCTCGGATTTACTATAATCGTCCCGCTTCAAAAGGTGGTAGTGATAAGTATTTTGGGAAGCCAGTAGATCCTGCTTATATAACTGATACTATGCGCTGTTATTTTTCATTTCCTATTGTAAAAGTATTAATTGATAAGGATGATATAAAGGCAGGAGGAAATGTTCCAGTGGGTGGATTTACAGATCAATATATATTCCGTCTTGCCGAGACTTATTTAATGAGAGCAGAGGCCTATTGGTGGCTAGGAAAGTTAGATTTGGCTAAAGAAGATGTGAATACGATCCGTCGTCGGGCTAAAGCTCCAGAATTGCCCTCTGTTACGTTGGATGATATTTTAGATGAAAGAGCTAGAGAATTGTATTTAGAAGAACATCGTAAGTCTGAATTAACACGTATTGCTTTTTTGAAAGCAAAAAAGGGCTTGGATGGATATTCTTTAGAAAATTTTTCAAAAAAGAATTGGTACTATGATCGCATTATGGAAAAAAATAACTTCTTCTCAGCACAATACTATTACTCAACGAATGCTTTTGTGATGGATCCGTATCATGTACTTTGGCCTATACCTCAAGATGCTATTGAATCTAATACGCAGGGGCATATTAATCAAAATATTGGTTATGATGGCGCAGAAAATAATATACCTATAAAATAATGAATAAAATAAGCTATATATTATTAACTCTTACTCTCATAGGAGGGTTAATATCCTGTTCTGACAGAGATAGAACAGGAAAGGAAATGTTTGTTCACCCTTATTCGAATCCGTTAACTGATTTTAGTTCAGCAGACCCCTCTGTTTTGAAAGTAGATGATCAGTTATTTTACGTGTATTGTACAAATACAATTATTCATAAATCTGAAGACTTGATTCATTGGGCAGATGTGGGACCAATGTTTTCGACGAAACCTTCGTTTGTTACGGAAAGTGGAGCTGCTGTATGGGCACCTGATATTGAAAAGATTGGTGACAAGTACGTACTATATTATGCAATGTCTGCTATGGGGAAGCCTGCGACTGCTGGTATTGGAATAGCTTATGCCGATACTCCTGAAGGGCCTTTTAAACTGGACAGGTCTGTGGACGGTAAAGGAAAGTTGTTCACTTCTTCTGAAATTGATGTAAGAAATTCTATTGATCCTTGCTTCTTTGAAGAAAATGGCCAGAAATGGCTGTTCTGGGGCAGTTTCAATGGTCTTTATGCTGTGAAACTTTCGAATGATGGCATGAGGGCATTTCCTGATCTTGCAACGGCTAGAACTGAGAAGGTACAAGTTGCAGGTAATGCCTTTGAAGCAGCATACATTCATAAACGGGGCGACTATTACTATTTATTTGCGTCTGTTGGTGCATGCTGTAGTGCTATGTTGAGTACTTATACTACAGTTGTTGGACGTTCGACCTCTTTGTTGGGACCATATGTGGATAAGAAAGGGAAAAAGATGCTTGACAATAATTATGAGGTATTAATTAAGGCGAATGATCGTTTTGTGGGGCCTGGACATAATTCTGAAATAATTCAAGATAGTGAAGGAACTGAATGGATATTGTATCATAGTTATGATAGACATACTCCTGATAAAGGACGTTATCTGATGATTGATAAGATTATCTGGGAGGATGGGTGGCCTAAAATAGCCAATGATAGTCCGTCAAGTGAAGCAGAATCCCCTGTTTGCGAATAGAATTGGTGAGCGCAAGTAACGGTGCGTGGAGATATCTTCTTTGGCTTGGTCTTTTCGTCTGCAGAAAGAGGCTTCTATTGAAACTCTAAAATTTGATTGTTGTACTCTTTTCCTATAGAGTTAATAGGATCTCAACATTAAGTTAGAGAATTAAAGATAGATGTATATGCCATGCAAGACTCTTTCACCTGAAAGATCATGAAGAAGATATCTTTTTCTGAAAAGTGAAAGTATCAGATATTAGTATTTTAGAGGATGTATCAAGAGCTTCAAAGATGACAAAATATCCCCGCTACAGCCTATTGTAACGGGGATGTTTTATGCCATTAAGCCTTTTAACATCTTCAATTTAGGAACAAGAAATATGCATCTAAATATGAGGGCTATTTTACTTATATTTTATTTCATGAGAAAGCTTGTCTTTTCCGGTAAAATTGGAAAGAATTTGCGCCTATATTATGTTTTGTATATGTGAAGTAATTTAATGTTAATATGAATATTAAGAAAACAATTTTTAGCTTAGCTATTTTATTTATTTCTCTTATAGCTTATTCTTCTTTCAAAATGGAAAAGATCTTTGATAATAGAGATAATTCTTATAAAAATCCGGTAATAAATTATAGCCTTCCGGATCCTTCTGTTATCAAGGGTGGCGATGGCTATTTTTATTTGTATGCCACAGAAGACATTAGAAATCTGCCTATTCATCGATCAAAAGATTTGATTCATTGGGAGTTTGTTGGAACGGCTTTCACTAATCAAACACGTCCCAACTTTGTAGAAGGAGGTGGATTGTGGGCACCCGACATCAATAAGATAGGTAATCATTATGTACTTTATTATTCAATGTCGGTTTGGGGTGCCGAGTGGACTTGTGGAATAGGTTGTGCTATAGCAGATAGACCGGAAGGACCATTTCAGGATCAAGGCAAGCTTTTCATCAGTAGTGAGATTAATGTGCAGAACTCAATAGACCCTTTTTATATTGAAGATAATGGGAAAAAGTATCTTTTCTGGGGTAGTTTTCATGGCATTTATGGGGTGGAGTTGACGGATGATGGACGCTCTATTAAGAGAGGTGAGGAACCTGTACAAATAGCCGGAAGTGATTATGAGGGAACTTATATTTGTAAGAGAGGTGGTTATTATTATCTCTTTGCTTCGATAGGGTCTTGTTGTGAAGGGTTGAAGAGTACTTATACAACTGTGGTTGGTCGTTCTGAAAATCTATTTGGTCCCTATCTTGACAAGGATGGAGGGAAAATGATGGATAACCATCGCGTAATTCTGATCCATAAGAATGATGCTTTTGTAGGAACAGGACATAATTCGGAAATAATAACGGATGATGCAGGCAATGATTGGTTATTTTATCATGCGGTAAGCAAATCCAATCCCGGAGGGCGTGTACTGATGCTCGATAGGGTGGAATGGAAGGAGGATTGGCCATTAGTAAAAAACGATTCACCTTCACTTGAGGCCCAGTGCCCTGTATTTCATTGATTTTTTCAAAGGGAGTTAAGCGAGTATGTTAATTTAGAATGGAAAAGAATAAATAGAGGTATGAAGTTAAAAAGATTGTTTTTGGGAATGGTATTGTTCATGGGGATGGTGAAAGTAGGAGCTGCCGGTTATACGGCCGAAAATATTTCAGCGAGTATTGCCTTGAAAGTGCCTGGAAATAAAGCCGTTTGCTATCCTCTGGCTTTAAAAAAAATAGAAAATGATTATTTTGAGTATCAGTTAAGTGCCTCAAAAAAAATACCCGTAATGATTTTCCAAAGTATCAAAGAGGTTGGAGATAGACAGCAGATTAGTACCTTTATTACAGCTTTGGAAGATGTATATTTCAATTATGGAGAACGAGTGAAAACAGGTTATCGGCATGATGACTGTCTATTCTATATGCCTGGGTTCTGGTATCGTCGTAATCTACGTTCGCCCAAGGAAGCTCCGTCATTTCACTCTTCTGATAGTTGGCTGGTTCGTGAAGATCGTTTGAGTACTCCGTTGACTACTATTTTTGATAAAAAAAACGGAAAGTCGATGTCTGTTATTCGTTTGGATAAGTTCGATAAAGAAGCGTTGACCACTCATAAGGAAGGAGAAGTTATTCTTTCTGGAAAAACATCTATTGGCTATACCGGGTTTGAGAATAGGCAAGGAGAAGCTATGTTGTCTTTTGGCTTTCCATACAAAGAAATGCCTAAAACGTATATTCGCAAATTGACATTAGCTCCTCCGGTTGAGGCTTTTCAGCTGTTACGTAAAGGCGAAAGCATTTCTTTGACTTGGGAAATCTCGGAGCAGAAGGCTGCTGACTTTTCGGAATGTGTCCAACATGCATGGGAGTATAGCTATGATACCAATCTACCACAACCGGTAAATACATCCTATACACCGGAAATTATGAAAGATACACTGAGTAATTTCTTTGTGGAAAGCTATGTGGGGGATTATGTTACGCATTATTATTCGGGGGTAGGATTACATACATCTATATGCGAAAAGAATGATGTGGCGGAAGTTGGCTTTGTGGGGCGAACGTTGTTGAATGCATTTAATGCATTAGAGTATGGTGAGCAAAAGGGACGTCTTGATCTCGTGACGAATGCTAATAGTATATTTGATACTTACGAAAGAAATGGCTTTTCCACTACGGGTTTCTTTAATGAAGTAGTACATTATAAGCAAAACTTTATAGAACCAATCCTCAGCATTCGCCGTCAGTCGGAAGGGGTTTATGCTGCATTGCATTATTTCAATTATGAACGATTAAAAGGGCGAAAACATTTGGAATGGGAGGAAAGGGTTAGAAGAATGCTGGATATGTTTCTCCGTTTACAAAGACAAGATGGTAGTTTTCCACGTAAATTCAGAGATGATTTTTCAATTGTGGATCAAAGCGGTGGGAGTACACCTTCGGCAACTCTTCCTTTGACAATGGGATATAAGTATTTCAAGGATAAACGCTATTTAGAGGCTGCTAAGAGAACGGTTGACTACTTGGAAAAGGAACTCATCTCTAAAGCGGATTATTTTTCTTCTACTCTGGATGCCAATTGCGAGGACAAAGAAGCCTCTTTATATGCGTCTACTGCAGCTTACTATTTAGCTTTGGTTACCAAAGGAGCTGAACAGGAACACTATGCGGCATTAGCTAAAAAGGCGACTTATTTTGCTTTGTCATGGTATTATACATGGGATGTCCCTTTTGCTCGTGGACAAATGCTGGGTGATTTGGGGTTAAAGACCCGGGGATGGGGAAATGTTTCGGTAGAGAACAATCATATTGATGTGTTTGTCTTCGAATTTACAGATGTACTCAATTGGCTTTCGAAGCGGTATGGAGAGCAGCGTTTTGCAGACTTTGCAAAAGTGATTAATACTTCCATGCGGCAATTATTACCGACGAAAGGGCATCTTTGTGGAATTGCTAAAACGGGTTATTATCCAGAAGTTGTTCAGCATACAAATTGGGATTATGGAAAAAACGGGAAAGGATTTTATAATGATATTTTTGCTCCGGGGTGGACAGTCGCATCTCTCTGGGAATTACTCTCGCCGCGACGGGCAGAGCATTTTTTTGGGGAGTAGGGATACTGTTATTAAAGAATGTTTTGGCAGATGTATCGTTTTAAGTATTAGTATGTGGCTTTAATTTAATAATTGCATATTTTCTTTTTTATTCTTGTTTATAAGCCTTCTTTTTTTCTATCTTTGTGTGGTTATACATCTGCCCCTTGTTATGAAGCGATTATTATTTATTCAGCTCCTGATATTTGCTTTTATGGTTGTTTCTTGTCATAGGGATACAATTCATGATTCTCAATTGCTTCGTGCAGAGTCTTTAATGGATTCTCAGCCAGATAGTAGTTATCAAATTTTAAAATCTCTTTCATCTCAGAACTTCTTTAAACCTGACCGGATTTATTATGGTTTGCTTTTAGCCGAAGCTACTAACAAAACATTTCGTTCTCTTCTTCCTTGCGATTCTTTACTCAATGAAGCTATTCGCTATTACTCCGGGGGAATAAATCGCGCTAAAGCATTGTTATATAAGGAACGTATTCAAACTCGTATGAATATGCCTAAAGAGGCTATGGACAATTGTTTTGCTGCTTTGAAAGAACTTAATGGCACTGATAAAACTCAATTAAGGGTGAAAGGCATGATCTATGAGGATTTGGGGAATTTATATTCTGATCAAGTACTTATAGATAAGGCTATGGAAATGTTTCGAAACGCTGAAACTTGTTATCAAAACGCTGATTATAGGGAAGGAATTTCTTCAATTAAAGGGAATATAGGGTGGATTTATTTTTTAGGCAGGGATACTCTTAATGCCCGAGTATATACAAAAGAGGCTTTAAAGCTCGCGATTCAACAAAATAATTTTCTATTTGTACCTCTATTTTATCATAATTTAAGTTGTACTTATAGGGATAAGGATTCCATTTTGTTTTATGGAAAACATTCGTTGGAATATGATAAAGCTCCATATCTTAAAGCTGCTATAACCGTAGGCTATGTTTTTATTAATAGGCAAAAGTTGGATTCCGCTGAATACTATTTTCATTTAGCTTTAAAAGATACAACGATTGAAACCCGGGCTTTGGCTTATTATGGGTTAAAGGATGTAATGGAAGAGAAAGAAGATTATCATCAAGCCTTGGAATATTCTGGCAGATACAGTGGATTGATGGATTCTATTTATTTTTTCAAGCAAACTTCGGAAGTTGAACAAAAGGCATACAAATATGAAGCGGATCTGAGTGTTTATAAGGAAAAAATGAATATGAAGCTTATGCTTTTTCTCATAGTTTCTTCTTGCTTATTGGCTATCGCGCTTTCAATGCTACTTTTACAGAGAGTGAGTCGCCGCCGGAAGATGCTCCAGCTAGAATATGAGCGGGACAAGGCTGCTTTAGATGCTAATGTTGCGGAACTTCAATATCGTATTGCTTCGCTTCGTCGTGAGCAGGAAAAAGATAAGGAACACATATCTTTAAAAGAACAAGAAGTTCGAAAATTAGCCGATGAGAAGGCGGAATTATGTAATATCCTCTTTCAAAAAACGCCTATTTATAAAAGAATTGAACAGCTTAGCATGCAGAGTAAGGGGAAGAGACAACAAGAAGTTCAGATTTTATTGGAGAAAGAGCAAATGCAATTGAGATCAACCGTTTCTGAAATTTATAAAGATTATTTAGCCTATTTAAATCACGCTTACCCTAAGTACACAGAAGATGATTGCTTACTTTCTTGTTTATCACTTTGTGGATGGGATGATTTTACTATTGCTTTATGTTTTGGTAAAACGAGTAAGCAAGTTGTAGTGCAGAGGCGCTATCGGCTGAAGCATAAAGAGGGTAATTAAGTATTTTTTAGATAAATGTTATCATAATTTATGTAACTGTCTTATATTCAGCGCATTTCGACCTTGAGTTGTTATCGCTTTTATGATGCTATTTCATCTACTTATTATTAATTTTGCTGCATATTAAATAATTAAATGTGGCAAGATTATGAAAACTACGAAAATCGTTCTATTTATTTGCCTTTTGTTTGTGGGACAACCTCTCTTAACCTCAGTATCTGCCGAGAATGAGCAGGTTGCATCTACTCAGGCTAAACAAGAGAAGCATCCTGCAAATATTTTTTTGTTAGGGGCTAAGATTCAAACGCGTTCTTTATCGCTTTATGCTTATATAGAAGATAGTCAGCTCTATATATTGTTTGATGGGTATTTACAGAATAAGACTTTGACAGTTACCGATGTTGAAACCGGGGATGTTATTTACTCCGAGGTCTTCACCGGTGATACTCTCATAATACCATTAACTGGGTCAGGTGAATCTTATACAATTGAAGTTAATTAAAATTGTATAAAACCTTCTTTCTATCTGTTCTGTTAGGGAGATTTCTCCCTAACATATTATTTTAATTTAGTTTCATAGGGGATTGAGTAGTGCTTATCTTTTTTAAAGATAAGCACTCTTTTTTATATAGATAATAAAACTAATGCCTTATTTTCTGCAGCTTCCATTATTTGTCTTTCACCTGGACCCTTGTCGTTGATACCACACAAGTGGAGTATACCATGGATAATGACCCGGTAGAGTTCATTCATATAAGCATTACCAAACTGTTCGGCATTACTATGTACAGTATCTAAGCTTATAAAAATGTCTCCGGATAAGCGATTACCTTCACAATAGTCAAATGTGATAATATCCGTATAATAATCATGTTGGAGATATTGGCGGTTTATTTCGATTATTTTTTCATCTGAACAGAAAATATAAGCGATTTCACCGACTCTTTTTTGATAAGTAGCAGCAACTGACTTAATCCATTCGGTCGTTTTTTGTTGCTCTATACTTGGCATTTCTATGCCATCTGTTTGATAAGAGATCATAATGACAAAACTTTAGTTAAAAGAAAAAGAGATAGCTGATAATAATCGCTGCTATTACTCCGGCAAAGTCTGCTATAAGTCCACAGGTTACAGCATTTCTAGTTTTAGTAATGCCTACACTTCCAAAGTATACGGCAAGTATGTAAAAGGTCGTGTCGGAGGCACCCCGTGCTACGCAGCTCATTCTTCCTACAAATGAGTCCGCTCCATATTGTTTCATTGTATCGATCATTAGTCCGTTAGCTCCACTGCCACTCAATGATTTCATCAAAGCAGTTGGTAAGGCCCCAACAAAACTAGTATCTACCCCGAAAAGGCCTACAATATATCCAATGCCATTCACCAACAAATCCATTGCTCCTGAAGTGCGAAATACTGCGATGCCAACTAGGAATGCTACTAAATAAGGGATAATACGTACGGCAGTTGTAAATCCGTCTTTTGCTCCTTCAACGAATGCATCATAAACATTTATTTTTTTCCATAATCCCCATAGAATAAATAATAAAATAATACAGAATAGGACAATATTGGCAATTAAGGTAGAGTAAGTGCCGATCTCTTCACGACTTAAACGAGAGAATAAAAAAATGAGAGTTGTAAAGAAAAGGCTGATGCAACCAATAAGGATGAGGATAGGTTTATTTAATAAATTAATATGTTGAGTTATGCTTACGGCTATTACCCCTACAATTGTTGAGATGGCAGTGGTTATTAAAGTTGGTATAAATATATCTGTTGGTTGTGCGGCTCCCATTTGGGCACGGTACATCATGATGCTGATAGGAATCAATACAAGTCCGGAAGTATTTAATACTAAAAACATGACCATTGGATTAGTCGCTGTATCTTTTCGAGGGTTGAGCTCTTGGAGCTCTTTCATTGCTTTTAGCCCCATAGGTGTAGCCGCATTATCCAGTCCTAGCATATTTGCTGATAGGTTCATAAAGATAGCCCCCATAGCCGGATGCCCCTTGGGTATTTCGGGAAATAGACGGCAAAACACCGGGCTAAGCCATCGGGAAAGGGCATTAATCATTCCGCTCTTTTCACCTATTTTCATAATACCGAGCCAAAGCGACAGGATTCCTGTTAATCCTAATGAAATTTCAAAAGCTGTTTTTGAGGAGGTGAATGTGGAATTTATAAGTTCGGTAAAGATTCCTGTGTCCCCCATAAAAAGTACTTTAATTAAGGCCACAATGAAAGCTATTACGAAAAATGCTACCCATATGTAGTTTAAAACCATAAAATAATGAATTAATTTCCCTACAAAAGTAGGAATATCTTTCTATTTAGCACGGCTTTTTTCGCTATTTTTGCCCAGATTGATATTTAGTTATCAAATGGAGAAGTGGTAGTTTCTTTATTTAGGTTCGTTATTACAAAGAAATAGAAGTGGAATTATGATACAAAAGGTAAATGAAATTCAAAAAGAATTAGAACAGTATATTGATCCTGTAAAACGAAAATATTTACCTAAGTTTTTTAAAACAGGAGTAGGGCAGTACGGTGAGGGTGATAAATTTCTCGGTGTAGTGGTTCCCAATACTCGCATAGTGGCTAAAAAACACAAGCATGAGCCATTTGAAGTGATAGCCGAACTTTTACAGAGTGAGTGGCATGAGTGCCGTCTTTGTGCTTTATTAATGTTAGTAGAGCGCTTTAAGAAGTCTGAAGAGAAAAAGAAAAAAGAAATCTTCGAGTTTTATTTATCGCAAACGGCCCGTATAAACAATTGGGACCTGGTAGATCTTTCCGCACCAACTATTGTTGGGGAATATATGAAAAACAACTCTCGAGAGATTCTTTATAGTTTGGCTAAAAGTCATTTGCTTTGGGATCAGCGTATTGCTGTTGTTTCAACATATACGTTGATTAAGAACGATGATTTTATGGATATATTGGCCATTGCAGAGTTACTATTGTATCATAAACATGATTTAATGCAAAAGGCTATTGGCTGGATGCTCCGCGAGATGGGAAAAAGGGATCGGGATTTACTAATTCAATTTTTAGAGAAATATAGTAAGGTTATGCCAAGGACAATGCTGAGATATGCAATTGAGAAGTTTTCAGAAAGCGAACGAAAGGAATTTATGAAGCGTTAAGAGGGACGATGATGTATGTCATGAATTGATTTTATCACTGACTTTGAGGCTATAGAATAAAGGTGATTGCGCTTTATTGTGTGATTTTAATGGAAAATTCATTCTTTGTTCCTTCTAAGCTGAATAATTTATGGTTAAATATTTATCTTTGTCGCTAATAGATCGGCTATAGATGGAAGATGAAAAATTTGATATACGTGATCATCAGCTAAGTAGTGGAGAGCGTGATTTCGAGAATGCACTTCGCCCGTTGTGCTTTGAAGATTTCAATGGGCAGGACAAGGTGGTGGACAACCTTCGTATTTTTGTCAAAGCTGCACGTTTGCGGGGAGAAGCTCTGGATCATGTTCTGTTACATGGACCTCCCGGACTGGGAAAGACAACTCTTTCTAACATTATTGCTAATGAATTGGGAGTGGGGTTTAAAATCACTTCTGGTCCTGTACTTGACAAACCTGGTGATTTAGCTGGTGTGTTGACCAGTTTGGAACCCAATGATGTGTTGTTTATCGACGAGATTCATCGTCTTTCTCCTGTAGTGGAAGAATATTTGTATTCTGCTATGGAAGATTATCGCATTGATATTATGATAGATAAAGGTCCTTCGGCGCGAAGTATTCAGATAGATCTGAATCCTTTTACTTTAGTTGGAGCGACTACGCGTAGTGGGTTGTTGACAGCCCCTTTGCGTGCACGTTTTGGCATCAATCTGCATCTTGAATATTATGATGATGATGTTTTGAGTAATATTCTTCGCCGTTCGGCCGGAATATTGAACGTCCCTTGTTCTACAAAAGCAGCTGCGGAAATAGCATCGCGTAGTCGGGGTACCCCCCGTGTAGCTAATGCTTTATTGCGTCGTGTGCGTGACTTTGCACAAGTAAAAGGTTCTGGAAGCATTGATACGGAAATAGCTCGTTTTGCGCTTGAAGCGCTGAATATTGATAAATATGGTCTTGATGAAGTCGATAATAAGATCTTATGCACAATTATAGATAAATTTAAAGGAGGACCTGTGGGATTGACTACCATTGCCACTGCTCTAGGCGAGGATTCTGGAACCATTGAGGAGGTTTACGAGCCATTTCTTATTAAGGAAGGCTTTTTAAAACGTACTCCACGTGGTCGTGAAGTGACAGAGTTGGCTTATAAACATTTAGGACGCAGTATCTATAGTAGCCAAAAGACGTTGTTTAATGATTAAGCATGAGTTTTATAATTTGTAATTTATAGTAAAGTGGCTGGGTTAAAAAGTTTGGCAAAAGAAACTGCTATATACGGCGTCAGCAGCATTCTGGGGCGTTTCATTAATTATTTGTTAGTGCCTATTTATACTATCGCTTTACCTGCTTCATCAGGAGGGTATGGTGTGGTGACTAATATATATGCATGGGTTGCATTGATGCTGGTTCTGTTGACCTGTGGTATGGAAACCGGTTTTTTCCGTTTTGCTAATAAGGGAGACAATGATCCCATGAGAGTTTACTCTACTACACTGTTAAGCGTTAGTATAGGTTCACTTTCTTTTATTCTATTGGGGCTCCTCTTCTTACAACCTATTGCTAATATACTTGGTTATGCTAATCATCCTTGGTACATAGGGATGATGATTATTGTAGTGGCTTTAGATGCTATTCAAAGCATACCTTTTGCTTATTTACGCTATAAGAAACGTCCGATAAAGTTTGCAGCTCTGAAACTCTTGTTCATCTTTTTAAATATTGTATTCAATCTTATTTATTATATCGGACTTAAAGGTACTGAAGTAGGGTATGCTTTTTTCTTTAATTTGTTGGGCACTGTGATAGTGATGTTGTGTATGGTCCAGGAATTTAGAGGCTTCGCTTATGTTTTAGATAAGCAACTCCTAAAAAAAATGCTCCGTTACTCTTTGCCTTTGTTAGTTTTGGGCATTGCAGGAATATTAAATCAGGTTGCCGACAAAATTATTTTCCGTTTTGTATATCCTGATGAAAAAGAAGCGATTGTTCAATTGGGTATTTATGGTGCTGCAAGTAAGATAGCAATGATTATGGCCATGTTTACTCAGGCTTTCCGCTTTGCATACGAACCATTTGTGTTTGGTAAAAGTAAGGATGAAAACAGTCGTGAGATGTATGCTCATGCCATGAAATTTTTTATTATTTTCACCTTACTTGCCTTTTTAGCCGTTATGTTTTATATGGATGTTTTGCGCTATATCATTGGTACTGGTTATTGGGAGGGGCTAAAAGTAGTACCTATTGTGATGGTGGCGGAAATTTTTATGGGCATTTATTTTAATTTATCTTTTTGGTATAAACTGATTGATGAAACCAAGTGGGGGGCTTATTTCTCTTTGACTGGTTGCACGATATTGATTTTGATGAATGTTCTTTTAATTCCTAAATATAGCTATATGGCATGTGCTTGGGCTGGATTTACCGGTTACGGAGTAGCTATGTTGCTATCTTATTTTGTCGGTCAGAAGAAATATCCTATTCAATATGATTTAAAGGCAATTGGAATGTACGTCTTTATTGCAGCTGTACTTTATCTATTAGCAGAATATACTCCTATAGAAAATATTTATTTAAGGCTGGGGTATCGCACTATTCTGTTGTTCTTGTTTGTTTCATATATTGTAAAACATGATTTGCCGCTTAAACAGATTCCTATTATCAATCGTTTAATTCATAAATAGCCCATAATGATGGAGACAGGAAATCGGAATAAGAATGTTTTTGTGATTAAGAAATTCTTGAAAGAATATCTTGATTTAAGGAAAGATAAAGATAATGAGTTAGCAACTGTTGAATCTATTCGAAAAGGAGTGGAATTTAAAGGTGCTAATTTGTGGACGTTGATATTTGCCACATTCATGGCTTCTTTAGGACTTAATGTTAACTCTACGGCTGTAATCATTGGCGCGATGTTAATCTCTCCATTAATGGGGCCAATCATGGGAGTTGGCCTTTCTGTAGGATTAAATGATTTTGAGTTGATGAAACGCTCTTTGAAGAGCTTTCTTATTACTACGGCATTCAGTGTTGCAACTTCTACTCTTTTTTTCTTGATTAGTCCTGTAGCTGAAGGGCAGTCGGAACTTTTAGCACGAACTTCTCCGACAATTTATGACGTCTTCATTGCTCTTTTAGGTGGTTTAGCTGGCGTTGTGGCAATTTCTACGAAAGAAAAAGGAAATGTAATTCCGGGAGTCGCTATTGCTACTGCATTAATGCCTCCGTTATGTACGGCTGGATATGGCTTGGCTACCGGTAATTTAATCTATTTTCTTGGTGCTTTTTATCTTTATTTTATTAACTCGGTATTTATTAGTCTTGCTACTTTCCTTGGAGTACGTGTTATGCACTTTCAGCATAAGGTGTTTTTAAATAAAGAAAGGGAAAAGAAAGTACGTAAATATATCGTAGCAATTGCAATATTGACTATGTGTCCGGCTATTTATTTAACAATTGATATTATACGGAACTCATTGTTTGAAAGTGCGGCTAATCGTTTTGTGGCAGAGCAGTTGTCTTTTGACAATACTCAGGTTTTGGATAAAAAAGTTAAATTTAATGGCAAGGAGAATGAAATACATGTAGTATTGATAGGAAAAGAAATTCCCGAGGCTTCTCTTGCACTTGCCCGTGCCAAAATGAAAAGTTATAAATTAAGTAATACCAAGCTGACAGTTCTTCAAGGTATGAAGAATGACAGTTTAAATGTTTCTTCTATCCGGGCGTTGGTTATGGAAGATTTTTACAAGAATAGTGAGCAGCGTTTAATAGAGCAAAACCAAAAGATATTGACTCTAAAGCAAAGTCTTGAGAAATATAAGTCATTCGATGCTTTGGGGCAGGCGATTATCCCGGAACTGAAAGTCTTGTACCCTTCTGTAAAGACTCTGTCTATAGCCCATACACTCGAAGTCAGTATAGATTCTGCGCGTGTAGATACTGTCACGTTGGCTGTGCTGGGATTTGAAAAGAAACCGAATATTCATGAGAAAGAAAAGATCGCTGAATGGTTAAAGGCTCGTACCAAGGCGAAGAGATTAAGGCTTATTGTCGAATGAATGCATAATACTATAGAAAACTTCACAGAATGAAATTGAAATATGTAATAGTTGTAGCCTGTTGTATGTGGGCACTTACCGGACACGCGGATGAAGGAATGTGGATGCTGGGGAATCTTAATAAGCAAACGCGGAAAACGATGAAAGAAATGGGGTTGCAACTAAGTCCAAACAAATTATATAGTTCGAAAAAGGCTTCATTAAAAGATGCAATAGTTAGTTTTGGCGGATTCTGCTCAGGGGTAGTGGTTTCTGAAGATGGTTTGGTTTTTACCAATCATCATTGTGGATTTAGCTGTATACAACAACATTCTTCGGTGGGGCATGATTATTTGAGAGATGGTTTTTTTGCACGGACCTATGAGGATGAACTTCCTAATCCAGAACTTTATGTGCGCTTTTTATTGCGTACAGAGAATGTAACCAAGCGAGTATTAAGTGCTGTCAAACCTTTAATGAGCGAAGCGCAACGGATTAGTGCAATAGACTCTGTCATGTTAGTGATCGGAGGTGAAGTATCTCACAAAGATTCTACATTGACAGGTGTTGTGGACCCTTACTATGCCGGTAATGAATTCTGGCTTTCGGTTTATCGTGATTTCAACGATGTTCGATTGGTTTTTGCTCCTCCTGCATCTATCGGTAAGTTTGGTTGGGATACGGACAATTGGGTTTGGCCTCGTCATACTGGAGACTTTTGTGTCTTTCGTATATATGCGGATCGAAATAATCGTCCTGCCAACTATTCACCGGATAATATTCCTTATCATCCTAAGTATGTAGCTCCTATTACGTTGAACGGTTATAAGGAAGGGTCTTTTTGCTTGACTTTAGGTTATCCGGGAAGTACGGAACGTTATCTTTCTTCTTTTGGAATTAAGGAAATGCTTTATAATACAAATCAGGCCAGAATTGATGTTAGAAGCATAAAACAAGCTATTTGGAAGCGTGGCATGAATCGAAGCGATAGCATTCGTATTAAGTATGCTTCTAAATATGATGAGAGTTCCAATTATTGGAAAAATAGCATTGGCATGAATGAGTCTGTACGTAAGTTGCATGTTTTAGAGAAGAAAGTCAAAATGGAAGATGATATTCGTCAATGGATTAGACAGACTCCTTCAGAACGGGAGAAATTGTTGCACTTGTTCACTGATCTGGAGTTGAATTATGAAAAGCGTAGTGCACCCAACCGTGCACAAGCTTATTTTATTGAGTCCTTTTTATCGGCTCCTGAATTAATGCAGTTGGCTTTAAAAATTCTGAACTTTGACTTTGATGGAGAAAGAGAGACTGTGACTGCTAATTTGAAGGCTATTGTAGAACAGTATGCTAATTTAGATTTGAATATAGACAAGGACGTTTTTACTGCGATGCTAAAAGAGTATAGGGCGAAGGTTGATACGACATATCTACCGGCCTTTTACCACACTATTGATCAAAAATATAAAGGAAATGAGCGGGCATTTGTGGATACGCTTTATGCCCGCTCAGAATTGACTACTCCACGAGGATTAAAGCGCTTTTTAGAGAAAGATTCGACTTATCATTTATACGATGACCCTGCAATTTCCGTGGGTATTGATCTAGTGACTAAACTGTACGACATTAATATGCAGATGCAGGTAACTTCTAGTAATATTGAACAAGATGAACGTTTGCTCAATGCAGCTATCCGGAGGATGTATGCTTCTCGTAGCTTCTATCCCGATGCAAATTCCACAATGCGTCTTAGCTTTGGTTCTATAGCAGGATACACTCCTTCCGATGGCGTGAAATATAATTATTACACAACTACAGAAGGCATCTTAGAAAAAGCCAAGGTCCATTTGAGTGATAAAGATTTTAGTGTACAACCAGAAATTCTTTCTTTGCTCTCTTCTGGTAATTTTGGCAAATATGCTGATGAAAAGGGGCAAATGAAGGTCTGCTTTATCTCAAATAACGATATTACCGGAGGTAATTCCGGGAGTGCGATGTTCAATAAAAAAGGAGAGTTGTTAGGGTTGGCCTTTGATGGCAATTGGGAAGCGATGAGTAGTGACCTTCTCTACGAGCCCAAGCTACAGCGTTGCGTTGGAGTTGATATACGTTATATCCTTTTTATTATTCAAAAATATGGCAAAGCAGATCGGTTGATAAAAGAATTGAAAATTTCTGCCTCTAAATAAAATAATAGAGGGAAAGGACTTCCCGGACTATCCAGACCTTCCAATATCATGCAAAAATCTCCTCATTACCTGTGTAAATACAGGATAATAAGGAGATTTGCTGATAAAAAGAGTAATTTGATCTGTTAAATTTTACCAACCAAATCAATGCCTGGCTTCAAAGTTGCACTTCCCTTTCTCCATTTGGCGGGACATACTTCTCCGTCATGAGTGGCAACAAATTGTGCTGCTTCTACTTTACGAAGAAGTTCGTCGGCATTACGTCCAATATTGTTGTCTTGTATTTCTGCGAGTTTGACTTTTCCTTCCGGGTTAACCAGGAAAGTTCCACGATAAGCTACCCCTTCTTCTTCAATCATTACTCCGAATGCACGGCTTAATGCTCCTGTTGGGTCTGCTAACATGGGGTATTTTATTTTACGTATGCTCTCAGAAGCATCGTGCCAAGCCTTATGCACGAAATGAGAATCTGTGCTTACGGAATAGACTTCAACCCCCATTGACTGAAATTGTTCGTATTTATCAGCCATATCTGCTAATTCAGTAGGGCAAACAAATGTGAAGTCGGAAGGATAGAAGAAGAAAATGGCCCATTTCCCTTTAACATCTTCGTTTGTTACTGTCTTAAAGCTCTCGTTTTGATAAGCCTGAACTTTAAATTCAGGTAGTTGTGAATTAATAATTGGTTCCATAATTTATATGTTTAAAATAGTTCTTTATTTGTAATCGCTACAAAAATAGAACATCCTTTTCCAATAGAGTAAGAAAAGTGATTGAAAAGATTTATGGGGCGATAGATAAAATCTATACGAGGTATTGCGTAGCTTTCAACGATAGCATTTCATGAGGTATGGAGTGCTGAATTTCCCCAGTAAGAGTTTCCAGTAGAGTGTTGCGAATAAAGTGTTCACACGTGATGATAATGATTTGGCGTGTGGGAGTGGGGATGGCAAAAGGACGCACTAATTTCTTTTGTTCTTCGTTAAGTTGATAAGTAGCAAGTTCTGGAATAAAGGTGATGCCTTTTCCACTTTCCACCATCCTCATAAAAGTTTCCATACTGCCTAAACGATAGGCTAGCTGACTGAGCCTGGCTGCTTTCAATTGACAAAATCGTACTAGCTGGTCGCGGAAACAATGTCCTTCGTCCAATAGCCAGAGTTGTTCATTGTTTAAATCTGATGTGCGTATAATTTCATGGCTGAATAAATCACATTTTGGAGCAATATAGGCATAGAATTGTTCGTAAAAAAGGCTTGTTTCTATGAAATTATCTTTTTCTGGTAGATGAGCGATGATGCCGGCATCTATCTCGCCATTCGATAGTGCTTTTTTGATGTCTTTGGTCTTCATTTCCACCACACGGATATCCAGTTGAGGATACTTTTGCATTAGTTGGGGAAAGAAACGTGGTAGTAAATAAGGTGCAATTGTGGGGAGTATTCCCAATGTAAATGTGCCGGTCAAGGAATGTTTCTGTTCTTCGATAATATTCTTTATCTGATTGGCTTGGGTTAATGTCAATTGAGCTTGTTCCAGAATGCTGTGTCCTATAGGTGTAGGACAGATAGGTTGTTGGCTTCGGTCAAAGATTTTAATTCCCAGTTCTTCTTCCAACTTTTGCACCATCGCACTAAGGGTTGGCTGAGTCACATTGCAGTAATCGGCTGCTTTAGCAAAATGTCTGAATTTGTCTACGGCAAGTATATATTCCAGTTGTTGTAAAGTCATACTAAATAATAGTTTTATATAAGAACGGAAGATATGATCTATGCAAAGATAAAAATTATTTGTCTTATAGATTTTCTATAATTTGTTTTATTTTTCTTTGGGTTTATATAGAATGTTATTTCCGCTCTTAGCTAAAACCTCTTATATCATGCGCTTATCTGTTCCTTTTTCAGTCTTCTTTCTTTGAATTGGATTTGGAATCTCCATTATTCTGGTTCTCTGAGAAGAAACGTCTCCAGTCATCCTCCTTTTTAGGGCCACGTGCATTGGTATATCCACGTTCAGTTCGGCTTGGCTTTCCTTTCTTACCTTCACTTTTTGAGTTTGCGCGTTGTTTATCACTTCTGGAGTTATCATCTCTATAGCTTCTGTTTATATTCCCTCTTTTGCCCGAACGTCTATTTGGGGTTTCGTTATTGTCTTCCTCCCCGGCTCTTTCAACAGAAACTTTGCGATCTCCGAATCGTGCATTGCTTAACCCTTTAAGTACTGTATTGACTTGTTCTTCTTTAACCTCAAAGAAAGAAAAAGTTTTCATCAAATCAATCCGCCCTAAATCTACTCTTTTTGAAGTGTTACGATTTAGTAAACTAATCAGCTCGTGTGGGTAGAAGTTGTCTGTTTTTCCAAGATTGATAAATAAACGCGCGTAGCCCGGTTCTGCCTTGCGGGAATTTCCTTTGCGGTCTTTATATCCCTTGTTTGACATACGTTCGCTGCGGCTATCGCTAGCAATTTCAATTTCTTCCCGGTCCCGATAATAGTCCAAAAAGCGATTGAATTCGTGAGAAACCATACGCTTAATAAGGTCTTCCTTACTTAACCAATCTAGTTTACGGTATACTTCCGGCATGAAATCTGCAATTTCATCTTCATTTACTTTTACTTTTTCCAAGTCGTCAATGACTTTCAATAATTGTTTTTCACAAATCTGTTTACCGGTTGGCATCTCTCCGGAAATAAATGTCTTTCCGATCATTCGCTCTATTTCGCGCATCTTTCCCTTCTCACGAAGGTTGATAATAGCAATGGACGTTCCTGTTTTGCCAGCGCGACCCGTACGTCCGCTCCGGTGAGTATAGCTTTCGGTATCATCCGGCAAACCATAATTGATTACATGAGTGAGGTCGTCTACATCCAGACCACGGGCTGCCACGTCTGTTGCAACTAAAATTTGAAGGTTACGAATACGGAATTTTTGCATTACTGCATCTCGTTGTACCTGACTCAATTCTCCATGTAGAGCATCGGCGTTATAGCCTTCTTGCATCAACTTATCGGCTATTTCCTGCGTCTCTTTACGAGTACGGCAAAAAACGATGCCGTATATTTGCGGATAGTAGTCTACAATACGTTTTAGAGCTGCATATTTATCTTTGGCATGAACGGTATATACAATGTGCTTAACATTGCTTGTCCCTTCGTTTTTCCGTCCTATTGTAATCTCTTTGGCATTGTGAAGGTATTTTTTTGAAATGCGTGAAATTTCGGGACTCATTGTTGCCGAGAATAGGAGAGTATTGCGCTCTTTCGGTACTTCGGCCAAGATAGCGTTGATGCTTTCAGTGAATCCCATGTTCAACATTTCGTCTGCTTCGTCCATCACCACGTTTTTGATTGTGGCCAATGAAACGGTTTTGCGTTCCATAAGATCGAGTAAACGTCCCGGAGTAGCTACAATGATATGTACTCCTTGCTTTAAACTGCGTATTTGGCTTTCAATGGATGATCCGCCATATACTGGTAGTACACGGAAGCCATTGACATACTTGGAATAGTCGTTTAAATCTCCTGCTATTTGCAAACAGAGTTCCCGTGTGGGGCATAAAATCAGTGATTGGGGTACGCGTATTGCTGTATTAATCTTCTGAATAAGTGGCAAACCAAATGCGGCTGTTTTTCCTGTTCCTGTTTGTGCCAGTGCTACTACATCATTGTTTTCTCCCAAAAGGTAGGGAATGACTTCCTCTTGTACCGGCATGGGATACTCATATCCCAATTCTTCAATGGCGCGGCGTATCTCCGGCGACAAGCCGAGCTCTTCAAATGTCTTCATTAAATTTTTTGTATCATTTTATTTTCGCCGCAAAGATAATACTTTTCTTGTGATTAATCGTTAGATCAGACGATTATGTTTGTGTCGTGCCAATTATTCCAACTAATCATTATTGGCTAATAAGATATTTTGAAGTCTTTTTATTTCTTCTTTACTCAGTCCGATGGCCTTGTGGAGATATGTGGGTACATCTCCATATTTTTGTTCTATTTCTTCTTTTGCAGCATTCAAAAAGTCCTCTTTTGCAGAGAAAAGGGTGGTGATTGCTTCTTGTGAGCGAGGAGGTAAACTATAAGCATACTCTGAGGTACTGGGTATGTTGAAATAGTCATTACTAAGGCGGTAATCTTCCATGATAGTATCTTCATTGATTCCTAAAGCCGCAAGAATTAGTGCGGAAACAATGCCTGTACGGCCTTTGCCTGAAGAACAGTGAATGACTACCGGGTAACTATCTTTATTAAGCAGAATTTCGAATATCTGGCGGATTTCCTTTTTGTAGTTCATCACGATCTCACGGTTCATTCGCTCCACCATCTCGTAGATAGTATCACTTTTAATCTTTTTCTCCTTGATACCTTCCAAGACATATTGCATATCTCCTGTTTTGATTGGTATATGGACAACTTTAAATTCTTTTTGGAGGGGGGCATGTCCTTTTAGTTCAGATGGGGAGCGTAAATCAATGACGGTATTGATTCCCATGTTTTTGAATTCTTTGCATGAACAACATGCCAGACTATCTATCTGTGCCGACCGATAGAGCATTCCCCATTTTACCTGTTTTTGGGTTGCGTAAGAAGGATATCCTCCTAAATCCCGAAAGTTTTGTACTCCGGGTATATTAATGTTCCGCGAAGCTATTTTTATCTTGTATCTATCATTGAATACAAGCATATAATAATAGCGTTGTAAGGGATCTGTTGTTACAATTGTCATCTTCTGGTCGGCAATGTTTGCCATGGCAATAGGGGTTTCCTCTGGAATATTATCAGGGTCAATAGAAGCATAAACCTTCACATTTCCCTTAATAATAGGCGCTGTTTCCCACTTGACAATACAATTCCCCACATTGTTTTCTTCACAAACAACCGAAATATGAGGAGCCGTACCCGTACAAGCGGTTAGCGACACAATATATGCAAGACAGCTCAACAGATTTTTATACATGGTTCTTACTCTCTAAACATCTATTGCAAAGATATGTATTTCAATGAGTTTTGTTACAGTAGGGTACAGAGTTTCACAGAGTTTTTTCTCCTTTAACGGGGATTTAGTTAATAGGCGATAATTGTTTAGCAAAATCGGATGATATGGAGTTACTAAAACTTTGGCATACATTTGCCGAGAATGCTATTCCGTAATGAATGATTTGTTTCCACGTTGTTTCATCCAATTGGTTCAGATCATCGTATTGTATCTGATGCTTAAGGAGGCCGTAAATGACGCCGGCATTAAAGTTGTCACCGGCTCCTATAGTGCTGACAGGGTTTAATGGCATTGCCGGATATTCCTTAGTAAACTGTTGGGTATGTAATGAGATATTGTCTGCTCCGGATGTTAGAATGAAGTTTGGACAGTAGAATTTTATTTTGTCTTTGTATATCTTGTCTGTCTCTTTAAGATTATACAAATTGAGAAAGTCTTCTATAGAGCCGCGTACAATAGATGAATATTCAAAATTCTCTATAATGGTTGGCATCAGCTTTAATGCTTCTTCTTTGTGTGAAGAGCGGAAATTCAAATCATAATAAATAATCACCTTCTTTTCCCGTGCCTGCTCTAATAAATCTACTATCTTATCGCGAAGTACAGGGTTCAGTGCATAGTATGAGCCGAAAATCAGAATATCATTTTCTTCCAATTCGGGAAACAATATGTCTAAGCGTTGCTTTGGATAATCTTTGTAGAAGATGTATTCCGCATCACTTTGAGCGTTCAGGAAAGCTAATGACACGGGAGATTTACCATCCGGGAATACATTGATGTAGTTTGTTGCTATTCCGTTATCCTGCATGAATTTTAAAATGATATTACCTATCCGGTCGTTACCGGTTTCACTGATAAAGCGAACCGGTATTCCTGCTCGTGCCAACGAGACAATGCCATTGAATACTGAACCTCCCGGTACAGCCGTACTTGGTTGCTCGTTACGAAATATGACATCAAGGATTGTTTCTCCTATGCCTACTACTTTTCGCATAATTGCCTTGACTTTTCACCGAGGTAGCCACCATGATGACGTTTGGAATAATCTGCAATGGTAAATCCTGTTTGCTTCATTACCTGCACTACCAAAATATCTCCGATAACTGTCATTGCCGTTGTTGAAGTAGTTGGCGTCATACCAAGCACGCACACTTCTTTGGGACTTCCAGTGCTAATGCATACGTCAGATTCATGGGCTAGCGGACTGTCCGGATTGCCCGTGATTACAATGAATCTTAACTTGGGGTCGAGATTGTGCGCCAATTGGGTTAATTCTACAATTTCGCGGGTCTTTCCGGAATTTGAAATTAGCAAGAGTAAATCATTTTCTTGCAAAATACCTAGATCACCGTGTTGGGCTTCACTTGGATGCAGAAAAACAGATGGAATTCCTGTAGAGCAAAATGTAGTGGCAATATTCATTGCAATTTGTCCGGCTTTACCCATGCCAGAAGTAACCAATTTGCCTTTTTTCTCGTGAACGTGTTCTACAATAAGTTGAACGGCCTTTTCGTAAGCGTCTGTTACGGGAATGTTCAATACGGCTTGTGCTTCTTTCTGCAAAAGCTCCTGAATGGATGCAATCATCATCTTTTTTTGTAGTATTAGTCATTATATAGCTCACAAATATCTGCAATTTTCCATAAATGGCAATAAGTTTTATTGTATTTTTGTGCTCTTAATTAGTTTAGAGCTTTATAATGAAAAAGTTAGCACCTATTCCTCTTTTGGAATATAATACGTATACTCTTGAGAATGGTTTGCGTATCATTCACCAACCAATACTTTCCAATGTTGCTTATTGTGGTTTTGCCGTGGATGCGGGTACGCGCGATGAGCAAGCAAGTGAAGAGGGAATGGCCCATTTTGTGGAGCATCTCATTTTTAAAGGTACACAGAAACGCAAAGCCTGGCATATACTCAACCGGATGGAGAATGTAGGCGGGGATTTGAATGCTTATACCAACAAAGAAGAAACCGTAATCTATTCGGCTTTCCTGACCGAGCACTTTGGCCGTGCCTTCGAATTACTAACGGATATTGTATTTCATTCCACGTTTCCGCAACAGGAAATTGAGAAGGAAACGGAAGTCATTATTGATGAAATACAGTCTTATGAGGATACTCCTTCTGAACTTATTTTCGATGACTTCGAGGATCTTGTTTTTCGCGATCATCCATTAGGTCGTAATATTCTAGGGAAACCTGATTTGTTGAGGACTTTCCGTAGCGAAGATGCTGCGTCTTTTACTTCCCGTTTCTATCATCCCGGGAACATGGTCTTTTTCGTCTGGGGCAATTTGCCGTTTAATCAGGTGGTGCGTTGGGCTAAAAAACTGTTGGCTGATGTTCCGGCAATTAGCGTTGATAAGCCTCGCTTGGCATTACCCGGGTATGTACCTCAGAATCGTACCATTCATAAAGATACTCACCAAACTCATGTTATGATAGGTGCCAGATCTTACGATGCTTACGATAAAAAGTGTACGGCTCTCTATATGCTGAGTAATATTCTTGGTGGTCCGGGGATGAATAGCCGACTAAATGTTGCTTTGCGTGAACGTCGTGGTTTGGTTTATAATGTGGAAGCAAATATGACGGCCTATACCGATACCGGTGTCTTTTGTATCTATTTCGGTTCGGATCAGTCAGATGCAGCTGTTTGTACGAAGTTGGTATTAAAGGAATTAAAGCATCTGCGTGACGTTAAGATGACTCCTTTGCAGCTTGCCGTGGCCAAGAAACAGCTTATAGGTCAGATTGGTGTTGCTTTCGATAACAATGAGAACAATGCTTTGGGTATGGCGAAGACATTTTTGCATTATAACAAGTATGAAAGCCCTGAAATCATATTCCGGCGTATTGAACAGCTCACTTCGGAAGATCTGCTTCAAGTAGCCAATGAAATTTTTGCAGAAGATTATCTCTCCACTTTGATTTACCAATAAGAGTATATTGGAGCTTTATGTACCTTGTATCAGGAAGGGCATGTATGAAAGACTTTAAGTATTGAGATTCTTATTATAAAGCATAGTGAAGAGCTTCTAAACGTTTTCATTGTAGAAGTTCTCCACCTTGCTCATGTTATAGCTTTTTAGAATTGATAACCTACGGAGAGCTGATAACCATAATTTCTTAAACTACATTGCTTTTGCACTTTCTTGATGGCTTCGTAATAAGAGAAAGAAATAGTGTAATGATCTGCTATAATAGCTTTTATTCCGCCTGTTCCTCCATATGTCCAATGGCGGAGGGCAGAAAGTTTGGCTTCATAATCGTAAGGTAAGTTTGCATTAGGAATGATATATGAATAACCTTTCATTGGATTCCATTTTGTTTTTTCTATTCTCACTCCACTCTCTGACGGATAAGCAATATCCAGAGGGCATTTGCCAGCACTGAAATTGTAGGAACCATATATTCCAATAAATGGAACCAAGCTAAACTTTTTACCGAGGTGAAAGTTATAACCCACCTTTAATGGCACTACTATATGATTTTGTTTAATCTTTGTATTGGGGAAATAGAAGTTCATGTAATCTGCTAATTCCATCTTGCTTTGAGTTTGCATAAAAGATGCGCCAGATATTAATAACCAATGGTGGCAAAAAGTGTAGTCTACTGTTCCTCCTAGCTGAAATCCAGCTTCCATGCCACCTTTTTTCTGAGCTTGATAACGGCTACTGGTTTTATAATGGGATAAGTTCATCCCTGTTTCTACACCAAACTTAACTTGTGCAAAACTATATGGCACTAACCATAACGTGAGTAGTAAAATTGTTAGAATCTTCTTCATCGTTGTTTTATTATTTATTAATCTAAAGCTTTATGTGTTACTTGTAGATGTTTTCATAAGCAATCTATTGTCACTATGATCTTTATTGTTATAAAATGCATTATTTTCTGTATAGACTCCTTGGCAGTATATTGGATACCCATAAGAACTTTCGGTGAATGGTGCATTTATGAATTCTTCTAGGTCTTGAAAAGTGTTGGAAATTTTGGCTGTCTGAAGTTCATCTGTAATTGTGAATAATTCAATGATTGATTCTTTTAGAATATCCATTTCATTATCTAGAGTATTTTGTAAAGCAAATTTTGATAAAATGAGCTGCTCTACCTTTTCGTATGAATAATTGCTTTCTATTACAAAATAGGCAACTTTTCCATAACTGAGGGAACGTATATATACAGGTTTTTCTTGCATATCTACTTTTTCTTTAAAAAAGTTATTAACAGGAAAGTCCATGTATGCAGTAAAGCTCTCACTTCGTATTTGTCCAATTAATCGGCTTTTTATTGCTTTTTTGCTAGATATGTGTTCAACCTCGTTAGATATAATTTCTCCTAATTTCGTATTATTGGAGAATGCTTTTTGAATATCTTGATTTGAAAATATTTCGGTCAATCTGATTTCATAGGGGGAATGTTTGTTTTTTATATATTCTTTATATTGTTTTGATTTTAGGGATTCCGCGAGTAACGTTTTATATCCCACTGAACCATGTTCCTGATTGACTGTTCCTGTAAAAGGTACGTGAAAATTGAAAATAATGTCAATAGGATTTTTCGCATTTGTTATTTCGGGACTGAAAGATGTGCCAAAGTCTTTCTTATTGTATGCTGCACCTATATAAAGAGGGGGAGGAGTTACGACAAATCTATTTTCCACAGAAATAAATTTATCTCCAATAAACAGTTGATCGTCTGTGCCAGGAGTAAATGTATAATCCCATTTGAAAGGTATATTATCAAATCTTCCCTTAATATTGCTTTCATTGTCAATATTCTCTTCTTTTTGACAGCTTAAGCAAATAAAGAAAAATAGAAAAGAACTTAGAATGCTTTTTTTCATTTTAATATAGTGTTTGTTTCTAACATAAGGAAGTTATGTCTTTACTTTTTATCTACAAGGATATTTCTTGTGTAATTTCCCCACTCACATCCATGGAGGGAGAAGTGATTTCTATCATGTAAGGGTAAGCATTTGGAGCATGGATGTACAGAACTTTGCCTTCATAAATAGAAATATGAGGTTCGTTAATCACTGTGTTTCCGTTGCTGTCTGTTATGGAAACTTCGGCATTAGGCAGAGGAGATTGGAAAATAATTGCTAAGGTATTATTTTTATCTTCAACAGTGATGCTGAAATCAGGAGTGCTACGCGTGCTGGCACCTTTTTTCATTAAGAGGCGTTGCATATGGAAGTGTGTTCCTCGTTTTTCTGTCGCTGCATTTATTGGTATAATGAATAATACCGATAATAAAATAGTTAAGAGATTTGCTTTCATACTTCAATTGTATTATTGATAATGACAGCAAAATTAGGGTAAATGAAGATTACGAGGAAGTATTTACGGTCACACTTCGTTCTTGTAATATGCTGATTATTAGATGCTATTGAGGACTAATAGTCACATTTCTATTTCAGTGTCTCTCATTCTCTCTTTTATTCTGGACTTCCGCTGATTGATGGCATGTGTATCACTGTAACCAAAGCAGAGTGCTATTACTCTTGAATCAAGTGAAGTCTTTTGTAAGCAGAGCAATAATATATCATCTTCTGTTAGTCGGGGATAATTTTTCTGAAGTTCATTGATATAATCGGTATAGATGTCATATATCGTTTTTCTCAACTTATCTTGTTCGCTGATGGTTAATACCTTTAAGTTTTTCTTATCAGCTAAGTCCTGATTGCTTAAAGCGGTTATCTTTTTGCAAATATCACTTTGACTGAATAGTCCGTTGTATAGTTGTAACTTCTCTTCCTCTAATTGTGTAACGGACTGTTCTCTTTCCTGTATTTGCTGCTTATTTTTCTGTTTCTCTTCTTCCAAATTGCTGCATTGTTGTTGGAGGAAGTGAATAATGGATTGATTGTCATGTATGGTGGCTTGCAGGGAAGAAAGTTTACTCCGGGTTTGTTCCAGTGCCTGTTGGTAATGGAGTTGTTGTGTTTTCTTTCGATTTATATAGTTTTGATAGATTAGTATAATAAGAAAGCAGATAAGCCCAAAACTGGCTATGATAATCCATAAGGTGCGTTGCTCTTTAAGCCGTTCTTCACGAACTTTCATTTTTGTTTTGTATCCATAAATCAGTTGCTGAACTTTCGTTGCTTGCTCCTCAGTGAAAGTGGAGTCTATAATATCAATGTATCTTTCCAGATAGTTGGTAGATGCTTTATAGTTTCCCAGCTCCTTGTTCAAATCACTTAGACTACGGAGGCATAAACATTTTCCATTAAAAGATTGGTCCTCTATGGCTTTATTGATGTAGGAAGAAACAGTGTCCTTGTTTTCTCTTGCCTCTAATAATATGTTTCCTAAATTGTAGTAGTATCTGCCTTTGGGCTCTTTTTGAGGTGCATTCTTGAGAGCTTCTCGTGCATAGTATAGGGCTGAGTCTAGGTTGTCAGAATCATAAAAGTCGAGGCTTAAGGATAGGTTGATGTTCGCAGTAATGGAGGAATCTCCGGAAGAGATGGCATAATTTAAAGCCTTGCGTCCTGTGCTAAGAGTCGAGTCAATTTGGTCTGTTATGGCATAAGAAGAACTAATGTTATATAGTGCAATAGACTTATCTTTGTCTGTCGTACAACATTCATAGAGCTGGCGGTAGATTTTTATGGATTCATTGTAATACCTTGCATTATAGTAAAGGTTTCCCAGAGAGCTTAAGGTATTTCTTCGTGTTTCAACTTCATTGGGGAAATTCTTTAGTATTGCCAATCCTTCTTGTAAATGTCCGATTGCTTCTTCCGTGCTGTTCATTTCTATTTCAAGTCTTGCTTTGTAGAGCAATGCTATGGCCCGCTCTTTATTTGCTTTGTGGTAATAGTGTAGTGCTAAGTTTAATAAAGAATCACAGGGAAGTAACGATTGTTCGGCTTTGTCTGTAGCTTTAGCCAATAGTAGAGTATAACGGGCGCGTTCTTTGTCTGAAAGTTCTTGCAATTCTTTCGGACTCATTTTAAGTAGTGCCAGTGCACTATCGGGACGTTCTGTTAGTAGAGAGTCGGCTTGTGAAAAAAGTGTATCTGTTTTTTTATCTGAAGAGCATGAGCAAAGCAGAAATAGCGTTAACAGTAAAAAGCTAATGATCTTATTGTTGGTTACAGACATGTATTATACTTTTTCACTTACAAAGATACATAAATTAATTAAGGTTGTTTTTTCTTTCAAAGACTACAATAAGGATATTTTGCTGTATTTTATTAGAAAGTATCAGATCGAGAAGAAACCTTATTATCTGGTGATGAATAACATAGCCAATAAATTACTTCGAATCCTCTACTGTTTGATTCACAAAGGAGAATTATATGACAGGGATTACATACAGATTGATCCCAGGCGTAATCAAGAAATCAGAAAGGAAGAAAAAATAAAGTTGGCTTCATAACGTAAGTCATAGTTAAGAAAAGAAATAACAAGAAGTAAAACTGTAAATAACTGTATATGAGGCTGTTTATTAATAGTATGGAATCTCGTAGAGCAAGGTCTTGTTGCTCTACGATGAAGGTATGCTTGCTCTACGAGGAACAGAGCTTTTCTCGTAGAGGATCTGTCTCTTGCTCAGGGAAACTGACAATGAGACAATAAAGATAAATGAATAGAAGTGTAAATGTAATACTCTATTACTGGTTGAACATGAAAGCGGCATCAAGCAGAGAAAATGGTATTTGACTTTATTAGCAATATCTTCTCTTGAAAATGTGACTGTATCGTCTTTTATTTCTCTGATATACATGTTGTTATGTATTTAAAGTGTGACTATATATATTTCTATATATTAGTAGGATTCTCTAATTTTGTCGTCATAAATCAGTAGAATAGTCTTAGTTTGTATGTTAAATAAGAACATTATGATAATAATGTTTATGAATATGAAGAGAGTATTTGTTTTAGTATTCAGTATATTCTTGGGAATGCCTTTTTTATCATCTTGTAGCAATGATGATGAAATTTCTACTCCCAAAGATAACTCATGGTATTGGGGGTATTTTAAAGGAACAATAGATGGTACGGAATACACTTTAGAGAATGAACCGCATGGTGATACGCCTGTTAACACAATGAAAACAGCTCTTCAAACAGATTCTAAAGTTCCGTTGGATTCAATAAAGGGGATGAGTACGGGTATCCATTACGGGGGAGATAGGGCACTTGGAGTAACGCTTTATCCTCTTTATAAGGGAATACGTTATGTTTCTCAGCCTATTATAGGTGATTGGAGTAAGAATGAGGTATCAATTCGTATTACTGCTGCAGATAATCGGGATATTGTATATTTGCCCAAAGAAGAAAGGCCTTTTCGTGTGGAGGTTATAAGCCTGACTTATGCAGATTCCTTCCATCCTATTCTTGAAGCTAAAGTGGATGGCATATTGTATAATAGGGACAACCCCTCGGACTCAATCGTTGTCAGTGGGGAGTATGGGACTAGGTAGTGTCTAATAGTAGATATGTATGGTTTTGTTGTATTAAGACAAGGTCTGCATTAAATATACATCAATGTATTATACATTGATGTATATTTTTTGTCTATAACTTTGTTGTTTGCTGCTAAGGTATGAAACCCTCAATATATAGGGGAAAGCTGTAAGTAGGCGGTTACTTTTATCTGAAGAGCCCTGTCTTTTTCTACTTCTGGTCGTGACATTTCTTGGGCCCACATATGTGGGCTCGCCGGTTTACAGTTGTGGGCTCGCGGGGGGACAGCTGTGGGCCGGAGAGCACACAACTGTAAACCAAAGTTTTGCTTTAGGCATCCTGATGTTTTTTCAGGGGAATCGTGATAAAAGCATACGGCTAATCATGGAAATTTCCTCTAATGCTCACAGGCTAGGTCTTGAATTAAAAAGCGCTACCTATGAGTTACAACAGGGGATTTTGCATACTTTTAGCAAATTACGCACGAAATACTATTACTTGCTGGTAATGAGACTGCTAGCTGTGTATTTGTGTAAACATACGAAAAAAAAGAGTGACGGAAAAGGGTTTGCCGTCACTTGCCGTCACGCTTGCCGTCACTTGATAATACCTTAATACACTGTTTGTTAGTGTGCAGAGTGACGAAGTGACGACAATTTGTGCAAAAACTTTGGGTAGAGGCTGCTAATTCACCCGATTTTGTTGAGAATTTAAAGATAATGTTAGCCCTTTTCCCCTTCTTTTTCCTTGTTGGGGATGGAGGACAGGCGCCTCATGCTAAATTCACAGCCACAATACTGTTGATTGTAAAAGTCATATTCCTTAATGATCTGATTTCGACGCTCACTAAGTCCGCCTTTCCGCCAATTCTGCTCCCAATAGCTTACGCCCGGATATTGAGATGCTGCACGACGTCCGGCTTCAGTGATTTGATCCAGACTCTTCCAACGGGAAGAGGCCAGGGTGGTGGTGAAGATAGAAAAGCCGTGTTCCGATGCATATCGGGCTGTTTCTCCCAAGCGCAGCAGGAAACATTTTAAGCAACGCCCTCCACGTTCCGGTTCATCTTCCATGCCTTTTATGGTTTCGCGCCATGCAGCATAATTGTAGTCCGCATCAACAAAGTCAAGTCCAAGGCTTTGCGTATAGCGGATTGCTTCTGCCTTTCGAATCTCATATTCCTTTTGAGGATAGATATTCGGATTATAATAAAACACAGTGGGGCGGATATCGTTAGCCAGCAAACATTCGATGATGGCGGACGAGCAAGGGGCGCAACAAGAGTGAAGTAAAACTTTGTCTTCTCCGTGTGGAGTTTCTATTTTTAGCATTTTATTCTTTACGTTTTATACCTTCAATTTTATTCGGAATCTTACTAAGAGTCCGGTTAATTGGATGATAATGAGTGCAAATATAAGAGATTTTAGCAATCCCGGTACTCCGCTTCCCAATATTTCGGGGTATCGTATTCCAAGTAATTGTTGGGCGGCATACCAGATATATGGAATGATGTAACAGGTTAATGTGGCAGTTCCCGCAGGCTTGATGAGGCTAAACCATGAAGTCTGCCCTTTTACATCCGTCAACCAATAAAAGAAACCAAATAGAGGGAAATATAAAGCCAGACAGTAAAAGAGCCAGCTTGGAGTGGCCTGAATCTTCGAGATAATCCAGTAGGGATGAGAGCAAAGTGCTGCAATCAGCATGACTGCTCCGAGTGTGCAGAGGATGCGGATAAACTTGCCGGGTTTTCGGATATCGGCGTATTTTAGCATAAGTAAGGAGGTCAGTACGCCGGACATTCCCAACGTATGCAGCGTCCAGTCGCTCGGAATAAAAGGCAATAGAATGATTCTTGAACCGTAGTCACCCGGTATGAGTTGTGAGTGACTCATCACGGCAAGGAGTATCATCACTAACCATGCAATGACGTTGTTGCGTAAATTTTTGCCGGTGAAAAGGTAAGTTCCGGCACATACGGCATACGTCCAGCCAATAAGTCCCAGGATTCCCCACCAGCCTTGATGGAAGGGTTTGCCGTTTAAGTCTTTGTATATGAAAAGGAACGATAGCAGAAGAACGCCAACCACTTTCATTCCGATGAATACGTACTTTTTTAAGCCTTCCGACTTGGGGTATACAGCCCATACCAGGAAGAAACCGGCAACCATTAAAAGAGAAAATACCTGATGGGAGATGCCGCCTTCGATGCCGCCGCTGTTCAGAGAGAACAATCCCATGGCAATTAGAGCCAGTGTTCTCCAGAAGATATGGGCAATGACTTGTAACGTGGTATCTCCTTTCCGATAACGGTTTTGGATGGCAAAAGGGATGGACATGCCCATGCAAAAGAGGAATGCCGGAAAGATGGTATCGGAGAATCCCATCATATCTTCATTCATCCCGGCATGCTCCAACCAGTGCGGAATATCTTTCAGCCCGGGAATGTCGTTAACAAAGAGCATGAGGAACATGGTGAGTGCCCGGAAAATGTCAACCGCAGCTACTCTTTGGGATGTTAAGTTTTTCATTGAATATTGTTTTGGGGGTTTATATCACAAATATAGGAAACTAATTCTTTATATTTGCAGCTATGAAACTAAAATTGCTTTTGTTGACCGGATTCCTTTATTTAGGAACGGGAGCTACTATTTGGGCTTCCGATGATCATACTGTGGCCTTTTGGTTGGAATCTTTGGATAAGGCTATTGATCATTCCAAACAGTATTCGGCTGTACGTGAGGCGCGCATTCTCCGGTTGAAAGAACAGTTAAAGGCTACAGATACGCTTAGTCTGGATTTCTACAGTTTAAATAATGAATTATATAAAGAGTATAAAGCCTATACCTGCGATTCGGCTATACATTATCTCAGTTGTAACTTGCAATGGGCTGAACGTCATGGAAAGGAACGCCTTGCGATAGAAACCGGTATTCGTATTGCTTATTCGCTGACTTCTGCCGGTATGTATGAAGAAGCATCGGAGCGCTTGAAACGGATCGACCGGAGTAAACTACCCCAAGATTTACTATCGGAATATTATGATTGCTATTGTCACTTCTATGGAGAATTGGGAGCTTATACACAGGATTATGCCTCCAAAGATCGCTATTTTGCTTTGTCCCGTTGCTACGATGATTCTTTGATGCAAGTGCTTTCTCCAACCTCCCGTGCCTATCTGGAGCGTAAAGAAATGCAGAAGATGGCTGCGGGGAGTTTAAAGGAAGCATTAGCTGTTAATGATAAACTTCTGGTTGGCGTGAATATTAATTCTCCGGAGTATGCTCTGGCTACTTATCACCGTTCTCAAATCTTTCGCGATATGGGTAATAAGGAGGCGGAGATGCGCTACTTAACTCTATCTTCGTTGACTGATGTGCAACTGGCGATAACGGATCATGCCTCTCTTTGGAATCTTGCGCAATTGCTTTATGAGAGAGGGGACATTGAAAGGGCTTATCATTACATGCGCTTTTCATGGGATCAGACGAAGTTCTTTAATGCCCGTCTGCGTAGTTGGCAAAGTGCCGGTATCCTTTCATTGATTGATAAAACTTACCAGGCAATGATAGAAAAGCAGAATAAAAGACTGGAGCAGTATGCTTTTGCCATTACGGTTTTAGTAATTCTACTACTGGGTGCCTTGATCTATATCTATTTACAGATGAAAAGGCTGTCTGCTGCGCGTAATAATTTGCAGGAAGCTAACGGGAGGCTCTATAAATTGAACGAAGAACTTAGCCAGATGAACGGTCGCCTTCAATCGATGAATATGGAGTTGTCGGAGGCTAATCAAATAAAAGAAGAGTATATAGCCCGTTTTGTTAAGCTATGCTCTACTTATATTGATCGGCTGGATGCTTATCGCAGGATGGTTAATAAAAAACTTTCTGTCGGTCAAATAGCTGACTTACTCAAGATCACCCGTTCACACGAAGCCTTGGATAGGGAGTTGGAAGAGCTTTATATGAACTTTGATTCAGCTTTCTTGCATATCTTCCCTGATTTTGTGAATAAGTTCAATGCTTTGCTTCAAGAAGATGCCCGCATTGTATTGAAACGTGAAGAGCTTCTGAATACGGAATTGCGTATCTTTGCCCTGATTCGTTTAGGTATTGAAGATAGTTCCCAGATCGCTGAGTTTTTACGCTATTCCGTTAATACCATTTATAATTATCGTTCGAAAGTGAAGAACAAGGCAATGGTGTTGCGTGATGATTTTGAAGATTTAGTAAAGGCTATTCACTAATATTGTTTTGTATATCATCCACTTTTTTGTTGCTTTCGAAAGTGCTTAAATAGCTTATTTACAGATCTTTAAGCTTGACGGGTATCCACTTTTCTTTTAACTGCCTGATTTTGGCTTCCTATATTCTCTATTTTTGTTCTGCGAGGGTTTGAATGGGATTAACCATTCTATTTTAATTTTATTACGAACCTTTAAATTAATACGTATGAAACAGAACAAGTGGAACTTCCGCTTTATGAGTCGAAAGGTTTTTATTGCTTTTGGAGCAATGCTTTTCTCACTTTGTGCATTCGCACAGCAAATTGTAGTATCGGGACAGGTTTCCGACATCCAACAAGAACCGCTTATTGGAGTTAGTGTTCAGGAAAAAGGGACAACTAACGGAACCATTACGGATATTAATGGTCATTTTACATTGAAAGTGGCAGAAAATGCTACGTTGGTGTTTTCTTATGTTGGTTATAAAACACAAGAAAAGAAAGCATTATCACGAATGAAGGTAGTGCTCCAGGAGGACACTGAGATATTGAATGAAGTGGTGGTTATTGGTTACGGTTCGGTGAAGCGTAAAGATGTGACTACTGCCATATCGAGTGTTTCGACAAAGGATATAGACCAGCGTCCTATTATTTCTGCCGGACAAGCTATTCAGGGAAGAGCTGCCGGTGTCTCGGTCATTAGTCCTACTGGAGAGCCGGGGGGAGAGATGTCCATACGTGTACGTGGTACAACGTCTATGAATGGGAGTAATGACCCGTTATATGTAGTGGATGGCGTCCCTGTGGATAATGTCAACTTTCTTGCACCGGCTGATATTGCTGATATGCAGATATTGAAAGATGCATCATCCGCTGCGATTTACGGATCGCGTGCTGCAAATGGTGTTATTCTGATAACGACCAAGGCTGGTTCTCAAGACAAAGCAAAAGTTGCTTTTACCGCACAATTCGGTTTAAACAAAGTGGTGGATAAAATACATTCGTTGAACTCTGCCCAGTATAAGGAGTTACAGGATGAGATTGGATTGGTATCCTTACCCGATGGGTTGCCTGACTTAACGAACTGGTTTGACGAAACTTATACTACCGGTAATACACAGAATTATCAGGTTTCTATCTCGAATGGAAATGATAAGATGAACTATTATCTTTCTGCCGGTTATCAAAGGGAAAAGGGAGTTCTGGACATTTCATTTTATAAGCGTTATAACTTTCGCTTGAACTTTGAGAATAAAGTTTATAAGTGGATGACTGTCAATACCAACATCTCTTATGCCGATTATTCCAATAATGGAGGTGGTGCTATGGGAATAGGCGCTAATCGTGGTGGTGTTATTCTGTCAGTGATTAATACGCCTACCTATGCACCTGTTTGGAATCCATTGGAACCAACGCAGTACTATAATGACTTCTATGGAATTGGTAACATTACCAGCCCATTGGAAAATATGGCACGGGAGGCTAATAATAAGAATAAAGAAAACCGCTTATTAGCAACAGGGGCACTTACCTTCACTTTCTTGCCGAAACTAATACTTAAATCCTCTTTTACGATTGACCGGAGAAGTGCAGTGAAGACAACGTTTCTTGATCCTGTATCTACGGCATGGGGACGTAATCAATTTGGAGAAGGATCGGACAGCCGTAATACAAATACAGTACTGACATTTGATAACGTGCTGACTTATAATACCAATTTCCGTGAACATCATAATCTAGAGTTGATGGCGGGTTCATCTTATACCGACTCCGATTATAACAATAGCTGGATAAATGGTTCGCACTATAGGGGTGCTGTTATACAGACTTTGAATGCAGCTAATAAGATAGCTTGGGATAATACTGGTTCAGGAGCTTCACAATGGAGAATCATGTCTTACTTTGGACGAGCTTCTTATAATTTTGATAGCAAATATCTTTTTACGGCGAATATCCGTGCCGATGGTTCTTCCAAGCTACATCCAGGTCATCGCTGGGGTGCATTCCCTTCTTTTTCAGCTGCCTGGAGACTTTCTTCGGAAAAGTTTATGAAAGACTATACCTGGATTGATGATTTGAAACTACGTGCTGGATGGGGACAAACCGGTAATCAGTCGGGAATAGCAGATTATTCTTATTTGGAAACTTATACGATAAACAGAGTGGACTGGACGCAACCAGGTTACGAGAATTCTCTCCCTGGAGTTACCGCCGCAAGCAAACGTTCCGAAGACTTGACGTGGGAAACGACTACACAGGCGAATGTTGGTTTGGATCTGAGCCTTTGGAATGGACGTTTAGTGTTCAATGCTGATTATTATTATAAGCGGACTAAAGATATGTTGATGTATGTCAATATACCTCAACAAGGAGGAAGTGTTGCATCCGAGATGCAGCGCAATGAAGGAGAAATGACAAACAAGGGATTTGAGTTCAGTCTGTCTTCACGTAATTTGAAGGGAGATTTCTCTTGGAATACTGATTTTAATATTTCTTTTAATCGGAATAAACTTACTAAGCTGTCTTTACAAAAAGTTTATACTACTGCACAAACCAGTGAGTTTATCAAGGAAGATGTGGTGCGTAATGAGCCGGGACGTTCTTTAGGTGGTTTTTATGGTTATATTAGTGATGGTGTAAATCCTGAAACCGGAGAGCTAATGTACCGCGATCTTAATGGTGATCACAAGATTTCTACTTCAGACCGTACATATATTGGCGATCCGAATCCTGATTTCGTGTATGGTATGACGAACACTTTTTCTTATAAAGGTTTTAATTTAAGTGTTTTCGTGCAAGGTTCTTACGGCAATGATGTTTATAATGCGTCGCGTATAGAAACGGAAGGCATGTACGATGGGAAAAACCAATCTACACGGGTGTTGAAGCGGTGGAAGATACCCGGACAAATTACTGATGTTCCGAAAGCGGGATTTGATCTAAAGAATTCTACTTATTTTGTTGAAGATGGTAGCTATTTGCGCTTGAAAGATGTAACGTTATCCTATAATTTTTCAGGAAAGCTGTTGAAGAAATGGGGCATTACGCGGTTACAGCCTTATTTCACTGCAACTAACTTGTTGACGTGGACAAACTATTCTGGTATGGACCCTGAAGTAAATCAATGGGGGAATTCCGGTACGGTACAAGGCATAGACTGGGGGACTTATCCCCATAGCAAAACTTATACTTTGGGTGTAAATGTCGAATTTTAAATAAAAAGGAATATGAAACTAAAATATATATTTTGTGGCTTGGCATCTTTGCTACTGCTAAGCATTTCTTCCTGTTCTTTAGACCGTGATCCGATAGATACTTTTTCGGACCTTACCGAGGGCTCTACGGAACCGGGGCAAAAAGTCGTGTTTAAGAATAAAGCTGCTGTGGAAAGCAATCTTCAGGGACTTTATCAGTCAATGCGCGATCGTCAGGAACATTGGTATCTGGACCTTTTATTAATAGCTGAATCGCACTCGGATAATGCTTATGCAGGAACTACCGGTGCAGAAGTTGTGCCATTTGAAAACAATGCTATTGAAGGGTCTAACTCCGTGCTTGCCCGTGACTGGGACCGTTATCAAGAGGATTTTGCGAAGGCTAATCTATTAATTAATTATGTGGATTCGGTTAAAGATGCTTCTCTTACTGCTGATGAACGCATATCTTATAAGGCACAGGCAAAAATATTCCGTGCTATGGTTCTGTTTGATATGGTGCGTATTTGGGGGGATATTACGATGGTAACTACCATGTCCGACGACATTACGGAAGATAATATAGATGAGGTTTATGATCAGTACTTTCCACCACAAACTCCTGAAATTGATGTTTATAAGCAAATAGAAAGCGATTTGCTGGATGCAGTAAAGTATGCACCGGATAACAATCCTTCGGATAAAACGCTTTTTACGAAGAGCGTTGCCCGCACTTTGCTTGCAAAAGTCTATGCAGAGAAGCCTTTGCGTGATTATTCCAAAGTGGTGAAGTATTGTGATGAAGTCACAGCCGATGGCTTTGACTTAGTAAAGGACTTTAGTGATTTATTCGGGATGAATGCGGATAATACGGATGTTAAAATGAGAAATACCAAAGAGTCGATACTAGAAGCTCAGTTCTCCACGGGAAATGGAAATTGGTGTACCTGGATGTTTGGACGCGATTTGGCAAATTGGAATAATAATTTTACCTGGGCGAAGTGGGTTACTCCCTCGCGCGACTTGATTAAGGCTTTTGAAGATGAAGGAGATCAAATCCGTTTTAATGAATCGGTGGTTTATTATGCATGTACCTGGAGTAATTACTATCCTTCTGATCATTACCCGTTTATGTATAAATGCCGTTCGGCTTACAGTAGTTTAATTAAATACCGTTATGCTGATGTTCTTTTGTTAAAAGCTGAGGCTTTGATTATGGGCAATACTCCTGATTTGGAAGGTGCTGCTAAAATAATAGATAAAATTCGTAAGCGTGCCGGGTTAAAGGATTTGCCTTCGGCTGTCCGTACCAGTAAAGATGCCATGCTGAATGCCTTGTTGAAGGAACGTCGTTTGGAACTTGCATTTGAAGGTCAGCGTTGGTTCGATCTTGTACGGCTGAATAAAGTGGAAGAGGTGATGAATAGCGTTTTTGCTAAGGATAGTGGTCGAAAAGCGTTGGCTTATCCTTTTACCGAAGACTCTTACAGGCTTCCCATACCGCAATCGGTTATCGATACAAATGATAAAATCCATCAAAATCCAGGTTATTAATTATTAAACATGTATACCATGATACTGAATAATATAAAGAAATTAGCATTTATTCTTTTAAGCTGCATTACGCTGTTGGCTGCATGTAGCAATAATGATGATAAAGATATCCCGGTAGTAAAACCAGTGGAAGGAGATGTGAACATTTATGTTACCACGGCTTTCTTGACCAAGGATTTAACCCAGGATGCAGTGAATTTTAGTGAGAAAGATAACATGGCTCCTACCAACATAACATTGGTGCCAACAGAGCGTTATCAGGAAATGGAAGGATTTGGAGCTGCTGTGACAGGATCAACTTGCTTCAACCTAATGCAAATGAAACCGGATGACCGGAAAGCTTTTCTCACTAAAACGTTTTCCGATAAGGATGGATTTGGCTTCAGCTACATTCGCATAGCTATCGGATGCTCGGATTTCTCTTTGAGTGAATATACGTGTTGCGATGAAGAGGGAATAGCGAATTTTGCTTTGCAAAGTGAGGAAAAGGATTATGTTATTCCCATATTAAAAGAGATTCTGGCTATTAACCCTTCTATTAAAATAATGGCTTCTCCATGGACTTGCCCTAAATGGATGAAAGTGAATAATCTGTCAGAGAAGGAACCTTATGATTCATGGACAGGTGGACACTTGAATCCGGATTTTTATCAGGACTATGCCACCTATTTTGTAAAATGGATACAAGCTTTCAAGGATGAAGGCATTGATATCTATTCCATTACTCCTCAAAATGAACCGTTGAATACGGGCAATTCCGCTTCGTTGTATATGGGATGGAAAGAGGAGCGTGACTTTATCAAAAATGCACTTGGACCTAAATTTACTGGTGCAGGGATTACAGCTAAGATTTATGTATACGATCATAATTATGATTATAGTGGCATAGCGGATGAGCTGAACTATCCCGCTAAAATTTATGAAGATGCCGATGCCGCCCGTTATGTTGCAGGTGCTGCATTTCACAATTACGGAGGAAATCTGGATGAGCTGAATAATGTGCATAAAGCTGCACCAGATAAGGGACTTGTGTTTTCGGAAACATCTATAGGAACTTGGAACAGTGGACGTAATTTAAGGACACGTTTGATGGAAGATATGCGCGATGTGGCGTTGGGAACAGTGAATAATTGGTGCAAGGGGGTGATTGTATGGAATTTGATGTTGGATAATGATCGCGGGCCTAACCGGGAAGGTGGTTGCCAAACCTGCTACGGAGCTGTGGATATCAGTAACTCCGATTACAAGACAATTATCCGTAATTCCCATTATTATATCATCGCTCATCTTTCGTCGGTGGTAAAGCCGGGGGCGGTTCGTATAGGAACAAGCGGGTATTCGGATGGAAATGTGGTGTATTCTGCTTTTGAAAATACAGATGGTACTTATGCATTTGTGTTGATGAATAACAATGAGCAGAATAAATTAATTACCATTAGTGATGGTACACACCACTTCTCGTACAATGTTCCCGGGAAATCTGTAGTGTCTTACCGTTGGGCAAAGTGAAACCTTAAATAACAAGTAAATATGAATAATAAGATATATTTGATAGTAGCTCTTGTTGGCATGTTATTTATGAGTGCCTGCAATGATGATAAATTTATTGCCGGAAGTCCAGTGATCGGTTTGAATACTGAGCAGGCGGATGCATATTTCGGAGATAGTCTGGCCTTTGTAATCAAGGCTTCTGATGTGGATGTTCCGCTTTCAACATTGAAAGCCCAATTGTATTATGGTGAAGAGAAGGTATCGGAAACGGTTATCCGCACGAAAACGAGCGGACAGGATTATGCAGGTAAGATCTTTGTCCCTTTTCTGCCCGAGATAGCGAATGGAAAAGCAACGTTGAGATACATTCTTCAAAATATTAATTTTACGACCTCAGAGAAAGAGGTAGAGGTTACGCTGACTCGTCCTGACTTTCCGTATTTGACTTTGGTTACAGCGGATGGAGAGTATAAGATGGAGCGGACGGATACTTACCAGTATAGTGCAACAGAGAAGTTTCCTCTCGAAGTAAAGGGATACATCAAAACACCCAAAATGGGGGATAATGGCAATGAGCTGACTTTTGGCTGGAACTCAGGGGAGATTCAACAAGGCGTAACGTCGGACATTACGTTTACAAGTGCAACATCAGGAAAGTATTCAATCTCTTTTAATACCTACAGTTATGAGGCTTCTCCTTTTGTAAAACTACTGCTTAATGGTTCCGAAATGGAAGTGGTGGATAATGAAAACTATCGCCTTGATCTTACGCTGACTCAGGGACAGACTTTGACCTTTGACGGGGTACCGGGTTATGATGATTGGTGGATTGATCGCGATTATTTTAAAAAGAATGATGATGGTACTTTGAAATTCTTGCCTATCTCAGGTTCTTACCGTGTTATTGCAAATACGAAATATAAGTATTTCATTGTACAGTCTTTGAAAGATGGAGCACTTGCCACTTTGCAAAATGATGGTACCGGGGCCATTTGGATTATTGGAGAGGGGCTTGGTAAACCTTCCGTTGCAGCGAAAGAGGTTGGATGGACAACAGGAAACGGACTGTGCATGTCACAGTTTGAATCGAAAAAATATCAGGTAACTCTGGTTGCAGGAAGTACGGTGAAAGCGGATAAAATCAATTTTAAATTTTTCTATCAACAAGATTGGGGTGGAGAGTTTGATGGTGCCTCTTTGACAAGTTCCAGTGATTTGGTTGGAGTTGGTGATGGAAGTACTCATGATAATGGAAATCTATATTTGCATGATGGTAAGAAATTAACTGTCGGGCATATCTATAAATTTGTGGTGGATGTTACCGGAGGTATTGATAAGGCTACTTTAACTGTTACTGACGAAGGAGAGCAACCTATAGAGATAAAAAACATTACCTTTGGCGGAGTAAAGATGAGTTCGGATGATGGAGCCATCTATACGGCAACATTATCGTTGTCTCAG
The DNA here is from genome assembly GCA_022648295.1 of Bacteroides sp. Classification (GTDB taxonomy): domain Bacteria; phylum Bacteroidota; class Bacteroidia; order Bacteroidales; family Bacteroidaceae; genus Bacteroides. The sequence continues at coordinate 78,315 of JALCME010000009.1, read as the reverse complement.
AATCAGGCTATTGCTGTATCCGGTATTAATGATTTGGGTGATTGGTGGATAAATCCCGACTATTTTAAAGTAGAAGATGGTGGCAGTTTGAGCTTTATTCCTGTTAGTGGAGATTATCGTGTAGTAGCCAATACTGTTATAAAATCGTTTTCCATAGTTCGGATGAATGGAAGTGAGGAAGCGACATTGAGTGATGATGGTCATGGTGCCATTTGGCTAATGGGATGGGGGGTAGGTTCTCCTTCTCTGGATAATCAGTTTGGATGGACTCCGGGTGCTGCTTATTGCATGCCCGAGGTTGCTCCAAAGATTTACCGTTTTACTGCTGTGGCAGGTCCGGAACAAGGCTCTTCACTTGGACAGCGTATACGTTTTGACTATGTAAGCTGCAAATTCTTCTTCCAGGATGATTGGGGAGGAGAGTTCTCCGGAGATAATGCCTTGACACTTGCAGCGGGTGCGGCTGATTATATCACAAATACAGGCAACATTGAACTTGCCAGCGGTGTACAACTGGAGCAGGATGCTACTTATGTGATGACGGTTGATTTAACAGCAGGAAATAGTAAAGGTGTTATTTCATTCGTAAAACAATAGAATAAAAGGAGATGAGGCTGTGCTAAAAAGGTCATGGACTATACAAATAGAAGATCATGATATTCAGTTTTCAATAGGTTGATTTGTATCGTTTGGAACAAAAGAGTTTTAGTGCAGCCTCATTCTGCTTTATAATAAGAGTGAGGAGATTTAGGAGGGTAAAGATGCTTATTGTGCAGATGTAACATAAATATATATAATCTTATGAAACGTTATTTTTCTATTTTCTATCTTCTATTGCTATTTCCAATAGTTTATACTTATAGTGGACAAGAGGCAAGTGCTGCAAATAAGCATTTCGTAAGGATTCAGGGTAAGGATTTGATTCAACCGGATGGTACGAAACTCTTCATTCTGGGAACTAACTTGGGTAATTGGCTCAATCCCGAAGGGTATATGTTTAACTTTAGCAAGACCAATTCCGCGCATTTTATAAACGATATGTTTTGCGAGCTGGTTGGACCGGACTTTACGGCTAAATTCTGGGAGGCCTTTAAAGACAATTATATCACTAGTACCGATATTCGGTTTATTAAAGAAAAGGGAGCCAATACTATACGTTTGCCTTTTAATTACAAACTCTTCACAGATGAAGACTATATGGGACTGACCGGAGAGCAGGATGGCTTTGCCCGTATTGACAGTCTGGTGGAATGGTGCCGTGAAGCGGGACTTTATCTCATTCTCGATATGCACGATGCTCCCGGTGGACAGACCGGAGATAACATTGATGATAGTTATGGCTATCCCTGGCTATTTGAAAGTGAGGCCAGCCAACAGCTGTATTGTAAAATATGGAATAAGATCGCGGCACATTATAAAGATGAACCGGTGATTCTGGGCTATGAGCTTTTAAATGAGCCTATTGCTCCCTATTTCTCCAATATGGAGGAGCTGAATGATAAGCTGGAAAGTATATACAAGATGGGAGTGGCAGCTATTCGCGAGGTTGATAAAGATCATGTTATTCTTTTGGGTGGAGCTCAATGGAATGGTAACTTTAAGCCTTTTAAAGATGTTAAGTTTGATCATAAGATAATGTATACTTGCCATCGCTATGGCGGTAATCCTACAAAGGAAGCGATTCAGGCTATTATCAGTTTTCGTGATAGTGTGAATTTGCCCATGTATATGGGTGAAATCGGACATAACACGGAGGAGTGGCAAGCTGCTTTCTGTAAGGTGATGCGCGAGAATAATATAGGTTACACGTTCTGGCCATATAAAAAGATGGACGGCTCTTCTTTTGTGGGCATCACTCCCCCTGCGAATTGGACTGAAGTTGTTACGTTCTCGGAAGCTCCGCGGACCACGTATAAGGAAATACGCAGTGCCCGTCCCGATCAGGAGATAACCCGTAAAGCCATGATGGACTTTATTGAGGCTTGTAAGTTCAAGAACTGTGTCGTTCAGGAAGGATATATTAACTCATTGGGTATGAAATGATAATAGATTAATAAGGTATGAAGGTTAAAATATTTTTATTAGGTTTAGTACTATCGACTGCTTCTCTCTTGGCGCAGCAGAAGCCTGTTTATTTGGATGCCACTAAGCCCCTTGAAGAGCGGGTGGAAGATGCATTGGGCAGGCTGACACTTAAGGAAAAAATTGCAATGGTACATGCTCAGAGTAAGTTCAGCAGTCCGGGAGTTCCTCGATTGGGTATTCCTGACTTTTGGATGACTGACGGTCCGCATGGCATTCGTCCCGAGGTACTTTGGGATGAATGGGATCAGGCTGGGTGGACAAACGACTCTTGCGTGGCTTTTCCCGCACTGACTTGTCTGGCTGCTACCTGGAATCCGGAGATGTCCCGCTTATATGGAAAAAGTATCGGTGAAGAGGCACGTTATCGCAATAAAACCGTTTTACTCGGTCCGGGTGTGAATATCTACCGGACTCCGCTCAATGGGCGTAACTTTGAGTATATGGGGGAGGATCCTTACCTTTCATCACAAATGGTGGTGCCCTATGTACAGGGTGTGCAGCAAAATGGTGTGGCTGCCTGTGTGAAGCACTTTGCGCTGAATAATCAAGAGGTAAATCGCCACGCCACTAATGTCATTGTGGATGATCGTGCTCTTTACGAAATTTATCTGCCGGCGTTCAAAGCAGCCGTACAGCAAGGCAAGGCATGGGCTATTATGGGATCTTACAATCTGTATAAAGGACAGCATTGTTGTCATAACCAATATCTACTCAATGATATTCTGAAAGGAGAATGGGGGTTCGACGGAGTGGTCGTTTCCGATTGGGGAGGTGTACACGATACTGAGCAGGCCATTACGAATGGATTGGATATGGAGTTCGGGAGTTGGACCAACGGGTTGTCCAATGGCAGTAGTAACGCTTATGATAGCTATTATTTGGCACAACCTTATTTGCAACTGATTCAATCGGGTAAAGTCGGGACAAAAGAGCTGGACGATAAAGTCCGTCGTATCTTGCGTCTGGCTTTCCGTACCACGATGGATACTGACCGTCCTTTCGGTTCCATGCTTTCGCCTGCACATTATGAGGCGGCGAGGCGGATAGGGGAAGAGGGCATTGTTCTGTTGAAGAATAAGAATGCCGTATTGCCACTCGATTTAGCTCGCGTGAAGCGTATTGCCGTGATTGGTGAGAATGCAGTGAAGATGATGACAGTAGGTGGAGGAAGCTCTTCTTTGAAAGTGCAGCATGAAATCTCTCCCTTGGATGGCATTAAAGAACGTGTTGGTGACCGTGCCGAAGTGGTATATGCCCGTGGTTACGTTGGAGATGCAAGCGGTGAATACAATGGAGTGGTGACCGGACAAAACCTGAAGGATGACCGTTCGGTAGAAGAATTGACGGATGAAGCGGTGAAAGTAGCAAGCACAGCCGACTATGTGATTTTTATCGGTGGCTTAAACAAAAGTCCTCATCAGGATTGTGAAGACTCCGACCGTAAGGGGCTTGGTTTGCCTTATGGACAAGATGAACTGATTTCGGCATTGGCTAAAGCAAACAAAAACCTGATTGTGGTGAATATATCAGGCAATGCTGTAGCTATGTCCTGGATTGAACAAGTGCCTGCCGTGTTGCAAGATTGGTATCTTGGTTCGGAAGCCGGACATGCCCTTGCTGCGGTACTAATGGGTGATGTGAATCCTTCCGGTAGGTTGCCGTTTACTTTCCCTGCTCGTCTGGAAGATGTTGCAGCTCATCAATTGGGTGAATATATCGGAACCGTTAGTAAAGAAATCGTAAACGAGAAATATAACGAAGGTATCTTTGTGGGCTATCGCTGGACTGACAAGCAGAAGAAAGTGAAGCCGTTGTTTCCCTTCGGATATGGATTGTCGTACACCACATTTGCTTATGAAAAGCCAGTGCTTGATAAGAAAGAAATGTCCCCCGACGGACAAATCACGTTGACTGTGAAAGTAAAGAATACCGGTGCCCGTGAAGGTCAGGAAGTGGTTCAGCTTTATATCAGTGATAAAAAGTCTAGCCTTCCGCGTCCTATTAAAGAACTGAAAGGTTTCAAGAAGGTCAAGCTTGCCCCCGGTGAGGAGAAAGCAGTCAGCTTTACCATAGATAAATCGGCATTGAGTTATTTTGATGACCATCAGCATGCCTGGGTCGCTGAACCCGGTAAATTTGAAGCTATTGTAGCAGCTTCAGCTACGGATATCAAGGGAGTGGTCCCTTTTGAATTGAAATAGCGAAGAGAAGGAATTTAGCACTAAAGCACGAATTTGTTGGAAATAGATGTCCCGCGCGTTGGAGATAGAGCTCTGACGCGCGGGATCTATATTTCCAGGGTGCTGGCAATAGAGAGCCAGCAAAGCCCCTCTTAATGCAAGGTTACCGATGCTGCAAGATTTTATAGTTTATGTCAGATGCTTGTTATGCTTACAGACATGTAAAAAGGAATACAGAGCTGAAACCCTCTTTATTTTGATACAGAACCTATAAAATCTTATAGTTTGGGGGATATGATAATTTAAGGGGAGCAAAGTACTCCCCTTCTTATTTGCAAGTAGATATTTATTCAGCTAACTATGTGATTGTTCGTATTATTCGAAATACATATCGGGGGTGATTACGGCCATCTTCTTCCCTTTTTCTTTCATTTCTTGGAACTTTTTCATACGTTTATTAGGAGTGTCTATACTATCTGTCTTCTCCTCATCAGATGCGTTATCTATCTCTGCATTATCTTCTTTTGTGAGTAATTCTCCTTTTCTCTTCTCAATGAAGGAAAGGAACTTTTCCTTTTGTTTCTCGAATTTTTTATTGGATTTGTCTAAAGGGACAAGAGCAACTCGAGCACTAACAACTCCCATCTTCAATTTTACATCGAGGACATATGTTCTATTTTCTTCTAGGTTCGCATCAACATAAGATGTATTTTCTCCTTTAGCAATGAAAGCATGTTGCCCGGGATCACATTCATAAGCAAAGTATTTTTTTGCCGCAAGCTTACCTAAAAACAGGTTACCATCATAGATACTAAACTTTATTAATAAAGCACCAGTTTCACGCCGTGCAATATATACCATACATTTGCCTTTGCTCGGCTTAGTTAATATCTCACTTGTTGTTTCTTGTGCAAGAGCACTTGTTGAGATTAAAATAGCTAAAAGGAATAAGATTTTTTTCATTTTGTTCTAAAGCTAATAAATCCTGTTATTATAAAATTGGAAACGCTGAATCTTTCATCTATGCCGTCTGTTTTGAATGAGCCGGCAATTGCGGATAGTTTGAGACCGGCTCCAATAGTCTCGCTTAAACGATATTCGCCGGAAATGCTACAATTTAAACCGAATGTTGTCTTGCTTAAAGACACTTGTGCGCCCTCTGTATTCACTTTTCCTGAATAAAAAACAGGACCTAAGCCCAATCCGGTGTATAAGCCCCATTTTCCACTTATGTAACGTAAGTTGCACGTTGGACCTATGAAAAACATTTTATCCGTTTCCTTTATACCTAATTCATTCATTGCATCTTTGTTGTGTTTGGCTAAATTTGCATTTAATCCTATTCCAAAGTGCTCTTGAAAGAAATATTGGGCATCGAAATCCCAATTGTAACCATGCCTGAGGTCGGACGTAAAATTATCGAGGTTTGTGTTTCCTGTATTCAGATTTTCCCCTGTCCAGTGGGCATATCCTCCTCCTGCAGTAAATCTAAAGTTCTTGTAGTTTTCATTCTCGATAGTAGTTTCTCTGCCTATTTTTCTGGAAATCAACTTTCCTGAATTCTGAGCCTGTGCATATTCAGTGAATAGCATAATAGTTGCAAGCCCTGCTAATAATGTTATTTTCATGTGATATTAATTTGAACTAATCTTAGTTTGGGCGCAAACTTACATAAAAAAGTAATACCATAAATGTATTTTAGAAAGAAAGAGACCATGTCGTATAAAATTTACTTTTGTGCCTCACTCTATCAAGTCTCTGCTCTTTAAAGCTATTGTTAATATGAAGTTCTTGTATGATAATTCTACTGCTACGTTATTGGTAAAAAATAAGCTCTTTGCTAACACTATATTAGCGAAGAGCTTATTTTTTTATTGCAAGAGCTAAATAATTTATTGTAAGCGTATAATAAATTATGCTAAGAGCAAAATATGGAATGACAGTATAGAGCTGCGCTGGTAGAATTAGATAAAGAATGTAATTCTACTTTTGCGGTTTAAATAGCAGCTCTTCTCAGTATAGTGACTTAGCAATGCCCATTTCCAGTCCGCGAAGTTCGGCCAGTCCTCTTAGCCGTCCAATGCAGGAATAGCCGGGATTGGTCTTCTTCTTCAAGTCATCAATCATTTGGTGTCCGTGATCCGGACGCATTGGGATGGAGACTTTACGGCGTTGTTGTAGCTCAAGGAAAGCCTTCATAACATGATACATGTCTACGTCACCTTCCAAGTGGTTGGCTTCATAAAAGTTCCCTTCGGCATCACGCTGTGTGCTACGGAAGTGAACAAAATTAATCCGATCGCCGAACTGCTTCATCATGCCTTCCAAATCATTGGCACTGCTTACTCCCAGTGAACCTGTACACAGACAAAGTCCGTTGCTCTTGTTGGGTACTGCATCGATTAAAGCTTGAAAATCGGCTGCCGAACTCATAATACGGGGTAAACCAAGTATGGGGCATGGCGGGTCATCGGGATGGATCACCAACATAACTCCGGCTTCATCTGCTACCGGTGTTATTTCTTTTAAGAAATAAATAAGATTGGCACGTAGTTTCTCGGGAGTGATGTCTTTATAACGGTCAAGCTCGTGTTGGAACTGTTCTAATGTGAAACTTTCTTCTGAACCTGGTAAACCGGCAATCATATTGCGTATGAGTCGCTGCTTATCTTCCTCTGTCATTTCCCCAAAGCGGGCTTTTGCTTTTGCCTTTTCTTTATCCGTATATTCTTTTTCAGCTCCCGGGCGTTTAAGCAGGAACAAGTCAAAGGCAACGAAGGCAGCACGTTCAAAGCGTAAGGCACGGGAACCGTCAGGCAATTCATAAGCCAAATCCGTTCGTGTCCAGTCCAATACCGGCATGAAATTGTAAGTCACAATGGTGATACCACATTTTCCGAGATTACGCAAGCTTTCTTTATAGTTCTCAATGTAGCTCCGGAAGTTATCCGTTTGGGTTTTAATATGTTCGTGTACGGGCACGCTTTCAACCGCAGACCAACGGAGTCCGGCATCTTCAATGATCTTCTTACGTTTCATGATTTCTTCCACCGTCCAGACTTCACCGTTTGGAATATGATGGAGAGCGTTTACAATGCCCGTTGCTCCAGCCTGCTTAATGTCTTGGAGGCTTATTGGATCATTCGGACCATACCAACGCCATGTTTGTTCACATAAATACATAATGTCGTTTTTTATAAGGTTATCGGATTAAATGGAGAATGCGTCAAATCCACCGTCTACTATGGACAAAGCACCGGTCACGAAACTGGAAGCGTCGCTGATGAGATAGTGAATGGTCCCGAATAATTCTTCCGGTTCGGCAAAACGTCCGCAAGGTGTGTGAGCGATAATGGTTTTGGCACGTTCGGTGTAAGATCCGTCAGGATTGGTCAGCAGTGCCCTGTTCTGGTTTGTAAGTAGGAATCCCGGAACAATAGCATTTACACGAATCTCCGGACTAAATTTAGTAGCCAGCTCGGTTGCCATATAGCGGGTATAGTTGGCGATGGCGGCTTTAGCCGATCCGTAGCCGACAACACGGGTTAAAGGACGTAGAGCCGATTCCGAGCAGAAGTTAACAATAACTCCTTTTTTATTCTTTGCCATAACGTCAACAAAAGCCATGGTTGGCAATATAGTGCCGAACAGATTCAGATCTACGACTTTCTTAAACGCATCAACGTCCAAGTCTAATACAGTTTTATCCGGTGCGATTGTAGCTCCGGGCATGTTACCGCCAGCTGCATTTAGCAGCACATCAATGGTGCCGAAGTGTTCCAATATTTCTTTTTTATTTTCTTCCAGCAGGTCTTTATCCAGAACATCGGAAACGAGGAATAGTGCCTCTGTCTTTTGGTTGAGTTCAGCTTCCAACTCTTTGCCTGCATCTTTCGAACGGCCGAGTATAACAATTTTGGCGCCCTGTTCAGCAAGATAACAGGCTATGTTTCTGCCTAAAATGCCGTAACCACCGGTAATGACAATAACTTTGTTTTTAATGTCGAACAAATTCTTCATGATGTTATGATTTTAGTAATGATAAGTTTATCGCTCACCCGCAAAGATAGCTATAAAATTGGTAGAAGTGTTGTTATATTCTTGGCTATTCTAGTTCAATAGCCGGAATATTGTGTGTTTGGGTATGAAAGGCTATTTTATCTTAGATGTCTGAATTTAGGCATTGTTGAAGTAATAATAAGCTTTCCGGTCCTAAGTTGAATAATAAATCGACAATACTTAAGTTTGGAAGAAAGCCAAAGCGCTCTTGGAATACTTGGTAATAAGGCTTGCCCCTGAATTCAGGGTCCTCTGTCAGGTAATCTTTTTTAGGATGAATACGCTCACGAAAATCATCTGCTTCGGAAGTATTAATGTCGGTCTGGTATCTAATAGTACGTTTAATATTCGGTTGAATATCAATAAGTGAACAGATGAGACGGCAAAGTTCATCGTTGAAATCGATTAAGAAATCATACTTCTTTTCATAGAAAGGACGAAAGTCATCTTTGTAGTATTCAAAGTAGGGAGTATGATTATAAGTCGAAGCAAGAGCATTCCAGTGCAGGTGACGCCAGTTGCCATGATCGGAAATACGAATATCTTTCAACGGACATTCCGGCGAGTCCGGTTTTACGATGGGCACTGAGAGTGTCAGTTGACCATCCGGTGCTGCAATAGTACAACGATTGCGGTAGGTCTGCTTTATATAGTGATCATATTGCTCAATAAAGACATGTTCGTATTGAAGAAGTTTACAATAGTATTCTATAGGTGCCAGATAGGCCGTGGAAAGATATATTGTTTTATTCATTTTTATTTAATCGCTTTAAATAGCCTTTCCCATCTATATCCCTTAAACAAGCTTGTATGTTTTGCTTTAGAAAACCAGATAAATGAAGCTTGGCCAATGATATAATCTTTTGGTACAAAGCCAAATATGCGGGAGTCGGATAAATTGATGGAGTTATTAGTCACTACCCAATAATAGTCTTTCGTGAAATAACAGTTTTGAACAGGTATTCCTTCTATATAGAGGGTGTCGTTTTTCACTTCCGCTTGCCTCTTTTCATGCAAAACCAAGGTGTTACGCAATAACATGCAGTTCCATGGGTATACCCGTATCAGCGTTCCTTTTCGGGGAATGATTAGCGGATACTTTTTTATGGAGTCGCTTGGGTTGAGTGGCTTTATCCAGCAGCTATCGTTTATTGCCTGCTCTAAAAGATAGTATTCGTAACGGCTAAAGCTTCGTATCTTTCTGATGGAATCTTCTCCTATCACTTCGTTTCCTTTTATGGAAAGAAGAGTAAGCAATGAGTCCAATTGTATTTCCCGTTGCTTGGGGTAAGTGTATAATGACTTTTGATCCGGTGAGCTTTTCTCCGATGGAATGGCAGTAAATAGAGAATCCACCCATAATGTGTCGCCCGGAGTGCCGATGCAGCGTCCTATAAAGGTCTCTTTTTGGTCAGTAGCTGTGCTTTGAATATTCCCAGGATTGTTGAATACTATAATATCTTCTTTTGCCACCGGTTTATCGGCCCACCGGTGGTATCCCCACAGGAACATAAATGGAAGACGTAATCCATAACTCCATCTGTTTACAAAAATTCGTTCTCCCTGATATAGCGAGTTTTCCATTCCGGAGGAAGGTATGAGATAGGAAGTAATGGCACAACTCCTAAGAAATAATACAATTAGTATTACTCCTATTGAAAGTAATGTCCATTTTACTCCCCGTTTCATACTTCTCCTTGTTTAGTGTGAGCGGGAGCTATTTTACCCACTTAAAGATTCTATTCCATCTTATTTTTCCGTCGAACCAACCACGGTCTTTATCTAGTGACAGCCATACTACAATAGGCTTACCTACTACGTGATCTTCAGGAACGAATCCCCAATAACGGGAATCTGCTGAATTGTGACGGTTATCACCCATCATCCAGTAATAGTCCATTTTAAAGGTATAAGTATTAGTCTTTTTTCCATTGATGTAGATATCGCTTCCTTTTACTTCCAAGCTATTACCTTCATATGCGTGTATGCAGCGCTCATAAATAGGTAGATTTTTAAGAGCCAGAGTAATTGTAGAGCCTTTTGATGGAATCCATATTGGTCCGTAATTGTCGCGGGTCCATTTTGTATAAAGGTTTAACGGATACATTTGTCCGGAATATGTTTCCGGCTCCATTACGATGTTACTGATTAATTTTTTGTTTGCACTCAACGTGGCATACATTTTCTTTGTTAAAGGTAAATGGTAAACCGGGGCGAGATGACTTTGGGCATCGCGATAATCCAATCCCATATTGATTAATTCCATTCCCCAGTTTTCTTCATTGTTTATCATCTGTTGATCGTCCTTGCTAATGCCTAATTCACGAAACATCTCTTCGGGAATGTACGGCCCGGTGGTTTGAACAAAATAATTGAATTGGAGATTCTCCGGATTGTTGATAGGTTTCCCGTTAATGTAAACTTGGGTGTTTTTAATTTGCAAGGTATCTCCCGGAAGTCCGATACAGCGTTTTACGTAGTTTTCACGTCTGTCTATCGGGCGGACTATAATATCGCCATACGTTTGAGGATTAGATCTTATCGAGTTTCGCCCGGCGCTATAATATAGATTATAGACAGAACGTTGTTGTTCGATGCTCAGGCTATCCATGTTGATTTCTTTGGGATACATGCGTTGGCCTTCGCTATAAATAAGAGAATAGATGTCTGTTATCTGCTGAAATTTTGTAGCTACCGTGTCTCCTGCCGGAAAGTTGAATACTACAATATCATTTCGTTTCACTTTTCCAAATCCCGGAACGCGTTTGTATTTCCATTGTGGCCACTCAATGTACGATTTTGTGTTTATTACAGGCAAGGTATGCTGTGCAAGTGGCATGGAAAGCGGAGTATTGGGAACCCGTGGTCCATAACTTATCTTACTGACATAGAGATAATCCCCCACTAACAATGATTTCTCAAGGGAAGAAGACGGTATTTGATAGTTCTGGAATAAGTAGATATTCACGAAGTAAACCGCAACCAACGCAAAAACGATGGCATCAACCCAGCTCATTACACTGCGTACTATCGGGTTTTTGGCTTTCTTCCAGAATCCCCAAGGTATTTTCTTACTAATATAAGCATCAAAAATGAAAGGGAGAACGATGAGGCCTAACCAACTTTTAACCCAAATAAGGAAAGCGAGATAGAGTACTGTGACAATGGTAAATCTTAGCCACTGATTTTGCGTTACCTTTTTCATAACAATAGTAGAATAATAATTTTAATCTTTCAAAAATGGAAATAAGTCACTCATCACTAAAAAGCCTTGTTTCTGAGAAGTATATTCAGCGGCTAGTACTGCACCTAATGCAAAGCCTGTACGGTTCTTGGCATCATGGGTGATTGTTATACTGTCTGCATCAGAATCGTAACGGATGCTATGGATACCGGGAACTTCTCCTTCACGGATACTATGGATTGGCAAATCGTTTGCTGTTTTGGCCTCTTCCTTTACCCACTGATCTTTGCGGTCGAGATTTCTTAGAATATCTTCAGCAAGTGTAATGGCTGTTCCACTTGGTGCATCCAGTTTGTGTACGTGGTGTGTTTCAGTCATTGTTACGTCGTATGCAGGGAACTGGTTCATTATTTTGGCCAGATATTTATTTATTGCAGAAAATATAGCAACGCCCAGACTGAAATTTGAGGACCAAAATAAAGTTTTTCCGCTTTTATTGCATAGTTCTTTAATTTCGTCACCATGTTCGGGTATCCATCCCGTACTGCCAGAAACGACCTTCACATTTGCCTTAAATGTCTTAATGTAATTGGAATAGGCTGATGCAGGATTTGTAAATTCGATAGCAACGTCGGCACTTTTGAATGCGGGTGATTCAAAATCATCTTGATTATTCATATCAATGATACTGACTATTTCATGTCCGCGACTTAGGGCTATCTTTTCAATTTCCTTGCCCATTTTTCCATAACCGATTAATGCAATTTTCATTTTCTTTTTAAGTTGGATTCATTTTATCAACATTCTATATGTCGCAAAGATAATCTTTTTCATACATTTGCCGTACAGATTTACTTCTTGTTAACAATGGAACAATTATTGCATTATGTTTGGAAGCATAAAATCTTCCCATTACAAATGCTCCGAACGACTTCCGGTGAGCCAGTCGAAGTAATAGATCCCGGTTTATTAAATACAAATGCCGGTCCTGATTTTTTCAATGCTAAATTAAAAATAGCAGGTATTCTTTGGGTAGGGAATATAGAAATACATTCCAAAGCTTCAGATTGGGTACGCCATGAACACCATAAGGATGCTGCTTATGATACGGTTATTTTGCATGTCGTGGGTGAAGTGGATTATGAAGCACATCGTACTAATGGTGAGGTTATCCCTCAATTGCAATTGTCTTGCCCTGATTCTGTAACTCAACATTATGATGAGCTAAAATCCACAGAAATTTATCCGCGGTGTTATTCTGTTTTGCCATCTCTTTCCACTCTAACTATTCATTCTTGGTTCTCTGCGCTTCAGGTAGAGCGGTTTGAAGAGAAACGGGGCGCTTTATTAGATCGTTTAGAGTATTGTAACAATAATTGGGAAAACGCTTTTTTCGTCACTTTGGCTCGCAATTTTGGTTTTGGTCTAAATGGGGACGCTTTTGAAACATGGGCAAAAAGTTTATCACTCCATGCAGTTGACAAACATCGTGATAATTTGTTTCAGGTTGAAGCCTTTTTCTTTGGTCAGGCCGGATTGCTGGAAGATACAGGCGATGAATTAGGAGAATACTACTTGGATTTACAGAAGGAATATCGTTATTTGGCGCATAAATTTGAGTTAGCCCCTCCTGTGGATTGTAAGTTGTGGCGCTTTCTCCGTTTGCGTCCCGGAAATTTTCCGCATGTCCGTTTGGCTCAGTTAGCTTTTCTTTATGCTAATAGCCAATCTCTCTTCTCGCGTATTATGGAGGGAGATTCTTTGATTCGAATAAAGGAGATTTTGTGTTGCGCTACTTCTCCTTATTGGGAAACACACTTTAATTTTCGGAAAGCATCTCCCAAGCGCGTAAAAAAGCTTGGTGAAAATGCATTGAATCTTATTGTCATTAATACAGTTATTCCTTTTTTGTATGCTTATGGCATGCACAAAGCTGATGAAAGTTTATGTGAACGTGCCACTTATTTTCTTGAGAGCCTGAAAGCGGAAAATAATTATGTTACCCGGCAATGGAGTCAAGCAGGATTGCCTGTTTATACCGCTGCAGATTCGCAAGCTTTATTGCAATTACAGAAAGAATATTGTGATAAGAAAGATTGTTTGCGATGTCGCTTTGGGTATGAATATTTAAAGCAGAGATAAAGAAATGTGTTAAGATAAAAAAGTAGGTGGCAATATTATGGAATAACAGGAAATCTATTACCTTTGCCCCGATATATTAACTTTTTTGACTTATTAGTAATAGGATGAAAGCAATTCGTTTTGTGTTTTGTCTGTTTACGGCACTATTATTGACTACATTAGATAGTCAGGCGGCCGGTGATGAGGATTTTCAGACATTCCTCAAGAAATTTACTTCCAGTACTTCTTTTCAGTATTCGCGCATTAAGTTTCCATTGAAGTCGCCCATTATTCTACTAAAGGATGATGGTGAGACAGAGCAGAAGTTTTCGTTTACGCGTGAAAAATGGCCTTTATTAGATGAGGAAGCCTTAAAGGAAGGTCGTGTTACAGAAGAGGAAGGTGGGGTCTACATATCCCACTTCACAGTGAATCAGCCTGCTCATAAGGAATTTGAAGCTGGATATGATGAGTCTGAGGTATCTCTTCGGGTGGTTTTTGATTTAGTGGAGGGTAAATGGTATGTAACAGATTGTTATAATGATTGGTATAATCTTGATGTACCTGTCGGTGATTTGAATGAAACAATCCGTTCTGTGCAGGAAGAAAACAAAGCCTTTCAGAAAGCCCATCCTTGATGTTGATGGGGGAGTGGCATTCTCTAATGTAATGGAATAACCATGTTCCAAGAGCGTGTAGCATTCTCAAATCCTCCTGGTCCATCCATTGTTGCAAAAAATATATAGGCTGGCTTTCCATGTTCAAATAGAATGAATGGACGCTCAAGCTGGCCTTGTGTTTTGATTATCCCATTATTCCATTCTATTGTCTTTGAATATGCTTTGGGATCTTTGTCAAGCGTCCAATGTATGCCATCTTTAGAATGAGCCATGACTCCACCTCCTTTTTCTCCGGTATATTTCCCTACATGATCCTTAAAAATTACGTGATATCCTTTTCTATCTTTCCATAGGAAAGGGTCTTCTGCTTCACCTTGTCCATTTACCTGAAATATAGGTTGCTCATGATTTAAAACTTTATAAGGTCCTGTAGCAGATGGTGCATAGGCAATTCCCAGAGCCATATCGGAATAAGTACTATTGTTCAGGTATTGCCGTCCTTTAAAAATCATCACTACCGAACCGTCATTTTGTATGATGGGAGATGGATTGGAAGTTAAAAAGCTGAAGAAGGTGTTGGGTTCTGTTTCGATGATAGGTTCATTAAAACGTTTCCATGGTCCATAGGGTGAGTCTGCAATAGCCACTCCAATGCGTTTATTTGATCGTGCGACGATGCACCATGGACTATCAAGTGTAAGCTGTTTGTAGGTTGGGTCAACAAAAGGATGGGTAGAGCCCATGTAAAACAAATAGTACTTGTTGTGGTATTTTGTGATACGTGGATTGTGTGTAGATCGACCGTCCCAAAACTGTGCTCCCCGGGCGGATAAGGCCACATCACTGAATTTGTACGGGCCTTGAGGTGCTTCTGATACAGCATGCACTATTTCGGATGCCACCATCCAACCAGGATGGAATGGAAGTGATTTGGGAAAGCGGGATACGTACATGTGATATTTACCATCTTTTCCTTTTATTACAGAACTTCCCCATACCCAATAGCCTTGCAATTCGAATGCCGGAGTGGGGATTGCTTTATCTAAGTGGTGGAATATGGGATTTTGCGACTTCTGCTTCAGCTCAACTAAATTAAGTTTTTGGGCGTTTGTTGTGTTATAGGATAGTAGCGCTAATAGTGCAATGACAATGCTTTTTTTCATATATTGCTTTTTTATAGAGCGAAAATAAGAAATTTTATTTTGAGGTGTAATGATCTATTTCCGCTTTGTATGATTGTTACGTCATTATTGTACAATTTTGAACTTTTTATATTTCCTTTCCTTTTATCTTTGTTATAATTAGTTTTATAATCTAATAAGTGACAATGAAAAGAAAAATATTATTATTTATTGTAAGTATGTGTGCGAACACTCTGTTGTTGGCACAGGAAGTTGAGCGGCAATACGCTTTTGATAATTACCATCGTTATTATCCAGAGGGTCAAAAAGTAGGAGATTCTGAAAAGGGAAAAGCAATTGAAAAGCTTAGGAAAGGCTTTTATCAGTCTCCATATCGTTATTTCTCTTTAATTTCGAGTCTAACAGTAGAGGAATGTACAAATTTGTTAAATTCAGATGGAGTCTTTTCGGACTTAAAGCTACAAGAAGATGCTTTTAGGAGTAGCAATAGCTTTGAAAAACCTTATTCCAAACCACAGCAGGCTATAGGTCTGTTTTTAACTGAGGCTTTTAATAGAATCTGGAAAATTGCAGATAGTTATCGTATAGGGAAAACATTAGGAGGAAAGCTACCGGACAAGCTTTGGAAAGCGATTGTGCACTATGGCAATATAGAAATAGGACGACCCAATGATGGACCACGCTTTCATGCCTCATGTTTTGCTATACCCACTGCTGCCGTTAATATCTATTTTTGTTTTTTAGATGAGATGAATAGAGCAGAAAAGAATGAAACATCCAAATTGACAGAATCGGCCTGTGATATGCTGAAGGTTGTTGGACTACAAGCTTGGACGCAACCTTTGCGTCATGATAAGACAGATGGAGATGTTGTTTCTTTGAGTCACTTCCGTAAACATGTATGGTGGGTTGGGGGTAATGCATTAGCTTATCGTTCTTTGCTACCGGTCGCGGCTATGTATCGTTCGGTACCTATGATTGATTTGCTATCAGATATATGTCAAAAAGCGATTAGTGAAACGTCACAAAATACTTATGACCAAGCTTTCTGGACTGAGGGATTTACTGCAGATGGTGCGGGATGGGGGCATGGAAAGCAATGCCTTGTTTGGGGCTATCCTATTGATGGAGTTTCTAATGCTTTGAATATCTTGACATTATTGAAAGATACGCCTTGGGCTAAGCGTCTTAATCAGGATAACGCAAAGTCTCTTTTAAACTATTTAAGGGGGAGCAGTTGGTATTATTATAAAGGCTATCGGTTACCTTGCCTTGATCGTGATTCATATGTTTATAATTCCGAAGAAAAGCCTATACCATATGCAAAAATGCTTCATACTTTGATATTGGATTGGATGGGATCATTTACTCCGGCTGAACAAAAGGAATTGCTTCTTTTACAAAAGGAGGTAGCTGAAAATCGTATTGATATGTTGCCTTATGGTGATGGTAAGTACCATGGAATACGCTGGTTCTTTAATAATGATGATTTAATAAAGAAAGATGTTGATTGTCATATTATTGTAAATATGTCTTCTGTGCGGTGTGATGGCTTGGAAAGTGCTGTGGGAATGGCTGATGAATATAATTTTTATCCGACTGATGGGATGACCCTGTTCCAATGTGATGGGAATGAGTATTCTCAAATAATGGGTGGATGGGATGTAACAGCATCCCCCGGAGTGACAGCCCGTGAAGGAATGAACCGGCTGGTTCCAGTTACTAATTGGCGTGGATATTGCAGTGAATATAATTATGCTGCAGGAGCTACTGATGGGGAGACGAATGGCGTGGGTGGATATATTTTTGAAAAGATGAATGCTGCGGAAAAAGAAAATGTAAATGATAAGGGTGATGGGATAGGCAAGAATGCAATGCTTTATGGTTTTAAGGCTTATAAATCGTATTTTATTTTGGGAGATTACTTTGTAGCTTTGGGGGCAGGGATCACTAATCTAAAGCCGGAGATTGAAGGTCGTCTTCAAACGACTCTGGATCAAACAGCTTGGACAGCTGATGTTTGCCTCGTTAGTGGCGGAAAAGAAGTCTCTCTGAACAATGGTGTACATTCTCTTTCGGGCATGGAATCATGGGTGGTGCAGAAAGGAAAATTTGCCTATCGGATACTTCCGGAATTTACAGATAAAGCCTTTGTTGCTTGTGAAACTTGTCGAACGGACTGGGGGAAAATGAATAGTGTTAATAGAAAAAGGAATGACCTACCGAAACAGGTAAATATTTTGCGGATATGGGCAGATCATGGTCAGACCCCCGTGAACGAAACTTATGGCTATGTAGTATATACGGGGATGAAACTACCGAAAGATGACCTGCCCTTTAATGTTTTGCGTAATGATACGTTGGTACAGGCAGTATGCTCTAAAGATAAGAAATTGCTAGAGGCTGTTTTTTATCCGGGAAATAAAGGTTTAAGTCATAATAATGTTTCCTTATCCGTTTCATCTCCTTGTGCAGTATTGATAAAAAAGGAAAAAAGAGACTACTTGATTTCAGTCACGGATGCATGTATGAATAAAGCTTTGAAAGAAATTACTCTTGTTTATAATGGGAGAGAAATAGCGATCCCTCTATTTCAAGGTGACCAAGGTGGAAAATCTTCTGTAATTCGTATTTCAATGCATTAGATGTTGAATTAGATTCTTTATGGTACAATCTTAATCTCTTTTAGTGGCGTTGCATTTTATACTATTTCTTTTAAATGCAGAAATCATAAGAGAATAATAGAAAACAAAATTAGGAGAGAACTACTCTTTTGATTCTCTCCTAATTGATACGTGTTAAGTTAATTGTTTTTTACTGTATATTAATTTGTCACTTGAATTATTAGTTGGCTTATGACAGTTGATTCATGTTTGTAATTGACATTTGTTCCTACAAATGTTGCTTTGTATATACCAGTGGTATTATATTGGTAAGTATAAGTAGGCAATCTGTCAGTCATGTTTTTGATTCCAATCCCTGTATCAGGGCTACAGGAGTTTACAACGATTAAGTCGGATATTAGCCAGCTATATTGTACAGGTTTAGTACTTCCTGCTCCTGTACTATGGATAAAAAAGCTTCCTTGTCCGGCATTTACTAAATTCCAGTATCCCTCAGTATTATTTTTTACCGTTCCATACGCTGGATTATTTTTTAAATCAGCGTTGCTCTGAGGATATGCTTTATAATTCATATTCAAAGCTGTCAGTCCCCATGAGGAGGGATAGAGGTTCGTTTCTTGCCCATTTTTCATTTTATTAGTGATTTTGGCGCTTTCAAAGTATACTTTTGTTTGAGTTGCAGTATTTGAGACTCCATGATAGCGGATGGCGATAGCGATCCTTTTTCCCAAATAAGGCTTTAAGTCTATTTCATAATGTTTGGCTTTGGAACTATTTCCTAAAATGGTTTGTGGGAGTTTATCCGGTTCTATGAGGTTAGACCAGTCGTGGCTTTCCGCTAAAATGGAATCTTGTTCAAAGTTATTTTTATTCAGTCCATCAAAGTGATCGGATATATAAACTCTCAAAAGGTCTGGACCGGTTACTCCATATTGGTTCCATATAGAAAAACTGACTTGGGATTCTTCTATATCCTGTTCATCGACAGTTGTTCTGTCTTTATGTTCATATTGAATCCCTGGTTCTCCACTGAAAAAAGTGATAAAATCAGGATCTCCATTGAGCTGAAATTCTACCGGAACTCCTTTCTTTACAGTAATTGTATCACCATTTGAGGTCACAGAAGTGCTTGGCATTACATTTACATTGAGCGTAGCGTCTTTTGTTAGTTCGTTTTCGCATGAACTAAACATTATTCCGGCAACACATAGGATTATAAGTTTATATTCTCTCATATTATTATCTTTTAAGCGATTTATTTATTAAGCTTGTTACCAGCCTGGATTGTTTTGTGTTATTGCTTTATTAACAGCCATTTCACTCGATGGGATGGGGAAATAGTTGTATGCAGAAGAAACTTGAAAATAGGTATAAACATTAGTAGGGCCTAAGGACCATTCATCACCGGAGAGCGCAATGGAAGCCTGTTCATTCATCTTTTGAACAAATTCTCCCCAGCGGATAAGATCCAAACGACGAGTAAATTCAAAGCAAAGTTCCATAGCACGTTCGTCTCTTACTGCTTGGCGGAATTCTTCTTTACTTAAGTTGGAAAGAGGCTCGATTCCAGCCCGTGTCCTTACTCTATTGATGCATTCGTATGCTAAAGGAGTTGGAGCTGAATTTATTTCATTTTCAGCTTCAGCCACCATTAATAAGACATCGGCATAACGTAATGCCGGAACATTTTGACGCGTATCACTTCTAGCTTTTCCATCTGGTTCATATTCACGACGGTATTTAGCACAGAGGCGTGCATAGTTTATTGAAGATTCCGCTTCTGTCTTTTCTTTATCACCGCTTCCATATTCAAAACATGGGTATTGAAGAGTTCCCTTTTTCCCATATTCAAAGTTACGTCCAATGACAGGTCTATCTCCTTGTGTGTCTTGTATATAAGTAAAAGGAGCAATATTCCAATCACAGCGTTTAGTGTCGCCATTGGCTTCATATAAATGATATAACTTTGGTGTACAATATATAAATCCATAGCTATAGCCAGGATTCGCTTTTCCGATAAGTGAGGTTCCTGATAAGTCAGGAGCCTGCAAGCCTATTGTATTGCCTAAACGCCCTTCTGCACGGACATCACTTGTCCGGTTGCCAGTGAATTCTATCTCCCAGATGCTTTCATTCTTGCCTGTGCTATTATACTGATCTTGGGCCAAGTCGATGAAAATCTGCCAATAGTTGTCTACTAAATCATGTCCTTCTCCCATTACTTTTTGAGCATATTGATCTGCTAAATTAAAATACTCGTTACTTTTACTTTCGTCAGGCACTTGCCCATCACGATTGTTTGTTTCATACTCGCCGGCTCTGAATAAATATACTCTAGCTAGAATACCCCATGCAGCGGATTTAGAAATACGCCCGGGTAAAAAGTTTAGTTCTGCTGCTGATTTCAGGTCTGCTGCTGCTTCTGACATTTCTGTACAAATAAAATTGTATATAGTTTGTTTATCAGTGCGTGGTGTATTCAAGCCGCTGACAGATTGAGTGGAAGATGTTATAAAAGGAACGTCTCCCCAGCACGAAACAAGGGTGAAATAATAGTAGGCGCGTAAAAAACGTGCTTCCGCTTTATATTGTGCTTTTAGTTGGTCACTCATTTCGGGAGTTTTGTCTACGTTTTCTATAAAAGTGTTAGAGCGATTGACACCTGAATAAAGATCATACCAAAGTTGTGCGACTAATGGATCACCGCTGTTGGCATTATTGCAGATTAAGCCACCTGATTTTGGTGCACGTCCAGCTCCACCGTAATGAGATAAATCATCACCTCCCACTAAATAGAGCCAACTATCTCCATAGAAGGCTGATTGCTGTAAGATAGCATACGTTCCGGTAAGGAATGATGAAGCTTCCGATTCATTTGAGAAGTATGTTTCGGGAGTTAGGTAAGTTGGTTCTTTATCTAAAAAGTCGCAGGAGGTGATTCCAATGCTTACCCATAGAATGAGGGCTATTTTTATTTTTTTCATGATAGTTCTTTTTTATATTGTGTAATTAGAAACCTAAATTGAACCCAAAATCGATAGACCATGCACGTGGATAAGAAGAATAATCAAGTCCTGGAGTCAAAGCGCTATTACGAATAGAAACCTCAGGATCATATCCGGAATAGTTGGTGAGGGTGCATAGATTTTGACCAGCTATGTATATGCGTGCTTGGCTCATTTTCCATTTTCTTATGGTCTTTTTAGGTAGTGAATAACCCAGCGTTACAGTTTTCAATCGGAGATAAGATCCATCTTCTATTATTCGTGAAGAGAATACTTTGTTTGAGGCAGAGTTGGATGCTACAGGAATGTTGCTTTCTGGATTTTCAGAAGTCCAACGGTTAATGTAACTGGCATATTGGTTTAATTCTCGGCCTTTATTATTAGAACTTTCAAACATTAGTCGGTTGGCATTTAAAATGTCATTTCCATATGACCATTGAAAAAAGATGCTTAAATCAAAGTTTTTATAAGTGAAATCATTGGTGATTCCACCTGTATATTTAGGCATGCCATTACCAATCATTGTTTGGTCGTTAGAATCAATTACGCCATCGCCATTTAGATCTTTATATTTAGGATATCCAGGCTGTGTATTTGATTCTGATGTAAAATGTGGAATATTCTGTTTTAAGGTATATGAGCTACCTGATTTATCAAAATCAGCGTATTTGTAAGTCCCTTCATAAATATATCCATACATCATTCCCATTGGATAGCCTATTTTAGCAATGTAATTTGGCATTGAGTTATAATTTTGGTCGAATGCGGCATTAGTCAATAGCGAAAGCTGATTCTCGGAAAGCTCTAGCACCTTATTCCTATTAAATGAGATGTTAAAATTTGTGGTCCAGGTAAATTTGTGTGTTTGAATGTTAGTGGTATTTAATGTTATTTCAAGACCTCTATTACGCACTTTTCCAATATTCTTCATTGCACTAAGATAACCTGAAGATGCAGGCAAAGCTGCATCAAGTAGTAAGTCACGTGTTATTTTATTATACCAGTCGATAGTTGTGGTAATACGGTCGTTGAAAAAACCTAAGTCTACGCCAATGTTCCACTGTTCTGTGGTTTCCCACTTCAAATCTTTATTGGGAAGTGAATAAGGTACAGCACCTACATTCGTCAAATCGTTATTGAAAGGATATACGCCACTCGGTATGCTTCCCAGACTCACATAATCACCTTCCTGCGCTTTTAGAACTTTCAATAATGCATAGGTATCATATTCTCCTACACGATTATTTCCGGTAGTCCCCCAACTCACTCTTAGTTTTCCGTTTGATAGTATAGGCTTTATGGAAGTTGCGAATTTCTCTTGTGTGAAATTCCATGCAGCTGATGCTGAAGGGAAATAGCCAAAACGGTTACTGTCACGAAATTTAGAAGAGCCATCTGCACGAAATGTTGCTGATAAATAATATTTGGACTGATAATTATAGTTCAATCTTGCCAGATAGGAAAGCATTGCCCATGAAGAGATAAGAGAATTGGTAGTGCTTGGGACTCCGGCACTCATTCCTGCCATTCCAAGGGATTCATTTGGTATCTGTATTGTCTTGAAAGAATAGTATTTATAATCGGAATTTTGTAAAGTAATACCTGCCATTGCATTGAAAAAATGCTTTTTTTGAATATTTGTTTGATATGTTAATATATTCTCATTTAACCATGTCAGCCGTTCAGAATTAGATACTGTGGCATTTACCTTATCAGTAGAAGTAGAACTTCCATAACGTGTTTTTGAATTATTAAAAGATTCATTTCTACGTGCATCATAAGTGTACCCTCCTGATACTTTTAGTTTGAGTCCTTTAATAAACTCATATTCAGCGTATCCGTTGAATGCGAGGTAATTAATAAAATTCTTACGATATTCTTCTTTTAAAGACATAATAGGGTTGAAACGATAATCATTAGTCCCTGCATCAGCATCTGTGGCATTATCCTTAAGTGAGCTTAGTGGAATATTTGGCTGGGTAACGGGACGATATCCCCACACACTATAGAATAGGTTGTTCATGCCACTATAGGAATTTTGTGAAGGAGAACTTCCAGTTTGTGTGGAGTGGGAATAATTTATAGACATATTGATGTTTAGCTTATTTTTATGAATCGTCGTATTTAGGCGGCCTTGCATTCGGTTGTAGTTTGAATTTAGTATGACTCCATCTTGATTATAGTAGGATAAAGAAGCATTATACCGTACACCTTCTGATCCTCCTGTGAGATTTATGTTATGATTTTGTTGCCATGCAGTTCGAAAAATTTCATTCTGCCAGTTATATTGAGAAATATTGCGGTAATCTTCTAATGACCATTGCTTTCCTTCATATTCTTCAAAATAAGAGCTTTCCATCATCGTAGGATAAAGTTCAGCTTGAAGTTTGACAAACTCATAAGCATTCATCAATGGAATGGTTCTTGTTACATTTTGTAGGCCAAAACTCCCATTATATTGAATCTTGGGTTTACCGATAGAACCTTTTTTGGTGGTGATTATTACAACTCCGTTAGCACCACGCGCTCCATATATGGACGTCGCTGAAGCATCTTTTAAAATATCTATAGATTCAATATCCGACGGATTGATTGAACTTCCTACAGAGGAATCTTCCACAGGAAATCCATCAATAATGTAAAGAGGAGAATTGTCTTGGGTTAATGAGTTGTTTCCACGAATTGTAATGTTCATCTGACTACCAGGCATCCCTTCATTAGAACTAACATTTACACCGGCTATACGACCTCCCATAGCTTGATCAAATGTTGCAACAGGTGCACTTAGTAAATCGTTCATATTGGCTTTGGAGACGGATCCGGTTAGATCTTTCTTACGTACTTCTTGATAACCTATTACCACCACTTCATCAAGTAACTCACTATTTTCTTTAAGGGTTATGTTGATAATATTTCTTCCTTTAACAGCAATTTTTTGAGTTTTATAACCGATAAAAGAAACAATAAGAGTTCCTCCCTCAGGGACGTTTGCTATTTTATATTTTCCATTAACGTCCGTGATACATCCATTATGAGTCCCTCCTACAAGAACTTGAGCACCAATAATGGGACCTTGATTATCGGTGATTGTACCTGTTACACTTACACTTTGTGCCATTGTTACTGTAGTAACTAGTAGAGTAAGTAGTGTGGTACTTATTACCTTGAATAAGATTAATTTTTGTTTCATAAATATTAGAATTAATAAAATTGTTCTCTTTTTATTTGTGTTACAAATGTACAGGACTATAATATATATAAGCTTCTTGAATAGTTCGTAAATAGTACGATTTTGTACATATTCGCCAAATTAGTTTTTTAGATGTATTGTGAATGCTACTTCTTTGTTTCTATATATTATGAGGAATTTGTTTTTCTCTTAATAAAGAAAGTAATATAGTAAGAATAAGCAGAGTGGCAAAAAGATGAGTGATCTTTTGATAAAATAAGACCTAACTTTTTCTATTTATGGCGATTCTTGCCATCTTTGCAAAGGAAGTAGCAATATGCTGACTAACGATGTAACACAAAAATAAAGAATTATGAAGTGTAAGCTATTAGTTCTTGATGTAGATGGAACGCTCCTGAATGATGCCAAAGAGATAAGTAAACGTACACTTGTTGCTCTACTGAAGGCCCAACAGATGGGAGTACGTATTGTTTTAGCATCCGGAAGGCCTGTTTATGGGGTCATGCCTTTAGCCAGGCAATTGGAATTAGAGCATTACGATGGTTTTATTGTTTCGTATAATGGAGGTCAAATTATCAGGGCAAAAGATAACTCGATCGTTTTTGAACGCTATATCAATGCCGATTTGTTGCCTTATCTGGAGAAGAAGGCCCGGAAAAATAATTTTGCACTATTTACTTATAAAGGTGATAATATTATAACGAATATGCCGGATAATGAGCATGTTCGCCATGAGGCTTTTATTAATAAAATGGGAGTGGTTTGTGAAACGGAATTTTCTGAAGCAATAGATTTTTCTCCTACCCAATGTGTATTGGTTAGTGATGACGAAGAAGCACTGAGTGGTTTGGAACAACATTGGAGAAAGAGATTGAACGGAACATTGGATGTTTTTCGTTCTGAAGATTATTTTCTGGAAGTTGTACCTTGTGGCATCGATAAGGCAAGTGCACTGGCTACTTTATTGGACTTGTTGAAGATAAGCCGGGAAGAGATTATTGCGATCGGTGATGGTGTTTGTGATGTGACTATGATTCAACAAGCAGGTATGGGCATTGCAATGGGAAATGCTCAGGATTCGGTAAAAGCTTGTGCAGATATGGTTACCGGCTCGAATGAGGAAGATGGTGTAGCTGACGCGGTGGAGAAGATTATTCTAACCGAAATCCGTCCATCAACAATTTCGTTAGATTTGCTTAATGCCCAAAGCCACCATACATTAATGGGCAATTTAGGTATTCAGTATACGTATATTTCAGAGGGGCGTGTTGAGGCAACGATGCCTGTGGATGAACGTACCCGGCAGCCTTTCGGCATTCTTCACGGCGGAGCTACTCTGGCTTTGGCGGAGACAGTAGCCGGTATAGGCTCTATGGTGATGTGTCAGCCGGATGAATTTGTTGTAGGAATGCAGGTTAGTGGAAGCCATATCTCTTCTGCCCATGAAGGAGATACGGTTCGTGCTGTGGGAACGGTTATCCATAAAGGACGCTCTTCCGATGTATGGAATGTGGATATTTTTACATCAACCAATAAGCTCGTTTCTTCGGTACGTGTGGTAAACAGTCTGATGAAAAAGAGATGATGGAAAACGGAGAAGATTTAACCCTCATTGATGATCTGGTTCGGAGGAGGCGGTCGTTTGCTTGTTATCGGCTTCCCGAAAAGCAGAAACTTTGCTTTCTTATTCAAACGGAAGGAGAACCGGAAGCTATTTTCGATATGGAGTCAATAAACAATGAGTCCGGTGGATTTATATTTGCGCCGTTTCACATAGAAGAAAAATATCCCATTTGGAAAATACGTCCGGATTATATCAATGCGAACTTCCCTTTTAAATTATCCGAAAGCTCGGATGTTGTGGAAGAGGCGGGGACGTTTGTCCGTGTTGCCGGAGATGATTTTGAGGAATATGCTTCCCGCTTTCAGTCTTTTATGCAACCTTTGACAGAGGGCACTTATGATAAGCTGGTCTTATCTCGTTGCATTACAGTTTATCCGGATAATAGAGTTTTTTCGCCGGCGCAAGCTTTTTATCAGGCATGCCAACGATACTTGCACTCTTATGTTTATCTTTGCTATATTCCGCAGACCGGGATATGGCTGGGCAGTACACCGGAGTTGCTTCTATCAGGTGAAGAAGGTGAATGGAGCACGGTAGCATTAGCTGGTACCATGTCATTGGACAACGGATGCTTGCCTAAAGAATGGAGTAACAAGAACAAAGAGGAACAAAGGTATGTTTCAGATTATATACGCAGTCAGCTTGTTTCCGTTGGGAGTATTCCTGAAGAACATGGGCCTTATCCGGTATATGCAGGGGCTTTGTCACATTTAAAAACGGATTTTCGTTTTCAGGCGGAAGCCTCAAGGGTGGGTGATATATTGAGTGTATTGCATCCGACTCCTGCTGTGTGCGGACTTCCAAAGGAAAAAGCATATCAATTTATAAGAGGTCATGAAGGCTATGAGCGTGGCTATTATTCGGGATTTGTAGGGTTACTCAATCTTCAGGGAAGGACTGATTTATACGTCAACTTACGTTGTTTGAATTATCAGAAGGATGAATTGACTTTATATGCTGGAAGCGGGTTGTTACCAGCTTCCGAGCTAGAGGATGAATGGGAGGAGACGGAGAAGAAACTGCAAACAATGAAGAGCTTGCTCTTTACTGATTTATAGTCTGATAGTGGTCAGGACAATAATAAAAACGATAATATAAAGATGTATTCGGACAAAAGAAATATATTACAGTTGGTTGCTTTAATGAAAGCTCATCACATTACGACAGTTGTATTGTGCCCGGGCAGCCGGAATGTTCCGATAGTCCATACCTTAGCTGCGCATCCGTCGTTTACCTGTTATTCGGTAACGGATGAACGGAGTGCCGGATACTTTGCTATCGGTCTGGCATTACGTGAGAAAGCGCCTGTCGCTGTTTGTTGTACTTCAGGTACAGCATTATTGAATTTACATTCTGCCGTAGCGGAAGCCTTTTATCAGCAAGTGCCACTGGTTGTTATATCAGCGGACCGCCCTGCGGCATGGATAGGGCAAATGGATGGGCAGACCATTCCGCAACCGGGTGTCTTCCATGATTTGGTAAAAAAATCAGTAAACCTCCCCGAAGTACAAAATGAAACGGACGAATGGTATTGCAATCGCCTGATTAATGAGGCTTTGCTTGAAACACGTCATCATGTATGCGGACCGGTACATATCAATGTGATCGTATCGGAACCCTTATTTGGCTTTATAGTGAAAGAGTTGCCGGAGGTGCGTGTTATTACCCGTTATCAGGGAATGGATGTTTCCACTCCGGATGGGAAAGTTCTTATTGAACGGATGAAGGGTTACCGCAAACGGATGATCATTGCAGGGCAGACGACGTTGCCCGGAGATAAGGAAAAGGGGCGTTTTGAAAATACAGGCCGTGTAATGGAACCGTTATGCGGGCAGTTTGCTGTGTTGACAGAACATATTGGCAATCCGTTTCCGTGCGAGTCATTACTAAGAAATTTTGATGCTGCTATTTATGCAATGTCAGATCAAAGCGCCAATCAAATGGCTCCTGATTTATTGATTACGTATGGTGGACATGTGGTATCAAAACGCTTGAAGCAATTTATACGGCAACATCCGCCAAAAGAGCATTGGCATGTGTTATCCGCCGGAGAAGTGGTGGATTTATATGGTTCACTTACTACAATTATTGAAATGGAACCGGCTGATTTTATCAAAGAGATTGCCTGTGTAACTTATGAGCAGGCCTCGGAATATCCGCAACTTTGGAAAAACAGTTGTGAATCCATTCCCGAACCGATGTTTGCTTATTCGGCAATGTCTGTTATTGGAGAACTGTTCAGAAAGCTTCCTGTACAGAGTGCGTTGCATCTGGCTAACAGCTCTGCTATTCGCTATGCGCAATTATACCCTCTTCCTTCTTCTGTTGAGGTATTCTGTAACCGTGGTGTCAATGGCATTGACGGTTCGCTTTCCGCTGCAGTAGGATATGCTGCTGCTTCCAGTCAATCTGATGAATATAAACTGAATTTTGTACTTATCGGGGATCTGAGTTTCTTTTATGATATGAATGCACTGTGGAACGGACATATAAGTCCTAACCTAAGGATCCTGCTGATTAATAACGGGGGAGGAGAAATATTCCATACGCTGCCCGGACTGGAAGCTTCTGACGTTTCCCATCGCTTTATTACAGCTGTTCATCAGACTTCGGCTAAAGGATGGGCGGGAGAAAGAGGTTTTGCTTACTATCGGGTGGAGGATGAAACTCAATTAGAAAAAGCGATGGAAGTATTCACACAACCGGAAAAGACTGATTCACCTTTGTTGCTGGAAGTCTTTACGGCGCAAGATGTGGATACGCGTTTATTAAAAGCATATTATCACCAACTAAAAGATAAAAATAGATATGAGTGAAATGAAAAGAGAATGGATTCCCATTCGCGAGTATGAAGACATTTTGTTTGATTATTATAATGGGATTGCCCGGATCACAATTAATCGCGAACGTTATCGGAACGCTTTCACTCCCACCACAACGGCGGAGATGAGTGACGCTATGCGCATCTGCCGGGAAGAGGCTGACATCAATGTGATTGTATTGACCGGTGCGGGCGATAAGGCTTTTTGTTCTGGAGGGGATCAGAATGTAAAGGGTCGTGGTGGATATATCGGTAAAGACGGAGTGCCGCGCCTGAGTGTGCTGGATGTTCAGAAACAGATACGGAGTATCCCAAAGCCCGTAATAGCAGCTGTTAATGGATTTGCTATTGGTGGCGGTCATGTGTTGCATGTGGTTTGTGACCTTTCCATCGCTTCGGAGAATGCGATTTTCGGACAGACGGGACCGCGTGTAGGTAGTTTTGATGCCGGATTCGGTGCATCTTATCTGGCACGTGTAGTGGGACAGAAGAAAGCCCGTGAAATTTGGTTCCTTTGTCGGAAGTATAATGCACAGGAAGCTTTGGACATGGGATTGGTAAACAAAGTGGTTCCATTGGATAAATTGGAGGATGAGTACGTGGCATGGGCGGAAGAAATGATGCAGTTAAGTCCGCTGGCTCTGCGTATGATTAAAGCCGGATTGAATGCCGAACTTGACGGGCAGTCCGGGATACAGGAACTCGCGGGTGATGCCACTTTGCTTTATTATCTTACGGATGAGGCGCAAGAAGGAAAGAATGCCTTTCTTGAAAAACGGAAACCGAACTTTAAGCAATACCCTAAATTTCCCTGATCAATGCATTGTAAGATAGAGACTATTCCCCGGCTACTTCACTTTAAACAACCGTCGGGAACGTCGCGAGGAGTGTATACTACCCGTCAGGTTTGGTATCTTCACATGACTTCCACGGACTTTCCCGGAAAGGAAGCTATCGGTGAGTGTGCACCTCTGCCGGATTTGAGTTGTGATGACATTCCCGGTTACGGGCAAATACTGGCTGACGCTTGCCGGGAAGTAGAGGAGCATGAGGGGGTGTTGAACCGGGACTTTCTAAGGGATTATCCTTCTATTCTTTTTGGATTGGAGATGCTTCTGCGCCAATGGGCAACGGGAAGCATCGCTTTATGGGATACTCCTTTTTCACGAGGGGAAGCAGGAATACCCATTAATGGACTGATCTGGATGGGTGATTACCGGCAAATGCTCGAACGGATTGAAGAAAAAATGAAAGCAGGGTTCCGCTGCATTAAGCTAAAGATCGGAGCCATCCAATTTGAGGAAGAATTGGAGCTTCTCCGGCACATTCGGAAACACTATTCGGCTAAGGAGATTGAGTTGAGGGTGGATGCCAACGGAGCATTTTCCCCGGCTGATGCAATGGAGAAGTTAAAACGATTGTCCGAATTGGACTTACATTCCATTGAACAGCCGATACGCGCGGGGCAATGGGAAGAAATGGCCTGTCTGTGTGCTGAGTCTCCTTTGGCTATTGCACTGGATGAAGAGCTCATCGGAATAAATGAGCCAAAGCGGAAAGAGATACTTTTAGATGCTATATGTCCCCAGTATCTGGTATTGAAACCTTCTCTTCACGGAGGATTCTCGGGAGGAGAGGAGTGGATAAGAAATGCAGAAAGCAGGGGGATAAATTGGTGGATTACCTCGGCTTTGGAGTCGAATATTGGTTTGAATGCCATAGCACAGTGGTGCGCTACCTTTAAGAATACACTGCCACAGGGACTGGGTACCGGATTGCTTTTTACCGACAATGTGGAAATGCCACTCGAGATACGAAAAGATTGTTTGTGGTTTGTAAGGGAGTGATAGCATGAAAACAGACCGTAAACATCAGATGCTCATTTTAGAGGGGAGAACGTATTCTGCTAATGAAATATATGAGATTACCTGTCAAATAAGGGGGGGATCTGGTAACTTAAAAGATTATTCATCCTGCCTTGAGCGTGATCCTGCTTACTTTGTGTCCCATAAGGATTTGTTTTTCTTTTTAGAACAATGGTTTGATGAGTCTCCTTACGTATGTGTACATACTTCCGGTTCTACGGGGAAGCCTAAGGAACAGTTTGTTGAGAAAGCTCGGATGATGCAAAGCGCTCGTATGACTTGTGAAT
Organism: Bacteroides sp.; assembly: GCA_022648295.1. GTDB lineage: Bacteria > Bacteroidota > Bacteroidia > Bacteroidales > Bacteroidaceae > Bacteroides. The sequence continues at coordinate 47,508 of JALCME010000009.1, read as the reverse complement.
ATTTGGACTTGCGAGAGGGATATACCGCTTTACTTTGTATGAACCTTCGCTATATAGGTGCTATGATGATGGTAGTGCGTGCGTTGCTTACCGGCATGAATTTGATTGTCCGTACTCCTTCCGGACATCCCTTTAAAGATATTAAAGAACCGGTTCACTTTGTGGCTATGGTACCTATGCAAGTTTACAACACCCTTCAGATAGCGGAAGAGTGCAATAAATTTAAATGTGTTGAGAAAGTATTGGTGGGAGGAGGCCCTGTCAGTCCTGAATTAGAAAGAGAACTCAGGCTTTTTCCGAATGCTGTTTATTCCACTTACGGAATGACTGAAACCCTATCCCATATTGCATTACGCAGGCTAAGTGGTTCGTCTTCATCTGAACACTATTATCCTTTCTCTTCGGTTCATCTTTCACTTACTGGTGACGATACTTTACAAATTGATGCTCCTCTTGTGGTGGAAGGAATATTGAAGACCAATGATATTGCCCGTCTTTATCCTGATGGCTCTTTTGTCATTCTGGGGCGGAAAGATAATGTAATCAATACGGGAGGAGTTAAAGTGCAAGTGGAACAGGTAGAAAAGAAACTCTCGGAATTTATTTCCGTAGCTTTTGCTCTAACTTCTGTTTCTGACCCAAAACTTGGAGAGAAAATCGTTTTATTGCTTGAATCAACGGATTGTGTGGATCAAATAAAATCTGATATAAATTCAATGCTTTCTCTTTATGAGCGTCCCAAAGACATACTGCTTGTCAATATCCTGCCTATGACTGGAAATGGAAAGATTGATCGACCGGCTTGCAAAAGGATGGCGGAACAGATGACCGCCACTCTTTTATGATCGGGAATTACCCCCTCTTTGTTCCTTATCTATTCAACTTCCACTCACACCCTTCTTTTGTATCCTTGATCTCAAAGCCAAGGTCGGTGAGTTCATTACGTATTTTGTCAGAAGTTTCCCAATCCTTATTAGCTTTAGCCTTCATGCGTTGTTCCAGTAGCATATCCACTACCTTTCCAAATGCAATCTCACGTTCTTCATTGGAATCATTTTCTTCTTTTAAACCCAATAAATCAAAGCAGAATAAGTGGAAAGTCTCCTTTAATTCCTTTAAATCTTCGGCCGTGATTGTATCGTTCCCTGCTATGATATTGTTAATCATTTTTGCCCCATCAAAGAGATGTGCAATAACAATTGGAGAGTTTAGGTCATCGTCCATTGCTTCGTAACATTTTGCACGTAGTGTTTTTACTTCAACAGTAGAAGTAGTTGAGGGAACAATTTTCTCTAATCCGGTTATGGCCTCCATTAATCTTGATAGTCCTTTTTCCGAAGCCTGCAAAGCTTCGTTACTGAAATCAACCGTACTGCGATAATGAGCTTGCAGAATAAAGAAACGAATAGTCATTGGACTATAAGCTTGGGTTAATAATTTGTGAGTTCCCTGGAAAAATTCCTCTAAAGTGATGAAGTTTCCAAGTGATTTTCCCATTTTGGTCCCGTTAATCGTAATCATGTTATTATGCATCCAGTAGTGCACCATATCATCTCCTTGAGAAGCTACGGATTGAGCTATCTCGCACTCATGATGAGGAAAGATGAGATCCATACCTCCTCCATGAATATCAAAATGGTTTCCCAAATACTTTTTCCCCATAGCAGTACATTCACAGTGCCATCCGGGAAAGCCTTCACTCCAAGGCGAAGGCCAATGCATAATGTGTTCCGGTTGGGCACGTTTCCATAAAGCAAAATCAGCAGGATTATGCTTCTCATTTTGCCCATCCAATTCACGCGTGGTATTCAATACATCATCCAGGTTACGTCCTGAGAGTTTCCCATAATGATGATCTTTGTTGTATTTAACTACATCGAAATAAATAGAACCTTCGCTTTCGTAAGCATATCCATTGTCTAGAATATCTTTCACTAATTGAATCTGTTCAATGATATGTCCCGATGCATGTGGCTCAATACTGGGAGGAAGGACGTTTAAGGCTTCCATAGCTTTGTGGTAGCGATTTTGGTAATACTGCACCACTTCCATAGGCTCCAATTGCTCTAAGCGCGCTTTTTTTGCTATTTTGTCTTCTCCTTCATCTGCATCATGCTCTAAGTGCCCTACATCAGTAATATTACGCACATAACGAACTTTATATCCCAAATGGGTGAGATAACGGAATAATAGATCAAAAGTGATTGCCGGGCGTGCATGTCCCAAGTGTGCATCCCCGTACACGGTTGGTCCACATACATACATGCCAACATGCGGTGCGTGCAGCGGGATGAATACTTCCTTTTTCCTATCTAATGTATTGTAAATGGTTAACTGATGTTCCATAACTTTTGAACTTTATATATTGAAACGTATAAAATATAGGGTTGAAGTAATGTGTCTAATCGTTTAGTTCCAACATTTCTTCTATATATTTTCTTGTATTGCTCAGGCGGGGCACTTTGTGCTGTCCACCCAACTTCCCTTTTTGAGCTAACCAATCGTGAAATAAGCCTTTGCGTGCGACAATTACTTCCAGAGGTTGTAATGCCAAATTGTTCTGCCGTTTGGCTTCGTAATCCGAATTAATAGCTTTGAGTGTATCATCCAATATTCGGGAAAAACTTTCGAGATTGTCCGGCATTTGGGCAAATTCTATTAGCCATTGGTGGCGGCATTTTGCGTTAGCGTCCATAAAAACGGGTGCGGCGGAATAATCAATAACCTGAGCGCCTGTGGAAGTGCATGCTTTTGCCAATCCTTTTTCTGCATTATCTACTATTAGTTCTTCTCCGAATGCATTGATAAAGTGCTTTGTACGCCCGGTTATGATAAATTTATAAGGATGATTATTCGTAAATTTAACCGTATCCCCAATCATGTAGCGCCATAAACCGGCAGAGGTTGAAATGACCATCGCATAATTCTTGTTAAGTTCCACCTCTTCAAGCGGATAAATGCGTGGAGATTCAGTCCCTATATCTTCAAGTGGAATAAATTCATAGAATATGCCATAGTCCACCATCAATAACATCGATGGATCATTCTGATCATTCTGCGTTCCAAAATAACCTTCGGAAGCATTATAAGTTTCTACATAATGCATGTTAGTGGACCGGATTACTTCTTTATATTGCTCCCTGTAAGGAGTAAAAGCCACACCGCCATGAAAAAAAACTTCTAAGTTGGGCCAGACTTCTTCCAGAGATTGTTTCCCTGTTTTGTGAAGAATATGCTTGATGAGTACAAGCATCCATGAGGGTACGCCGGATAAATTAGTTACATTGGTGTGGAGTGTCTTATTGGCAATAGCTTCCATTTTACTTTCGAAATCGCTCATTAAAGCTATTTTCTTGCTTGGTACACGGATGCAATTAACCATTGGGTTGACATTTTGTATGAGTATGGCCGATAGGTCACCTACTAAACTGTGTTTAAAGTTTAGGTTTGGGCTGTGGCTTCCTCCCAATATTAAGCCTTTTCCTGAAAAAAAAGAGCTCTCCGGATTTTGTCCTAAATAAATAGCGACAGCATCTTTTCCTCCTTGAAAGTGAGTGTCGTGTAGTGACTCTTTACTTACAGGTAAGAATTTACTCTTATCATTTGTGGTACCCGATGATTTTGCAAACCAACGTATTTGAGAGGGCCAAAGTAAATTTTGTTCTCCATTACGAAGACGCATCACATAGGGTTTTATCTCTTCGTAAGTCTGGATGGGAAGCCTCTCCTTAAAGTGTTCGTAGTTTAAAATGCTTTTATAGTCATATTTCCTCCCCCATTCTGTGTGTTTGGCTGTTTGAACAAGTCGGTTTAGTACTTGCTGCTGTAGCTCTCCTGCTCGATCTGCATAGCAATCAATTTCTTTTAATCGGGGAGTGAAGTATAACTTATTTAGCAGGGCTGTAATATTCATTATTTAATTAGACAAGCTTATTTAAGATGCAAAAATAATCTTATTTATTGGCTTCTCTAGCTTTTTTCTCTTTTTTTTCTACCTTTACGTTCGTGTACAAAACAGAACTTATCTAAAGCATGAATGTTATGAGAATAGGTATTTTGACTTCGGGTGGGGATTGCCCCGGCATCAACGCGACTATTCGTGGAGTGTGCAAAACAGCTATTAATCATTACGGAATTGAAGTGGTTGGCATTCATAGTGGTTTTCAGGGTTTATTGACGAAAGAGGTGGAATTATTTACAGATAAATCTTTATCTGGACTGCTTAATCTCGGAGGAACCGTGCTAGGTACTTCTCGTGAAAAGCCTTTTAAGAAAAGCAATATGACATCGGATGAAAATAAACCTGCACTTATAGCACAGAATATCAAGGAACTGGGAATAGAATGTCTCGTCTGTATAGGTGGAAATGGAACCCAAAAGACTGCGGCGAAACTGTCGGCAATGGATATAAATGTCGTTTCTGTTCCAAAGACCATTGATAATGATATATGGGGGACTGATTTTTCTTTTGGGTTCGATTCAGCCGTAAGTATTGCTACCGACGCGATTGATCGTCTGCACTCTACAGCAAGTTCTCATAAGCGGGTGATGGTTATTGAGGTTATGGGACATAAAGCGGGATGGATAGCCCTTTACTCTGGTATGGCAGGTGGTGGTGATGTTATTTTAATACCGGAAATTCCGTATGACATTCATAATATTGGTGATACTATTTTAAACCGGTTGCGAAAAGGCAAGCCATATTCCATTGTAGTAGTAGCTGAGGGTATAGAAACAGATGGGAGAAAGCATGCGGCTGAATTTATTGCACAAGAGATTGAACAAGAAACAGGTATTGAAACTCGTGAAACCGTGTTGGGGTATATTCAACGTGGAGGGTCTCCAACTCCTTTCGATAGAAATCTATCCACACGCATGGGAGGACATGCTACAGAACTCATTGCGAAACAACAGTTTGGAAGGATGGTCACATTGGAGGGAAGTGAAATATCATCAGTACCTTTGAGTGAGGTGGCTGGTAAATTGAAATTAGTAACAGAAGATAATGATTTGGTGATTCAAGGCCGGCGCATGGGGATTTGCTTCGGATAAAGAAATGACTTTAGTCTGGCTGCTGTATAGAGGATTCTTCTTCTTGGGATGATGTTTCTTCTTTGTTGTCTTCTAACAAGGTGTGGTCTGATGTAGTAGTATTTACTACCGTTTCTTTATTTTTAGTTTCTTCTATTAGCTTTTTAAAGACACTATCATTCTTAATTCTTCTCAATGAAGTCTGTGCAGCATTTTGTTGTGACTCTTTCTTGGAATAACCAGCACCAATACCAGCGGAAATACCTTCTATGAGTATCTCTGTACGGAACATGGGATTATAATCTTCATCAAGAAATTGTTCTATCAGTTCAAAAGAAACTTCAACCTTATTCTTTTGACTCCATTCAATCAGCTTTGACTTGAAATTAACTTCCTTGCGGGACATCTTGTCAAGATCGATGTGATTCTTGAATATCCTTTCTTCCATAAAATGTTTGCACCGTTCGTAGCCTTGGTCCAGATATATTGCACCAATAAAAGCTTCAAATGCATTGCCATACATATAACTATTATGGGAAGAAGATCGAGTGGAATATTTTACTAGTTTATCTATGCCTATTTCCACAGCCAGTTTATTCAACGTTTCTCGTTGTACAATTTTAGAACGGGTATTTGTAAGAAAGCCTTCACGCCGACCCTCAAAGTGTTTGTACACAATGTCTCCTACAATGGCGTCGAGGATGGCGTCACCCAGAAATTCCAGCCGTTCATTATTAAGAGGGCATCCTTTTTCCGAACGGATAGAGGTAGACTTATGAAGTAGTGCCTGTTTATAAAGATGAATATCACGTGGGAAAAAACCCAGTATCTGGTAAAAACAAAAATAAGACTCTCTATCCTTATGGAACAAGAGCCTTATTTTATTTATTTGATTACGTAGCACGACGACTATTCTGCGTATTTCTTTAGAATTACACATGCATTATGACCTCCAAATCCAAAGGTATTGGACAGAGCTACATTAACTTCGCGTTTTTGCGCTTTATTGAATGTAAAGTTGAGATCATAATCAATATTCTCGTCATTATCTCCCTCCTCGTGATTGATCGTTGGAGGTACAATGCTGTTCTTTATAGCTAAAATACAGGCAATAGCTTCTACGGCACCTGCAGCACCCAGCAGGTGTCCGGTCATTGATTTCGTAGAACTGATGTTTAATTTATAGGCGTGTTGCCCAAAAACATCTATTATTGCTTTTGCTTCGGAGATGTCACCAACAGGTGTAGATGTACCGTGAACATTAATGTAATCTACATCTTCTGGTTTCAATTCTGCGTCTTCCAGTGCATTTAGCATGACTAACTTGGCTCCTAATCCTTCAGGATGAGAAGCTGTTACGTGATAGGCATCGGCGGACATTCCTACTCCTCCTATTTCTGCATAAATTTGTGCGCCGCGGGCCTTGGCATGTTCCAGTTCTTCGAGAACAAGGCAGCCTCCTCCTTCACCCATTACGAATCCGTCACGGCTGGCGCTAAATGGGCGCGATGCCGTTTCTGCTGAATCGTTACGGGTGGATATGGCATGCATTGCATTGAAACCTCCTACTCCACCTTCTGATATAGCGGCTTCCGAACCCCCTGCTATAATAGCGTTAGCTTTACCCAAGCGAATTAAATTGTAAGCGTCGGCTATTGCATTTGTGGACGTTGCACAAGCGGAACATGTCGCATAATTGGGTCCATGGAACCCATACATTATAGAAATTTGTCCGGCTGCAATATCCGAAATCATTTTAGGGATGAAAAACGGATTAAATCTAGGACCTTGATCTTTGTGAGTGAAGTAGTATCCTACTTCTTCTTCAAATGTATGTATTCCACCAATACCGGCGCCAAAGATAACACCTATTCTATTTAAATCCTCTTTTTCTGTGTCAAGCCCTGAATCTTCTATCGCATCTTTGCTTACGGCAACAGCATATTGTGTATATAAGTCCATTTTACGGGCTTCTTTACGATCGATATATTTGGTTACATCAAAGCCTTTGACTTCACATGCGAATTGGGTCTTGAAAAGGGATGCGTCGAAATAAGTAATAGGTCCTGCTCCACTAACCCCATTCACGAGATTTTCCCAAAATTCGGGCATGCTGTTGCCAATAGGAGTAATGGCGCCGAGACCTGTTACTACAACTCTTTTTAATTCCATATTAATGAATGGATAAATTTACTTAGCGTGTTCCTCGATATAAGATACGGCATCGCCTACAGTGCCAATCTTTTCAGCTTGGTCGTCGGGAATAGAAATACCGAATTCTTTTTCGAATTCCATGATAAGTTCTACAGTGTCAAGAGAATCAGCTCCTAAATCATTAGTGAAGCTAGCTTCGGTTGTAACTTCTGATTCTTCAACGCCTAATTTGTCGACGATAATCGCTTTCACTCTTGATGCAATTTCAGACATAACTTTAAGTTTTTAATTAATAATTAGTTTTATTTCTTTAATTTTGCGGTGCAAAGGAATAAATATTTATTGTTCCGAGCAAATATTTGATGAATTAAATGCATCGTTTTGCACATTTTTCACTGTTTTGTGCACTGATAGGAGGGTTTAATGAAGAAAAGTATCGCTGTTTTTGCTTCGGGAAATGGTTCGAATGCAGAAAATATTATCCGCCATTTTAAAAAGGGTGATTTAGCTCAGGTTAATTTGGTATTATCTAATAGTCAGAGTGCGTTTGTGTTGACACGGGCACAGGCACTTCAAGTTCCTTATAGTTGTTTGAGCAAGAGTGAATGGGAGGATGGAACTCATATTCTTTCTATGTTGCGCGATTATGATATTGATTTTATTGTTCTCGCCGGTTTTTTAGCCCGGGTACCAGATTGCATTTTGAATGCTTATCCTAATAAAATTATAAATATACATCCTTCTTTATTGCCAAAGTTTGGAGGGAAAGGCATGTATGGTGATCATGTGCATCAGGCTGTTGTTGCAGCGGGTGAGAAAGAAACAGGCATTACCATACATTATATAAATGAACGATTTGATGAAGGGACCGTTATCTTTCAGGCAACTTGTCCTGTTGCTCCAGAAGACACCTCGGAGGATGTGGCCAAGAGAGTTCATGTACTGGAATATAAATATTATCCAGAAATTATAGAAGAGCTTTTGCTCAAGGTCTAATTTTTTACTTAATTATTTGTTTTTTATGAATTAAGGACTTCTTCATACCAAGTCCCTACCATCTCCGTACTTCCTTCGTACCATCTTCGCTTTGTCTTTACCTCTGTTGCGACAAGCTGGAGCGTAAAAATGCGAAGAAAGTACGGAGATGGTAATAAGTAAATATTACTACTTTATTAGTGCTTTTCGGGATTGATGTGGATAGTATAAGCTGTTTCTTCCCGTCGTAGCGGATAGTTTCCTCTTAGCCTTTCAAAAGTGTCCGGTTGTTGTTTTAATGCTTCACTGTCTCTTCGTGGATCATACATTTGCAAATAAGCTTCTTCCATGCAAGATACCGTGAGATTTTGGCTTTCCGGAAGCGGTGGATTGATTTGATAATTTGGAATTATGCCAAAGTAATGGCAGAGTGCGTCAAGAGACATTCGCGTGGCATTAGCTTTTCCGTCTGCTGAATATCCGGCAATGTGAGGAGTACTTATGAATGCTTTCTTTAATAGGGATGGGTTAATATCCGGCTCATTTTCCCAGACATCAATAATTGCGTCTGAAACTAGTCCGGCATCTAGTGCGTTCAATAAAGCAGAGGTGTCTATCACTTCCCCTCGTGAAGTATTAATGATGACCGGGTGACGTTTCAAAGAATGAAAAAAGCTACTATCGGCCAAATGGTATGTTTTGTATCTCCCTTCCTTATATAGGGGAGTGTGGAATGTGAGAATATCACACTTTTCAACTAATGTTTGTAAAGAACTAAAGGAAGTATTGTTTTCATGGTCTTCTCGGGGTAGATCATTTAGGAGGACTGTCATTCCTAACTTTTTGGCTACTTCTGCCACTTTACTGCCAACATTCCCTACACCTATAATACCAATGGTCATTTCTGTTAAGTTCTTGTCTTTTAATTGTTTTAAGAGTAGAAGTGATGACTGTAAGTATTGTGCCACCGAAGCGGAATTGCAGCCGGGTGCATTTGTCCAGGTAATACCCGCTTTGTCGCAGAATTTCGTGTCGATATGGTCGAATCCGATTGTTGCTGTGGCTATAAAGCGGACCTGACTCTTCTCCAATAGTTCTTGGTTGCACTTGGTACGGGTCCTTATGATTAATGCATTTGCATCATTTACTAACTCTGGAGTAAACTTTTTTCCCGGAGCATAAATCACTTCATCGGCAATTTGTTCAATAGCTTCTCTTATAAAAGGTATTTTATCATCAACAATAACTTTCATTTCTTATTTTCATTATCAATACAACAAATATAATGAGAAAAATAGAAAATGGATTGTTGTCTAGGCAAATATTGTCTACTTTTGTATTTTTTTATTTGAGGCATGGAAAAATGTAGAAAAGCTGTCTTTAAAAAGAGAGCATAGCGGGGAATTGCGAGAAAATTAAAGGTTTTTGCCTCAATATATTTATGGAAGAATGCAGTAAATGGCTATTTTTTGTATTTTAAGAAGAGAGTTAAAAAACTAAATCTTAGAATTTAGTGTAAGATGTTAAATTAATATTGAAAATTAAATCTGTATTTGCTATTAAATACTAGATGAGTATGAAGCTTTTGTATATGGGGAAACACTATTTGTTTTTTGTTTCGGTTGCGTATTCTTATCCAATTCTTCGGCCGCTTCAAGATGAAATTAGGCGTAGGGGGGATCAAGTGGCGTGGTTTATAGAGCCTTCTTGTCCTATCTTATTAAGAAAGGAGGAAGAACAATTGCATACAATTCATGAAGTAGAAGAGTATGATCCAATTGCTGTATTTACTCCAGGTAATTATATATATGATTTTTTTCCAGGGATTAAAGTTGAGTTATTTCATGGCTATCCCATTAATAAGCGTGGAGATAAAAAGGACGATCACTTTTCGATTCGTGGATGGTTTGATGTCTATTGTACTCAGGGTAGTACCAGCACCATTCCCTTTAAGGAATTGGAATATAAGTATGGCTGTTTCAAAGTTTATGAAACGGGTTGGTGTAAAGTGGATGGATTTACAAAAGGACGAAATCGGAATGTCCGGCGTGAACATCCAACTATTTTATATTCGTCGACGTTTACGAAAGGTATATCTTCCGCTCCTTATTTGTTTGAAACAATTGCCCGACTATCGAATGAAAAGTCATGGAATTGGATTATTTCTTTTCATCCCATGTTTGATGATGCTGAGGTCATTGAAAACTACAGGAGGTTATCGGAAGCATGTCCGAACGTCACTTTTCATGAAGGGGGACTGATAGATGCTGATTTATTGAATCAGGCTGATGTATTATTGTGTGATACCTCTTCTGTTATTGTTGAATTTATGTTGATGAATAAGCCGGTGGTTACTTACCGTAATATGACTCCGGGAAATCATTTGTTGAATGTACTGGAAACAAATGGCATTGAAGATGCGATTGAACAAGCCATTTTACGCCCCGAGAAACTGATGGCAAATATCCGTGCGTATGTATATACACACGAAAGATATTTTGACGGAAAATCGTCTTCTCGTGTTTTAGATGCAGTGAACGACTATCTTGCACGCTTTAGTGGCAGGATCAAACCTAAGCCTTTGAATTTAATGCGGAAAATTAAGTTGAGATTGAAAGTGAGATATTATGATTGGCAACCATGGGCGAGTGCTTTTTTGAGTTTATAATATGAATAATAACAGTCTTCTACCGCTGATTAGTATTATAGTTCCGGTATATAATGTACAAGAATATGTACGTAAGTGTGTGCTTTCAATCTGTAGACAGACCTATCAAAATCTGGAAATTATTGTAATAGATGATGGCTCTACCGATGATTCCGGTAGAATCTGTGATATGTTAGCCAAACAGGATAACCGCATTAAAGTGGTTCATCAATCTAATGGTGGACAGAGTTTTGCCCGGAATAGGGGGCTCTCTATGGCAAGCGGAGAATATATTGGTTTTGTGGATGGTGATGATTGGATTGAGATGGATATGTATGAGTCTCTTTATTATTTGCTGCTTGAAAACGATGCAGATATTTCTGTCTGTTCTCATTATGTTGTGAAATCGGGTGGAATAAAAGCTAAATATGCTTCTGGTAAAATATCGGTGTACTCTAGTGAAGAGGCGATGAAGGTTCTTATCGAGGATAAATTAATCAGGAGTTATGTTTGGGATAAGCTTTATAAACGAGATCTGTTTGATCAGATTTGTTTTCCGATTAATCGTTTATTTGAAGATCTTGCAGTTTCTTATCGAATATTCCACCGAGCTAAAAGAGTTGCAATGCAGCAATGTCCCAAATATTATTACTTAGTTCGTGAAGGTAGTGCGATGCAAAGCAAATATGATCCGTTGAGAGAGTACCAGCTCTTTTTAGGAGTGTATGAACGTGATCAGTTTGTACGTGCTAATTATCGGTGGAAAGATTTGTCTTCTTATGTGTTACAACGAGGCGTACATCTGATAGATCATGCTATGATGCTATCTCCATCTGAATCTACGGAGAAAATAGTTGAGAAAGTACTTGAAATAATGCATAAGTATGATTGTGACCATTTTGCATACAAGAGCATAACTTTGAGGACTAAATGCTATTTTGTCTATCGGCATAGGATATGTTATCGGCATATATATAGAACAGTACGAATGTTCTTTAAGTTGAAGCGCTATAAATTTTAGCATATATTATGAGGTCTTGATGGTTGAAAAAAAGTTTTCTATTATTATTCCGGTTTATAATGCCGGGAAATATCTGGAAAGATGTCTTGTTTCAGTATTGAAGCAAGATTTGTCTTCGGATGAGTATGAAGTTATTGTGGTGGATGATGGATCTTCTGACGGAACAAAAGAAATATTGCGAGTATATTCACAGCGTTTTCCGAATCTCAATGTTATAACGAGACTACACAGTGGAGTGGGTGAAGCGCGTAATTACGGCTGTCAAAAAGCTATCGGAAAATATTTTTTATTTGTAGATGCAGATGATCAAATTAAGGCAAACACGTTGCAGCAAGTTTATGGTGTCCTAGAGGAAGAAACTTTGGATATATTAGTGATGAGCTATCGCTATTTGGACGATGAGGAAGAAATTCAGAAAGAATTTAATTACATTCCTAAGAGAATGGATATGTTTGCTGATGTTAGAACTGGCGTGGATTTTATGCAAAAATGTTTGCCACCGGTTGTTTGGGCAAGTGCTTACCGTGCATCATTTTGGCAGGAATATCATTTTTCCTTTTTATCTATTCGGCACGAAGATGAAGAGCTGATACCGAAGCTCTTTTATTATGCTAAGCGTGTTAAGTTATTGCCCATTAATTTTTATTATTACTATAGAAACTCTGATTCATTTATGATGAATTATAATAAAGAAGCTTGCCTTTATATGATTCAGGCTATGGAGAGTTTGGATTGTTTTAGGAAGGAGTGTGTTAAAGATAAAATGGCAGACTGCTTTCTTCAAGATTGGGTCGCTAAAAGGCTATTGATGGCTTTCAAAAGAGGTATACGTTGTGGAGCCTCTAGAAAAATTCAGAAAGAAATGCTAGAGCAAATGAAGAATAAGGGCTTAATGCCATTGTCGCGGAAAAAAAAAGGCTTTCATGCTTTTATGTATCGTTATACTCCAGATTTGTTTATTACATATTATCGAATTAAGCTGGAGAAGAGATGAAACGAATACTGTTTTTTCATAATGAGTTCCCTTGTGGAGGTGCAGAGCGAGTTACAATTGATATTGCAAATTATTTGTCTTCGTTTGGCTATGAATTTTTTGTCCTTGCTTGCAAGAAAAAAGCGGAAGTACCTAACGTTCGAGTTATAGAGATGACGATTTCTGATTGGAATTCTTTATCTGGTGCAGAACTGTTTATCAATGCTATCAATTTTTATTCTATTGATATCTTTGTTTTACCAATCCATCTCTTTAAGCATCTTGATTATATAATGGAGCAGACTTGTTGCAAGTTGGTGTTTGCGTTACATAGTATTCCTTTATGGGAGGTAAAAACGAAAATGGCTGCGAAGCAAAAACGTGCCAGATATTCTTTTTTAAAGAAAATAGAATTATATCTTTTTTCTTATCCAAAAGCAAATTGGTTTGGCGTATACAATCGGCGATTTTTGAAACAGTATGAGAATATTTATTCTCTATCGGATGCTTATGTTGTGTTGTGTGAAGATTATAAACTCGAATTATTTCGTCGCATGAAGCTTCCAAATATTGGTGATAAATTCTATGTTATTCCTAATTCGGAACAGGTGGTCGAGGATGTTAATTTAAATAAGAAAAAGCAAATTCTTTTTGTGGGGCGTTTATCTTATGCTGATAAACGAGTAGATCGTCTGATAGATATTTGGAAGATGATTTATAAAAAGGTACCTGATTGGGAATTGATTATAGTTGGTGAAGGTGAAGAAGAAAGTGCTCTTCGTATGCGTGTTTCGAAAAAAAATATTCAACGAGTTCGTTTTACAGGGTATGATGAGAATGTTTCGACTTACTATCGGGATGCTTCTGTTTTGTGTTTAACATCTACTTTTGAAGGTTGGGGGCTTTGCCTCACAGAAGCGCAGGCAAATGGAGTGGTTCCTATTGCTTTTGATAGTTGTGCTGGAGTGCATCAAATATTAGCTCCTTCGGGTGTTAATGGATTCCTTATTCCTCCGTTTAAAAAACAGTTATTTGCAGAAACATTATTAAACTTGTTAAACTCGCCGGATAAACTTGTTGAGATGCGCAATAATGTTCTTCTTAAAGTGAGAGACTATTCTCCACAAGTTGTTCGAGAAAAGTGGATGGACTTATTTGAATCATTGTTGAAATGAATAATTTATGAATAATATTGATCTTCCTTTAGTTTCGGTTATCATACCTGTTTATAATAATGGTTGTTATATTGAAGCCTGCATTCAAAGTGTGATTCACCAAACTTATCAACGGATAGAAATTATTATTGTTAACGACTGTAGTACAGATAATAGCTCTATAATTATAGAAAGGTATAGAAAATCGGATTCACGGATTGTCTGTGTAAGTAATTCTATGAACAGAGGGGTTGCGTTAGCAAGAGAGTCTGGATTTTGCAAGGCTAAAGGGAAGTATATTCAATACCTTGACGGTGATGATACTTTAATGCAGGACGCTATTTGTTGTTTAGTGCGGAAGGCAGAAGAGGAAGATGCCGATATCGTGGTTTCTCCTTTCTTTTTTTGTTATCCTGGGAAAAAACCAGAGCATTCAATGCCTTTGGAGTTTACTAGAATTTCTAATATAGAATATTTACGAAAAATATTAATGAATAGAGGTTATTGGAGTGTGTGGTCACATTTTCAAAAACGTTCTTTTGTTTTAAAGTCGAAAGTTGAAACGGTTGGGGGAATTTCTATTGGAGAAGATGCTATCTTAATGGTCCAGCTGATATTATCTGCTAGCAAAATTGTTTCGTTAGATATTCCTATCTTAAATTATAATAGGGATTCCTCATTAATCTCCTTTTTGCCTGGAAATCCTAAATATAAGGATTTCAGAGCCTATCAGATGTGGATAGAAAATTATATAGAAAGCAATGGATTTAGAGAAGAATTTCAAATGGAATTGGCTCGTATGCATCTTCAGACAACATTTCAGAGTCTTTATTGGAAGCAGTTTGATGATTTCGACAAGGATATGAAGAGGTTAATTATGGATTTAAAATTGTATCCTGGCTTAAGTACCTCGTTATCTAGGAGGGAAACTAAGATAGTTAAGACTTATATAATGTCTCCTTATTTTGGACATTTACGATTGCTGTATTATTGTAAAAGGGGAAAAATTTAATCTGGAATGATAACGCGTAGCATTTTAAAATATAAGATATATCGTTTCTTTTTAAAGAACAAGATCATCCCCTCGAAAGTAATTCTTCTGATGGATGGAGGCATTTGTTCTCAAATGCACCAGTTTCTGTTAGGACAATTGTATGCACAAAAAGGTTATCAGGTGCGTTATGATCTAGGATTTTATAGGGAGTGGGGAAGTGACTTGAATAGAAAGTTTGTTCGTAACTTTGATTTATTAAAAGCTTTCCCTTATTTGACGTTTAAAGAAGCTTCTCCTATAGCACTTCAAGTATATAGAAAGAAGTATTATATTTCGGGCAATAATTCTGGAAAAAGAATAGACGATTTTAGCTTTTTACAGCGGAAGCCTCCTTTGTATTTGGGAGGATATTATCATTTGCAACCTGATGTTTGGTTAAAAGCGTTCCGTGCTCTTTTTTATGTAGATTTGAAAATCCTTGATGGAAGAAACGAGCGGATATGTAATGAGATTAAGAGTCGTAATTCTTCTGTTGCTGTACACGTACGCTATGGAGATCTGAAAAATGTAGTTTATGCTTATGGGCAGCCTGCATCTTCGGACTATTTTATAAAGGCCGTTCGTTATTTTTATGATAAAGTGAAAACACCCTATTTTTATTTCTTTTCAGATGAACCAGATAAAGTTCTTTTGGATTTGATACCTTTGCTCCCTCTTAATCATAATTTTAAAATAGCTGATGGGAATGGATCGGATCGTGGGTATATGGACCTTTTTTTAATAGCTTGTTGCAAACATCAAATTACAAGTAAAGGAACACTGGGGAAATATGGAGCTGTATTAATGGACAATGCAAATAAGATTGTGACTCTCTGTGATGATGATACCGAATATCCTTGGAAGGAATTATTAAAAAATCCCGTCTTCTTATGAAATATGGTCTTGCTGTTTAAAGATTGATAACGATGGTAAATTTAGAATAATATAAAAAGTTGAATGTTTCTTTTTCATATTTGTGGCGGTGATAAGCTTGTGGGGCATGGATTAGAACAATATACTGCTTATATCACTAAAGGGAGGTGGAGTCGTCTTTGCGTGATGCTTTCGTTTTGACTGATGATTATACAATTATTGATGGGCTGAGACAGGAATTGGCATTTTTATGCGTTGTCTCTTTCTGAAGAGAAAGGTTATTTTCATGAGAATTTTCAAAAGCGGTCTGCGGCAGATAGAAAAAAGGTATGATCAAGCTTTTTTCAGCTATGGAGATACTGAGGCATGCAAATTTAGTTGTGGGTACGTTTAGCTCAAATCCTAGAATGTTTTTGGGCTTGTGTAGAGATGATGTATATGGAGTTGATTTTGATAAATGGCTCTTGTGGCAATAATGTGTTTAGAAACTATTGAAATATTAATTAGATGAAAGAATTTTTGCAGATGATGCGGCGTTTTGTCAAGCCGTACAAGAAATACCTCAGTTGGGCAGTTTTATTGAATCTTCTGTCCGCCGTATTTAATATCTTCTCGTTTACGTTGCTAATCCCGATCTTGCAAATACTATTTAAAATCAATCAAGAGACTTATGCGTTTATTCCATGGGATGCTCATGCAGGATTGAAAACAATTGTAGTGAATAATTTCTATTACTATATTTCTAAATTGATTGAAACGTATGGGCCCTCGTTTACATTAGTCTTTTTGGGACTTTTTCTTGTGTTTATGACAATGTTGAAGACTTCCTGTTATTATGCTTCTTCTGCGGTTATGATACCTTTGCGTACAGGAATTGTACGTGATATTCGAATAATGGTTTATAATAAAGTGATGTATTTGCCTTTACGCTTTTTTTCCGAGGAGCGGAAAGGAGATATTATTGCCCGAATGAGCGGTGATGTAGGTGAAGTGGAGAATTCTATTACCAGTTCATTGGATATGTTGATTAAAAATCCTATACTTATTATAATGTATTTCACTACATTGCTTATAACGAGTTGGCAGTTGACGGTGTTTACTTTATTAGTAGTCCCAGGCATGGGATGGGTAATGGGGCAAGTGGGTAAGAAGTTGAAAAAGCAATCATTGGAGGCGCAAAGCAAATGGAGTGAGACGATGACTCAGTTGGAGGAAACCTTAGGTGGTTTGCGTATTATTAAAGCATTCATTGCCGAGCGTAAGATGATAAGCCGTTTTACGGAATGTAGCAATGAATATCGTGATGCGATTAACCGGGTTGCAAGAAGACAGACTCTGGCACATCCTATGAGTGAATTCCTAGGGACTTTGATGATTGTGATTGTGCTGTGGTTTGGAGGATCTTTGATTCTGAGCAATCATTCTTATATTGATGCGCCAACTTTTATTTTTTATATGGTAATTCTTTATAGTGTCATTAATCCTTTGAAGGAATTCTCAAAAGCAGGTTATAATATTCCTAAGGGGCTAGCTTCAATGGAGCGGGTTGATAAGATTTTGAAGGCCGAAAATCCGATTAAAGAGCCACAACATCCTAAGGCTTTGCGAAGTTTGAATGATAAGATTGAGTTTAAGGATGTTTCCTTCTCTTATGATGGGGTACGGGAAGTTCTGAAACATATTAATCTGACAGTAAAGAAAGGCCAGACCGTTGCACTCGTTGGACAATCCGGATCTGGAAAATCAACTTTAGTCGATTTGATTCCGCGTTATCATGATGTAGCATCTGGAGAGATATTAATTGATGATGTCAATATCAAAAACTTTCGTGTATCAGATTTACGTAGCTTAATTGGCAATGTGAATCAAGAAGCTATATTATTCAATGATACGTTTTTCAATAATATAGCTTTCGGGGTGGAAAATGCCACAAAGGAGCAAGTAATTGAGGCGGCGAAGATAGCCAATGCGCACGATTTCATTATGGAAACCGAAAGAGGATACGACACGAATATCGGTGACCGTGGAGGAAAGCTTTCAGGTGGGCAGCGCCAGCGTATTAGTATTGCCCGTGCTATATTAAAGAATCCGCCAATACTTATTTTAGATGAAGCCACTTCTGCATTAGACACCGAATCTGAGCGATTGGTGCAGGAGGCATTGGAGCGATTAATGCAAATGCGCACTACAATAGCTATTGCGCATCGTTTATCTACGATTAAGAATGCCGATGAAATTTGTGTACTTTATGAAGGGGAAATTGTAGAGCGTGGTAAACATGAAGAGCTTTTGCAAAAGAATGGCTATTATAAGCGATTAAATGATATGCAATCTTTGTCGTAACAATAGATAAGCGGTGGATTTTAAATTTATCTTTGGATTTTGTGCTTTTTCCCCCTTCTTATATTCTTTTTGTAGAAACGGACGGTATGATATTTTTTCTAGTTGTGGTTTTATCATGTTTTGTTTAAGGCAATGTTGGCGTACAAAACGTTTCTATTACTTTTTTATTTAATGAAAATGTATTTCCTTTGTACTTAAAATGCAATTTGTTGTTTTACACGTGAATAAGAATGTGACGAAAAACAAACCCCAAAAATATGATAATATGAATTATTTGGATAGAAATGAGTTTAACTATGCTCCTTCTCGAGAAGTTGTAGAAGCATTGAAAGATTTTGATATAAATAAACTCTGCTTTTACACTCGTATTTATGATGAAGGGAAAAAAAGTATTTTCTCGGTCTTTCTATCTGATTTGTACCAAATAGATGAAAAACAAATACTGTTGGGATATGGGGGTGAAGATATCTTAAAGCAATTTGTTCACTATTTCTTAACAGAGGCTGATGGTAATAAAACAATGTTGATTCCTAAATTTTCGTGGTGGTATTATAAAAGTATTGCTGACGAAGTAGATGGTGTGAGTCTTCAATACCCGTTGTATGAAGATGGAGATACATATAGATATGATTTCAGAGCCTTAAAGGACATGTTAGTAGCAGAAAAGCCGAAGTTGTTATTATTGGCTTCTCCAAATAATCCGACGGGCAACAGTCTGACGCCAAATGAGATGGACGAATTGCTTTCTTATGTTCCGCAAACAACTTATGTAATAGTGGATGAGGCCTATGCTTCGTTTGTAATGGAAGATAATTCATATATTAAAAAGCTTATTGATAAATATCCAAATTTGTTGATATCTCGTACTCTTTCTAAGTTTTATGGGCTGCCTGGACTTCGTATGGGATTTGCCTTTATGGGTAAAAGCTTTGAAAAGTTTGGAAGATACAGTAATAAATACTTGGGGTATAACCGTTTCTCGGAAGATATTGCTATTGCTGCATTAAAGTCAGAGAAGCACTATCGTAATATTGCTCATTTGATGAACGAAGACCGCAAGATGTATGAGAAGGAAGTTGGAACTTTACCTGGATTTAAAGTTTATAAATCTGCTGCTAACTTTATTTTGATAAAATATCCTATTGAGTTGAAGGAAAGTCTGAAAAAGGCTTTTGCTAGTGAGGATTATAAAGTGAAATTCATGGATGAACCGGATATTAATACGCACCTTCGCATCACATTGGGACGTCCTGAACAAAACCGTGTGGTGGCAGATACTATTCTAAAAGTAGCCTGTAGATGAAAGCTGTTATATTAGCTGCCGGGATTGCGTCACGTTTGCGTCCGTTGACGGATGTAACTCCAAAATGTCTATTAAAAATAGGTACTCGTTGTCTGTTAGAACGTACTTTTGATGCTTTATTGAATAATGGAATTAGTGAGTTTGTCGTTGTAACCGGTTATCGAGAACGGCAGATCAGGGACTTTTTGTGTGAGCATTATAAAGAGATCGATATTAAATTTATATATAATGAGTCCTATTCCAGGACTAATAATATTTATTCATTGTGGCTGACTGCACAGGAATCCAAAGGTCGAGATATCTTACTACTGGATAGTGATATTCTGTTTGATCCTTATATCATTACGGCTGTTCTGAATAATCCGGCACAAAATGTCTTGGCTCTAAACCGGCATGAACTAGGAGAAGAGGAGATAAAAGTGATAGCTGATACAAATAACCGTGTTGTTGAGATTAGCAAGGTTTGTGAGATAGCCAAAGCTGTCGGGGAATCGGTGGGGATAGAGAAAATGTCGGCTACTTATACGGAAGCTCTTTTTGTTGAATTGGAACAGATGATTAAAGTGGAAAACTTAGATAATGTTTTTTATGAACGTGCTTTTGAACGGTTAATACCGAATGGCTTTTCGTTTGTGGTGGAGGATACTACCCACTATTTCTCTATTGAGTTGGATACTGTAGATGATTTTAATCAGGCCAAACTCTTAGTCCCTTCTGAATTATATTAGAATGAAGATATGAGAATCGTTTTGTTCTGTGAAAATAAGTACGCTATTGATATTCTGAACCCAATTCAGATGGAAGCGGCAAGAGAGAGGACTAATGAAATATTATGGTATGTTCATTCAAAGAAGATTCCTGAATTTCCTTTGAAGGATGAGGTAGCATGGACAAATAGTATGCAGGAAGTTTATAACTTCTCTCCTGAATCTATCTTTGTACCAGGAAATATAGTTCCTTATTATCTGCCTGGAGTAAAGATACAAGTCTTTCATGGATATGCTGCAGAAAAGAAGGATCATTGGGTGATTCGTCGTTATTTTGATACTTATTTTACTCAAGGTCCGTTTTTCACAAGAGGTTTTGCCCGTTTAGCAAAGAAGTATAAAGACTTTGAGGTCTTGGAAACTGGATGGCCCCGACAAGATTGGATAAAGGAACATCTTCATGCTTTTGATGAAGAAAAGCAACAGATGTTACAACGGAACGGACGCAAAAGATTGGTCCTTTACGCTCCTACATTTTCGCCTTCTCTAACTTCTCTTCCTTATTTAAAGAAAGCATTAGTAGACTTGGTGGAGCAAGAGAAAGATATTCTTTTAATTATGAAGTTTCATCCACTAACGAAACAAGAGTGGGTGGATGAGTATAAGGCACTTGCCGAGAAGCACGATGCCATTATGTGGATTGATGATTTTAGTGTGACAAAGTATCAGATTATGGCGGATGTGATGATTAGCGATACTTCTTCTACTATCTATGAATTTTTGCTGTTAGATAAGCCTGTTATAACTTTCCGTGCGGTGGCAAAAGATATTTATTGGAAAAATATTACTGATATCACGCTCTTGCGTCAAGCTTATCGGGAGGTGTTGACCGATCAAAAGAGTGCCCAGCTTCGCAAGTGGGTTATAGATAATTACGATCCTTATTTAGATGGTCAGGTTGCACACCGCATGTTAGAAGGAACGCGTGACTATATTCGCCGGCATGGAGTTCCTGCTAAACGTTCTTTGAATATTTGGCGTAAATATACTAGTATTAAAACGTTTGGTAGGGTTAAGAAGTAATTTGCTTTTTCTCTTTTTTGAATATACTTAGAAAGGCCTTGCGACGATGCCACCTTTTATCATGTTGCTTTTTTATCCGTATAGCTTCATTGAGAGTTTTTTCGATTGCCCACTCTCTGCATGCGGCATATTCCTGTATGACAAATTTGAATAAATCCATTCTGCCTGTGAATCGAGTTAAATTGTGAAGACATTCTGATTTAGATAAATGTTGGTTTTGAGGATTAATTTTCATCCTATTGATATCAATAAGAGAAAATTGAAAATGACCATTTATGTTTGAAAAAAGTACGTTAGTGGAGTTCAAATCGTGATGTAAAATTCCCTTCTTATGGAGAGATGCAACGAATTTTGCAAAATCACATGCCATTATTTTATCAAAATGTTCAGGGTTAATTAATTTTTCTTTAATGGCATGATCAGCTGTGTATTCAGTGATATAATATCCATATTTAAATAATCCTTTTTCCCATTGTTCTGCATATCCAATTCCGCAGGGGGTGTTAACATCTCTTTGGGCAATAGTAATTCCATTATAATAGGCACGTTTGGCTTTACTTTGTCGGAAAAAACTATATATTATCCGTTGTATCCAAATTGGGCTCTTATATCGTTTAATAACAATTTTATGCTGCACATAGCTATCACTAATCAGTGTAAAACTTTTAATTACATTACGTCCCTTATAGATTATATTACTTTCTTGACTAAATAATCTAGGTAATTCAACCATTAGTTGACGTATTTCTCTATTATCTTGATATTCAGGGCTTATTCTTGTTTTCATTGTAATATTCTGAAGGGTATTAAGAATGCATAGGGTTTGACTCTCCATGGATGCATTGCTTGACTTTCTGTTGCCATTTAAAAATGTTTCTAGCAATTGTATAATTATAAAAATTGTGCCAATTCTGCATAGAATGACAAGGCTCAATGGTTACTGGTTTTTTAGGGGAATCAGCTTGTAATGTATCACATAATGTCGCTATATAATTAAACATATTATATTCTTCTAATACTCTGTCTTTGTTTACTTTGAGATTTAGTTGAGCATTTTCATATTGATTTTGTGCAATACAGCGATCTATAATAGAAATACTTTGCTCGAAGTTATGAATGTCTATCGCCTGAAAAGATTCATTTGAGAAGTACTCAGATAGATTTGTGCAGCCATAATAGAATGGATATGATTCAGCTAAGAAACAGTCCGATATTTTTTCTGTCCAATAATATTTTTGAGAGGAGTTTTCTATAACAATGTGATATTTATATGGAGCCAGTACATCCCACTTGTCTTCAAAATCATTATATCCTCTACCAAAAACATCTAACTTTTCTCCATAGTATATTTTGAGCTTTTTTACAAATTCAATTCGCTCAAGATGTCCTTTAGTAAATGCTTTGTTACTTGTAATTACAGAAATGAGTTTATTCTTTTGTGGAGTTGGTGAACTCTTAAGTTTGTCATAATCGATGGTAAAAGAACATTCTCCGTTTGTGTCTTCCGTATAGCCAATGAACCAAGGTAGAATAGCCGGGCCAAACCGTAGGTTAGGATGTCTTACTCTTTCTTGACAGGAATGCATTATCCCGAATTGTTTGATATACTGTTTGGGGTAGACTAATATGGAGTGCGGTTCAGTTGTAAGTAATATTGTGTTTTTAGGAGATATTGTACAAGTTTCAGAATGTCGTATTCCTTTACTCTGTACAACCCAGAAATCAGGATTCTCTATTTCCTGGTCTATATAAAATCGATATCTTCCATCAGAAGACATTCTATTATATCCGGACGTTTGTCGATACATTATAGTTCCTAGTTCTTTTCGATAAGACGTCAATTTGACTTTATACATTATGTATGATTGATTTATCTAAGTAGTTATCTTTTTAACAAAGTATATTTGATGACTCTATAAAAGTGCTTAATACTCCGTTCTATTCTTCTTCCAAATTTTCTTTTTCTCCAGTTACCATAGATGTGATGTACTCCAAATGCTTCGGAGTGATGTGGGTAATGCCGGGTTGGTGATAAATAGAGTGTCGGATATATAATGATATTATTTGGTAAATGTTGCTCTCTGTCTTCGTAAACAAATCCTCTTTTTTGAGCTATCCCACTCATAATATACGGTGATATTGTTTGGTCAAAGCTACCATCTTCTTTTATGAAATGTCTACAGTTATAACTTTCAAATATTTCTTTGCAGAATTCGTTCCCCTTTTCTCCCATAAAGCAAGCTGCCTGTAGACCGAATTCTTTTTGGCCAGGGTGAGTACATTCATTAAAGGTTGCAAACCCTTGTTGGGGAATGAGTGTTTCAAATCGTTTATAGATAAAGATGTCACTATCCATATAAATTCCACCTTCTGCATATACGGCATAGAATCGTACTGCGTCAGCGGCAAATGCCCATTTTTTAGCTGATAGAGCCTCGTCTATATATACACAACCAATAGCTTTTGCGGCTGCATAATCCCATACTCTGATTTTATAATCAGGAATAATATGCTTCCAACTATCCAAACATACTTTTATTTCTACCGGATAAGGTGAATTACTGAACCAACATAAGTGAATAATCTTAGGAATCATAGTTATTGACTATTATGTTTTCTAATTTTTTGATAATAACCTGAGTATTTATCTTTGTAAGGCATGCGTAATCACCTCTATAACAAGGCTTATTTCCAAATACGGAACATGGCCGGCATACTAGCTCTGTTTGAATGACGTTGTCGGTTGATTGTTGCCATCCCATAAATCCGGAGAAGGGGTGAGTGGCTCCCCAAATAGAAATGACAGGTATGCCTACTAGAGAGGCAAGGTGCATATTCCCAGAATCCATTGAAATCATGGCATCAAGATGACTCATTAGTGATAGTTCATTGTTTAGGCTTAATTTGCCCGCTATAATTTCTATATTGGAATAAACTTCTGACCAACTCTTCATGAGTTGGCATTCTCTCTCTCCTCCTCCGAAGAGGAATATCCTCCAATTTTTAAAAGCAGATAGTTCTTGCAAGAGCCTCTTAACAATTTCTGTTGGTAATTCTTTGCCTTTATGTGCTGCAAACGGTGCGAAACCAATCCATTTTTTACCGTCTGGTAAGCCTGTGGTTTCTACAAATAAATTTGTTTCTCCTTTCTTGTTGCCATAAATAGAATGGAACTTTGATGTTACTGGATAGCCCAACTGTTTAAAAACTTCTTCATAGCGGGTGAAGGAAGAAGGTAGCTGTTGCATTATTTTATGTTTCTTCCTCACTAATGCTTGCTTCTCTTTTCGTCCTTTTTTAATGTAGGCTGTCTGTGTTCCTGTTAAGCGGAATAATTTTCGCAGTATTTTTGTCCGCAGTACATCATGCAGATCAGCTACTGCATCATATTTTCTCTTTTTCAATTCTATAAATAAGCGGAAAAGTCCCCAAACTCCATGATAGTTTTGAACGTTCACTCCTAAAAATTTGACATTGGATGGCATTTCCGCAAACAGAGATTCCACAAATGGTTTGCTTAAAAATGTAATCTCCAGTTGCGGATATTGTTGGGCCAGTGAAGTGACTATCGGAATGGTCATTGCCACATCTCCTAATGCCGATAGACGTAGTGCCAATAGTTTCATTTCTTGCTGTAAAGAACAGGATTGAGTTTCGGGTCATTATACATTTTCATCTGTTTATAGACTTTCATATATTTACGTCCGTTCTCAATATCTGTTATTAGTTGTTCGATGGCTGTTGATAGGTCTGCCTGTTGTTCCAAAAGTATAGTTAATTTGGCTTGGCACTGTACGAGATGTTCGGGAGTAGTGTCAGTACGTTCTACTTCCAGGCGCATGTGGTAGATTTTTAATGCCAAAATAGAAAGGCGATCAATGGCCCATGCCGGACTTTCTGTATTGATCGAGGCATTTGGCTGTGCCTGAATATCTTTATACTTGTCGAGGAAATAGCTGTCAATGAGTTCTACTAGATCCGTTCGGTCCTGATTGGATTTGTCTATTCTCCTTTTCAATGTCAATGCATCAACAGGGCTGATTTTCGGGTCACGAATCAAATCTTCAAAATGCCATTGTACCGTGTCAATCCAATTTTTTAAATAAAGGTAATATTCAATGCTTTTCAATAGATAGGGATTGTGAATGGGGGCATCAATATTATCTGTCCGGTGATAATCATTAATGGATTGAACAAAGATTTGGTTGCAAAGTGCTGTAAAGTTCATAAACATTTTTATTTATTGAAGGAGTGATATATTCATATTTAAGTTTACAAAGCTATGGAAACTTTTCAAATTCGCCAATTATTAGAAGGTAAAAGTATGAACTCTACGGATTATTCCTATCTTTGCCATATTATTCAATAAATGTGTGTTATAGTATTTTATGAAAGAATTCTTCCAGCTTTTGAGACGTTTTGTCCCTCCGTATAAGAAATACTTGATTGGGGCACTATTCCTGAATCTATTATCTGCTCTGCTAAATATCTTTTCATTTACGCTAATTATCCCTATTCTTCAGATTTTGTTTAAGATGGATTCTAAGGTTTATGAGTTTATTCCATGGAATGCGGTAGGGCTTGGTATGAAACAAATAATTGTGAATAATTTTTATTATTATGTTTCGCAAATGATTATTTCTCAGGGGGCATCTATTACTCTGTTAATTTTGGGTATATTCCTTGCGGTAATGACGCTGTTCAAAACTTTCACTTATTTTGCTTCTTCGGCTATAATGATCCCCTTGCGGACGGGGGTAGTGAAGGATATCCGTACGCAGGTCTATTGGAAAGTGCTTCATCTACCTTTAGGTTTTTTTTCTGAAGAACGTAAAGGGGATATAATTGCCCGTATGAGTGGGGATGTGACAGAAGTGGAAACTTCTGTTACCAGTTCTTTGGACATGTTAATCAAAAACCCAATTTTGATCATTGCCTATTTTGGAACGTTAATCGTTGTAAGTTGGCAGCTTACACTATTCACTCTATTAGTTCTTCCGGGTATGGGTTGGATAATGGGAGCCGTAGGCAAAAAGTTGAAGCGTAAATCGCTAGAGGCCCAGGATAAGTGGAGCGATACTATGTCACAATTGGAAGAAACTTTGGGAGGACTTCGTGTTATTAAGGCTTTTATTGCCGAAAATAAGATGATGAACCGTTTTTTGCAGTGTACAGATGAGTACCGCAATGCGATTAACCGGGTTGCTACCCGTCAGGCAATGGCTCATCCGATGAGTGAATTTCTGGGTACGTGTGTTATTGTCGTTGTCTTGTGGTTTGGAGGTACGTTGATTCTAAGTAATTCGGCTACTATTGATGCACCGTCCTTTATCTTTTATCTGGTGATTTTATACAGTGTCATTAATCCGTTGAAGGAGTTTTCGAAAGCCAGTTACAGTATTCCTAAAGGGCTGGCATCTATGGAGCGTATTGACAAAATTTTGTTAGCTGAGAATCCTATTAAAGAGGTCGAACATCCGATTGCTTTGGAACGATTAACGGGTAGAGTTGAGTTTAAAGATGTAACGTTTAGTTATGATGGAGTGAGGGATGTTCTGAGGCATATTAATTTGAGCGTTCCGAAAGGTAAGACGGTAGCCTTGGTTGGACAGTCGGGATCGGGAAAATCTACCTTGGTGGATTTGCTGCCCCGCTATCATGACATTCACTCAGGAGGGATTCTTATTGATGGAATAAACATCAAAAATGTCCGTATTCGTGATTTGCGGAGCTTGATTGGGAATGTTAATCAAGAAGCTATTCTTTTCAATGATACTTTTTTTAATAATATAGCTTTTGGTGTAGCTAATGCTACAAGAGAGCAGGTGATTGAAGCTGCTAAAATAGCAAATGCCCATGATTTTATTATGGAGACTGAAAAGGGTTATGATACGAATATCGGTGACCGGGGAGGAAAACTTTCCGGTGGACAGCGACAACGTATTAGTATTGCTCGTGCCATATTAAAGAATCCGCCTATTCTAATATTAGATGAAGCGACTTCTGCTCTTGATACCGAATCGGAACGATTAGTACAGGAAGCCTTGGAACGTTTGATGAAGACGCGTACCACAATAGCCATTGCTCATAGACTTTCTACTATAAAAAATGCTGATGAGATCTGTGTGCTTTATGAAGGAGAGATTGTGGAACGAGGTAAGCATGATGAACTATTACAGAAAAATGGCTATTACAAACGTTTGAATGATATGCAATCTCTAGGCTAAATTAAACGGTCTGTTTATTATGTAAATATTGGTGCGGCAAACCATCGTTTGAACATCCAGGTTGTTGTAATATAGATAATAAGTGCAGAAAAAAAACCGGCAATAACATCAATAAAGTAATGAGCTTGAATATAGACAGTTGCACCACACAGTAACAGATAAAAGGGCATTAAGACGGCAAAAAGTCTTTTGCTTCCCCGCCATGCAAGGATCATTAAAATCGTGGATATGCCTACATGAGAGCTGGGGAAAGCTGCTGTTGGACGTTCTCCGATACGCTGCGATTCTTCCACTAAACTATAAAAGAAACCATGATCATATCCCGGACCGGGAAGTAATTCTTGATTGTGATTGAAATAATTTCCTATTGAAGGGAAAATGCCATGTGCTACATTTTCTGCTCCAATTGCAGGAAAATAAAATTGAGGACCAGCAACAGGAACGAAGATGTAAATAAGATAATAGATAAAGAAAGAGGCGACTAAAACAAATGATATTTTTTCAAAGAGTTCAAAATGTTGAATGAAATAATAAACTACCACGATTAATATCATCGGATAATAAAAGAAATATCCCATATTGAGTGGCTCACTTACCCACATGTGCGGGAAGTAGTGACAAAACCATATGGCGGGTTGTCCACCAAACAACCATTGTTCAGCTGACGCGAATATATTGTCTAAATTAGGGAAGATTCTATTGAATTCGAATGTATCTGGATACCAATAAGATAACAAAGACATCTGAATAGCTATGCGTATAAAAGTCGAGAGTCTACAAGGGGCTAGTTTATAAAGATACATTAGTAGGAATGTCATCCCGGCGATCATTGCACGATCAATCAACATTTCTAAAGGATGATCCATTTCCTGAAAAAGGAATAGAATCAAGATCGAAGTTAATAAGTTATATATCAGTGTAACTTTTTCGACCGCAAATAAGCCTTTATGAGGCTCTATCTTTTTTAATAAACTTAAAGCCATCCCTCGTTTTTATACCAGGCAATGGTTTCTTTTACCCCTCTTTCCAAATTATACTTGGGAATAAATCCCAATTCTTTTATTGCGGGAGTTATATCACATTGCCAGTTGCGTTGTTTCATTATTTTATATTTATCTATATTGAGTGTAGTGGGTTTCTTTTGCCACTCTGCCCAAAAATTAGCGAGCAAAGATACAACTTTCAATACAATTAATGGACATTTCAAACGAATTACAAAAGGATCATTCAATTCTTTTCTGATTAAATTGGAAAAAGTGCGGCTCTGATAGATATTTCCATCTGATAAAAAATAAGTTCGGTGGGTAATTCCCTTTTCAATTCCAAGAAAGATGGCCTGTACTATGTCTTTTACATAAACAAAGGTCAGGTCTTGACGTCGGAATCCTACTTCGAAATCAAGATGCTGTTTAATAGACTTTGCCATCAAAAAATAATCATGCTCCCGGGGACCATATACTCCTGTTGGGCGATATATGACATAAGGAAAAGAAGGAAGGCTTTGTATGTACTGTTCGGCTTTCAGTTTACTTATGCCATAATAGGTATTAGGCAAGGGAACGTCCTCTTCTTTGATAGGCTCATAAGATTTTTCATGAATAGGACCAAAAACGCTTAAAGTGCTTACATAGGCAAACTGCTTTGGAACCATATTCAAATTTTGTATAGCTTCTACAAAGTAGGTCGTTTGCAAAAAGTTTACTAAGTCAAAGTCTTTGTGATCAGTGCATTTAGTTACGCCGGCACAGTGGATTATATAATCAAATATTCCATGCATTTGTTGTTGTTTGGCAAGTTGTTCTTGCAATTTATGGGGATGAGCAAAGTCCAATTCAAGAAAATGTATTTGGGAATTGTTGAGGTATTTTTTGCTACTGGTTGAACGAATTCCTGCCCACACTTCAAAACCTCGTTTTAATGCTTCTTCCACGATGAAGCTTCCTATAAATCCACTGGCTCCTGTAATTAAAATGCTTCTCACTTCCTAAATAATTTATTAGAATTTTACTTGGTTGGTTCTACATGTATGGCGATATACGTTCCTTTTCCGAAGGTATCTTTCAACTTGTTTTCTATTTCAGTTGCTGTCTGATGTGCGTCTTCCAAAGTAAGTCCTCCATTCATGCGTATGTGTACTTCTATGGCATAGTAGCTACCTATGCGGCGGGTTCTTAAATGATGCGGACAGCTAACACCCGGGAAAGAAAGTATAATATCCTGTATCTTGTTTTCAATCTCTTTCGGTAGTGACTTTTCTAATAATTCCTCAACACAAGGGACTAAAAGTTGTATAGCTACCTTGATAATTAAACAACTGACAACAACAGCTGCAATTGGATCAAGCACTCGCCATCGGTTTCCCAGCAAGATTGCTCCGCCAATGCCAATAGTTGTGCCGATAGATGATAATGCATCGCTTCTGTGGTGCCAGGCGTTAGCAATTACAGCCTGAGAGTTTAGTCTTTTACCTTTGAGAATGGTATAGCGATATAATACTTCTTTCACCATGAGTGATAAAACTGCAGCAATTAAAGCAAGGCTTCCTGGTTCTGGTAAATTCATCCCTTTGTAACAAGAGTAGATTGATAAAATGCTATTTATTAAAATTCCTATGCCGACAAATAGTAATAGTATCCCAATAATAGCAGTGGCTAATGTTTCGTACTTCCCATGTCCGTAGTCATGTCCTTCATCCTGGGGTTTTGAAGACATTCGAACAAATACGATGACAATTATGTCGGTAATAAAATCCGATAATGAATGTACCGCATCTGCTAGCATTGCAGCACTATGTCCCCAAATACCGGCACAAAATTTAAAGATGAGCAATGCAAAATTAACAATGCTTCCAACAATCGTTACATGATATACCTCATGTTCTCGACTGCCTTTTGGAGTATTAAATGAATGATTACTCATGCAGCATAATTTGGTTATTGGGTGCAAATATAATGCATATTAGTTGTCAAAGGTATTAAATTAGGGCATATTTTAAAAATGTGAGTTTATTCTTTTTGCTGACTATTAACCATTTATTCTTATATCTTGAAATGTATATCTGAAATATTTTGATAGTGTTATTCAAGATCATTTTCTTCTTTGCTTTCTTTGCCTTTACGATAGGTTAAGGGACTTACATGATATATACTTTTGAAGCATTTGCTAAAGTAACGAGGAGAACTAAAGCCTATTCTGTCAGATATCTCCATTATGTTTAGTTCCGGATTATTTCGTAATAGCAATGCACCTTTTTTCAAGCGAATAGTAAGGATGAACTCATTTGGTGTTTGCCCAGTAATAGCTTTCAATTTGGTAAATAAGTTGGTGCGTGCCATTGCCATTTCACGGGCGAAGATGTTGACATTAAACTCAGCATCATCTAAGTGTTCTTCGATAATACTCATGGCACGGTCTATAATATTTTTATCAATAGGATTGGTCGCAAGCATTTGCGCAAAGACTTGTGGTTGTTTACTAAATTTTTCTTGTAGAAGAATTCGTGAATTTACTAGATTATTGCAACGGGATATTAATAAAGTTGTATTAAAAGGCTTGGTGATGTAGTCATCTGCACCTATGCGGAATCCTTCAATATTCTGTTCTACAGCTGTGCGGGCTGTTAGTAATACGACCGGAATATGGCAAGTGTTAAAATCTGTTTTTATTTGTTTGCATAATTCGGTCCCTGACATTTTTGGCATCACAATGTCGCTGACTACAATATTGGGCATTTCTTTTTGTACAAGGTTTAATCCTTCTTCACCGTTTCCTGCTGTCAATACATGATAGTATGGGCGAAAAATAGTAGCTAGCATATCCCGAATGGGAGTATTATCTTCCACTATTATCATTTTGGCATCAGATAGGTGATTAATGGGTGCTTCTTCGTACATTTCTTTTAAAGAAGTGCCTGCAATAGGAATAGATGATTGTTCTTGTTGTAGTATCTCAGGTTCTTGGGCTATTTCTTCTTTGGAAAAATGTTCATTTCCTAGTCGGAGGTGAATAATAAAACAAGACCCTTGCCCTAGTTGGCTTGTTACTTGAATGGTGCCATGATGCAATTCTATAATACCTTTTGTTAGTGTCAGTCCAATGCCAGTTCCTGCGCTTGTATCAAGATTGTCTGTTTGTTCAGTTTGGTAGAATCGATCGAATATTTTGTCTATCTCTTTAGCATCAATGCCACTGCCGGTGTCTGCAACTTGGATTATAACGTCATTGTTTTCTGTGTGAATGCTGAGTGTAATTGTATCTTTAGGTTCTGTATGCTTAATAGCGTTAGATAATAAATTATTGATAACTTTCTGCATCTGTTTTTGGTCATACCATACTTCAAGGTTTTCGGTTTCTTTTTCAAAAATTAGATTGATTTGTTTGTTATTGGTATATTCCATAAATAGCAGATAGTTTTCATAGAGAAAGTGAATGATATTATGTGGACTGACTTTTATTTTCATGTGTCCTTGCTCTTGTTTGCGAAAGTCTAATAACTCTGTTATGAGTTCTCGTAGTTGAATGCAGTTTTGGTAAATGCTTAATATTTTATTATAAATGGTTGGTGTGAAATTTTGAATTTGCATAAGAGTCTCTACTTGAGCTACAATTAAAGTTAGTGGGGTGCGAAACTCGTGAGAGATATTGGTGAAGAAGCGTAGCTTGGATTGATTCAACGTTTCTACATCTTCTATATGTTTTTGTTCGTATTTTAAAGACTCTTTCAATTTAATTTTTGATTTATAGGCTCTGATTAGATACCATAATAAGCTTCCCAGTACAGTGAGATAAATTAAAAATGCAAGTGGTGTTTTATAAAAAGGTGGTAATATATGGATAATCAATTCGGCTTGTGAACAAACCTTCTCACTTTCTCCTCTTGGTTTAATGATTAGTTTGTATGTACCTGCATTAAGATTGGTATATGTAATGAAGGATTGTTTATGTGTACTGTTCCACGTCTTTGAAAAACCTTCTAATTTATAGATAATTTCATCTTTGTTTGCTGCTACATAATTGGAGGTGGCAAATTCTACACTAAACATGGTTTGGTTTGCGTTCAATGTAATTTCTTGAGTGTATGCCAATGATTTCTTAAGTATCTCTGTTTCGTCGCCAACTTTTATATCTTTACCATTGACAGTAAGTCGCGAAAAAAATATTTTATAGGATTTGGGCTTAAAGTTTAGTTGCTGTTCATTAAAAGATATCATGCCTTGTGTGCCGCCAAGGAATATTTCACCATTATGAGTTATACATAATGCATTTTCATTGACAGCAGTGAAAGGGAATCCATTTTCTACGCTATAGTTTTGAAATTTCTTGGTATGAGAGTTAAAAATAGAAAAGCCTTGGTTGGTAATAAGTAGCAATTTTCCTGTGACGGGAGATTCCTGAGCTTCGTAAACACAATCACTTATAAGGCCGTTTTTCAACTTGTCGAAGTTTTCAAAGTCTTTAGTTTCAGGTCGATATAAATCGAGTCCACTTCCGGAAGTGGAGATCCAAATATTACCTTTACGATCTTGCATAATGTTGTTTACGTTATTATTGCTAAGGCTATAAAGATTACCGGGTTTATGACGGTAATTAATTAATCTTTTACTTTTAAAATTATATGAAAATAGTCCTTCTCCTGTAGCTGCAATCCATAATGTTCCGTTATGGTCTAGCTCTAGATCAGCGACCATTTTTATGTATTGTCCTTGTTTTGTATCTTTAAACAACTGTTTACATTGACTATTCTGTGGATTAAAAAGACATACTCCATTTTGAGTGGCAATGATCAATAAATCTTTGTATGGAATTATATCGCGTATAATATCGGAAGGTAACGTTTTTGGATTACCTTCTTCCATATGGTAGTATGTAAATTGACTGGTTGTTAAATCCAGTTTATTTAGTCCTCCTAAATGTGTACCTATCCATATTATTCTTTTTGAAGAATCATAGTATAGTGCTTTTACATTGCGTAATGAGAGATCTTTGTTTTTTGTGGAAAGGTACCATTTGAATTTATGCGTTTTTCTATTATAAGAATTAAGACCACCTCCTTCTGTTGCAATCCATAAATTGTCATTTCCATCTTCAATGATTCGTCCAACAATTGGACTGCTCAGTCCTTCGTTCTCATTCGTTGCCCATTTATATCGAGTATAAATTTCATATTCAGGATTGAAGTAATTAACGCCACCAAAATAAGTTCCTACCCATAAGGTACCTTGATTGTCTTTTATGATGCACCATATAGACGAGTGGGTTAATCCCTCTTTTTCGTTATCGTTGGCCGCATAGTGAAGGAAATTACCTGTGGCTTTATCGTAGCGATTTAGTCCGTTAAATGTTCCTATCCAAATATAACCGAGATCATCTTCGCAGCATGTTCTTACGAAATTAGAGGAAAGGCTATTGGAAATTAGAGGATTGTTTTTTAGATTTTCGATGTTCC
This sequence comes from Bacteroides sp., assembly GCA_022648295.1. Lineage (GTDB taxonomy): Bacteria > Bacteroidota > Bacteroidia > Bacteroidales > Bacteroidaceae > Bacteroides. The sequence goes on along the minus strand of JALCME010000009.1, from coordinate 13,539 downwards.
CGTTTGTTTTTATATGGAATAGCCCTTTTTCCCAACTTCCGATCCATAACTCTTTTTCATAATCTTGGTAAATACTTGTAATATTACCCTTTTTGATAGGATGTAGAATTTGTTTAGAAGGTATTTCTAGACAAAAAACACCTTCACTTGTAGTACCAATCCACATCTTCTTTTCATCTATGAACATACACGAAATATCGATATTTTCTTCTTTAAAGTTATAGTAAGCCTCAAAAACGCCTTTTTTGTTATTATAATGATAGATTTGATTCCTTTTACCAATAAAGAGGCCCTTATTATAATAAATGCTACTGATATTTCCTTCTGTAAGAGTCGTGAATCGCTGTGTTGTCAGATCAAATTCAGCTACACCTTCTGTACATAGAAGATATATTTTCTCTTTATGATTACCTACAATCTTTAAAATGTTATTGCAAAAAAGACTATAAGGGTCGTTTTTGCTTAATTTGTATGTTTTTATATCATTTCCATCATATCTGTTTAATCCTTCACGAGTACCTATCCATAAAATGCCGTTTGCATCTATATATAGGCTGTTAATACTAAATTGAGATAGTCCATTATCTGTGGTTAGATGATTGAATGTGATGTCCTGACTATATAAGTTGGCCGTGGATATAATCATTAAAAATAAAAATGACGTTTTAATAAGTTTCAGCATCCCTTCTTATTTTTTAGAGTTTAATCACAAAGATATTGTAATTTGTATGGAAGGTTATACTTTTTATTTGAATTTTATGGCTATGTCTACTTAAATGTATATTTTTGGATGTTTGCCGGATTATTTTATACTGTTTAGAAAAAAAAGAAATGCAATATTTGTATGTTATTTTAATTTAATATAAAATGAATAATTTTCAGTCTATAGTATCTCATTTTAAGATAGAGGGTAAAATTCAGGAGATAAGTCCATTAGGCTCAGGGCTTATTAACGATACGTACAGAATCAGAATGCGTGATGCTGATGCTCCGGGTTATGTACTCCAGCGCATTAATCATGATGTTTTTCAAAATGTGGAGATGTTGCAGGCAAATATTGAGGCTGTAACAACCCACATACGTAAAAAACTGATCGAGCAAGGGGCCGATGATCTTGATCGGAAAGTGCTTTCTCTCATTCGTACAGAAACAGGAAAGAGCTATTGGAATGATGGTCAGGATTATTGGAGGATAATGTTATTTATACCTCGTGCAAAAACGTATGAAACTGTGAATCCCGAGTATTCCTATTACGCGGGGAGGGCTTTTGGAAATTTTCAGGCAATGCTTGCTGATATTCCAGAAACTATAGGAGAAACAATTCCCAATTTCCATAATATGAGATTTCGTTTGGAACAACTTAATGATGCTGTTTCTAAGGATGTGGCTAATCGGGTAAAAGAGGTAAAATATTATTTGAGTGAGATTGGGAATCGTGCGGAGGATATGTGCAAAGGAGAACAGCTTCATCAAGAAGGATTACTTCCTAAACGAGTCTGCCATTGTGATACGAAAGTAAATAATATTTTATTTGATGAAAAAGGTCAGGTCCTTTGTGTTATTGATTTAGATACAGTCATGCCCAATTATATATTTTCTGACTTTGGTGATTTCCTTCGTTCTGCTGCCAATACAGGTGCAGAGGATGATGAGAATTTGGATAATGTGAATTTCAATATGGAAATATTTGGGTCTTTCACGAAAGGATATTTAGAGGCTGCAAGAGGCTTTTTATTGCCGGTAGAAATTGAAAATTTATCCTATGCTGCAATCTTGTTTCCGTATATGCAATGCGTACGGTTTTTGACGGATTTTATTAATGGTGATATTTATTACAAGATTAAATATCCTGAGCATAATCTTGTTCGTGTAAAAGCACAATTCAAATTGTTACAAAGTGCGGAAAGGCATATTCCAGAAATGAAAAAAATTATTAACTTATATCTATGAAGAGGATGCTATCTTTAATGAGACTATGGAGTATGGTGTTCATGCTTATGTATAGCTTTTCTTTATTTGCTATTAATATTCAGTCGCATAAAATAAAAACAATGAAGGTTAAGAAGATTACCCAAACGAAAGCTTTGGCAGAAGGGGTTCCTGCTCTATTAGATAAGGAGGGAGTTGCTTTTCAAGTTATTAATTCAGTGAATTGGAAAGAATATCCTTATTGTCCTAACGTCAAATTTCGTATTGCACACACTGCTGATGCCATTCTGCTTGACTATAAAGTAACAGAAGCAAGTGTTCGTGCAATTGCAGCTAGCGATAACGGTGAAGTATGGAAAGATGCCTGTGTGGAGTTCTTCTCTGTTCCTGCGAATGATGGGATTTATTATAATATGGAATGTAATTGTGCCGGAACTTTGTTAATTGGGGCAGGTGCTGAACGCGGGGGACGGGAGCGCGCTCCTCAGACAGTATTGGATAAGGTACTTCGTTGGTCATCTTTGGGACGGGCTTCTTTTGCGGAACGGATAGGTGAATGCAGTTGGGAGCTTGCATTAGTTATTCCTTATTCTGCATTTTTTAAACATAAGATTACTTCGTTGGATGGGACTATGATCCGGGCTAATTTTTATAAATGTGGCGATGGGCTACAAACGCCGCATTATTTATCATGGAATCCGATAGATCTAAAACGTCCTAATTTCCATTGCCCTCAATTCTTTGGTGAGTTATGTTTTGAATGATTATTGCGGGTTGGCAATATATAGAAACAGACTTAAAGAGTACCAATGAAAAACGTGAAGAGTAAAGCTAATTTTAGTTTTGCTCTTCGCGTTTATTATGATTTATAGATACTTAGTGAATACGACTGTCATTTTAATAATTGCTGATATTCATCTGTATTTAATAACTTTAATGCACGTTGTACACTATTGTTTGTTGTATTTATTATTTCAAAATATTCACTCATATCCCATAAATCGCGGGCTATCAAGGCTTTTAATTGTAACTTGATTAAAGGCAAGGACTTCTCGTATTGCACGTCACTAAACGTTACTTTCTCTTTCTTTGCTGTAGAGAGTAAGTTAGAAAGGACATCTTGGTTTACTTCAAATTTATTATTAAAAGTCTCAAATTTCTTATATGTATTCTGTAGTGCCTTTCTATGGTCTTCAATATACTTCATAGAAGTTTTAAAGATTACTCCTTTTGTTACTAGGTCGCGATGAAAATCCGTGTATTGGGTCGTATCGATCGGTACAAAATAATCGGGCATGATGCCTCCCCCTCCGTATACGGTACGTTGCAACTTTTTAGTGAAGCATTTAAGCGAATCAAGAAAATGGATACTGTCGGCATGCATCATCTCTCCACGATTGAAACGGTCCATTAAATCTTGGCTGTATTTTTCCCGGTTGGTTCGGTCCGTCCCTTCTTGACCTAGGCGAATATCTGCTGTACTGTCGTATGGTTTCTGAATGCATCGTCCGGAAGGGGTGTAATATCTGGCAATAGTTAAACGTATCATTGAGCCGTCAGGTAGATCTATAGGGCGTTGCACTAATCCTTTTCCAAAAGTGCGACGTCCTACTACGATACCTCGGTCCCAATCTTGTATTGCTCCCGTCAGGATCTCGCTGGCCGATGCCGAGTATTCATCTACTAATATAATAAGACGTCCTTTTTTGAATTTTCCTGTACCTTTTGCATAAAAATTGCTACGTCGGGCAGCCCTTCCTTCAGTATATACAATCAGTTCTTTCTGCTGTAGAAATTCATTGGCAAGATCAATTGCAGCGTTCAAATATCCTCCTCCATTGCCTTGGAGGTCGAGGATTAGGTCTTCCATTCCCAGTTTCTGTAAATGGCTTAGTGCTTGTCCAAACTCCTCAGCAGTAGTTGCTGCAAAGCGACTGACACGAATATAGCCAACTTTAGGTTGAATCATATATGATGCATCCAGACTATAGATGGGTATTTTATCCCTGATTACTGTGAAGGGAAGTGGCGAACTGACTCCACGGCGTACAATAGTCAGTTGTACTTTGGAACTTTTAGGCCCTCGCAAGCGGGCCATGATTTCTTCTGTGGACATTTTAACTCCTGCAATACTGGTGTCATTCACCGCTATAATACGGTCTCCCGCTAGAATTCCAACTTTTTCGGAAGGTCCGTTTGATACAGGTTGTATCACTAATAATGTATCTTCCACCATTTGAAATTGTACGCCAATCCCTTCGAAATTTCCTTCCAGCGGTTCATTCATTTTCTTTACTTCATCAGCGTTACTGTAGGCAGAATGCGGATCAAGTTGGGCCAACATTTTAATAATGGCTTCTTCAACTAATTTGTTTTCATCTACTTTGTCTACATACAGATTGGAAATCGCAAATTCCGCCATTTGTAATTTCCGGGCAGCCTCATTAGCTATCTGAGCTTGTACTAAGGTTGTGGAACAAAGGGACAGTATGGTGTAAATAACAAGTTTCTTCATTTATTAATTATTATAATATTTTTGATTATTATATTTTCATTCCCTTAGGAATGAATTGGCTGATGTCTTTCCCATATTGTAACAATTCACGTACGGTGGTAGAACTGATGCAGGTAAGTTCTGGTTCGGTAAATAATAGAATTGTTTCGACTCCGGAAAGTTTACGATTAATATCTGCAATAGTCTCTTCATACTCAAAATCTTTTACTGTCCGGATACCGCGTATGATGAACTGTGCATTTACTTTCTTTGCAAAATCAATAGTTAGGGAATCGTAAGAGTCCACTGTTATGCGAGGCTCATTCTGATAGAAATCCCTTATCATTTTCTCACGTTTTGCTATAGGGAAATAAGTATTTTTATTTTCATTAATGCCAATGCCAATAACGATTTCATCCATGAAAGCCAATGCTCGGGTTACAATGGAATAGTGCCCAATAGTAAAAGGATCGAATGTCCCTGGAAAAATTGCTCTTCTCATGATGCTAAATCTTCTTCTATAACCAGATTATCGATAATAAAGTTTTGCCGTTCCATGGTATTTTTCCCCATATAGAATTCTAAAAGTTCTTTCACTAAATCGGTTTTACGTAAAGATACCGGTTCAAGACGTATGTCTTTTCCTATGAAATGCTTGAATTCATCCGGAGAGATTTCTCCTAATCCTTTAAATCGGGTTATCTCCGGATTAGGACCTAGCTCGTCAATAGCTTTTATACGTTCTTCTTCTGTGTAACAATATGAGGTTTTCTTCTTATTGCGCACGCGGAATAAGGGGGTTTGGAGGATGTATACATGTCCCTTTTTGATTAAATCAGGAAAGAACTGAAGGAAGAAAGTAATGAGTAACAGGCGAATATGCATTCCGTCAACATCTGCATCGGTTGCAACAATTACCTTATTATACCGCAACCCCTCAATGCCATCTTCTATATTTAAAGCTGCTTGCAACAAATTAAATTCTTCATTTTCGTATACTATTTTTTTAGTCAGGCCGTATGAGTTCAATGGCTTGCCACGTAAGCTAAAAACAGCCTGTGTGTTTACGTCTCGACTTTTTGTAATAGATCCGCTCGCCGAATCGCCCTCGGTAATGAATATGCAGGACTCAGCTTCCAGCTCTTTCCCTTTACTGTCGTTCAGATGAAAACGGCAATCTCGAAGTTTACGATTATGCAAATTTGCTTTTTTAGCACGTTCACGTGCCAGCTTTGTGACTCCGGCTATGGCTTTGCGTTCTTTTTCGGAATCTTGTATCTTTTGTAGCATAATTTCTGCTACCAATGAGTTTTTATGAAGGAAATTATCTACTTCCGTCTTAATGAAATCACCGATATATTTATTAACGCTAACTCCTCCGGGAGACATGGAAGGTGATCCTAGTTTAGTTTTGGTCTGACCTTCGAATTGAGGTTCCTCAACATTAATTGCAATGGCAGCTACAATGCCGTTGCGGATATCAGCGTATTCTTGATTCTTATTGTAGAATTCTTTAATAGTACGGGCTATGTGTTCTTTGAGTGCACTCTGGTGTGTACCTCCTTGCGTGGTATGTTGCCCATTGACGAAGGAATAGTATTCTTCTCCATATTGGTTTGTATGCGTAAAGGCTATTTCTATATCTTCCCCTTTTAGATGAACGATGTCATATAATCCTTGAGCGGTCATATTATCATTTAGCAAATCTTCCAGGCCATGTCGTGATATGATACGCTGACCGTTATAAATGATAGAAAGCCCGGTATTCAAGTAGGTATAGTTTCGTAAAAGTGTTTCGACAAAATTACTTTGGAAGGAATAGTTGGTAAACAATGTGTTGTCCGGTTCAAAGAATATATATGTTCCGTTTTCTTCTTCGGAATCTTTTGTCACATCGCTTTTCAGTACGCCTTTTTCGAAAATAGCAATGCGAACTTTTCCATCTCGATAACTGCGAACCTCAAACTGACTGCTCAGTGCATTTACTGCCTTAATGCCTACCCCATTTAGCCCAACACTTTTTTTAAATGCCTTACTGTCATATTTCCCTCCGGTATTGAGTTTGCTAACGGCTTCTATTAATTTTCCTTGTGGAATACCCCGTCCATAATCGCGTACGTTGACGCGTAGATTGTCTTCAATGGTGATTTCAATTTTCTTGCCTGCTCCCATCTTGAATTCATCGATACTGTTATCCATGACTTCTTTAAGCAAAACGTAGATTCCATCATCATTTTGGCTGCCATCACCCAGCCGGCCAATATACATACCCGAACGTATACGGATATGTTCCATGTCGTCTAAGTGCCGGATATTTTCTTCTGTATATTCTACCTTGTTTTCGGGTATCAATCCATTAATATCTTCCATATTTTATATCCTCCCAGATTGCAAGTTTATTTGTGCTTTTATAGTTCTATCTCTTTTATGAAAGCTCTGCGACGTTTATGCTGTTCGGTCTTAAAATAATCCCATTGGGCTTGTACTTTTCCGTTTAATTCCAGCTCCGGATTACTTTCAGCAAAAATAAAACCTAATTTCTTGTAAACAGGTATTAAATCGGAAAATAATAAAGCATTAACTCCTTTATTTTGATATTCCGGTTTTACTGCTACGAGCAATAAGTCCAGTATTTTGGCACGGCGTTTCATAAATAGTGCCTTTAATAGATAATACCATCCAAATGGTAGCAGACGTCCATGAGCTTTTTGTAATGCCTCTGAAAGCGAGGGCATAGAAATGCCTACGGCCACAAGTTTGTCATCTGCATCCGTAACAAGAGTTACCATACGTAAATCCACTATGGGCAGATACATTTTTATATACTGGTTGATCTGTCCCTGTGATAATGCAGAATACCCAAAAAGAGGTTTATAAGCTTCATTCATCAACTCGAAGATAGCCTGACCGTAATCTTTGGCTATTTTTTTTGCTGACTTGTATTTTTTAATTTTGAGATTGTACTTACGCTGGATGAGTTCAGTAATTCGTTTATGTTTTTCCGGAATTTCATCTGGGATATAGATTTTGTATTCCACCCAATCTGCTTCTTTTTGAAATCCCATATGTTCCATATGAGACGGATAGTAGGGATAATTATAGGTGGTAGACATTGTGCTGAGTTGGTCATATCCTTCAATAAGCATACCTTCAGCATCAAAATCGGTAAAGCCCAATGGCCCTTGAATATGGGTCATCCCCTTAGATTTTCCCCACTCTTCCACAGCGTGTATCAAGGCTTCTGAAACTTCAAAATCATCAATAAAATCAATCCATCCGAAACGGACTTCCTTTTTATTCCATATTTCGTTGGCTCTATTATTAATGATTGCGGTTATGCGCCCTACTATTTTGTTATTTCTGTATGCTAAAAAAAACTCTGCCTCACAAAACTCGAATGCTGCATTCTTCTTTTTATTAAAAGTGTTAAGCATGTCGTCATAGAGATCAGGGACAGAATAAGAATTGTTTTTATATAACCGATAATTGAAACGAATAAATCTTTTCAATTCTTTTTTGGTAGAAACCGTTTTGATTGTTATTGCCATAATTTTATTACTAAGAGATAGCAAATATACGTGATAATCTTTAAAATACCACGCACCCGGTTAAAAAACCATTGTTCTATTGTCTGCTTCTCTTATATTGCAATGGCGACAAACCTGTGTTTTTCATGAATGCCCGTCGGAAAGTTGATGTTGAATTAAAGCCTGAACGTTCTGCAATTTCATCAATGTTCATGGTCAATGGATAAGTCTCCAGTAGCTTCTTACTAGCTTTTTCTATGCGTAAGTTGTTGATATAATCATAAAATGTGGTGTCTAATTCATTGTTAAAGTAAGAAGATAAATAGGTGCGGTTTGTGCCAATGGCATTTGCCACGTCGTTGATACTAAGTTTTGGATTTAAGTAGAGATGTTGCTCCTCCATAATTCTTTGTAGTTCTTCTTGAAATATGCGGTTACAACTGTTACCTTCTTTATCTTCATCTTCTTCTATTGTTTCTTTAGAAAATAGGTTCCCTTTCAAATTGTTAGGCATAGGAATGCTAAGTTGCGAGTTTGACTTAAGGAAGATGAAAGACCATAAGACTACAGAAGAAAGATAATAGATTGCATCTCCCCAGCCTGTTATGCTAATATTGGTATATAGCCAAATGAGTAAACAGATGCCAAGTATAACTGTAGCTCTGGTCAACCATGCCACGTCAATATGTTCGGAATAAGAATAATTATTGTGTATATAGTATTGATAACGTCTTGCAGCAAAGGCTACTATAAAAATAATGATGCTGCTATAAATTAAGATAAATCCAAAATAGAGTGACAATATCCAATGGTGGAATGTGCATAAATAGAAAAAAGTGAATAAGATATAAGGACTTAAAAGAATCATTATTCTTTTTTTATTAATCCATTTCGGAGAAATGAGCTCTAATAAGAAAAAAGAGCATGCTGCAACAGCCCATCCGTCTATAAAGGTAAAGAAGTTGATAAGCTTTTCTGTCTTTAATGAAGGGAAATAGAGCATTATATCTTTCAATTCTAGCAGAGTCCAAAAAGCGAGTGTAAATCCTAGCATTGTTTGTATACGTGAACGTTTCTCTTTGAACAGTAACTTTAGGCTGGCATGGGCAAAAAACATAAAGGCTACCCCATTAAAAAAATATGATATATTAGCTCCTCCCATTCTTTGAAGGCTTTAAGCTGTATAAATTAGTAAAGTAATATAAGCTATGTAGCATAGCACCAATATACTACCTTCAATACGTGTAATGGTGCGTTTGGCAAAGAATAATCCGAATAGCCATAACAAGATACTGGAACCTACTAACATTAATAGGTTGAAGTTATTATCTCCTGTTATGTGGAGTGGGGTGATAGAGGCACTGCAACCTAATACAAAAAAAATGTTGAAAAGATTGCTGCCTATGACATTTCCTATGGCGATTTCCGGATTCTTTTTTAATGCTGCAACAATTGATGTTGCAAGCTCCGGTAATGAAGTTCCTCCTGCTACTAAGGTGAGACCAATTACGGATTCACTGACTCCCAGACTGCGAGCAATCCCACTAGCTCCATTTACAAAGAAATTTCCTCCCAAGATAAGAAGTCCCAAGCCTCCTATGATGTAAAAAGTTGATTTCCAGATAGGCAATTCTTTGACGTCTTCCGAGGCCTCTTTGCTACTCTCTTGGAAGGCTATGGCAAATGTATATCCCATAAAGATGGCAAAGAAACATAGAAGAATTAGTCCATCTGTAACGCTGAGTATATTTTCTGTTTCATGGTTGAGAAATATATCATTTGAGCAGATAAGCAATACAACGGAAGAAAGAATGCAAAGTGGGATTTCTTTTCTTAAAGTGTTTTTGGAGATGACAATGGGAGCGAAAAGGGCTGTACAACCGACTATCATTAAAGTGTTGAATATGTTACTGCCTACTATATTACCTATGGCAATGCCTGTGCTACCTTTTAAAGCAGAAGATATGCTCACGGCTAATTCAGGAGTAGATGTTCCGAAGGCTACGATTGTTAATCCGATAACAAGTGGTGATACACTGAAGCGTTTGGCTATGGATGCGCCGCCATCTGTCAGGGCATTGGCTCCTAAGAGAATAGCAACAAGTCCTCCGATAAGAAGCAGAATATTCATATAGAAATTGTCTTTGTTGTGTGAGACAAAGATAAAAAGAATTTTTAATATTCCTCTTTATATAGCTTTTTTCATTTTTGCTTTTGTTACTCTGGTATCGGGGATGATACAATAAAAAGCCGCTCCATTCCCTCACGGGCGCGAAGCGGCACAGTCAATAATACATGAAAAAACGCTATTTAGAGAGAGTCTCTTTATTTAGTATCTTCTTTAAGTTTTGTCTCTTTGCCGGAGAATTTATCTCCTTGAGGATGTTTGTGAAAAGATTCTTGTGATTGACGTATACTCTGCCATTTAGCATATTGTTCTGCTGTTAAGATCTTCTTTATTTCTGTTGTGCAAATATAAAAAGTTAGAAAGAGAGAAAAAAAGAAAACCTACGAAATGAAGAGTTTTATCGACGAGGGGCATAGTCTTGAATCTATTTTCTTTGGTCATAACTTCATCTCTTCGAGTAATTTAGCAGTTGATTCTCTATCATAATGATGTTCTATGTGAAAAATCCATGTGAGAAGGCTTATTCTTTTTCCCCGAATGCCAAATCCCCCGCATCACCTAATCCGGGCACAATATAAGAGTGCTCATTGATTTCAGGATCAATGGCTGCACACCAGACTGTGGTCTTTTCTTCAGGGAAAGTATTTGCGATATGCTCCACTGCCTGACGGCTTGCGATAATAGAAACAATATGGATTTCGGCTGGATGTCCCTTGGTTAGCATAGCTTGATAACTTAGTTCCATACTACTGCCGGTAGCTAACATGGGGTCAACTATAATAAGGGTTTTCCCGTCAATGCGGGGAGAAGCGATGTACTCAATATGGATGTCAAATTTTAAAGTATCTTTATATTTGCGATAAGCGGATACAAAAGCATTTTCTGCGTGGTCGAAACAATTGAGGAATCCTTGGTGGAAAGGGAGACCTGCACGCAAGATTGTACTAACTACCAACCGAGAATCGGGAGTTTGAATGGAAGCTATACCCAAAGGGGTTCGAAACTCTTTGGGAGAGTATGTAAGCGTTTTGCTTATTTCGTAGGCCATCATCTCTCCTATGCGTTCAATATTGCGGCGGAAACGAAGGCGGTCGCTTTGAATTTGTGTGTCTCTAATTTCCGCCACATACTGGTTTAATACTGAATTTGTTTCAGTAAAATTAATGATCTTCATAACGCTTATTGTATTTTTATGCGCAAAGTAAACCATTTCTCCGTCAATTTGCAACATTCAGTTTGCAGATATTGTTACGGAGTGATAAAAGTTTTTTCATTAAGGAAAAATTTCTCTAATTAAGAGGCTGTTTTCAAAGAAAGTGTTACTTTTGTACGCGAAAAACAAGGGACTGTTTGGAGGGTAAACCAAATATCGATTCTTATGTTATATATTTAGGGTAAAGAGATAATAAACCAAATACCAAATTTTAAATCATTAAAAGAAATGGCAAATTTAGATTTAAGCAAGTACGGTATCAAGGATGTAAAGGAGATTCTTCACAATCCATCATACGACGTACTTTTTGCAGAGGAAACCAAACCTGGTTTGGAAGGTTTTGAAAAAGGTCAGGTAACAGAATTGGGTGCTGTCAATGTAATGACAGGTATCTATACAGGCCGTTCTCCTAAAGATAAATTCTTCGTAAAGAATGAAGCTAGCGAGAGTTCGGTATGGTGGACTTCTGATGAGTACAAGAACGACAATAAACCTTGTTCTGAAGATGCATGGACTGACTTGAAAGCAAAAGCTGTGAAAGAATTGTCTGGCAAACGTTTGTTTGTTGTAGATACATTCTGTGGTGCTAACGCCGCAACTCGTATGAAAGTACGTTTCATTATGGAAGTAGCATGGCAAGCTCATTTTGTTACCAACATGTTTATTCGTCCTACTGCTGAAGAATTAGCCAACTATGGTGAACCTGATTTCGTATCTTTCAACGCTTCTAAAGCTAAAGTTGAAAATTACAAAGAATTGGGCTTGAATTCTGAAACAGCTGCTGTATTCAACTTAAGAACAAAAGAGCAAGTTATTTTAAATACTTGGTATGGTGGTGAGATGAAGAAAGGTTTGTTCACTATCATGAACTATGCAAATCCATTGCGTGGCATCGCTTCTATGCACTGTTCTGCTAATACAGACAAAGAAGGAAAGAGCACTGCTATTTTCTTTGGTTTGTCCGGTACAGGTAAAACAACTTTGTCTACAGATCCAAAACGTATGTTAATTGGTGATGACGAACACGGATGGGATGATGAAGGCGTATTCAACTATGAAGGTGGTTGCTATGCAAAAGTTATCAATTTGGATAAAGATAGTGAACCAGATATTTACAATGCCATCAAACGTGATGCCTTGTTGGAAAATGTAACAGTTGACGCTAGCGGAAAAATTGATTTTGCTGATAAGAGCGTAACTGAAAATACGCGTGTTTCTTATCCTATCTATCACATCGAAAATATTGTAAAACCGATTTCTAAAGGTCCTCATGCAAAACAAGTTATCTTCTTGTCTGCTGATGCATTCGGTGTATTGCCTCCTGTATCTATCTTAAATGACCAGCAAGCTCAATATTACTTCCTTTCTGGTTTTACTGCAAAATTAGCAGGAACAGAACGTGGTATTACTGAACCGACTCCTACTTTCTCTGCTTGCTTTGGTGCAGCTTTCTTGAGCTTACACCCTACTAAATATGCAGAAGAATTGGTTAAGAAGATGAATAAAGTAGGTGCTAAAGCATATTTGGTAAATACAGGTTGGAATGGTAGTGGCAAACGTATTTCTATTAAAGATACTCGTGGCATTATCGATGCTATCCTTGATGGCTCTATTGATAAGGCTCCTACTAAAACTATTCCTTACTTTGATTTCGTAGTTCCTACTGCATTGCCGGGTGTTGATCCTAAGATCCTTGATCCTCGCGATACTTATGAATGCGCTTGCAAATGGGAAGATAAAGCAAAAGATCTTGCTGCACGTTTCATTAAGAACTTTGCTAAGTTTGAAGGAAACAAAGCTGGTAAAGCTTTAGTTGCTGCTGGTCCTAAGCTCTAAGTTTGTAAATTACTTAGATATATATGAGGTAAAGGCTGTCCGGTAAACGGGCAGCCTTTATTCGTTTATGACATTTAATGATATTTATTTAACTTTGAAATCGTGAAAGCTTCCGTATGCAACTATTTGCCTAATGTTACTTCTGTGTATGGTAAATTAGGGACTGTTTGGAAAACTTGTAAAGTCAAGCAGGAAGAATTTGAACGGAATGTGTAGCAAACAAGGAAAGCTTTCTGTTTTCTGTATACTGAAGCAGGAAATATAATTCATAAGGTGTGAACCTTTTCGGTTCTTCTTTAATTTAGTTGAAAAGAATATGTTCCATTACCAGCTTGTTTTTAAGAAGTCCTATACTCGCTTTACCATACATTAAGCGTTTTACTGTCTTTAGTTTGTTGACAAAGCCTTCCGT
>JALCME010000008.1 GCA_022648295.1 Bacteroides sp. | reverse complement strand
ACATTATTTATTGTGCGATACATAAGCTATAGATACTCTTAATAATATTGGAAAAGTATAAAAACAATATATTTAATGTTTATTTAGTTATTTTCTAGTTAGTTTATGATAGTAATTATGAAATAATTTATATGTTTGCAAATAAATCCAAATAATAGAGCTTATGAAAAGAAATTATTGTTTATCATTAGTACTGCTTGCACTGTTTGGGACTACTTCTTTATGTTCGGCCGAAGCCGCCGGCATTGAGAATGTACCAAGTTCCCAAAGTACTCAGCAAGCAAGGAAAATCACAGGTAAGGTAGTAGACACACATGGCGAGCCAATTATAGGAGCCAGTGTTTTAGTGAAGGGACAGGGTACAGGGTCTGTTACTGATGTTGATGGTAAATTTTCGGTCAGTGCACAAACGGGTAGCACATTGGCTATTTCTTTTGTAGGATATGTAGCTCACGACCTGAAAGTAGGAAGTGCCAGTACATATACTGTCACACTTCAGGAAGATGCACAAGCATTAAGCGAAGTGGTTGTTACAGCTATGGGCATCAAAAAAGAAAAAAAGGCTCTTGGTTATGCTGTTTCTGATATAAATTCGAAAGAATTGATGAAGAATAAACAAACAAATGTTGTTAATTCTTTGGCAGGGAAGATACCAGGTGTAAATATTACCCAAGCCGGCGGTGCTGCTGGTGCAGGTTCAAATATAGTTATTCGTGGTGGTAATTCGGCCAGTGAATCACGTGATAATCAGCCTTTGTTTGTTGTAGATGGTATTATTTACGATAATTCTACGGTGAATCCAGGTAATTCGGGAACGGATGGTGTTACTAAAACAGCAACTACTTTTAGTAATCGTGTCATGGATATAAACCCTGAAGACATACAGAGTATGTCTGTATTGAAGGGAGCCGCTGCTGCTGCATTATACGGTTCGCGCGCTGCCAATGGTGTCATTATTATCACTACTAAAAAAGGTGAAGAGGGGGCTCTTAGAGTAAATGTTAGTAGTAAATATTCTTATTCATGGGCCAATAAATTACCAAAAGTTCAGAAGACTTATGGGCGCGGTTATTATAATGCAGCAGGTTCTTTCGATGATTTAACGACTGATTCATGGGGTAATGAGATAGATGGCAAAGCATATGATAACATTGATAACTTTTTTCAGGGTAGCAATGTCTTTGATAATAGCGTTAGTGTCTCAGGAGGGAATAAGAGAGGATCGTTTTATCTGTCAGCATCGAATTTTAACCAGTCTGGTATTGTTCCTACCACAGGCTATGACAAAACTACATTTCGCTTTAATGCGGAACAAAAGTATGGTATACTAACAGTAGGGGCTAACGTGTCATACTCCAAAGCGCATACTAAAAAAACTTTAACTTCAGCCGGATTATCCGGGCAAGGGGGAAATGGGGCTATGACAGCTGTATATGGTTGGTCTCCCAGTGATGATATGGAGCATTATTTAAATGAAGATGGGACTAAATATCGTATGTTTGAAGGTCGGCAAGAGTTAGAGCTGGATACCGAAAATCCATATTGGATATTAAATAAAAATAAAATGACCGATGATACTGACCGCTTTACGGGTACGATTAATGCCAGTTTAAAATTAACTGATTGGTGGGATGTTTCAGCGAGAGTTGGCCTTGATAAATATACGACTAGTGCATATACTTATAGAGCTCCTGGTGGTGCTGTAAAGGAAATCTATCAAGATGGTTATTTGAGTAAGGGGGATGTACAATATCAGTACATAACTACCAATGCAATGTCTAACATGCATAAAACTTATGGCGATTTTGATTTTAATTTGTTACTAGGAACAACAACTGAAGCAACAAAAACAGAAACGGTGAATCGCTGGGGATATAAGTTTGTGTCGGAAGGAGTGATTGGCTTTGGAAATATGGCTAATAGTACTCAATTCTTAAGAGATCATACTATTCGTAAACGTATGGTTGGCGCATATGGTGAATTTCGTGCTTCTTATAAAAATATTGCTTATTTAACGATGACTGGTCGTAATGATTGGTCTTCTACCTTGCCTAAAGACAATCGTTCATATTTTTATCCTTCCGTTTCAGGTAGTCTTGTGTTTACAGAGTTACTTCCTAAAAATGATGTTCTTTCATTTGGTAAAGTTCGTGCATCGTGGGCCCAAGTTGGAAAAGATGCAGATCCTTATTCCACTGCATTTTATATGTGGCCGGTAGCTACCATTAATGGTAGTAAATTAGGTATGGGTAATAGTTGGACTGGAGGAAGCTTAAATTTAAAGCCGGAAATACAGGATTCATGGGAAGTTGGTGCGGAACTTCGTTTTTTTAATGGTCGTTTAGGTTTGGATTATACTTACTATTATAGTAAAACGAAAGATCAATTATGTGCTCCACGTTTAGCACA
Organism: Bacteroides sp.; assembly: GCA_022648295.1. Lineage (GTDB taxonomy): Bacteria > Bacteroidota > Bacteroidia > Bacteroidales > Bacteroidaceae > Bacteroides. Next base: position 157,222 of record JALCME010000008.1, on the reverse strand, counting down.
ATCTACAGGTTATATTTTCTTAACGTTGAATGGTGGTTCTGTTACAAATAAGGGTATGGAACTTTCAATTACAGGTAAGCCTGTTGTTACAAGAGATTTTCAATGGGAAACGACATTAAATCTTTCTGGTAACCGCGGCAGATTAGGCGATTTTATTGATGGAGTGGATATTTTTTACGTAACGGATGCACAGATTGGAGCTTGTAAAGCGGGGTCTATTCCAAATGGGGGGTATTTCTTGGGATTAACAGGAAATAAATATCAAACTAAGGTTGGTGATGATGGTGTAGAGCGTTATATCGTTGATGAGGCAACAGGACTGTATAAGGATACTCAGGTACAAACAAATGTGGTGGGTAATCGTGAACCGACTATGATTGGCGGCTTGAACAATAATTTTACTTATAAAAATTTCAATCTTTCTTTCTTGCTTGATTTTAGGTTGGGGGGAGATATTTATAATGGTACTGAGTACTACTTGGTATCTAAAGGGTTAAGTCCTAAAACATTAAATAGACAGTCTGTCACAGTTGACGGTCTTTCCAGCAAGACAGGCGAACCTGTTACTTATACCTATGAAGCTGATAAAACATATATGGTTAATGGTTCATCGAAATCAGGGAAGTATATGATTCAACAGTATTGGAACAATTATAGTTTAAACTCATATAACTTTATTACTAAAACAAATTGGATTAGACTTCGTTCCATTTCATTAAGCTATGATTTTGGCGATTTATTGAAGAAGACAAGAATGCAAGGTATAATTAAAGGTTTGAGTGCTACTATTACGGGGACTAACTTGTTTGTGATAACAAATTATAAGGGCATGGATCCTGAAACGTGTGTTTCGGGTTCGGGTACTGGAGGCTCAGGTTCTGCTGGCATTGATTATTGTGGTGTACCTGCCACGGCTGGCATGTCATTTGGTATAAATGTTACATTCTAATAACTGTAAAAAAATGAAGAGTATGAACAAACTGAAATATATTGCATTAAGTTTTATACTTGTGCTTATCAACTTTTCTTGTAATGACTATTTAGATGTTAATACTGATCCTGATAATCCAAAGTCGGAGAATGCATCAGTAGATACTCGTCTAGCGTGGATCCAGAACTATTATACTTATGCATGGGGGACTGCCAGTATGCGTGCGTGTACCATTGCCGGACTTTTAACTCAAACCTCAACAACAAATGCTAATGGTTTATTGGCTGCGTGGAATCCTGCTCAAAGCAGTTGTACAACGATGTATCAGAATTTCTATTTAGGTGCTGGTGTCAACATTGATCCATTGATTACAAAAGCGGAAGAAAGTGGTGCATATCACTATATTGGTGCTGCTTACTGTGTAAAAGCGATGGGATTTATGATGCTTTTGGATTTGCACGGTGAGTTACCTATGGGAGAAGCTTTTTCTGGTAAAACTAATCCTGCTTATGATGATGGGAAGACGATGTTTAATGCTTGTATAGATTGTCTTGATAAAGCTATTGAAAATTTCAAGAAGGACCAGGCTTCTACTGCCACTGCAAAATTATCCGCAGGAGATATCTGGAATGATGGGAATGTGAGTAAGTGGCTGAAATTGTGTTATGGATTGAAAGCTAGATATTTGTTGAAATTATCTAAAAAGTCGGATTTGTATAATCCGACGGAAATATTAGCAGCTCTTGAAAATGCTCCGCAATCGAATGACGATAATACTTCTATGAAGAATTATAATATAGAAGGGGATGAAACTAATTTTACTGTTGGAGATCCTTATCAAACGTGTGCCCTATGGGACTGTGTGGCTTATGGAACTTCTCAGCGTGAAACCAGATGGTATATTAATCTTTTGACAAATGAATTTACAGGAGGATCTGGAGTCATTGATCCTCGCTTGTCGAAACTGGCTCCAGCTATGATGAAAAATGTTAAGCTGAATGAAAGTGGTTCAATTGTAAGTAATGAGTGGGCGAGGGATGCTGGCGTGGATATGATGAATTCAGATATTCGTAAAAATAGTGGTCCGACTAATGCTCTTTATGTCACTGGTGCTGAAAAAACAGGATTTAAGGCTTCAAAAGGAGGGTATGTCATTGACTACAAGATTACTGATGCCACAGACCGGGCCAATTTCATAACGAACTCAAGTAAAGTACATAAACTTGAGGTTAAAGGAGATACAGTTTCGGTTATTTATCCTAAAGGTTCCGCATATTGCAGTGTGACTAATTATAAGCGTGCTGGAGATACTATTTATGTGAATATGCGCTCAAATAGCATGTCAACAAGTGGACGTGGAGAAAAAGATATGTTCTACTACCCTAGTTCCGGTTATGATTATATAGCAGGTACTGGCACTTTTTATGCTCGTCCTAATTCAGATACTGATATTTTGACTTATTCGGAAATGTGTTTTATTAAAGCCGAAGTGTACTTCCGGATGGAGAAGAAGAATGAGGCTTGGTCTGCTTATCATGATGGCATTGTTGCAAACTTTGATCGTATGCAAACTAAACTAAAAAAATGGAAATCAGATGGTAGCACTAATCCTGACGAGATGCCAATGGATCAAAATGATATTAATGCTTATATGGCAAGTGCGGCTGTATGTCAGGATGCATCCCAATTGACTATGGCAGAAATAATGCGTCAAAAAATTATTTCAATGGGCTTTAATCTGGAGATTTGGAATGACATGCGTCGTTTCAATTATAGTGCAGGTAATATAGGCAATTTTGGAGTAGTATATATCGATTATAAACGTCCATTGGAATTTACTGCCACAAATAAGATTATAGGTGCAGATTCAACAGATCCTACTTATTGGTTCCGTCGTTTTAGCCAAAGTAGTCATGAAAGTAACTATAACCTAACCCAGTTAAAAGCTTCTAACAAGTTAGCAATGACAGATCCTATTTGGTCTTGTCCTGTATGGTGGGATTGCGCGACAGATGATGAATATTATGGTTATATTAAATAGATTTAATAGATAATAAGTGATATAGATTCACTTTTATAGAAACTATATTTCAGAAGCCAGTTGGTCCAATGGGTCAGCTGGCTTTTTACAATATTACTTAAATCCCGGTTCGTTAATTAAATATTTAAAAATAATATAGATACTTATATTACAATTCTTATCTTTGTCTCAAATGTAGTATTAGCTTTTGTATTCCTATTTCAAAATAAACAATAAGTTTTTGAAATTAATGATATAGAAATTGAAGACCCAAAAAAGTCTTCATTCATAGATGATGATTGAAATAGCCGGTTCGTGAGAATCGGCTATTTTTATTTCGATTGTTTGCATATGAATCATGCTAGTATTACTTTTGCTGGCATGATGTAAAGACTCTCCCTTTGTGGATGCTTTTGAAGTCTTGCTGAAGTGTTCTTTAAAAACTAATTTTTATATTACAATAATGGAACAAGGTAAGAAATTTATTTCTCCGGGAGCATGGTTCTCTATCAGATATCCTGAGAATTGGAATGAATTTGAGGATGGTGAAGGCTCTTTTCTTTTCTATGATCCCGATGTGTGGAGTGGAAATTTTAGAATATCCGCATACAAGGGAGATGCTAAATATGGCGAAGATTCCGTAAAACGGGAATTGCGGGAAAATAAATCTGCTTCATTAGTAAAAGTCGGACATCGGGAGTGTGCTTATAGTGAAGATACGTATGAAGAGGATGGCGAGACATTCACTTCCTATTTTTGGGTTATAGGCATTGGAAACATTTCTGTTGAGTGTTCTTTTACTGTGCGTGAACATGATTCATATACTGTGGCAGAAAAAATAATAGAGACTTTAGACGTCCGTAAGGAGGGAATGAAGTATCCGGCAGAGATTGTACCGGCCCGTTTATCTGAAATTTACCAGATCAATGAGTCTTTTGAATGGATTGCCGCTACGGTGAAAGAACAGTTGAAAAAAGATTTTCAAGGGACGGAAGAAGATATTGTCAATATGCAAATGGTGGTGGATAGTGGTGCTATCAGTCCTAAAAAGAGGGAGGCGTGGCTTTCTCTGGGGATAGTGTTGTGCGTCATTTTGTGTAATGAGGTGGATGGACTGGAATGGATGTCTATGATAGATGGCAATCGGGAAGTGCCGGTATTGATGAACCACACTACCGGAGAATGGCTCGATCCTATGAAATTGGTCTGGAGTAAAATAAAAAACGGACAGCCTTGTAATCTTACCGAGACTTATACCGATATGGGGAAGTCTATCCTTTGAGATAGTTGGCTCTTTGTGACGATAAAAACGCTGTATCAAATAATAAAATAGAATAGAATTGGTTAGTTATTTGCAGATAGAAAACTTGACTAAGTCTTTTGGTGATTTGGTCTTATTTGAAAATATATCTTTTGGTCTCTCCGAAGGACAAAGAATAGGTTTGATTGCTAAAAACGGCAGTGGAAAAACTACCTTATTGAATATCATAGCCGGAAAGGAAGGATATGATGGAGGTACCATTTCTTTCCGTCGTGATTTAAAGGTGGGGTATCTGGAGCAGAATCCTCAATATTCCGGTGAACTAACTGTTCTGGAGGCATGTTTCAGTCATGGAAACAGCACCGTGGAGTTGATTAAGGAATACGAACATTGCATGGAGACGGAGGGACATCCGGGGCTGGATGACATCTTGTTGCGAATGGAGCATGAAAAGGCATGGGAGTATGAACAGAAAGCAAAGCAAATTCTTTCTCAACTGAAGATACATCAATTTGATCAGCTCATAAAGCATCTTTCCGGTGGGCAGTTGAAGCGGGTTGCTTTGGCCAATACGTTGATTACCGAACCTGATTTATTGATACTGGATGAACCGACCAATCACCTTGACTTGGATATGACTGAGTGGTTGGAGGAGTATTTGCGCCGGACGAATTTGAGTTTGTTGATGGTGACGCATGACCGTTACTTCCTTGATCGGGTGTGCTCGGAAATTCTGGAGATAGACAATTGTCAGATTTATCAATATAAAGGCAATTATAGCTATTATTTGGAGAAGCGTCAGGAGCGTATGGATGCTACCAATGCCGAGATTGCCCGTGCCAACAATTTATACCGGACCGAATTGGACTGGATGCGCCGAATGCCACAGGCACGCGGACATAAAGCACGTTATCGTGAGAATGCTTTTTACGATTTGGAGAAGGTCGCTAAACAGCACTTCGATGACAGCAATGTAAAGCTGGATGTCAAAGCTTCCTATATTGGGAATAAGATATTTGAAGCAGACCATCTTTACAAGTCATTTGGTGATTTAAAGATATTGGAAGATTTCTCTTATGTCTTTTCCCGATATGAAAAGATGGGTATAGTGGGAAATAACGGTACGGGAAAATCTACCTTCATTAAAATACTAATTGGAGATGAGAAGCCCGATTCGGGTACCATTGATATAGGGGAAACGGTACGCTTCGGTTATTATTCGCAAGATGGGCTACAGTTTGATGACCAAATGAAGGTCATTGATGTGGTACAGAACATTGCTGAAATGATAGAGTTTGGTGACGGGAAGCAGCTTACCGCTTCACAATTCCTTCAGCACTTTCTATTCACTCCCGAGACCCAGCATAGTTATGTCTATAAGCTGAGTGGAGGAGAAAAGCGTCGGCTGTATTTATGCACCGTGTTGATGCGCAATCCCAATTTTCTTGTTTTGGACGAACCTACCAACGACCTTGACATCATTACCCTCAATGTGTTGGAAGAATATTTGCAGGGTTTTAAGGGATGCGTCATGGTGGTCAGCCACGACCGCTATTTTATGGATAAGGTCGTCGACCACCTTTTGGTCTTTAACGGCCAGGCAGACATTCGTAACTTTCCGGGTAACTATACACAGTATCGGGGCTGGAAAGATGAGAATGCCCGGCTGGAGAAGGAAAAGGAGAAAGATGGGGGAAAGTCTCAGGAAGAAAAGACGGAAAGAGTCCGGCTTAATGATAAACGCCGGATGTCCTATAAGGAGAAGAAAGAATTTGAACAACTGGAGCAGGATATTGCTGCACTTGAGGAAGAAAAGAAGGGCATTGAAGAAGCGTTGTGCGGTGGACAGCTTTCCGTGGAGGAGCTAACAGAAAAGTCAAAAAGGCTACCCGTTGTGACCGATTTGATTGATGAGAAAACGATGCGTTGGCTGGAATTAAGTGAAATCGAAGGCTGAATGGCTGGTGCCGCTAAATGAGGCGCTGTCTATTTCACTATTCCTGTTTCAATTTCATTTTTTAGATACGAAAAGACATAGACTGCACTTTCATAGTATAATCCAGTCTCCGGGTCGTTCAGCCTTTTGTAGGTTTCTGACGAATAGAGCTCATCCAAGGCATGCTTCATGTCCCATCCGTATTCGTCCATCAACATGGTTGTAAGCTCAGTTGAAAGACACTCTATCTGAAATTGAATATCGTTGTTCATACATTTACTTTCTTTAATAAGTGGATTGCTTTTTCAGTGCCAAAGAAGTATTGTACAGCATGATTACCTTGGAATTGTAATTCTTTTATAAGGTTTTCAATACTGATATATCCCATAATATAGCGACGAATCTGAACACCGACGGTATCATTAGCTATAGGGCCGATGACTATATCATAAGGATGTGCAGGAGTATCTTTGCTATTTTTTCTATTCTTCAGCACAAAGTTAGCCCATTCTACTGAGTAATCATTGAATATTTTAACCTTCAAGTCATTAGGACTGTTTAGAATTGAATCGTCAAATGTATAGGCATTAATGATAGGCCTACCTGCCATTAAACGTCTTGTGGTACGTTTGGCCATATCTGAAGCTTGTTGTTTATCGGCATTCAGATAAAACCCACATCCAAAATCTTTTCCTTGTTTTGAGCGCGTAAGATCTATTTGCTTGATATCTACATTCGAGCCATGATACAAAGTAATCATGCTATGCGTCCTCCTTTCTTAAAGCAAATGGCTTGTATATCTTCAACTGCATCGTCAATGGACAAAGTATGTTCAGCCGAATAACAATCAATCAGGAAATCTATGCCACTGAATCTACGCAGATAGGCGTAGGCCTGCGAATTGGATAAGCTATATTTTGATGCAAAAGCCCCTACACAGCTTATCACATATTCTATTTTATTGAATGTTTCTTTCTTTTCCGGCATCATCTCCATTCTACCCATGTTTTGAAAGTTAGGACTGTTCAATTTCTCATTAAATTCTCTCATATATCACTGTTTTTATATGATTTAGACTTTTATCTTCCATACAATCTCCCTTTGTTTATACTTGCAAATATAATATTTTATCATCATTCTCCTTTTGAAACAAGAATAATATCAACTTTCAGATTCATGGATTTACGTCTTAATTATTCTACTGTGCACTGATGACTTGGCTTATAAGTTATTGAAACGCCTGGACTTTTTTAGTGAAAGCCAGTAGTCATTAGAGTTATACCCCATTTTATGCAACGATTCTGATAGTTGAATCAGGTATTTAGTATTGGAAGGTACATCCAATTCCAAATCTTGAAGGTCTTTTGTAGTATACATATTTAGCATATATTGCAACTTTTCAATTATAACTTCAGATATATTATTTTTATTATATTTCTTTAGCATGTAATATGTTAAGTATTGAAGGCAGTTATCAAGTCCTTCTTTCTTTTTAAATAAAATCCGGTCAATCAATAAATTAATAGATATTTCATAATCTTCAATTTTAAATTTAAGTATGTTTTGATAAAGTCGGTTCAGTCCATTAACAATCTGGTTGTTATCGTCAGAAAGTAAGGCTTTGTTCACATCAATATCTTCTCCCAATTCTTGAAACTTAGTGATTATGCTTGTGCGTATTTCCAATATATCGTTTTCGGTGGAAAGCTCTTTTTCATAATCATCTATAAATTCAATCATTTCGTTAAGAAGACTACTATATTTAAATAGGGGAAAAAATGGTTCATTTCTCTCCTTAAAATATGAACTTTCTATCATTTGGCTAAAGCTACTTTTTAATTTTGAATATATCTCATGTGTTTCTTCTTTATTCCATTTGATGTTGTTTTTTAAAGATGATAACTTAATAAAATTGACAGGAGAAGCACTCTTCTCCTGTATGCCATTATCCCATAATCTCTTATTCTGGATTATTGCTCGTTTTAATTTTCGTAGTATTTCTCCCTTACTCTTTTTTGCAAAGTATGTTATGGGGGAAAGTGTGTAATCAGTATTTGGCGCTGTTTCTATTACTTCATCATCTATCTTTGATGTAAGGGTCTTTATGTTTGCAGGTGATAGAATCTGAAAGATATTTCCTGCTATTGTGAATTCTTTTAGGGGCTCTATTTCTGAGACAAATAAATCTATCTTGTTCTGTAGATCATTGTCTACTTGAATGGGGCTCTTTGATATATTAAGATAATATAGAAAAGCGATGCTGATATCTTTATTTTGTTTAGCTCTTTCCAGGCAGTCTGATATGATAGCAGTTTTAGTCTTTTTCGATTTTATGTACTGTAAAGCAGTGCATACAAATCTAAATATTGACGTATGGGTTTCAAGCTTATTGTAGTTTGGACATACTTCAACCTTCCAAATATTAAGGAACTGCTTTTCCCATTTATTTGGCTTAACTGTGACAAAAAGCTCTTTTGAAATCTCAAATAGGTTGTCTCGTAGAAAAATAGGAGTATCCTTATTTATTAAAGCATTTAACATTACCTCTAAAAGCTGAGGAAGTTTTGTTTGTAAACTATCTGAATAGGCATATTCTTGCCCAATGCGTTTAATAATTTCTTTTCCTCCTGATGGGCACTGTAAACTATAAAATAATGCAGGGAAGGGATGTTCTTCAAATATATTTTTGAAAACCTTATACCAATTTTTAGTATCCATTACGGTTATATAATTATAAAAGCCTGTAAATACAGGAAATTCTACTAAAAACTGTAATACTCGTAAAGAATACTCGTAATTATTGTTTGTACCTCCTATCTGATATGTTTCACCGTTGTTCCCATAAGATTTAATATCTTTATTCTTGATTATAACTTTGTCTATAAAAGCCCTCCTTAACTCATACAATCCTTCTATATTTTGGTTCTCATATTGTTCTGTGGAATATGCAGGTGGGTATATCCAGTTGATTAAGTTTAGTAATTGAGTAGCATAGTATCTTTCTTTGATTTCTACTACTGTATCGGTATATTCCAATAAGATCTTTTTAGCTTCCTCTTTATTAAATAAAGATAAGAACAACGCTTTTTTAGGTATAAATGTTCCTTCTGGATGCCATTTAGATAAAATGTTCTTTAGTGTCGTGAAATCCAGTATGAAGGCATTGCGTAATACTGCTTCATAAGCATAAGTGAGATGGTCATTATTCTCAAGGGATAGTTCGATAAAAGGGTCACTTAAGGTAATGCTGCGATTTTTGAATTCATTCAAAAATCGTTTATCTTTATCTGAAGAAAGTTGTTCTTCCAGCACTTTTGTTAAATAAGGGTTTTGCTCCGGGAGATAATAAATATCTTGTAAGGCTAATAATAATAGTTCCTTTTCTTGTTCATTCAATAACTCCCCTTTTTCTGTATACTTGATGAGCGTTTGGCACAAGTATTCTTGGCTACCTGTAGTACTTACTATTCGATTATGAGGCTTGATGCAGTAAAGTTGTTCAAGGATTGGATCAATGCTTGTTTTGTTCTTTAGTTGATGTCGACATACTTGACTCCAAAGTGCTTGATATGTGTGTGGTGATAAATAGTTGATACTATCATTGTTTAGGGTATTAATAGATAAATAGTCTAATAGAGAGTTTATTAATTCTTTGGGCTCAGTTGAATCGGGCTTTCCTATTATTTCTTTTACTTCATTACATAGCAGTGGTATATGAAATATTTTATGATTTTCGTAAAATAATTGTTTATCAGATTTCGGTTTCTTATCGGTCATATCAATAAGGAAAATCTTATATTTCTTTTCTTTATCTTCATTTTTGTTATTGTCATTTACCAATATATCCCTAACCCATTTAATCCAAGCGATGAAATTGGGATCAGTTCCGGAGAAACCAAATAAGCAAAAAGTTCCTTGTAATAAGGATATACGCATTAATTGGGTAAATGCTTCATGTTGGGTTGGGTAATTTTCGTAGTCTTCTTTAGATATAATATATCGGTGATGATGATTCCCGTCAAATTCAAAAGAATTGTTGTCACTGCATAAATCCCCATGCAATTTAATAATTTTCTTTTTTAGTTTATTAAAGGATAGATCAGAAGAGTTTCTTATAATGTCCCATGATTTTTGGTACATTCTTTTTGTAATTTCAAGCAGCTTGTCATAATTTGTGGTGTATATATTATCCCAATTGCCTTCCAGTAGTTTCTTATGAGCATCGAAATCACTATTCTTCAATTGCATTGTTTCTCCAGTCCTTCTTAGGTCTAGCAAGAGACTGTTTTCACCAATACTTGGAATGCGCTCTTCAATGTAAGTTTCTGCAGCTTCGCGATATCCCTTTTTCCTGATATAGAGTGAGACAATATCCAGGTAGCCTTCTCGTTCGGTGATTTCTTTAATCTTGCTTTGGCAGTATTTATCTTTGCAGGTCTTTACGTTGGGATTATTGTGCATTTGGGTCTGAAAGCCAAGATCAATCTCAGATTGATAAAGTTGATATACCATATCGTGCAGTAAGTCATCCCATAACGGATAGTCTTTATACACGTTTTTAGAGAAACCTGCACCTATCATAGCGGAAACTTCACCGTTATTAATCTTTCTTCTGAGTTGTTCAAGGCCTTCTTTATAATTCATTGTTGTTTTAGAAATTATGTTCTTATTCTAATATTCCTTTTTCAACACCTTTTGGCACAAGTATCGCTTTGCTGGCGTCGGCAAAATGATAAGTGATACTTTCTCCACGGTTCTAAGTCATAAAGGATATAACTTTTATGCACTTAGTTGATTTTTATTCCTTTTTCAAAGGTAAGAATTTTCAGAGAATACCAAGGCAAAGGTTTTTTTCTTTTTATACGATGCTAAATAAATTACATGAGAAATAGGTCGTAGAAGTTTCTGTCTCATGGAATATTTCTGTAGTTTTGCCTTCATTAAGCATGACGATAGTGTAATTGTATGTGATTCCTTGAATAGGTTTTATTGTGTGTGTATCTTTTTATCAACTAACAATGAGTATAGAAACTGCAAACTTAACGAATTATCATAGCCATTGTCTGTATTGTGATGGCAGGGCAGGTATGGAAGACTTTGTCCGTTTTGCCATAGGCGAAGGTTTTTCGGCGTATGGCTTTTCTTCCCATGCTCCATTGCCTTTCCCCACGGCTTGGACCATGGAGTGGGACTGCGTGAACGACTACTTAGCCGAATTTCATCGTCTGAAAGCCCAATATGCGGGGAAGATAGAACTTTATATCGGTTTGGAAGTCGACTATTTAAATGAGGATAGCAATCCGGCTATTGCCCGTTTCAGAAATCTGCCGCTGGATTATCGTATTGGTTCTGTACACCTTCTTTATAATGATGCGGGTGAGGTGGTGGATGTGGATGTTCCTGCTGAGAAGTTTCGCTCCATTGTCGATGAACAGTTTCATGGCGATTTGGTACGGGTAGTTCGTCTTTACTACAGTCGTTTGATGCGCATGATGGAATTGGGAGGCTTTGATATCTTGGGGCATGCCGATAAAATACATTACAATGCCCAATGCTATCACCCCGGTCTGTTGCAGGAGTCGTGGTATGAAAAGTTGGTTAATGACTACATGGATATTGTTGTAGAGAAGAACTATCTACTGGAAATTAATACAAAGGCTTATCAGAATTTGGGCACATTCTACCCGAATGAACGCTACTTCTCCGCTTTCCATAAGCGGGGAATTCAGGTTTTAGTAAACAGTGATGCTCATTATCCCGACTGTATAAATAACGGACGCCCGCAAGCTTTATCTGCTTTACGAGCATCCGGTTATGATACTGTGGTGGAGTTACACCATGGAAGGTGGACCCCCATACCTATCCTTATTTGTTAATCTCTCTCTTGAATTTTATTTCTCTATTAATGGCTTATATTTACGAACTAGTTCTTTAGCGATAGCTATTCCATTGCCTTCAGGAGTGCTGGGAAAGTTTCCGATGCAATCTTTCCACCATCTTTCTTCAAATTCAGTAACCTCTTTTTTATAATCTTGATCATCAAACTTTTTACCGGCAATGACTGCACGATCGACAGCTGCAAAGAACATACGCCAGCGTTGACCATAAAAAGTGGCTGTCATGCCTGACCATGTGCGACTAGCATAATCATTTAATAATCCTGCTTTTTCACCCCAAGTCGTTAACAGATTACGAGCATTTTGTTCATAGTAAAGCTTTTCAGCATCATTTATACCTTTCTGGCGGGCTTCTTTGATCCACTTACCCATTAAAAAGGTACTTTGTGATGAAACAAGGCGATCAACATCATTCAATATATTTAGCATAATGAATTCTTTAGATTTCATTGTCTTGAAATCGTTCTTGTTATAAGCTTGTTCGTATTCTTTAAAGACAGTCCCATAATAGTTGCTAATGAGTTGTCGCGTGAGGTTTACAACGTCAAAGGTGTACGTTTGAGTTTTACTATTGGCTTGTAGCATAAACTCCGTAGCTTCCAACAATTTCTTATTGCTATAAGGAATACGTGAATTAGAATAGTAGGTTTTAAAACCGCCGAACGAAGGTCGTATGTTGATAACAGGACACTGTCCCGGAGTATCAGCTTTAGTATATATATCATTTACTAAGATGGTCCATGCTTTTCGGGCATTTTGATCAATTTCTCCTGTATGTTCGTCAGCTAAATGTTCCGCCCATTGGTTAACATCTTTGTGAATATTAAAATCCCAAGCCTTTTCAAAAATATACTCGTACATAAACGGGTTGCAGTCAAAACCTTCCAGAGTAGACCCTAAACCGATAAAGTTATGACCTCCATTGTTGAACGTATTTTCAATGCGTTTATTGACTTCTTTTATGTTGCCGGCAAGCATTGTATTACCTCCAAAGTTGCCTAGATAGCACCAGATATAAGGCACTCCATAATACTTGTCGGTTTGTTGCCATACCTCGTGTTGTTCACAATAATAATCGAGCAAGATAGACTTGCTAGCCGGATAAGCGGTGATATAAGCTTTGATGCGGTCATTGGTCCAATCTTTTCTTTCATTATAAAATAACCAAGTCATTTGTAACCAGATAGCATCTTTGTCGGCTTTTTCTAAAGTGCCGTATACCTGATGGGCGACCCGTTTTAGATAAGATGCTTCATAGCTAGGTGGTTCGAGTTCGTTAAAAAGATCAATGCCATAGATATGATCCGTGCCGTAGATTGCCTTTTGCTGCTGTAAAAATAGCTTCTGTATTTTTGCGAAAAGGTGATCCATTGGATCAAGGAAACTACAAGCATATTGATCCGAGTATCCCGACCATGCTCCTAATTTCGTTATCTTAGCCTTTGGATAAATTCGTTTCAATTCTTGAGGAACATGCCCTGCAAAAGCAGGAAGTACAGGCTTCATATTGAATTCACGTTCTCGGGCAACAATCTTCTTTTGTAACTCTTCCTGATCATTAAGCCAGGACATTGGTAAATCTCCTTGCCAATAATCTATATTCAACATACGGTGCCAAGGTAGATGAGCAGGTCCTGTGAAATAATGGCGAATTTCTTTGTCCTTTAATCCTAATTTCATCCAGACTTTATGCCATATAGATTCTTGCCCTGTAATGGCTAAGGGTAAATTGATCCCATTTAATGCCATCCAGTCAATAAAATGCTGCCAATCTCTCCAATCCCACCAAGGCATGGTGTACCCAAAAGTACAATAGTTCAGGAAAAAACGATTTTTGCAGCGTGCATTGATCGTAATAGGCTTTTCTATAATAGGTAGAGACGTAGGCATGTCGAACTTATCATCAGCGTACCACGATACAGTTGTATGGCAGTAGTACTTTAAATAATAGTTCAGACCAACGGCCATGCTGTTAGCATTATTACCGGCAATTTCTATCTTCCCGTCTTGTGAGGATATCTGGAAGTAGTCTTCTCCCTTATCTGCTAACTTTTTAGGGACGATCGAAGAGGAGAAGTTGGGTAATATTCGGTTTACTAATCCTCTAAAAGTTGAGATATCATCAGCAAAGATGTGCATCGAAAATACATAAACGATGATAAATGTAATAATTCTTTTCATGATAATTGTTTATTCTAAATTATGATTATCTACACGAACTAAACGAATAGAACAAGCATCTTTACTATGAGGCCACACACGAACACCTACTTGGTCAATGGCTTTTCCATCTACCTCACAAAGACTATATCCATAACCTCCTTGATAAAAGAAAAATGCTTGCGTCTCGGCACCCCACGCAAAAGAAGTACCGTAAATCTCTCCGGCTGCGGGAATACTCATTCCGGTAATATTAGTAATGGTTGATAGGTCAATTCCTCCTGCACCTCCATTGGCCCAAGTATATCCCTCAGATAATATAGTTCCTAGTTGATCTTTACCTACATACTTAAATAATCGTTGCCAGTCGGTCGTGGTTCCCATAATTCCGGATGCATTACTGCCTCCACCTGTAGATATTCTCCACGCGCAGTCATGGCTATCAATAATGGAAGTCTCCATTAGGGCAATATTACTTCCTGTAATGAACGAAGCATAATAGAGATAACCAAATACTGCGGGATCTAATGATGCGTTTTGCCGCGGATATATTGCACAATCTGCTGTAGGCGTTGCTGTAAGGGTTATATCAGTGCCATCTCCCATTTTTAGTGTATGCAAGTTTGAACCTAACCATACCTCACATCCTATCTTTATAATCGGATATTGATTTCCACTCTTATCGGTAACATAGTAGGGATTTGCTGTTAGTTCAGTTGCATTTGCAATTTCTTTGCTAGTTATTCCCGTACTAGAAAGGTAAACTGTCTTGATAGCAGGATAATTGCGTTTGATAGGAATGTAGCTGCACTCATTAGTTTCATAATTGAAGGATATGATACTCCCGTTTGCATTGCTTTCTTTTACATTATTGCTATCATCAATATATTGGGTAATATAGCCATTTTTATAATCGGCTGAATTGCCATCGCGTTTTGCAACGCCGTAGACGACGATGGCACGTGAGGATATATTAGTGGAATTAAGATATTCCAAGCATATCTCGGCAATCTTTTGACTTCCGTCCATTACAGAGAATATCTTAGTGTTTGCTTTATCAAAATCAGCTACAGTAGGAATGTTGACTTTATATACTTTATTGTACGGATAAGTAACATCAGTCTCGTAATTTTTACCGTCTTGCTCAATAGTAAAGGCTTTTGAAATATTGAAAGCTTTAATTTTTAATGTAGCGGTACGAGGGGAATAGCTTGTATTCTTCTCTGCAGTAATCGTGACTTTATTGCTATTTATTTTTGCTATGCACCATGATTCGCTGGCTGTAGAATAATCAACGGCTGTGCTAATTGTACTATCTGGCATGTTTGATATAACTTCAATAGTTGATGAGCCACCATCTCCCGTAAAAGTAATGCCATTCTCTGGCGTAAATGTCACTTGAGGTGTTACACCAGGTCCGGGGGCTATATCTATGCTATAATCGTCTGTACATCCATTCATGAATAATGTAAGGACGAGAAATAAACTTCCCTCAAATATTTTTTGTATATTCATTATTTCAAGAATTAAAAAGGTTAAACTATAAGTTTTCTAAAGCATTCAAATCTATATCAGGCATTGTGCCACCTACCGTACGGGTAAATTTTGTGCCATTATTTGTGTGCTCGTTTGTAAATCCGAAACTCTTCAATATAAATCCATGGTTTGCATCATCCACAGAACCACTGTAATCCCATCGTAAACCTTTGTTACCAGTGTCATCACAGGTGAAGCTTGCGCCTGTTATTTCTTTCCATTCTCCTCCAACTGTACGCGCCCATTGATTTTTGAATAAGACGTGGCGAGACGTAATGGAAGTTATCGGATTAAAGTTCTCTAAAAAAGAGTAAGGTGATTTATAGTAAGTTGATAATTTAGGCCTTTTGAATGAAGCAAGTAAACGCCATTCGCTACCTGTATAAAAATAAGCTGTGTAGATAGTGTTTCCCTCTCCATCTGGTTTAATTTTTACCAATGCTTTATAAGTCTGCCCTTCTTTCCAGTTGAAGTTTAAGAAACAGTTGCGTCCGCTACCTTCATTATCAAAGGCACCGATGACTACATCTTTTCCGGCCTTGACTAATACAGGGCGAGTTCCGTTTACATCATTAGCATCTCCCCATACAGCAAATAGAACTTTATGAGTGCCATCTCCAACTTGCTGAATGCCCATGTAGCCTTCACTAAAACCATTCATCATATAGTATGAATTATTAACAGCGTTGTCAACTATTACTTCATTGTAAAAATACTCTATATCTTCGGAAGGGAATGTGTAATTCCAATGTACCGATGCCCCTCTTCTATAAAAATAGTAACTATTGGCATTTGTTTTTGAAGCTGCAGTTATAAAGTGATTATTATTGCCAGTTGTTGCAGAGCCTCCAATACGATATTCAGTCACTTTAGCAAAATACTTTGAGTTTTCTTCTATTCCTTGCATATCAATTTTGATGTAGCCGGGTTTGTCTATTTTTATCTTATCTATTGAATAGATTTTAGATGCAGAACCTTTTACTGTTATGATATACGAATTGTTATTTACGGTTACCTTAATCTTGCCGTAGCCGTCACTGTTTGAAGCAACTAACGCTAAGTTCATAAAACCTGTTGCACCAACGTAGAAATAAGTACTAGCTGTGACAGAAGGATCATTCCAATCGGCCGAAAAATCTCCTGTATCATTGTCAATCTGGTCACCATATAGAGGACTTGTTATAAATGAATTTCCGGCAAACGGAATTTCAATTGGAACATCTGTTTCTGTAAAGCTATATTGACTCTCTTCGTCTATTGTTCCTGAGATAGATTTTTGAACCACCTGAATAGTATCAATATGGGCGAGTGTCTCTTTATTTAAAACATAAATTTTGCCGCTCCTACTTAATTGACTTGTGTTTGCAGCAACATTCCAACTATAATTTTTATTTAATACAGGAGTCATCCAATTCACATTACTGACGCATTTCAGTTCTATTGAGGGGGGGGTAGGGGTGATAGAAAATGAGATTTCTCCACCCGTACTCTCTTCAATTACTTTTTTAGAAGGAGAGATTGAAACGGTTGTCTCTTCTACAATTGCATCACCGGAAGAGCTACTACATGCAACAGGCATAAACAGTAGTACTAATGGTGCAAATTTGTTGAAAAAAAGTTTTACGGTCATATTTGTTACCAATATTTGTTTTGAACTAAGTTTGCATTATTATCCATGTAATTTTGGTAAATGGGCCATAGGTACATCTTTTTCTGGAAATTGCGTGTTTGAATATCTACTACTTTGTAATAATCGTTAGCAGTTGTTCCTTGTGTATTCATACCTTGAATAGGCTTCTTAAATACGTCTTCTGCAATTTTCCAACGGCGGATATCCATGTAGCGCATGCCACCCTCCAAGGCAAACTCAACCTGACGTTCATGATGAATAGCATCGCGCATTTCACTTTGTGACAGGCCTTCTGGTAAACCGGGCAAGCCGGCTCTTTCACGAATCAAGTTGACATATTTTGCTATATCTGTACTTTTAGGGTTGTATTCGTTTAGTGCTTCGGCATAATCCAGATACATTTCTGCTAAGCGAATAATGATACCCGGTCTATATTGGAATGTTTGTCCGTTATGATCGGATGGATTAACCGCTTTATTTATTTGATAACCGGCAAGCGGACTGTCATGTGACGGAGCACCGTCCAATCCGTTTTTCTTAAAGTCGATGTCCCGTCCATTATCATCAAAAGTGCAATATTCGCCATTGTAACGAATATTGACATAAAAGCGAGGCTCCCGATTTACATACATGTTGAATGTGCCTTTACGTGTCACCAAGCCCGTTGTACGGTTTGCATCTCCATAATTATATTGTGTATTATAATAATCATCGGAAGTGGAAAAACCTATTGGGTTGTAATTAGAGCCATTGTCGGTAATGCTCTTGCCATTATTCATAAAGAATGCATCAACCATGTTTTGAGTCGTTCCTATACAACCGGCAAAGCCTGAACCACGGGGTAATATATGATATTCATAGTAATAGTTGGTCTTTTCTGGATATACGAATATAATTTCAGGATTTTCGTTTACTCCTTTGAGGTGGACATTCATGCACGACATTAGAGCATCAAGAGTGCCGTCTTCATTTTTTTCGGTGTAAAGTTTGTACAGGGGCATGTCAATTACCTGTTTTGCTGCATCGGCTGCTTTTTTCCACTTGTCTGCATCGTATGTTGAGTTGAATAAAGCTGTACCGTCTTTGTTGGTAACATCTGCATAGTCGGTATTGCCATTGAATAACGGACTTGCTGCAAACATTAACAAACGTGCTCTGACAGCCAGACACATTCCCGATGTTATATGCCCTACGTCTGTATCATCATAAGAAGAGGGAAGCACCTTTGATAAATCCAATAAATTTTTATCCAGATAACTTACTATATCATCATAAGGAGTACGTGGCAATTGTAAATCTGCAGGGGATGCTGTTGCGTCTGATAGCGTTGTCACTAGTGGAAATGGTCCGTATACTTCTAACATTCGTTCATAGTAGTATGCCATTAAAAAACGGACTTCATTTTTATATCTTTCGATCAGTTCTTCTGTCTGACGCTGTTCGGGGAGGGGCTTGACATTATCCAGAAAGATGAGGGCTGCTCTGACTTTTTGATAGGTAGTGCCCCATAAATCAAAGCCTGGAACCATTTGTACCGGTGACCAACTTCCTTGCTGAACATTTAGCAAGCCATTCCATCCAAATTGTCCCAGCTCACTATTAATTTGTGATTCATCGCTCATTAAATAATAGCCGTATGAATAGCTAAGGTAATCCCATAGAGGATCCGGAATTGCATCATAAATACCTGCCAGCCATTCTTTCATATTCGTTGCATCATTGAATACGCCGGGCAATGTCAGCATATCATCTGGTTCTTTATTCAAATAATTGTCACACGAATACAAGAGTGGTAGGGTTGCTATTGTTAGTAATATAAATCTTATATACTTTTTCATATCCATAAATCTTTTTAAAATGTAACTTGAAAGCCTAGAGAATATACTTTCATTGGGGGATATTTTAGACCATCACTTGAACCGACTTCAGGGTCCCACATATTGAAAGCACTCCATGTCCAAAGGTTTGAACCTCTGAAAAACACACGTGCTCCACGCATTCGAGTAGTTTTTTGCCAATTTTTTGGTAGCGTATAGCCTATTTCCAGATTCTTTAAACGAATATATGAAGCATCTTTTAACCACCATGTAGACGGTAGATTGTTGTTGATGCTCTTGGTTGTTGAAAAGCGAGGCCAGAATACATCTTTCCTATATGGATTGGCCGGATTCCACCGGTCATCCCAATTGGTGTAAATATTTCCTAAACCACCGCCACCACTGCCGGGTATTAATAAGTCGCCGGAAAGCATAGTCGAACAATGGGCATCTCCTTGGAAGAATGTGCTAAAATCAATATTCTTGTAGCGTATGCTAAATCCCAATCCATATACGATTTCCGGGTTATAAGGTTTTCCTATTGGTTTATAATCATTGGCATCAACTTTCCCGTCATGATTTGTGTCTGCATAGCGAATATCACCGGGGTGTACCGCACCAAAAGTATGTCGTGGTATGCTGCTCTTTAGTGATCCATCGGCTAAGAAGTCTTCTTCTTGAAAAACACCGACCGCTTCCAGACCATAATAAGTGCCTATTGAATTGCCTGTATGGGAGCGTGTCGTTTCTTTCAATGCTTCCGGTTCATCATATTCTATTATTTTATTGTGAGCATAAGTGAAACTTCCCCGAACAGACAAGAAGAGATTCTTATTGAACTCTTTGTTCATTTCTAAGCTGAATTCACATCCTTGGTTGGTTACAACGCCGTAATTGGCCCATGGGGCTGAGGTGAATCCTGCAGTCTCCGGTATTGTTTTACGTTGCATAAAAATTTTCTCATGCTTCTCGTGAAAATAATCGGCTTGAATATTCAGGCAATCCCATAATCCTATTTCCAAACCTAAATCAAATTTCTTTACGGTTTCCCAAGTCAAATTATTAACTCCGAATTCCCCTTCAGTATACCCGTTATAGGCATTATCTCCACTAGCACCAAATGAATATCCGTCAATACTTGATATTGTTGACAGGAATGCAAACCGGCGTCCTGCCAGCTGATCGTTGCCGACTAAACCGTAGGAAGCACGGAGTTTTAACTTTGAGATAGTAGATGAAAGCTTCTTCATGAATGATTCGTTTGATATTAACCATCCTGCTGCAACGGAAGGGAAAAATCCCCATTTCTTTCCGGGAGCAAAGTTCTCTGATCCATTATATCCAAAGTTGGCTTCTAAGAAATAAGTTCCTTTGAGGCCATAAGAAATACGTCCGGCCAGACCTTGGCTGCGATATGGAAGTGAATATATAGAAGTAGTGGCATCGGCATTTACGTAGTCGCGCATATTATAGAGTAACAGAGCATCAATCTGATGATTTTCTGCAATTAGTTTACTATAATTCAACTGACCTTCGAAATAAAGGGAACGATTACCGCCATTGGACTTACTATACCCTAGAAAGTTGTTTCCTTGGTTGGTCATGGTAGTAATCAGGTTACCTTCTTCATCTCTTCCCGTTGCCATATAAGTCGTTTGGACTTTCTTCCTTATGAAAGAGTCCCATGCGTAGGAGTCGAACGAGAATGTCCCTTTTGCTTTCAATCCGTCCAACGGCTTCCATAATTTGCCGATGTCTTGGGTTAGGACAAATTCGGATTGAATGCTGCTTGAGTTCGTTGTGACAAATCCGGTATGTGTTGCTGCTGCCCAAGGATTGGTTTGAGATGTATATGTTGGTATCTGTCCGTTAGAATATATTTTGGGATAGCAGATGGGGGTGTTCTTAAATGCTAAATAAAGAATATCAGTAGGTGTCCATCCCGGTTCTCTTTTATTTGTGATATAACCACCAACACTGACATTGATTAAAGTAGAAGGTGTTAAGTTCATATCTAAATTTGTCCTGATATTGTATCGTGAAAGCTTATTGGAAGCGTCGTAGTCTACACTTGGATCTGTTACCGTAATGCCCTTTTCTCCAAAATAAGAAGCCACCATACTGTAACGTAAGCGCTCGCTACCACCATTGATATCCAAAGATATGCGTCCATTGGGAACATAGTCTTTGGTTACTGAATTCAGCCAATTTACATTAGGATACAAATCAAGATCTGCTCTATTTCTTGTTGCATTAATGGCATCTTGTGTATACATATCCTTTCCGGAAGTAAGTTGACTTGCTATATTCATTACCTCCATATAAGTAGCCCCATCAATAAATTTGGGTAATTTGGTAGGTGTTGATATGCCATAATCCGCTTTGATTGCTATACGGGGCTTTCCTATTTTACCATGTTTCGTTTGGATTAAAATTACGCCATTGGCACCTTTCACTCCATAAACGGCAGTTGCCGTAGCATCTTTTAATACGGAGAATGATTCAATTTCTTCAGGTGATATATTATCAATATCCCTTTCTATTCCATCTACCAAGACTAGTGGGTTTGATGCTACGCTGGAAAATGTAGATATGCCTCGAATCCAAAAGTCGGAGGCGTCACTTCCCGGTTCACCGCTCCTTTGAACGGCAATGATGCCTGAAACAGAACCGGCCAAAGCATTAGTTAGTGAACGTGTTTGGTCCATTTGCAGCGTTGCAGGCTTTATGGTCGTGATTGCACCTACAACGCTGGCTCTTTTCTGTGTGCCATAACCTACAACAACAACTTCTTCCAAATTCTTGGTGTCAGGTTGTAACGTGATATTAATTTGACGCTGGCTTCCAACTTTAATATTCTGAGGTACATAACCGATATAAGTAAACTTTAGCGTGGATTCAGCACCTGTTACGTTATATAACGTGTAAAAGCCATTGACATCGGTGGTAACTCCATTGTATGTGCCTACTTCCTGAATACTTACCCCTATTAACGGCTCTCCTTTTTCATCAACAACGCGTCCTGTGACTTTAAGAGTGCCGGATTTATCTTGTTGCTGGACAGCTGCAGATTTTAATATTGATATTTGTCTTTCATGAATTCGATATAACAACTTTTTGGGAGTAAGAATTTGATCTAAAATTTTATCAAGCCTTTCTTTCTTAATCTTTAGCGCAATTTTTTCATTCAGATCTTTTGAAATATCATCTGAGTAGATAAATACAAAATTACTTTCCTTTTCAATAATATAAAGTGCATCTTTAATGCTTCCGTTCATATGAATTGATAACAAGGGCATTTGCTCACTGCCTATTATCGGCGATGTAAGCATTGTCAACAATAAGAACACTAATGTCCCTATGCCAAGCGGCTTTCTGCTTTTTCGTAAAATGAATTCTAGTCTCATTTCATTAGGTTATTTTTTGTATATAAAATTAGATTTACTGTTAGAGATTTATACCATCCTTTTGTCTTATATTCCTTTTTTTTTCATAGGCTTATCATTTTATTTACTTTTAATATAGATTATATTGTTTATCGATAAACATCTTACGGAAAGTATATCAGATATTGTTTCCATAGTAGTATGGATGTCCTTGAAAAGCACTAGCTTTCCTGTACATGATTTTTGGGAAATATCTGGTGCGCACTCAATCGTTTGCCCATAATAACGTGTTAGGCGGAGTGCCAGGCTACTTAACTCTTCATTAGTGAATATCCATAATCCATCTTTCCAACTCATAAAGTTTGCTGCATTCACTTTTTGGACGGAAAAGCCGTTACTGGACTGGGCATATTCCTGATTTGGTGTCAACATTACAGTGTTTTTACTCATTTTGTTAGAGTAAACAGAGATACTACCTTCAATAAGGGCAACGCTTTTTGTAATGTCGTTATGGTAGGAGGTTACGTTGAACTTTGTTCCATATACTCTAATGTTCATATCCGAAGTATGAACATAAAAAGGGCGTTTTGAATTGTGGGCTACTTCAATATAAATTTCTCCGTCTATAAATATATTCCTTTTTTTACTATCCATGGAATTAGGGAAGCGAACCTCCGTTCCTGAATTGATCCATAATTTTGTCCCGTCGGGTAAGGATAGGAAAGAACGCCTGCCATAAGGGACTAAGAGCTTTGTGTAATTTGAATAACTATTAAGCTTTAATTGATATTCTTTTCCATCTCCTTCTATTTGTAATGTTTTATCGCTGTTAAGTGAGATGGCGGCATCATCTTCAATTGTGATTTTTTCTTTATCATTAAAAGCAATTTCAACATTCTTTAGTTTATTAAAGTCTACGGATGAAGGTGTTGTTGGAATGTAAGCTGTCTTTTCTGATAAGGGGCAATGCTCATTATAGAGTTGGGTAAACCAAAATGAGACAGCTATAGCTACTAAAATGCATGCAGCTGCTGTTGTATAAAGATAGATTCTCTTTTTGATCCTGTTTCTTTTATAGTTAAGATATATCGTTGAAAATATTTTTGTTTCTTCTTCATCTGACAACTCTGGCTGATTTATTCTTATGGAGTGAAATATTTGTATGGCAGCTTCTATATTTCGTTTAAGATCAGGATCCTTTTTTTGTTGCTTGTCCCAAAAGTTATTGGATTCCTCATTGGGATTTAGTAACCAACAAAGGAATCTATTATCCTTCAGTAAGTCTGCCGCTGAATAATTATGGTATTTTTCTTCTATTTTCATAACATATACTCTTCTATTGTTCTATGAAAGGACGATAGACTAAAAAAAATGCCATCAATTTTTAGAAAAAAGTTGGAAGATGTTTTTTGATTTAGAGAATGTAAAATACGAATCGCGTCAGATGATGTTGCTAATTGTCTATAATATTCTTTTCAATATTATATATATTAGTTTAGCTTAATAAGAGAAAATAAGAATAGAATGTATACATTTTCTGATTTTAGCTTTTGTATTGCTCTTGAAACCAGATTTCTGGCAGATTTCTCATTTTCCATTTTGAGAATTTGAGCAATATCTTTATATTCCATATCATATATATAGCGTAAACAGACAGCTTCGCGTTGATGGTCAGTCAACTGTTCTAATAAAGACTTAATCTTTTGACTGATTTCCTGTCGATTCTCTTCTTCTATGAGGTCATCCAATATTGTTATATTCGTTACCGTGAAGTTGGTTATAGGATATTCATTTTCATTAAAGGTCAATACTTTTCTATTCATATCAATCAGCCTGTTCTTTAAAGAGATGAATAGAAAACACTTCAGATTATGTATGTTGCTTAGTAATGATCTCTTGCATAGAATTTTGCAGAAGATGTCTTGAATGGCATCTTTTACCATTTCAGTATCAGAGGTAAAGGCTTTTCCGTAGTTATATAGTTCTTTTACATAGGTCTTGTACATCAAGACATATGCATCTTTGTCTCCGTTCAAAAAGTCGGTTATTATTTGTGCCTCTTCGTCCTTTACCATTCTATTTGGGTGATTATAAAATTGCAAATTTATAATTCTAAAAGCAAAATGAACATATTTTAAATAAATAAATTGCATTTTTTTCAAATTATAATTTTTATGATAGCAGAAAGATGGAAGCAGGTGTTATTATTAGCATGGGGATGAGGCTTTGCTCTTTTAGCTGTTTTCTAGGTTTTTCGTCATGTTTTGATAGGTAGGGCAGGCGTGTTAAAAGTGCCGCTTTGCCGCAAGTTAGATAAATAGTTGTTATCTCATCCAGCTTTTAATCTTCTAAGATTCATACTTCTCTTAGTTATCTTGTTGTTTTTAAGAGTAGCCAACAGCATTTAAGTGAGTGCTGAAAAGTTTCTTACGGCATTCCTGACTTTCTTGCTTTGATTCTCATGAAAAGTGACATCAAGTTGTCAATGGAGGTTGTTCTCTATAAAACAATGTCAATAATACCTATTTTCATGTCAAAGGATGTTTAGTTTTACATTGCAAATATAATAAATTGATCAGACATATATAATGAGATATCACCTGTATATACCATATATACAAGGAGAAAGATATATGCAATGTAGTAAAAACTATAATGCGTCTGCCCTGTTTGCCTTAGGATTTGTTTGATGTCCATGGTTGTGGAGAAGCTTCTTCACGGCTGTGAAGCATATTCTTCACAGTTGTGGGAAAGCAGTCCCACGGATGTGGGTAATAAAGATAAATAGGGCAAAAACTAAAGGAAGACCTGCTTTAAATGCAAGACGAATGAGGTGTTGACGTAAGGAAGACCTAACAATAAGTTATCTTCGATTCTACTATAAATATAAAAGTGTAGGTAAATTTGCTTGCACGCCTGCATTTTTTACTGCCACCACTCGGTTTCCTGTTGAATATCAATGGAATACAATAGAAAGTGCAAGTGTGCAAGCAAAGTAGTGAAAAACTCTGGGTAGAGAGATGAGCCTGAGCTCAGGTTTAAACAGATTCTTGTTCAATAACAGCCTTTAAATCATTCCCGCTTATAACCCCAGAATGTCTCCAGAGTGCTTCGCCTTTCTTGAATATAATGAAAGTCGGAACAGCTTGTATCCGATAGTTCTCTGCTAAATCTTCATGTTGATCTACGTCTATCTGTACAATGCGTGCTTTGTCTCCGATTTCTGATTTAACTTGTTCCAATACAGGGTGCATAGCTTTACACGGTCCACACCATGTAGCAAAGAAGTCCACTAAAACCGGTTTCTCTGATTGTATTAAATCATTAAACTTTTCCATACTATTTTTCCTTTCTATTATTAACTTAAATATGTACTAAATTTCAATGTGACTTACTGCATTCCATCATCATTAAAATTTAGTACATAACAATTAAAAGGAGAAATAGGTTCAATGTTCTATGCTTAGCTCTTTTATGATTCGGGAAGCTCCCGCATATTTATCTATAATAAATAGAATGTAGCGAATATCCACGCAAACAGCTCTTTGGGAAGAGGGTCTGAAAGCGATGTCGCCCGTAAGACCCTCGTAGTTGCGGTCGAAACCGGTACCGATGAGCTGTCCTTTGGCATTGAAAACCGGACTGCCGGAGTTGCCCCCCGTGTTATCCGTGCTTACAATAAAGCAGGTATGCATTTCACCATCGCTTGCAGCATAAGGTCCGAAGTCCCTGTTCCGGTACAGCTGCTTCAACTTTTCAGGTACTACAAACTCCCAATTGTTGGGGTCTTCTTTCTCCATCACACCGTCCAACGTGGTGTAGTATTTGTATTCCACGCCGTCGGCAGGCGAGTAGGGAAGTACTTGCCCGTAGGTGAGACGCAGTGTTGAGTTGGCATCTGGATAGATAGGAACATGGTTTTCTTGTTTCATATCCATGATACCTTTTACCCACGTCTTATGTGCGGCATTATAATTTTTGTTTGCTTCTGCCATGGAAAAGGCGGTTTGCAGCAAGCCATCGGTAATGGAATATTTAAACAAAACCATCCAGTCGTAAGTCATCTTGTACAGACTTGGCTTGCGGATAAATTTCTCAAAGTTGGCTTTACTTCCGAATATGGAATATTCAAAGCAGGCATCTACAAATTTATCACTATCTCCTTTGAAACGTTTGTCTATCATTTTAAAAATTCCGACCCGTTGTTCGTAGGGGATGTATTGCGTATAAGCACGTAACATCTTTTTTGCAACAATGCGCTCTACTTCGGGGAAAGGAACTGATGCAAAATATTTTTCGCCCGCTACTTTTAAACTATCAGCTGCAATCCGAATGCTGTTCTTATCCTTACCTCTTAGGGCAGTTATCATAGTGGTAGTGTTGGGTATTTGCATAAAATCCAATCCCGTCACCAATGCCTCTTGAATAGCTTGCTGATGATACAGAGCCGGTCGGCGTTGCCGGACGATACGGCGTATTTCATCAAACGCCTTTTGATAAGAGCTGTCTCCTTTCTCACGTCCATAAGCCAGAAGCTTTTCCTGTTGCTCCCGTTTCGTATCAAGTACTTTTAAACGTACCAGCCCTTCGTTCATGCCAATGGCGTTTTTCCAGTAATTGGCGGATGAAGCATATTTACTTGCATAGTGAATGCGGACAGCCGGATCTTTTTGCATCTCCGCCATTAATGCCTCCTGACGGATTCCACGTACATGCTGACGCATAAAGTTCACGGTTTGCATCCGTTCTTCCACTTCGTCCGAGATCATATAGCGCCAGTTACGTCCAGGAAATCCCATGACAAAGGTGAAATCTCCCTTTTTGTATCCTGCCAGACTAATGGTGAGGTGTGTCTTTACCTTTAAAGGAATGTTCTCTTTTGCGTATTTGGCCGGTTGTCCGTCCTTATCAGCATAAATGCGGAAGAGAGAGAAATCGCCTGTATGCCGCGGCCACATCCAGTTGTCTGTGTCAGCTCCGAATTTTCCAATAGAGGATGGGGGAGCACCTACCATGCGGATGTCACTGTAAGTGGTTTTTACAAACAGATAATAGCTGTTTCCACCGTAAAACGCCTTTAGCTCGATGCTTTGCCCTTTCTTCTCTGCTATGTTTTCGGCTTTGGAGAAGCGCTCTGCCACGATACTCAAATATTTTGGTGAAAGGTAGTTTGTACCATTAGGATCTGGGTCTTTCTTTAATTGCTCGTTGACGTAATCCGTCACATCCAATATTTTATCAATAAAGGTAATGGTCAGTCCTTTGCATGGAAGTTCATCCTGATAGTTCATAGCCCAGAAGCCGTCGGTCAGATAGTCATGCTCCACACTACTTTGTTGCTGGATTGCTCCATATCCGCAATGGTGGTTGGTCAGAACCAGACCTTCCGCTGAAATAACCTCACCGGTGCAGCCTCTGCCAAAGTGTACAACAGCATCTTTCAGAGATATGCCGTTGGGATTGTATATTTCGTTGACGGGCATTAGCAAGCCAAGCTCCGTCATTGCAACTTCATTCTGCTTTTGCAGGTCGGTTAGCATCCACATTCCTTCATCGCAGAATGCCCGATTCAGACCTGTGAAAATCAATACGACGAATAGAAAAAGAGTTTTTCTCATGTCATTGTTCTTTTGTTATATAAAACGGGCTGTGCAGCGAAAGTTCCTTAGAACAAATCCGGCACAGCCCGTTAATTTTAGGTTTATTCTACAATACTCATCTCATCGATTAAGCGTTTGCAATCTCCTAACTTGTCAAGGATAAATAGGACGTAACGCACGTCCAGACAAATGCAGCGTTGCAGCTTGTTGTCGAAGTTGATGTCGCCACTCAGTGACTCCCAATTACCGTCGAAAGCACAACCAATCAGTTCTCCTTTTGCATTCAGCACCGGACTACCGGAATTTCCGCCTGTAATGTCATTGGTACTCAGGAAGCAGATGGGCATGCTGCCGTCAGACATGGCGTAGCGTCCGAAATCCTTTTTCTCGATGAGTTCTTTGAGTTTAGCCGGTACAATGAATTCAGGATTATTGGGATTTTCTTTTTCCAAAACCCCATCGGTAGTGGTGTAGTAGTTGTAATGCACTCCATCACGCGGGTCATACGATTTTACGTTACCATAAGTCAAACGGATGGTGAAATTGGCATCCGGGTAAGAAGGAGCCGGTAACTTCATCTCTTCCAATCCACGGATATAGGCTTTATGCAGTAAAGCAAGTTCTTTGGAACTTCCTCCCATTTGACCAGCCAGTTCCTTCAGTTTTTCTATTTTAGCCCGGCTGTATTGGGTAGCCATGTCTTTATCAATAGCTTTAACGGTAGGTTTCTTCATGAACTTATCAAAGTTAGTCTGATTAGCCATGATTGAATTGTCGTACATATCATCTATGTATGCATCATAATTGCCTTTGTACTCTTTATCAATTGTTTGGAAGAAAGCGGGACGTTCTTCTGCCGGAATGGCTTCTGCGTAAGTAGGGAAGATTGCCTTAGCTACTGCCCTGTCCACTTCATGATCGTAATCTTTATTGTGTATTTCGGCGAACACCTCTTTTAAGTCTTGCTTTGCCTTATTAATCAGCGAATCGTTCTTTGCAGTCAATGCTTCTTTAAGCTGATCCATTATCTGATAAGGTGATCCAAATTCTATTGCTCCCCTGAAAGCTTCCGATAAATAGTAAAATTGACGTGTCAACCCTGTTCCGCTACTTACAATGGAATCTATTTTATCTACAACACCTTGATATTGAGGTTTGTCTTTAGCATATTCATTAAATTTCTTTTCCTGTTCGGCTTTTGTTTCCAATACATTGTTGTCAATGATTGCTTTGTTCATGCCTATGGAGTTTTTCCAATAGTTACTGGAGCCGGCAAATTTACTGGCGTATTGTATGCGGGTCTTGTCACTGGCGGCCATAGCCTTCTTCAAAACGTCAAGACGTACGCCACGGATGCGTATACGCGGTTCGTTCGAAGCTTCCATACGTTCTTTCACTTCCGATACAGTCAGGTAGCGGCTGGTGCTTCCCGGAAATCCCATGATCATGGTGTAGTCACCATCTTTCAGTCCTTTGAGGGAAATAGGGAAGAATTTAGGAGTCTTCAAAGGGATATTCTTTGGAGAGTATTCTGCCGGTTCGCCATTGGCATCTGCATAAATGCGGAACATGGAGAAATCGCCCGTATGACGGGGCCACATCCAGTTGTCTGTCTCTCCACCGAATTTTCCGATAGAGGAGGGGGGAGCCGCAACCATACGTACATCCGTATATACTTTTTTGTAGAACAAATAGTATTTGTTACCTGCATAGAAGGGCAGTGCCTGAACTTGAATGCCTTTTTCTCCTTTCAGGTCACTCTTTTCATATAACTCTTTTGCCAGTTTATCCAAAAAGGGCTTTGTCAGTGCATCTGTTTCACTAACCTCTCCCGATTGTATTTTCTGGTTTACCATATTCGTAATGTCTTCAATGCGCTTAATGAACTGGAACTTTAGTCCCGGTGTAGCCAGCTCTTCATCCATACTCTTTGCCCAAAAGCCGTTAGTCAGATAATCGTGTTCCACGCTACTGTGCTGTTGGAGTGATGCATAGCCGCAGTGATGATTGGTTAATATTAACCCTTTCGGTGAAATGATCTCACCTGTACATCCACCTCCGAAGATACCCACAGCGTCTTTTAATGAAACGCCGTTTGGATTGTACAGATCGTCTGCTTCCAGTTGCAGCCCTTGTTTCTTCATTAAGTCAATAGAGTGCTGTTGTTTCATTAATTGCAACAACCACATTCCTTCATCAGCCCGTGCTATTGAACTGAATGTAAGCGTAATAAGTAACGCTATCAAGTAGTTTTTAATTTTCATTATTACATTATTATAGTTTATTGTATTTCTTGTTTATTTTAATGCCCGTATTTTGTTTTTGTTATACAGATTTTGCAAAAATAAGAAAACTAACTGGAAAGTACCTTCATTAGTCTCCCCTTTTATAAAGATTATTATATAAAAAAGGTGCAAAATATAAATATTGATAAAAGATTTCCTTACAGAATGAAACAGTTGTACCTTTGTAACGAGTTTCATAAAATCGTATTATATATGATCAGGATAAGTGTGAACAGTTTTTTGCCGTTATTACTTTCGCTTATACTTTTTGCATCCTGCAACCGGAAGTATAAAATTGAAGGTTCTTCGTCTGTGACCAGTCTTGATGGAAAGATGCTTTTCCTTAAGACATTACAGAATGGACAATGGAAGGCTGTTGATTCCGCAGAAGTGGTTCATGGCTTATTTAAAATGAGCGGTCCGTTGGATTCTGTTATGATGGTCACCCTGTATATGGACGATGAAGACATTATGCCTTTGGTGCTTGAAGGAGGGAAGACTACAGTCTCGATCTCTCATTCTCAGTTGAGTGCTACTGGTACTCCTCTTAATGAAGCACTTTATGAATTCATTGATAAGCGGAATGCTTTTGAAGTGAAAATAGAAGACTTGGAAAGCAAAGAAGCGCGCATGGTGTTGGATGGTGCCGATTTGGCTGATGTGCATGATGAACTGAATAAGGAAAGTGCAGGGATAGTGAAAGATATGAACGACTATATTAAGGGCTTTATTGCCGACAATTATGAAAATGTTCTGGGTCCTAATGTCTTCATTATGTTATGTAGTACTTTACCTTATCCGGTGATGACGCCGCAGATTGAAGATATTGTTAAGGATGCTCCTTTATCATTTAAAAGTAATAAAATGGTCAAAGACTTTCTTTCAAAAGCAAAGGAAAACATGCAGTTGATAGATGAGCATCGCCGTATGGAGCAGAATGTGGAAGCTAAAGCTGAAGCAGATAAATAGAAGATTCCAGATATTATTTGCTGAATATTCCTAAATCATCATACTCTTTTAAAAAAGAGTATGATGTGCTAACGATCTTGATCTTCATTTCTTACCATACCCTTATACTTGTCAGGTAAAGCGCTTTCCACAGCTACATAAGCTTTTGCCAGTGTTTCTTTTATGTTGTCATTTCCCTGTCCGCTGGGTGGAATGGGGTCATGAATGGTAAGTATCATCCGGTGACGGTGAATCCATTTAGCTGTCCGTGGTAATATTTCAAATGAACCGTCAATGGTGACTGGAACGACTTCTAATTGTAATTCGTCAGCCAGTTGAAAAGCCCCTTTCTTGAAGTAGCCCATGTGTCCGGTAAAAGTTCGTGCACCTTCCGGAAAAACGACTAATGAAACTCCGTCTTTTAAGGAAGATTTGGCTTTTTGAATAGTCTCCAATACCTTTTTAGGACCGGATCTATTTACAAAGATATGACCGGCGCTTTCGCATGCTTTTCCTACAAACGGGATTCTCCGCAAGCTCTTTTTCATCATCCATTTAAAGTTACGCCCTATGAATCCATATATGAGAAAGATATCAAAAGCTCCCTGATGATTGGGAACGAAGACGTATGACGTCCTTTTATGCAACTTTTCCCTTCCACGTACTTTTACGGGAATCAAAAGGAACAGGCAAATAAGTTCCGACCATATTTTGCCAGGGTAGTATCCCCATGTATGTGCGCCTCCGATGAGAGAACCGATGATGGTAGTTAAGGCGGTAAGTATTGTTAATATCAATAGCAGTGGTAAGGCGAAGCAAATCTGATAAATATTATAGAGTATCTTCATAGGTTGGAATGTTTATCGCTACAAAGATAATCTATTTTGGAAATAATCGTTCAAAACAATGACTATTATTCAGAACATATATCTTTTAATTCATCGATGTTTTTCTTGATATTATCCAGGTGCTTATATGCTATTTTTTTATATAAGAAGTAGATGATAACGACGTCACCTAATACTATAATACCGATTAATATAGCTTGTACCGCAATGGATGCCTTGTTGAAATTCATTGCCCAATAATAGACGACGTTGAATACGATAATCCATGCGGATATGGTAATGATTTCTGCTTTTATCCATTGACGAAATTGAAGCATGCGCTTGCTGACTACGCTAACCGGCATCTCGTCTATTTTAGTGTTTTTTATCCATATATAGTTCTTACAATCCCACCAGATTCCCCCCAAGATACTGATTCCGATAAATATAGTGAGTACATTGATTTTGGACTGACATTCTTCGCTGATGTGGAAAAGAGAAGGTAATATCCATATTAATGAAAGAACAAGTATACCCACTATTCCAATCGTGATGGAAAAGCGTTGCCACCCTGTAAGACATTTCAGACTCTTGTTGGCATTATCCTTGTATCGGGTGATTAATTCTATCACTTGCTCGTCATTGGTGATGGATTCCTTTTGCAATTGTTCATTTAAGGTATTCCATGATTTCTTCAATTCATCCAGTTCCATATTAATCCTCCTTGTTCATTACCCTTAGTTTGTCTTTTATTCGACTGATTCTGGTTGCAATGTTTGTTACACTTAGGCCTGTAATTTCGGCTATTTCTTCATATTTCTTTTCTTCCAGGTAAAGCAAGATGATCGACTTTTCCAGTTGTCCCAGTTTATTGATCATCCAATAGAGTTTATTAAGCATTAGTTGTTTGTCATCGTCCTCCTCTATTCTGTCTGCTTCTTGGGTGAAAGAGATGATTTCGGGAATGTTTTTTTCTTTACGGATAAAACTGATGCATGTATTTAAAGCAATTCGGTAGATCCATGTAGAAATCTTACATTCTTTGCGAAACTTGGGAAATGCTTTCCATATATTGAGTACAACTTCCTGGTATAGATCGTTAAGAGTGGCATTTGGAGTAGTGTACAGATAGCACACCTTATAGATGACACGCGAATATTCATGTATCACGGAAAGGAACTCTTGTTCTACATTCTCCATTTCTACTTAATAATTTCTTAGATACTTTGTTTTGTTAGTCGCAAAGATGGTCTGAAAAATCACAGTAAACATTAAACTTTCATGATTGCAAATGAATTTTAATGATAAAACCTGATAAAAAGAGAATAACTGAGATTTAAGTCAAAAGCTTTTTGAAACCCTTATCATGCTTCTCGGAAACATCTGTAATATGAGTGACGATAGATTAGCGCTCTTGGCGTAATCTCATTTTCTAAAGCTTTAGGTTAGCTAGCAGGAATTTGCGTATTTCCGAAACCTGCATTCCCCGGCGGCGGGCATAATCTTCCAACTGGTCGTCTCCAATCTTTCCAACGGCAAAGTAGTGGGAAGAAGGATGCGCTATCATTAATCCGCTTACCGAAGCGTGGGGACTCATCGCTCCGCTTTCGGTCAGGGTGATGCCTATACGCTCCATTTTCAATAGCTGGTTCAATAAAAAAATGATGGATTGATCTGGCAGGGATGGGTATCCCACAGCAGGACGGATGCCTTGATACTTTTCCACTAATAAATCAGGTATAGTGAGATTTTCGTCTTTAGCATATCCCCATGCCGTTTTACGGACATATTCGTGTACCTTTTCCGTTGCAGCTTCTGCAAGGCGATCGGCTAGTGTCTGTACTAACATACGTTTATAGGGATCATTCTCGTATAAAGCTTCTATTTCGCCATCACATGTGGCGGCAAACAATCCTATGGTATCCTGTTTACCGGAAGAGAGCGGGCGAATAAAATCACTCAGACATAGATATGGAGAGTTATCGGTATGAGGAGTCTGCTGGCGTAATAGCGGGAAGGGAGTACCTTCCATTAGAATGTTGTCGCCGTCCGAATTTGCTTCGCGGAGTTGATAAATGACATGAACCTGATAGTCCTCATCCAGTTGATTGAGCATTCGGTTGGCTTCTTTAAAGAGCTGCATGGCTTCCGCCGCTTTGCTGCGTTCTTCTTCGGGAAAAGTAGTTAGCCACGATGCGCGACAAACGTCACATCCGTGTATGTTTGCTATTGCAGAGAAACGCAGTTGAAATCCCCATGCATGGAAAAAGTATATCCAATTGATGTATGGGGTGACATCGTGTATAGCATATGATAGAACTTCTTCTTTCATTCCGGTCGTTACCTTTAGGTTAGTTAATTGAATCTTAATTCTTCCCCCCGGTAAGTATCATTTATTTGTCCGTCGTTATATATCAACTGTCCGTTTACAAATGTTTTTTCGACCTTCCAATTAAAAGAATGTCCTTCCAGAGGGCTCCATGCACACTTGCTGAGAATATTGTCACGACTGACCGTCCACGGTTCTCCCCGTCTTACAAGAACTAAGTCAGCCTGGAAATTTTCCTGTATATATCCCCGGTTGTTAATTCGGTAGATTTGTGCAGGTGCATGACACATTTTACCTACAACAGTTTCGATGCTGAAAATGTTCTTATCCACTAATTCGAGCATGCTGACAAGAGAGAATTGTATCATTGGCATACCAGATGCTGCTTTCAGCGCCCCTCCTTCTTTCTCACTTAGTAAGTGGGGGGCATGATCGGTTGCTATGACATCTATATAACCTTCATTAACAGCATTTTGTAGCGCAAGCCGATTCTTTTTTACTTTTATTGCCGGATTACATTTGATGCGCGTCCCTAACGTTTTATAGTCAGTAGAGGAGAATAGCAAATGAGAAACACATGCTTCCGCCGTAATCCGCTTTTGAGGAGTTGCTGCGTTAGTTAGCAACTCAATCTCTTTTGCGGTGGAAATGTGCAGTATGTGCAGGCGTGCACCACTCTCGGTAGCCAAATTAACGGCTAAATGGGATGAATCGTAGCATGCTTGTGCAGATCGTATATATGGATGTTTCTCCAATGGAATTTCTTCGTCCTGATATATTTCTTTGTAATGTGCAATGTTCTTTTTAATAAGATCTTGATTCTCACAATGAGCGGCGATTAGCAAGGGAGCACTACCAAATATTTTCTCTAAGCTTTGCTTTCTATCCACTAACATATTTCCCGTACTGGAACCCATGAAGAGTTTAATTCCGCATACCCGATGCTCGTCCAGTTTACTAAATTCTGTATAGTTGCTGTTTGTAGCTCCGAAGTAGCAGGAATGGTTAACGATACACTTCCTGTTCATCAGGTCAAACTTCTCTTCCAGTGCATCAA
The DNA here is from genome assembly GCA_022648295.1 of Bacteroides sp. Classification (GTDB taxonomy): domain Bacteria; phylum Bacteroidota; class Bacteroidia; order Bacteroidales; family Bacteroidaceae; genus Bacteroides. The sequence goes on along the minus strand of JALCME010000008.1, from coordinate 121,602 downwards.
GGGTAGTGGTCAGCGGGCTGGTATTGGGCATATCCATGATGGAAGTAACCCCTCCGGCTACTGCCGCACGGCTCTCTGTAAGAAAGTCGGCTTTGTGTGTGAGCCCCGGATCCCGAAAATGTACATGGTCATCAATGATTCCGGGGAGTAAGTAGCAACCTGTTGCGTCTATTATTTCATCACAGGGGCGCGATAGCGGTTTACCGTTGGTTAAGACTTCTGCTATGCGTTTATTTTCTATTACTACCGAACCTTGAACTGATTCTCCTCCATTTACTATTGTAGCGTTATGTATTAATGTTCTTCCCATAATTATTTGGCTTGAGCATAGTGGTGAAACCAACTGTGTATTTTTAATCTGATTACTCCAAATACAGCCTCTCCAAAGATACTGCTGTTCATCTTGGATGTTCCCAGTTCTCTATTGATGAATATAACCGGGACTTCTGTAATTTTAAAACCGAGCTTGTAGGCTGTAAATTTCATTTCAATTTGAAATGCATAGCCTTTGAAACGGATTTTATCTAAATTTATAGTTTCCAGTACTTTATGGCGGTAACATTTAAAACCGGCAGTGGTATCGTGTATCGGGAGTCCGGTGATGAACCGAACATACTTTGATGCAAAGTAGGACATGAGCACACGGCCCATCGGCCAGTTCACTACATTCACTCCACTGACATATCTTGACCCGATTGCCACATCAGCCCCTTCTGTGGAGCATGCTTCGTAAAGACGGGGAAGATCGGCCGGATTGTGGCTGAAATCTGCATCCATTTCGAAAATATAGTCGTAATGATGTTCTAACGCCCATTTAAATCCTGTGATGTATGCCGTTCCAAGTCCTAATTTGCCTTTACGTTCAATCATGAACAGACGTTCGGGAAATTCAGTTTGCAAACCCTTTACGATGGTAGCTGTGCCATCGGGCGAACCGTCTTCGATAATAAGAATATGGAATACTTTTTCCAACGCAAAGACGGCACGAATGATTTTTTCAATGTTTTCCCGTTCGTTATAGGTGGGAATGATGACAATACTGTCCGATGTTTGAGTATTCATAAAATAGGAACACTAATTTTGAACAAAGTTAAGTGTTTTCTATTCATTAGGAGCAAAACTAAGGATTATTTAGTAATTTTGCGGTGAATTTTCAAATTGATATAATGACTGTCACCGAGCTACAACAACAATATGCTGCCCATCCCAATGTGGAAGTCTTGAGTAGTTTACTTAAAAAATCGTCTGTTCGTTCTATTTTTTGTGGAGGTTTGTCTGCTTCTGCCGCCTCTCTGTTTTCGTCTGTGTTAGTGCAACGTAGCGAATACCCGTTTGTCTTTATATTGGGTGATATGGAAGAAGCGGGATATTTCTATCACGATCTTACTCAAATATTGGGTGCGGAAGATGTTTTATTCTTTCCTTCATCCTTTCGCCGTGCCATCAAGTACGGACAGAAGGATGCTGCAAATGAAATTCTCCGTACGGAGGTGTTAAGTCGTTTGCAGAAGGGAGAACAGGGATTTTGCATCGTGACTTATCCTGATGCAGTGGCGGAAAAAGTAGTTTCGCGTAAAGAATTGGGTGAGAAAACACTTAAACTTCATGTTGGTGAGAATGTAGATACAAGGTTTATTACTGAGGTCTTGGCTGATTACGGATTTGAACGGGTGGATTATGTGTATGAGCCTGGTCAATACGCAGTGCGTGGTAGCATTATTGATGTGTTTTCTTTCTCGTCGGAATATCCTTATCGCGTTGACTTTTTCGGGGATGAAGTAGAAAGTATCCGTACATTCGAAGTGGATTCGCAACTATCACAAGGGAAAAAAGAAAATGTGGTGATTGTTCCTGATTTAAGTCGTAGTTTGGGGGTAAATGGTAACGGAGGATTGGTGCAGTTTTTGGATTTCATGCTGGAAGATACAGTAATTGCAATGAAAGATTTTCTTTGGTTACGTGACCGCATTCAGGTAGTGCATGATGAAGCATTGACTTCACAAGCCATTGCTGCGCGTGAAGCGGAGGATAACGGAAGTATTTCATTGGATGGTAAGTTGATCAATGGTAGTGAGTTTACCCTTCGTGCACTGGACTTTCGCCGGATGGAATTTGGCAATAAGCCAACCGGTACGCCTGATGCTAAAATGACTTTTGATATAACAGCACAACCTATCTTTCATAAAAACTTTGATTTGGTGGCGGAAAGCTTTGAGTCTTATCTTACCAGGGGATATAAAATCTATATCTGTAGTGATAGTATAAAACAGACTGATCGTATCCGTGCAATTTTTGATGATAGGGGAGACGAAATCGCTTTTACAGCAGTGGAACGCACCTTGCATGAAGGGTTTTCCGATAATGTTTTGAAAGTTTGTGTGTTTACCGATCATCAACTGTTTGACCGTTACCATAAATATAATCTGAAGAGTGATAAAGCCCGTTCGGGTAAAGTGGCACTTTCACTTAAAGAACTCAATCAGTTTACACCGGGCGACTATGTGGTACATATTGATCATGGTGTGGGACGGTTTGCCGGGTTGGTGCGTATTCCTAATGGGGATACCACTCAGGAAGTCATGAAACTGGTATATCAAAACGATGACGTGGTGTTTGTCTCCATACACTCGTTGCATAAGGTTTCTAAATATAAGGGCAAGGAAGGGGAAACTCCTCGCTTAAATAAGTTGGGTACGGGTGCCTGGGAAAAATTAAAGGAGCGTACCAAGACTAAAATTAAGGATATTGCCCGTGATTTAATCAAGCTGTATTCGCAGCGACGGGAAGAAAAAGGTTTTCGATTCAGTCCCGATAGCTTTTTACAGCGGGAATTGGAAGCCTCCTTTATCTATGAAGATACACCGGACCAAAGTAAAGCTACTGCTGATGTAAAAGCGGATATGGAGAGTGACCGCCCGATGGATCGCCTTGTTTGTGGTGATGTGGGATTTGGTAAAACGGAAGTAGCCGTACGTGCTGCCTTTAAAGCCGCAGCGGATAATAAACAAGTTGCCGTGCTGGTGCCAACAACTGTGCTGGCTTATCAACATTATCAAACGTTTACTGAACGATTAAAGGACTTCCCTTGCAGTGTGGAGTACCTAAGTCGTGCCCGTACCACTGCACAAGCTCGTGCTATTCTCAAGAAGCTGGCCTCAGGTGAGGTGAATATTTTGATAGGTACTCATCGTATATTAGGGAAAGATGTGAAGTTCAAAGATCTTGGACTGCTTATCGTTGATGAGGAGCAGAAGTTCGGAGTTTCGGTAAAGGAAAAGCTTCGTCAGCTGAGGGTGAATGTGGATACCCTTACCATGACGGCGACCCCTATTCCCCGTACTTTACAATTTTCATTGATGGGTGCGCGTGACCTTAGTGTCATTCAAACTCCACCGCCTAACCGTTATCCTATTCAGACAGAAATTCATACGTTTAACGATGAGATCATTGCCGATGCTGTTAATTTTGAGATGAGCAGGAATGGTCAGGTCTTTTTCGTCAGTAACAGAATATCCAATTTGTCGGAATTGAAAGATATGATCGAACGGCATATTCCGGATTGTCGCGTTGCTATCGGTCATGGGCAAATGGAACCGGTGGAACTGGAGAAAATAATAGTTGGTTTTGTTAATTATGATTATGATGTTCTGGTTGCTACGACCATTATAGAAAGCGGAATCGATATACCCAATGCCAATACGATCATTATTAATCAGGCTCAGAATTTTGGACTAAGTGATTTGCACCAGATGCGCGGACGAGTGGGGCGTAGTAACAAAAAAGCCTTTTGTTACTTATTGGCACCTCCTTTGGCTTCGCTGACTTCGGAAGCTAAGCGGCGTTTACAGGCTATTGAGAACTTTAGTGATCTGGGTAGTGGAATCCATATTGCCATGCAGGATTTGGATATCCGTGGTGCAGGCAATATGCTGGGAGCCGAACAGAGTGGCTTTATTGCCGATCTTGGGTATGAAACGTACCAGAAGATTCTGTCCGAAGCTGTGCATGAACTGAAGACCGATGAATTTGCCGATCTTTATGCTGATGAATTGAAGGCAGAAGGGACAATTATTAGCGGTGAACAGTTCGTGGAAGAATGTCAGGTAGAAAGCGATTTGGAACTTTTACTACCGGCCACTTATGTGACGGGAAGTAGTGAGCGTATGTTGCTTTATCGTGAGTTGGACGGACTCACATTAGATAAGGACGTTGAGGCTTTCCGATCTCAACTTATTGATCGTTTCGGTCCTGTTCCTCCTGAAACTGAAGAATTATTGCGTATTGTTCCTTTGCGTCGTATTTCAGCCCGCCTTGGTGTCGAAAGAACTTTCTTAAAGGGTGGACGCATGACTTTATTCTTTGTTTCCAATCCTGACAGCCCCTACTATAAGAGTCAGGCATTTGGCAAATTCATTTCTTACATGATGAAATATACCCGGCGTTGCGATTTGCGTGATCAAAACGGGAAGCGTAGCATGGTGGTGAAAGATGTGGATAATGTGGAAACTGCGGTCAGTGTACTTAAGGAGATTCTTGCTATGGAAGTGGAAGAATGAGATGTCTATTTTACCCCATAATTACCTTACCTGTGTAATTCTTTCAGATTTACTGTTTTGACTTCTTATTCGTTTTTCCGTAAAGTTTGTTAATTAAGTCCTGCCTTCCCATCCGTTTCAATTCTTTGATAATGTTTTTCCGCTCTTCGGGCTTGTACCAAAAGAAAAATTGTCGTTGAGCAAGCTTTTCATGCGGTGTTTTAGCACTGAATATAGGCTCTAGCGTATAAGGATGGTAACCGGTGTACCATGCCTCGGTGGCAACGGTCATCGGGGTGGGTGTGAAGTCTTGTACCTGTTCTAAATGGAAGTCGAGTCGCTTGGTGACGACTGCCAGCTCTGCCATATCTTCTTCCGTACATCCCGGATGACTGGAAATGAAGTAGGGGATAAGCTGTTGGTGTAGTCCTTCTTCACGATTGATGCGGTCGAAGATGCGTTTAAATTCTTCAAATTGTTGAAAAGAAGGTTTACGCATTACATACAGTGTCTGGTCACTGGTATGTTCGGGTGCCACTTTGAGACGTCCGCTCACATGCTTGGTGATGAGCTCTCGGGTATATTCAGCGGCGTTGTGGTTGACCGTTTCGTCTTTGCTGCGATAGAGCAATAAGTCGTAACGCACCCCGCTGCCAATGAAACTTTTTTTGATTCCGGGCAATGCGTCTACGGCATGATAAATATTCAATAACGGGCGATGGTCCGTGTTAAGATTGGGACATACTTTGGGATGGACACAAGATGGACGCTTGCATTTCTTACAAATATCTTCATCCTTTCCTTTCATACGATACATGTTTGCGGATGGTCCTCCCAAATCGCTTAAGTATCCTTTGAAGTCCGGCAAATCCATTACAGCCTTCACTTCCTTCAGGATGCTTTCTTTGCTACGGCTGATAATGAATTTCCCCTGATGAGCCGAAATCGTACAAAAAGCACATCCGCCAAAGCAACCACGGTGAATGTTGACGGAAAATTTAATCATGTCGTATGCCGGTATACGTTTGTCTTTATATTTAGGATGAGGCATACGGGTATATGGCAAATCGAATGAACGGTCCAATTCCGTTTCTGTCATTGGGGGATAAGGGGGATTAACCACTACGGTAAAGTCATCTACTTCCTGAGTGATGCGCGATGCAGCATATTTATTGCTCTCTTCTTCAATATGTCGGAAATTGGCCGCCTGATTTTTCTTGTCTTTTAGACATTCACTGTGTGAATATAGCCGGATATCACCTTCTTGAGCGTTGAAATCAGTTGTTTTGCACAAATAGGCTATTTGGGGAATGTTTTGTATTGAGTTGTTGCCTTGGTCTTTTAATCGTTTCACCAATTCCACTATGGGCTTTTCTCCCATTCCATAAATCAGCATGTCGGCCTTGCTATCTATAAGAATGCTTTTGCAGAGTTTATCTTGCCAGTAATCATAGTGGGTTAGCCGGCGCATACTAGCTTCTATTCCTCCCAGAACGACGGGAACATCAGGAAAAAGATCTTTTAAGATGCGGGTGTAAACAATGGAAGGATATTCCGGTCGCATATCCGGTCGCGCGTCCGGTGTGTATGCATCGTCGTGGCGTAACCGTTTATTGGCCGTATACTTGTTGACCATGGAATCCATACATCCTGCACTAATTCCGAAGAAAAGACCCGGACGTCCCAATTTCTTGAAATCCCGCAGATCATCGCGCCAATTGGGTTGTGGAACAATAGCCACCCGTAATCCTTCAGCTTCCAGAATGCGTCCAATGACAGCTGCTCCGAAAGAAGGATGGTCTACATATGCATCCCCGCTAAACAGGATGACATCCAATTCATCCCATCCTCTAAGCTCAACTTCTTTTTTGGTGGTCGGTAACCAATCGGTCAATCTATATTCTTTCATGCCGCAAAGATACATTTTTCTTTGCACATGTATGTGGGTCACACTATGAATTGCACAGCCATCTGTTCGCCGTCATAAATTTCTCTGAAGCCAATGTTCCGTTCTATAAGATACTCCTTTAAATCACTGAAAGCAATGGTGTTGTCCATAATAATTTCCAGTTTGTCACCGGGAGTCGCTTTGCATATAGCTTCAATAGCCGGGATGAGCGGACTATACTGCTTTTGTCCGCAGGTATTAATTGATTTCATTTTGTTTTTCAATCTTCTTCATCCGCGGATTCTTGCTGGGAAAGCCATTCCAGATACAGTTTAATGAGCTGTTGCAATCCGAAAGCTTTCATATTGTTGTGATAGATCACATCAATACATAAATCAAGTAAATCTTTACTGTCTTCTTCCTGTGAAGCGATAAGGGAACGTATGTTCAACCTTAGTTTTTCCAATACAGCTTCATCTACAATGCCGTTACTATCTATTAGACGGCGGAAAAGCCCGTATTTTTCAATGGTCGCAAGGTGTTTGTCAGATACTTCCAAACTGCGTGTTCCGGTGGGATTTGCTTGTATAGTGTACATGACTTTTTATGTTATAAAGGGTTATACTTTAAAAGCAAAGATAAGTGTTATTTTTAATTCGAAGTATCTTTTTTTATTTTTTTACTTGAAAAAAGAAATGTAAAATAGATGCCATAATAACATTACGGTCGGTGTCCTGTTGTATGCTTTCGAAAGGGAATCCCATTACGAAAGTGTTGTAACTCCCTTTGTAAGCAACTCCTGCACATTGATTATCAGGTAGGTAAGCAAATACGGGGAATGCACTGCCTGTAGGTTGTATGCAATCCGGAGCTGTTACGGCATAACTCTCTTCGTTGGGCATACGTGGAATGTGTATGGTCCGCTGTAACCCGCTGATGCTGTCAGAATGGCTTTCATTCATAGAATGTACGTAGCGGTATTTTAAAATGTCTTGTGTAAAAGCTTGGTCTCCCGCTATCGTGTTCATGTCACTCCCGATGTATGCTCCACTGACTAATAGGTTTCCTCCGAATTGGCAATATGAAGTGAATGCACGCTGTAAGGATGAAGAGAATGTTTTGTAGTGTACATTGCGTGCCGGATCACTTTGTAGATAATCCTCTTTCTCCAACCCTAAGATGTAATCTACGGCATCATAATTTTCCAGACTAATACTGCCATTTTCCACAGAACCTTTACTACATGAAACAAAACTATATTCACCGGATGCCTGTATGGCTTTGCCATGTATAAAGGGGTAGTCAAAGGTATTTCCTGCAATTCTCATTCCTTCCCATTCTCTTCCGCTTTCCCCTAATGTCTTTCCAGCGTGTTTTCGTGAGAAATCATTTTGTGCTCCACATAATGATATATCATATAGATAAGGTACGCCCGGGTCATTGGTCAGATCGAACCCCTCTTCCTCTTCAGTGTTAATGGTACCAGGACCGCTAATACGGTCGAATCCGTTTACTATTAGAATCCGTTTCTTTTCATGTTTGCTTTTATATGCTGACAGAATTTCAGAAGGGAAGCTTTTTCCTCCTCGATTTATGGCACATACTTTGAAAGAGTACACAATGCCTGACTCTATCTTAAGAGTGTATGAATTGTCACTGACTCGTATTCCATTGTCAAATCCCCCGTACCCAATGCGTTTGTAGACTATATATTCGTGTGGGACGGCGGTTGATTCCAATGGATCTTTTTCCCCTTTCCAAGAGAGTTCAACCGTATTTTTCTTTTTACCGAACCGGATGGCAAAGTGACTGACCGGTAGAGGCTGTACCACATAATCTTCGTCGTGCTGATTGCTTAAGAATTTAAGGATAGCCTTGTATATGGCACGTCCTGTTGTAAACTTGAAATTAGGATCGTGCCCTAAACGCATATCGGCGAAATTCTGATGTGAAAGAAGCTCCACGATGGTAGAAGGTACTGCCGGAAGGCGTGTTTCGCTATAGTTCCGGTTCCACATGCTACGTCTGGTCCAGTCAACGGCGAAGGTAGAGCGGATGTCCTGTTGGAGTTGAGTCAAAAGCAGGTCAGATAGATCGCGAGAGGCATATCGGTCAGTCCCGGCAGTCAGAACACCTTTATGGTATTGTGTAGTATAAATGCCCAATGTGCCAATGATCTGATCCTTTTTATCAAATCCCGCGTCGCTGTGAAGGGCCATGGACATCTCAAAAGGAATGCCCAGTCCCTTTTCCTTTGGATTAAAGATGGAACCGCCTGACAGATAATTAATCATATTGGAACGGGTATTTATGTCATCCGCATAGTCATTTGTTCCTTTGCGTCCGTTGTATACAGAATCGGGCATCCCCGCCCATTGTGCATAGTAGCGTGCACCTTCTAAATAACGGGGCAGGCCGCTTGTTTGTCCTCCACGAGCAATGTTTCCCATGCCTCCGCCAAACCGGACTGCATCTGCACAGACTACTCCTTTTTGGCTACTTTCATTGCTTAGCACAACCATGCCGTAGTCGTTTGCTCCTTTATCAAAAGAAAAAGTCCCCAGATAAACCCAGGTGCCGCCGCCTATTTGTTGATTGACTTTGAACTCGGTGGCACCTCCATTATGAAAAACAATATATTTAGCATCGCTGATACTGTTGGGAAGTGTCTGATAGGAAACATAAACCGCATATTCTCCTTTTTCAGGGATGTTGGGCACCCATTCTGCAAAAGCTTTATTCTTTTTCTTTTCAGTGCGGGCGTAGCGTGCGGTACCATTATGGAATGGATTTTCTCCATTCAGATATATTGTTTTTTGTTGTGCAAATCCCGATTGAGCGGTTTGTGTCCAATGTGCTTTTTTACTTTTAGCATCCAGATAGATGGAGGCTATTTCCCCCTCTTGTCTTGTTTGGTTTCCGTCATTGTCTACGATTACTTCATGTCGTTGCATGTCCCGTTCTCGTGGGGTAAATACATTCGCACCGGCATTTTCCAGCATAGGAATGACGTAGGGCAATATAAACGATTGAGTGAATTGATCTTCTGTGGTACAAAAGAGACGAGGGCGTTGCCATCCCCATTTTCCGGTTTCGTTTATGAAGTACCTTCCATGACTTTGCCATAGAGCAATATGCTTACCTTCCAATCCTTTACTTATAGTGTAGGGGAGGGAAGCACAAGTCACCCATGGATTTTCTTTGTGGTTTAAGTTTGAGTATAATCGTGATTTATCTTTCTTGCCTTTTCTGTAGAAATTGGGTATCAAATCGTCTATGGAGCGTCCATCTGCTATCAGATTAAGGTCAAAATAGCATACCGGACCGGGAAGAATCTGTTTCAGGTGGCGGTAAATGGCGAGAATTGTTTCAGGGCGAAAAGGTTGATAGGCAAATTTTTCATTGGCATATATCAATAGTCTTTTGTGCTGAAAGTCTATTTGGAAGCTATCTAATTTGCAGTTTCCTATGTTTACTGTTGTAGTTGTATATTGTTGGAAGTAGGTTTGTAATCGTTCCTGGACAGTTGCTTTAATATCTTGTGCTGCTACCTTAGCCGGAATCAGGGTATGCAGGCAGATCAGTATAAATGTGAGTATAAATGATTTTTTTCTCATGATTATGTATATAAAACATCCTTATCACCTTCTTCTTACAAAAAAGCATGTGCAAAAAAAGTAAATAGCAAGGGCTACTCAAAAAAGAGTAGCCCTGTTTTTAACTAATTTATTCATAGAACCTACTGGAGGTTATAGGGGAATATATTCCACGAAAGCTTCCATTGCTTCGTATGATGCAAGTCCAAGGCTATCATACAGGGCTGCTGTACTGCGGTTACGTTCTTCACTACGTTGCCAGAAGAGCCGTTCGTCGTTGCCTAAGAAAGGTGCACTTTCCATTTGTGACTGATGTTTGAGAATAGAGTTACGTTTTGCTCGTAATTCTTCAGGACTAATAGGTACAGCCATTTCTATGTTCTCTATTTCCCATTCAGCCCATGCACCGCGATACATCCAAATGCGACAATCTTTTAACCATTTAGCTCCTTCTTCTTTTTCCAGATCGATAGCAGCAAAAACAGAATCGGTACATACCCTGTGGGTACCATGTGGGTCAGCCAAGTCTCCCGCTACAAAAATTTGATGAGGCTTTACTTCGCGAAGTAAGTTGCGCACTATTTCTATATCGGCTTCACTGATCGGATTCTTTTGGATTTTACCGGTTTCATAAAATGGCAGGTCAAGGAAGTGGCAATGATCCAAAGGAATATTATTATAGGTGCAGGCTGTTCTTGCTTCTCCTCTACGTATCAGTCCTTTGATCGTTAAGATGTCTCTTATGTCTATATCGCCATCTTTCTTTTCCTTTAAGAATTTGCGTATTTCAGCATATTTGTCGGCAATAACTTTATCTTCGCTATTGTTGAATATCTGATTGAAACCGTTGATAAAGTGCAGGAAGCGGATGACTTCTTCATCGCCAACAGCAATATTACCTGATGTTTCGTATGCGATGTGGACATCATGCTTCTGTTCTACTAAACGACGTATGGTTCCCCCCATGGATATTACATCATCATCAGGGTGCGGTGAAAATACAATAATCCGTTTAGGATATGGTTTGGCACGCTCCGGACGATAAGTGTCATCTGCATTAGGTTTGCCTCCGGGCCATCCGGTAATGGTGTGTTGCAGATCATTGAATATCTTGATATTTACATTGTAGGCAGAACCGTATAATGCAAGCAATTCACTTAATCCGTTTTCATTATAATCTCTATTCGTTAATTTCAGAATAGGTTTTTTAGTTAATTGGCATAGCCAGACGATAGCGCTACGTATTAATTTGTCGTTCCATTCGCAAGATGTCACTAACCATGGACGTTGAATACGGGTTAGGTTACCTGCAGATGAAAGGTCTATAACAACATGGGCATCATTATGAGTTTGTAGGTAAGATGCCGGAATGGTATCGGTGACCGGACCTTCCACACATTCTTTTACCATTTTTGCTTTTTCCTCACCCCATGCCATCAAATAGATCTTTTTAGAAGCTAAGATTGTAGAAACTCCCATTGTAATAGAGCTTATGGGGGTGCTTTCTATACTTCCGAATCTTTTAGAGGCTTCGTTGCGGGAATCATTATCCAGCAAGATTAACCGGGTTGTTGAGTTTAGACGGGAACCGGGTTCGTTGAAACCGATGTTTCCTACACGTCCAATGCCCAATAGTGCGATATCTATTCCTCCAAAGCTTTCAATGCGTTGCTCGTATAAGCGGCAATATTCAAAGATCGTATCTTTTGCAATTGTTCCATCCGGACTGAATACATTTTGCTTGTCAATGTCAACATGATTGAGAAACATCTCCCTTAAAGCGTTGAGGTTGCTGTTGATAGCGTCTGGGGCCAATGGGTAATATTCATAAAGATTGAATACTATTACGTTGCGGAAGCTTAGTCCCTCTTCTTTATGCATGCGGATTAGAGCTGAATAGACATTACGCGGGGAACTGCCTCCGGTTAATGCTATTACACAAAAACGTCCGACTTTTTGTTTTTCACGAATGAGTTGGGCTATTTCACCAGCTATATGTTCGGCACCTTCTTCCGCCGATTCGTAAATATCAGTCGGAATCTTTTCTAGTCGGGTTAATACTGACCGTTCAAATGCGTTCTCAGGCTTGTAGTACCTGGGGGATACTCTATTAAGAGTGATTTGAGAACTAAGATTGGTTTTCATAATGTTGTTTATTAATAAATGATTGAAGTCTTTTGTTTATTTAGACTTAACAAAAATAAAAAAACTATGTTCATTACATGTTTTGGAGAACAAAAGTAGTGACTTTTTAAGTTTTGTGCACCCTTCTCTTTGGGATATTTACATTAAAATAGTTAAAAAGCAGTTCTTACTTTTAAGTTTGTATTTCAAATTGATCCGCATCTTTCCATACCGGAAATTTATTTCGGAAATTCTTTAGCGAATTTCTATCAAGGCTTGCCGTGGCAAATCCCTCTTCATGGTCCGGGATGATAATCATTTGTTCTCCTTTAGGAGAGTATATTGTACTACCACCGTTGTAAGATAATTCATTCCCATCTATGCCTATACGGTTGACGCCACATACATAACTCATATTTTCCAAAGCTCTTGCTTGTAATAATATATCCCATACGTGCCGACGGGAAGCCGGCCAATTGGCGGTGTAAATGAGTATATCATATTCGTTGCTTCTGTTTCTGCTCCATACCGGGAACCGGAGATCGTAGCACACCAGTAATAAGATGTTCCAACCTTTATAGTTGATAATGGGACGTTTTGCCCCGGCGGTGAAACTTTCAACTTCATTTCCCATGCGAAATAAATGGCGCTTGTCATAGAAAGAAGCGTTACCTTCGGGAGTAATAAAAAAGGCGCGGTTATAATAGTTTGTTTTTGTCTCCGGAGTATGTTCGGATAGTCCGGCATCACAAGCGATATAGCTTCCCGCAAGAGCTATTTGAAACTCCGCGGACCATTGCCGTAGTGTCGTAATTGTTTTTCCCGAGGTTGACTCAGCTAAATTACGGCTGTTCATACTAAACCCTGTCGAAAACATTTCGGGTAGAATAACAATGTCCGTTTCTTCGCAAATTCTCTCCAACTTTTTACGAAGTCGTTGAAGATTTTTTTGTTTATCTTCCCAAATGATATCCATTTGCAGGGGGGTAATACGCAAAGGATTCATGATGTGTTCTTTTTGTTTTAGTTATATACCTTTTATATTCTAAAATAGGCTGCTATTTACAGCTTTGTTTTTAGATTTCTCCCAGAGCAAAATTGCGCGGATTCTTCCCTTTGTAATTTTTAAAGTAGAGTTTTATTTCCCTCATATCTTTTACGATGTCTCCACTTGGCATGATAGACTTTGTTGACACAATGGTTTTATTAGGGTAATCAATTGCTATAAGCATAATAGGGACTTTCGCTTTGAGAGCTATATAATAGAATCCTTTCTTCCAATTAGGATTTGCTTTACGTGTTCCTTCCGGTGTAATAGCGAGATGAAATTTTTTGCTTTGAGCAAATTGTTTTGTCATTTGTTCTACTAAGGAGGTTTTGTGTCCGCGGTCTACCGGTATGCCTCCGATGGCCCTGAATAACAATCCCAGCGGGAATATAAACCACTCTTTTTTCATCATAAAGCTCGTTTTTCGCCCCATGGCGCCATAAAATAGCTTACCAATGAATAAATCCCAGTTCGAAGTATGTGGAGCTGCACATATCACACATTTGTCATAGTTTGGCACTGTGACATTCGTCTTCCATCGCAGAATTTGTCGATAGATAAAGTTGTATATAATTTTTCTCATTCCTGCTTTTTACTTCAATTTGCCTAATGCGCTAATTACTTCATCGATTTTGGCATTGAAGTCAGCATGGAATTTTTTATAGAAACCTTTTACATTTCCCGCTTCGGTATGACTGATGCGATTAATGAATTCATCCTGTATTTTTAGAATTTTGCCCATTAATTCATCAGCTTTTGTTTTGTCCGTTTCGGGTATATACAAATGCTGTATTAAACACTCTGTGAATAATTCTCCTATTATGTAATTAATATTCTTTTTAAGTTGTCTTCTACTTGCCATAATTTTTACATTTAGAATGATTCTATTGAATTTTCTCGGTAAAGATATGCTTTTTTATAGAATAATGCATTACGTATATCTGTAATTTTTCTTATGATATAGGTTGTGAGCTATATCAGGCATATGCTGTTTGCCACTTCTTCTCCGTCTGTACTAGTAAAACTCAGATAGGGAATTAGTGTATTTTTACCCCATTCTTCGGGTAGGTCTATTTGGGCAAAACTATCAGCACGGGTGGCAGCGATCATGTTATAGAGGGATATTCCTTTCTCTTTGTTATAAACAAGCAGCATTGCCACATCTGTAGCTTCTGCATTGCCCGTGCCGCTATTATCTTCCCATTGAAAGATCATTTTGTTATTGTCATACTTTGCTGATGCATTGAATACGGGCATTAGGAAGCCTATAGAGACCATTGCTTGCTTAAAATTGATTTCTTTTTGTTCTCCGTTTACCACGATAGCTCGTTTTAACAGATAAGATAAGGCTGTGTTATAAGCTGTTCGTCCTTGTGTATAGTTTTTATACCCTATACGAATGAAAGGATTAACAGCTTTAAGGAAGCACATTGCCGCTGAGAATTTTTCCCGTTGCTTTTGTTGTTCTTTTGTTCTGGGATTACTGATGCAGGCTGCTTGTGCACGGAGGTAATTGACTCCATTCCGTTTATAGCCTATTACATTCCCTACTTTTCCTGAAAAATCTCCAAGAATACCTTGTTTAATAGTTCCCATATATTCTATTTTTTATTATCAGCTAATATTATATTCTGCTTTGTTATAACCACAAAGATAAGTATAATTTTGATTTTTCGACGTATATACTTTGGTATATCTTTGATATTGCTCCGATATATATTCGTTATAGTTCTGATATATAGTATATTTATGGGATATATATCGGAGCAATATCAGAGATAAATTGATTATAAACTGAATAAGGTAAGTCTTTGAAAAGTTTGCATATTCTCCGAAAAAAAACGAAATTTGCGGGGTTTTAGAAACGAAACTTTATTAACACCTTTAAAAATAAACAACATGACTAAAAGTGCATTACAAATTGCAAGGGCTGCGTATCAGCCTAAACTTCCACAGGCTCTGAGAGGAACTGTAAAGGCAGTGATGGGAGCTCCGACCCAATCTGTTGCCGATCAGGATGCCATTCAGAAATTATTCCCAAATACTTATGGGATGCCTTTGATTAAGTTTGAAACAGCTAGTGAAAATGCTAGATATCAATCTTTTAATGTGGGAGTTATTCTTTCTGGAGGGCAAGCTCCCGGTGGACATAATGTAATTTCCGGATTATTTGATGGTATAAAAAAACTAAATAAAGACTGCAAGCTTTATGGATTTATTCTTGGCCCCGGTGGGTTGGTTGATCATAATTATATGGAGCTAACTGCTGATATCGTTGATGAGTATCGTAATACCGGTGGATTTGATATTATCGGTTCTGGTCGTACTAAACTAGAAACGGTAGATCAGTTTGAAAAGGGATATGAGATTTTAAAAGAATTAGGCATTAAAGCCTTAGTTATCATAGGTGGGGATGATTCGAATACAAACGCTTGTGTCCTAGCTGAATATTATGCCGCCAAGAAATGTGGTGTGCAGGTTATCGGTTGTCCGAAAACCATTGATGGTGACCTTAAGAATGAAATGATTGAAACCTCTTTCGGTTTTGATACGGCTTGCAAAGTTTATTCTGAGGTTATAGGTAATATTCAGCGTGATTGTAATTCCGCTCGCAAATATTGGCATTTTATTAAATTGATGGGGCGCTCTGCTTCCCATATTGCTTTAGAATGTGCGTTGCAAGTGCAACCTAATATTTGCATTATTTCCGAAGAAGTGGAAGCTAAGGATATGTCTTTGGATGATATTGTAACTTATATTGCTCAGATTGTAGCTGCGCGTGCGGCTCAAGGGAATAATTTCGGAACTGTTCTTATACCGGAGGGGTTGATCGAATTTATCCCGGCTATGAAACGTTTGATTGCTGAATTGAACGACTTTCTGGCGGCTAATGCAGAAGAGTTTTCTCACATCAAGAAATCTCATCAACGTGACTATATCATCAGCAAGCTTTCGAAAGAAAATGCTACGGTGTATGCCAGCTTGCCCGAGGGTGTGGCACGTCAATTGTCATTAGACCGTGATCCACATGGAAATGTACAGGTTTCTCTTATTGAAACAGAAAAATTATTATCCGAAATGGTTGCTACTAAGCTTGCTTCCTGGAAAGAAGAAGGTAAGTTTGTTGGTAAGTTTGCCGCCCAACACCACTTTTTTGGTTATGAAGGTCGTTGTGCAGCTCCTTCCAATTATGATGCTGACTATTGCTACTCGCTGGGGTATGCAGCTTCTGCCTTGATAGCTAATGGAAAAACCGGCTATATGTCTTCCGTACGGAACACTACCGCTCCTGCCGATCAGTGGATTGCCGGTGGCGTGCCTATTACAATGATGATGAATATGGAGCGTCGCCATGGTGAAATGAAACCTGTTATCCAGAAGGCCTTGGTCAAATTGGATGGTGCTCCTTTCAAAGCGTTTGCTGCTAAACGTGATACTTGGGCAATGGTTACTGACTATGTCTATCCGGGTCCGATTCAATATTTTGGACCAACAGAAGTTTGTGATCAGCCGACAAAGACACTTCAATTGGAGCATGCTCAATAATTTATATTAGATAGGGAAAAGGGCGGGGCATTTAATCTCGCCCTTTTTTAAGTCACTTCTTTGCTTTTAATTTGTATATTTGTATCTATAGTTTATTGTTATTTCTTAAGTAAGTAATGGCAGCAAAAACAAGCAATACTTCCCGCCGTAAATCCACGCCCCGTAAGAGATCTTCCCGCCGTGTGAAAAAACATCGGGTACGTACTATGCCTACATGGCTACGTAACATAATTGCCTTTGTTGTTGTAATCGCTTTTTCTACTGGATTTTATTGGTTTTTTATACGTCCGTATGCTTATAGATGGAAGCCTTGTCATGGTCAGAAAGAGTATGGAGTGTGCATGCCCTGCTGCTATGAAGTGCACGGAATTGATATATCCCACCATCAAGGTGTCATTGATTGGGAGCAATTAATCAGTAGTCAAAACACAGGATTTCCTATTCGATTTATTTTTATGAAAGCTACGGAAGGAGACGACCATAGTGATGATGCTTTTAGCCATAATTTTGATTGCGCCCGTCAGTATGGTTTTATTCGGGGGGCATATCATTTTTTCTCCCCCAAAACAGATCCTCGTAAACAAGCTGATTTTTTTATTCGGTCGGTTCATCTTTCTGTCGGTGATTTACCTCCGGTGCTTGATGTGGAGAGCAATGGCAAGCGTTCTGTCGGCGAGTTGAAAACGGCTGTTAAAACTTGGCTCGATTGTGTCGAAACCCACTATGGGGTGAAACCTATTCTTTATACCTCATATAAATTTAAGACCCGTTATTTGGATGATCCCGTGTTTGATTCCTATCCTTACTGGATAGCCCATTATTATGTGGATTCGGTGAAGTACGAAGGTCGTTGGACTTTTTGGCAACATACTGATGCAGGCAGTGTACCGGGCATTAAAAAAGATGTTGATCTAAACGTTTTTAATGGGTCACTGGAAGACTTAAAAGCACTTACTTTGCAAAAGTGATCACTTATTTGTGTTAAAAATGTTGATTATTTAATTGTATATCATATGAACCTAATTGTACAGGGATAAAAGCATCGTTCATTATTGAACAGATGTTCGAATATGGACAATATAATTTATTGATATTGCTCTGATAATCAGTTGGATAACTTTCTTAAAGAATTTGGTACTTTTATTGTTCTTTGCTTTCAATAAGATAAAGTAGATTATTTGTATGATAAAAAAATATTTGGGACAAGCTATCCATTTGTTACGTCAAAATCCACTATTTAGTACATTTTATATTGTAGCTACTGGACTGGCTATTTCTATGGTGATGATACTTGTTATTATTTATTATATAAAGATCGCGGACATTTATCCGGAAATATATCGTACTCGTATGGCTATTGCACCAACAGCGCATATGCAGGATATAAAAGATCATTCGTTAAATAATACATGGAGATACTCTTCCGATTTTATAAGAAAATGTTTTTCTTCATTAAAAGGAACTGAAGCAGTGTCAGCTGTAAAGGATGCTGAGAGCTGGCTTGTAAAGGTTAATGGAGTAAAACGCCCATTTTCTGTTTGGGTAAAGGCAACTGATCCGGAATTTTGGAAGATATTTGGTTTCTCTTTTGTTCAAGGGAAACCTTTTACAGATGCAGATTTTCAAAGTGGAATGCATGTAGCTGTTGTCTCAGAGGATATGGCACGACGCATATTTGGGGAAATTGAAATAGTAGGGCGACATATGGAGCTGAATTACGTAGATTACCGGGTGTGTGGTGTTGTGAAGTCTCCAAGTTATGTTACTAAAGTAAGCTATGCAGAAGTGTGGCTACCATATAGTAGTATTCCTAGTTATACAATACAAGGTGCTTCTGATGGGGATATACTTGGACCGTTTCAGGCTGTATTTTTGTTACCTTCAGCTTTGAATATTCGTGAAGTAAGGGCTGGGGTAGATGAGTATGTTCGTAAATTTAATGAGCAAAATCAGGATGGTAGTTTTTTATTGATGCACGGGCAGCCCTATCTATATTGGAAAACCTTGTTTTACACTGAAGATATGAAAGATCTGGATTTCCTTAAAATCTTTAAACAGATAGGTTTATGGTTATGCATGCTATTGTTAGTACCGGCGCTCAATCTCTCGGGAATGATTTCTTCATGTATGGAGCATCGGCTTCCGGAAATGGGGGTACGTAAAGCTTTTGGAGCGACTGGGAAACAGTTATTCTCACAAATTATGTGGGAAAATCTTTTGCTCACTTGTTTCGGTGGGGTATTGGGATTATTGTTATCTTTTGGAATCATATTATTTGCAAAGGATTGGTTATTAACTATCTTGGATGGCGGGATGCAATCCTTATCTGACCTTACGCAGATGAGTCTTACTGCGGATATGCTCTTTAGTCCCATTCTGTTCTTGGTGACCTTTATGGTTTGTATTGTGCTGAATGTGTGTTCAGCATTAATTCCAGCTTATGTAACTTTAAAAAAAGAAATTGTTTATTCGCTTAATAAACAGAAATAATAAATATGCTGAGGCAAATTATTAAAATGTTGTGGAATACCCGACGGCATAATCTTTGGATTATGTTGGAATTGGTAGTGATTACTATTGTGAGTTGGGCTATTATTGATCCTCTGTTTGTTTTAAAATATAATCAATCCATTCCGGGTGGATATGATGCAGATGGTTTATATCGTCTAGAGCTGGTACGTAATTTAACGGATACAATTTCTGTTCCACTTAGAGATTATGAGCGCATCATGGAAGAGTTACGAAATTATCGAGATATTGAGTCGGCAACTTGTGTCTTGCGGGGTGCTTATCCAAGTTCTCCTGGAAACAATGTGAGTTTTGTCTATAAAGATACAATGAAAGTGCCTATGTCTTATATTCCCTTTTTCCCTCATTCTAGTTTCTTTCAAACTTGGCGCTTTTGTTCAGCAAAAGACGGGACTTGGGAAACATTAGAAAATACAAAATTTACTTCCGGTACAATTTTGATGACGGAAGATGCAGCAAAACTACTATCCAATAATAAAGGTGATTTAGTTGGAAAACGAGTTTATGGTCCGGATAGTGCGGAAATGCGCGTAGTAGGGTTGGTGAAACCTGTTAAAATGCGTAATAGTATGCAACCGTATCTTATACGTTTTGTGCCGTGGTTGGATAAAATGCCAGATTGGGCGTTTAAACATAGCGTACGAATCTTCTTTCGTACTAAATCCGGTGTTTCGGAAAAACATTTTATGGAAGAATTTATGCCATGGATAGATGATCATCTTGTATCCGGTTCTCTTGTTTTCAGCAAATTGGCTCCTTTTCATCTGGTACAGAGTGAAAGTGATATCCAAGAAGGGGTGACAAATGAAATACGGATGAAATATGTACTGGCTTACTTTTTTATAATTAATTTATTATTGGCTGTTAGTGGCACTTTTTGGTTTCATACACGAACCCGGCGTGAAGAAATAGGTATCCGGCTTTCATATGGTGCTTCACCTAGAGGTATTTATTGGATGCTGATTAGGGAAGCTTTTGTAATGACAACTGTTGCAGTGCTTATAGGTTGTTTCTTATATTTTCAATGGGCCTATTTCGAAGGTCTCTATAAACTGAACGATAATATCCCTGGCAATGATAATTTATATATAACAAATTATTTCTTTTATCATTTTATAATTGTCACATTTATTGTATATGTCTTGATGCTTATAGTTACATGGCTTGGCGTTTATATTCCCGCACATACTATAAGCCGTATATCCCCTGTGGAAATATTAAAAGATGAATAATTACTTTATGGATACTTTTTATCAAAGAATTCGATGGAACTTCTTTTATGCTGTGAATTTTACAGCAGTCCATCGGTTTTTTTGCCTGTGATTGACGAACTTAAGTCCATTACGCTCTGCTTCCGTTTGTATAGCAGGAATATCTTCCACATAGAATCCACTCATGTATAGTTCGGAACCGGGATGCATGCATTTCACATATTGTTTCATGTCGTTTAAAAGTATATTGCGGTTTATATTGGCAATGATGACGTCAAAAGGTCCTTTGCCGGTAAGAGCAGATGCATCACCTTGTGATACACTTATGTTGTCTACTTTATTTAGGACGATGTTTTCAAGTGAATTGCGCACACACCAGTCATCAATATCTATTGCCGTACATGAAGAAGCACCACGCATACGGGCTAGTATTGCGAGTATCGAAGTGCCACATCCCATATCAAGTACCGATTTCTTTTGCAAATCAGCATCCAGTAATTCAGAGATGATGAGACTTGTTGTTTCGTGATGTCCTGTTCCGAAGGCCATCTGTGGATTAATTATAATATCATATTGAGCTTTGGGGACATCGTGATGAAATGTACTGTGGATTACGCATCGGTTGTCTATTACGATAGGCTGAAAGAAATTCTTCTCCCATTCTTGATTCCAGTCCTTATCTTCCGCTTCCAGATAAGTATACTCAATGCTTACGTTATTTATAGGAAAATTTGCGATGGTTTCTTGAAGAGCGTGCTCTTTATATGAGTTTTGAGGTATGTATGCCGCAATGCCATCTGTCTGTTCCACAAAGCTTTCAAAGCCGATGTCTCCCAAAACGGCAGATAATACATCATTTATGGTTTCAGTACAAGGAACGGGATGAAATTTAAATTCTAAATATTTCATTGAAATATAATTTATTGTTAAATGTAGATGCAATCACTCCTGATAACTTGTTCTTAATTAAAGAATGGATCTATATGTGTTGCATTAGTGATTGCAAAGATAAGCCATTTAGGGAAATCCCTATAAATCTTTGGGGAAAATATCCCGTAAACGGTGAAAACCATGGCTATCTTTGAGTCGTGAAATAGTGATGTACAACTTATAAAACCTGTAAATATGAAAAAGATTGTTTTTTTATCGCTTTTTGCCTTGTGCCTTCCGTGGTCGCTTTCGGCACAAAGCATAGATGACGACCTTTACTACATTCCTTCCAAAAATCAAAAGGAAGAGAAGAAAGCGCCTGAAAAAAAGCAAGTTGTAGTAAAGTCGAATGCGCCGACTACTGTTTATACATCTCCGGGAAATACCACAGTTATTATAAAAGACCGTAAAGGAAATATCCGTGATGTAGATGAATACAATCGTCGTTATACATCGAAAGATAATAATTTCTCTATGGATAATGATACTTTATATGTGGAGGAAAAGCCAGTTTCTGATCCTGATGGTGAGTGGGTGAATGGATTTGACGGAAGTGAGGATGACTATGAATATGCTTTGCGTTTAATCCGTTTTCGTAATCCACGTTTTGCCGTGAGCATTAGCAGTCCTCTTTATTGGGATATTGTTTATGGATCAAATTCCTGGGATTGGAATGTTTATACTGATGGAATGTATGCTTATGCATTCCCTACATTTACTAATCGCTTATGGTGGGATTGGCGTTACAATTCTTACGGTTGGGGAGGCTATCCTTATTATGGTTGGAATAACTATGGTTGGGGTGGTTGGTATAATGACTGGTCTTTTGGCTGGGGAGGCTTCTATGGGGGCTGGGGTGGATATTATCACCATCATTATTCTCCAGGCTATTACGGTGGCGGCGGTTATTGGGGAGGTAGTCATTGGAGCTCTCCTGGATATTACACCAATCGTCGTTCCTTTGGATCACGTCCGGAGAATGTGCGCAGGGTTATTTCTAATGGTACTTCCGGTGATATGCGTCGTGGTTTGTATACTTCCAGAAGCATGCAAAACGGTCAAGTGAGACGGGGTACGACAACTGTACGCCGGGTGGTTGGCACCCGTTCTACTGAAGAACGGTCAGGCTATGAACGTACTGATGCGGCTTCTTCCAGAAGAACGATGTATACACGTCCTAGCAGTACGCGGAATAGCTCTTATACCAGAAATGTAGAAAGCGTGCGTAGCAGTGCGTCTCCATCGGAACGCTCTTCTTCATCCCGAACTTACAGGAGCACTACTCCTACTTATAGTCGTGGAAGCTCTGACGCTCCGTCTCGGAGTTCTTATTCTGGTGAAAGTCGTAGAAGCTCTTCAACACCTTCTTATAATAATAGCAGATCTTATGATAGCGGTCGCTCTTCCTACTCATCAGGTAATAGTTCCCGTTCGAGTGGTAGCAGCTACTCTTCAGGTGGCGGTTCATCTCGTTCAAGTGGAAGTACCCGTTCCAGTGGAGGCGGATCTACGAGACGAAGATAAAAGCGTGAAGATAGATGAGTGTTTGACATTAAAAAGATGTTGGTTATGAAAAATAAAATGACAATGATAGCACTGGGCTTATTTGTAGCAGTAGGTGCAGGCGCACAGACTATATATGATGCTACGGATATGGCTAGTAAGGATTTAAATGGAACAGCCCGTTTTGTTGGGATGGGAGGTGCTATGGGAGCCTTGGGTGGTGATATATCAACTATTGGAACAAATCCGGCTGGTATAGGTATTTATCGCAGTAATGATGCCATGATGTCTTTTGGGTATTCTAGTATGGGAACAAAAAGCAAATACGAGGGAGAATCATTTAATGCAGATAAAAATCGTTGGAGTTTTGATAATGCAGGCTTTGTGATAGCTACAAAGATAGGAAATGAAACTCCGTTGCGATATGTGAATATTGGATTTAATTATCATAAGGCGAAATCGTTTAATCGCAGTATGGATTTGGCTGGTGACCTGAATGGAATGTCTCAACTTTTTTTTATAGAGTCATTTTCTAAAGGAATTAATCCAACGCCTCAGTCTTGGAATAATACTAATCCGTTTAATGATGGTAATATTGGTTGGCTTTCTGCATTAGCCTATAAAGGTCATTTGATAGATCCGCAGGTAACTACTAATAATACGGGATACCCCTACATGGATAAAGACAATAATCAACTAAAGGATAAAGATGGGAATCCGCTATACCTTGA
The DNA here is from genome assembly GCA_022648295.1 of Bacteroides sp. Taxonomy (GTDB): domain Bacteria; phylum Bacteroidota; class Bacteroidia; order Bacteroidales; family Bacteroidaceae; genus Bacteroides. The sequence continues at coordinate 97,961 of JALCME010000008.1, read as the reverse complement.
GGACTCTTATATAAGTATGCTTGGAGATAATGACTATCCGTATTTACGTGAATTTCGTTCGCGGGAGACCGGAGGAATTGATCAATATGATTTTAATATTGCATTTAATTTTAATGATCGGATCTATCTCGGATTGACTGTTGGAGCTTATGATGTGGATTATAATAAATATACGTTGTATGATGAAGATTTTCGTAATGCAAATGGAAGTCCTACAGGAAGTGGATATTTCTTAGAAAGTTTCAATAAAGTGACGGGATCGGGTTTTGACGTAAAACTGGGAGCAATATTTCGTCCTTTTGAGTATTCACCTTTGCGTGTGGGACTTGCGGTACATACTCCAATCTTTTATAATCTAACATGGGGCACTTCTGCACGTCTTGTTTCTGATTTGTATTCTGAACAAGAGCAGAAAAAGGTTTCTTTTACGGTAGATAGTTATGACTATTTAAATAATTATGATATGAAGCAGGAGTATAAGCTGAATACTCCATGGACTTATAACCTGAGTTTGGCGTATACAATTGGTAGCCAGCTTGCGCTGGGAGCAGAGTACGAATATAAGGATTATTCTTCTATGAGATACTACGATTCTGATGGGAATAAAAAAGATTATGAAACAAGAGAGGCCAAGCTGTGTTTAAAGGGGGTGAGCACTATTCGCGCAGGTTTGGAATATAAGGTTGTTCCTGAATTCGCTCTCCGTTTAGGTTATAATTACAGTTCTTCCGCTTATAAAAACGATGCTGTTAAATATTTACCAGTGAATTCTATACAGACAGATACCGATTTCGCCAATCTCAAGTCTTTGAGTAATTATACTCTGGGCATAGGCTATCGTGGTTCTCTGTTCTATGCTGATTTAGCTTATAAGTATTCCGTACAGAAAGCTGATTTTTATCCTTTCTTTTTCCCGGTACAAGATGGAAATGTAACGAATTTAGTCTCTCCAACTACAACGAAAGTTACCGATTCTCGTAGCCAAGTTCTATTAACATTAGGCATGCGGTTTTAAAATAAGCAAGTAATATCTTTCATTGCAAATATGTGTGTTTTTGATTTAAATCCCCGGAGAACTAAGTTATAGTATTCCGGGGATTTGTACATTCATATTTAACTAATAAATTTGCTTATTTTCCTTATTAGTCCATGCTTCAAAGGCTTTAATTGCTTCCTTCGGTAATAGGATTGATGCGGGGAGTTTACGGTTTGCAGGTTTTAGAGATAGTTCATCATAAATAAAGGAGTCATCAAAACCGATGTGTTTAGCATCGGTTTTGTTGTTCCCGTAGTATATCTTATCCAACCTTGCCCAATAAATGGCTCCCAAACACATAGGGCAAGGTTCACATGAAGTGTAAATTTCGCATCCACTAAGATTGAATGTCTTTAGTTTAGAAGTTGCAGCACGAATAGCACTGACTTCTGCATGGGCAGTGGGATCACATGATGCTGTAACTCTATTTACTCCTGTTGCTATAATTTCACCATCTTTGGCTATGACTGCGCCAAATGGACCGCCACCTTTTGCAACGTTCTCAATGGAGAGTTCAATGGCCCTCCTCATCAATTCTTCTCTTGTCATGTAAGATCGTTTTTTAGTAACAGGCAAAAATAGAAATTATTTTGGGTTTGGCAAAGTAAAAGCTTTGTTACCTAATCTCTGTTGCGAATTACCAGTATAATCCGATGCCGATAGAAGTTGGATAAACATTAGGACCCTCGTTCTTCTCAAATAGAGATGTTAAGGCAAACCGTGCGGTGAATCCGAGGCAGCCATAACCAGCCTGCATTAATAAATTTAGGCCCAAAGGGTGGGTGTTTAGATCGTTACTTAGTGTGTGCTTACTGCCATCATATTTTGCTCTTGATGTGATGCCTGTACGCCATTCGAATTCGGGACCAGCTGAGATAAAAGTACGGTTGCTCCCGAATCTCGTTTGCCATTCCAAGCTAACCGGAATGCGGAATGACCAATATCGCAGCCAGCTTTTGCTATAGTTTATGCCATCTGATGCCGGTTGACATACCGTGATGCCTCCTACTTTTTCAAAGCCATAGTTGTCATCCAAAGTGTAGACGCTACGTGCAAAGCCAAAGCTTCCAGTGATTCCCCAATGGTTGTTCGGGGTGATAGCAATGCCCCCGTAGAATAGATTAATTCCCCATTCCCATGATTTCGAATTAATTTGAGGAATTGAAGTGGAGTATTGTAAACTGTTATTTGATAATTTCCCAAATCCGAAATAGAAAGCAGCATAGTGCGGGTCAAAGCGATAACGTTTGTTTTTATTTGGAGCAAAGGGATTTTTCTTGATAAAAGGACTGGATACGATGGTCGTTTGTTCAATACTGCGCCCGCCTAAATATACTCCCTCGAATATTTGAGGATTTTCAATGGTGTCATTTGTTGCATTAGCCTCATACATTTTTACCTTGATCTTACCATTCTTCTCATGGATGGTAAGTTTACGGCCATTAAAATAAACAGTAGTATCTTGCGGAATACTTTCTTGTCCCATTGCTGTCATGCTTGCCATGAGGAGCAATAAAAAGATCATTTGTTTCATAACTGTAATTTTATAAATTTGATTGTTCTATTTATTCTTTACTAAACATTAGGGCTACCAAGTCATCGCTGTCTATTTCTCCTTCTATGTAGATGAGGGTGGCATCTCCTTTTTTCCCGAGACGGAAAAGAATGAAGCGATTTATGCTTTTTTCTATAGGAGGTAATTGATAATAGCCTGATTGGAGTTGCCCGTCTGCGACTACTTCCTTTATTTTTTTTGCCCGTTCGCGGTCGGCGTTTAAACAGCGGTAAATGTCAGGTAAGGCTTTTTCCACTTTTGTTAGTTTCAAGCTTTGATAATGAGTAATATCCCAACTCTTGGAAAGTTGCTTGGATAATTCTACGTAGGTAGATCCTTTCCTATTACCATATTTTTGAAATAAAGAGGCTATTTGCAGGCCTTTTTGAGCATATATTCCTGTACTACATGCTAATAGTAAGCTACATAATAATATACGGATGAACTTTCTCATAATCATATTATTTGTTTTATTTTTATTCGAACATCAAATTCAATGTTTCATCTTCTGAAGTCTTCACATCCTGAAAGGCTGCAAAGGCTTGTTGGCGCACCAAATTAATGTCGGTGTATCTTTTTCCATTGATGATGACATAATTAGTGGAGGGTGTGGTAGAGGTATGCTGCCAAATGCCTGCAATGCTTATTATCACTAATATTCCGGCGGCAATTCCACTTATGGCGTTAATCAAACGATGTTGAAAAAAGAACTGCTTAGAAGAATGAGTCCGTTTCTCCTTGGATATTTTTACTTCTTGATCCAAATAAAGAAACAACGGGCGGTATACACGAAGCTGCTCGGGAATATTCTTATTTCTGAAGAATTTTCGTAGTTCTAGCTCTTCCGTGCATGAAGTTTTTCCTTCAAAATAACGATTAAGTAATTCTTCTATTTTCATATTCATTTTCTCCTCTTCTTTTCTTGTATGGCTTGTATATAAATATCCCTTACTTTTTTTCGTGCTCTGGATAAATTACTTCGAATAGCTTCTGAGCTACATCCTGTAATTTTTGTTATCTCATCTGTTTCATATCCTTCTATATCTTTCATTCGCATAATAGTGCGTTGCACTGTGGGTAGCGAATTAATTATTTCTTGCATTAGATGCATTTCATCGTGTATCTCCACAAATCGTTCTGGAATTTTGCTACCGTCCGTCTCTTCTATATCTTTGAGAGGGAGGTTTAAGGTGTATTTGCTCCTCCACATGTCCGTGCATAGATTGTGTATCATAGTGACAGCGTATGCTTCTATGTTCCGGTATTGTTCCAGGTCATCTCTTCGTTCCCACAATTTTAACATCACTTCCTGCACGGCGTCTTCCGCATCATTCGGGTTGTCGCTATATTTCTTTGCATAGTTCAGCAACTTGCTGCGCAGAGGGAGAACATTTATTTTAAACAGCTTGAGTTCCATTTACATTGTTAAGACGAACAAGAAAGAGAAACGTGACATTTGATTTAAAAAAAATAGCCCAGGAATACGTTTTATTTGTAAACCTGGGCAAAAAAGTTTTTGGAGAAGGTTTTCAACCTTCGTTTTGTGAGAGATTACTTTTTAAAGTAACGGTTGTATAATCCTTCGAACACTTTGCCATGACGAGCTTCATCTTTGCACATTTCGTGTACGGTATCGTGAATTGCATCTAGGTTCAATGCTTTTGCACGTGTTGCAATACGCTTTTTGTCTTCGCATGCACCAGCTTCGGCCTGCATTCTTTTTTCAAGATTGGTTTTAGTATCCCAAACCACATCTCCTAGTAGTTCTGCAAATTTAGAGGCATGTTCTGCTTCTTCCCATGCAATACGTTTGTATGCTTCTGCGACTTCAGGATAACCTTCACGGTCAGCTTGACGGCTCATGGCCAGATACATACCAACTTCGCTGCATTCACCTGTGAAGTGATTATTTAAATCTTTAATCATTTCTTCGTCACAACTTTTTGCTACACCAATGACATGTTCGTCAGCGAAAGTCAAGGCGCCACCTGCTTCTTCTGTTACTTCTACAAATTTGCTAGCTGGAGCTTTACATACCGGACATTTCTCTGGAGCGGCATCACCTTCGTATATGTAGCCGCAAACCGTACATCTAAATTTCTTCATTTTTCTTTTAATTTTAATTGAATTAGTTAATAGAAATAGTCTATTTCTTATTTTTACATTCTTTACAAATGCCTTTATAGTAGTAGTGTATTTCTTGAATTTCATGTCCGTTAATAGACATTTCTTCTACTTGCTTGGCGTCATTCTGTATAGGTAGATCATATACTTTTCCGCAATGTTTGCATAGAAAATGTGCATGTGGAGAGGTGTCGGCATCATAACAAGTATTGCGTTCATCTATAGTCAATGTTTGTGCTGCTCCATGTTCACTTAATAGTTTAAGCGTATTGTACACTGTCGTTTTAGACAAAGTTGGTATGGTTGGCAGTAGTGTGGAATAGATTTCTTCCACTGTAGGATGAGTTCGATGTTCAATGAGATATTGCATAATGGCAATACGTTGAACTGACGGTTTAATGCTGTGTTCTTGCAAATGTTCTATTACGTTCATGTTTTGTATAATGATTCAAACTTGTAATTGTTACAAGTTTTATTCTTTTGCAAAGGTATATACATTTCTTTTTTCTTCAAAAGAATTTCTTTATTTTTTTAGGTAGATCGTTTTATTGGCGTATTTTTGCATTAACTATAACAATTGCATCTGTAAATATGAACTACGGATTTATTAAAGTTGCGGCTACAGTGCCTCGGGTAAAAGTAGCAGATTGTAAATATAATGCTGCAGAAATCGAGAAAGAAATAATTATTGCTGATGGAAGAGGCGTTCAGGTAATTGTCTTTCCTGAGTTATGCCTTACAGGATATACGTGTGCTGACCTGTTTGCCCAGCAACTGTTGATTGAAGGGGCTGAAATGGGTTTGATACAGATCTTAAATGAAACGCGGCAATTGAATATTGTATCTATAATTGGAATGCCGATACCTCTTAATAGTACATTGCTTAATGCGGCTGTGGTCATTCAAAGAGGAAAAATATTAGGGGTTGTTCCTAAAACTTATCTATGCAATTACAAGGAGTTTTATGAAAAACGCTGGTTTGCTTCCGGTGCCGATATCAACGAGACTACTTTACGTTTGTGCGGACAGCTTGTCCCCATTGGGATGAATTTGTTATTTGATGTTTCTGATGCAACTTTTGGCATTGAAATTTGTGAGGATTTGTGGGCGCCGATTCCACCAAGTTCATCCTTGTCAATGCAAGGGGCTGATATTATATTTAATCTTTCAGCAAGTAATGAAAGCATAGGAAAGCATCATTATTTGTGTTCACTTATCAATCAGCAGTCGGCGCGCTGCATAGCGGGTTATGTTTTTTGTTCGTGTGGTTTTGGAGAGTCTACTACAGATGTTGTATTTGGTGGAAATGGGCTGATTTATGAAAATGGAGTATTATTGGCGCATTCAGATCGCTTTTCGTTTGAAAGTCAGACTGTGGTTAGTGAGATTGATGTAGAGAAACTTCGCACGGAGCGTCGGATGAATATGACGTTCAATACATGCCGGGCTTTTTGTGATTTACCGAAACCTGTTCATATTGCTGCGGAGTACATAAATAATAGAGAAATGGACTTAGGGCGTCATTTTGATCCTCATCCTTTTGTTCCGCAGGGACCAAAATTAGATGAAAGGTGTGAGGAAATTTTTTCTATCCAGGTATCAGGGCTGGCACAACGTCTGGTGCATACTAATGCTAAAAGCGCTGTGGTCGGTATTTCTGGTGGATTAGACTCTACACTGGCTTTATTGGTTTGTGTAAAAACATTCGATAAGTTGGGGTGGTCCCGTGAGGGGATTATTGGAGTGACAATGCCCGGCTTTGGAACAACTAACCGTACTCATGACAATGCACTGGACTTGATGAAATCATTAGGAGTTACAATTCGTGAAATCGATATTAAAGATGCATGTATTCAACATTTTAAAGATATAGGTCATGATATAAATGTCCATGATGTTGTTTATGAAAATTCACAGGCAAGAGAACGGACACAGGTCTTGATGGACATTGCCAATCAAACATCGGGACTGGTGATTGGTACAGGTGATCTTTCAGAGTTGGCACTGGGTTGGGCTACTTACAATGGAGATCATATTTCCATGTATGGTGTGAATGGAAGCGTACCTAAAACATTAGTAAAACATTTGGTGACATGGGTGGCTCAGCATGATATGGATGAAGCCTCCAGAGAAACTTTACTGGATATTATAGATACCCCGATAAGTCCGGAATTGATTCCTGCGGATGAAAATGGAGAGATAAAGCAAGTGACGGAAGATTTAGTAGGTCCATATGAGCTACATGATTTCTTTTTATACTATTTCCTTCGGTATGGATTCCGTCCTTCCAAGATATATTTCATAGCTATTCAAACATTCAAAGAAGTATATAATGATGATGTTATAAAAAAATGGCTGAAAGTTTTCTTTCGTCGTTTCTTTAATCAACAATTTAAACGTTCATGTTTGCCTGACGGACCCAAGGTAGGAAGTATTTCCATCAGTCCGCGTGGAGATTGGAGGATGCCGAGTGATGCTTCGTCAAAATTATGGTTGGAAGAGATAGAAAGTTTATAATCCTATCCTCTGATTCCTTTTTCCATAATACTTTTGATAAATACGCTGAAAGTTTTTTCCTTTTTGGAAAGAAGTTAGCCATTTATTAAGACTATCCAGAAGTATTGGCGAATGTTTATTTACTCCCCATGAATAAAATTGAGTAAAGCTAATAGCTGTATTAATATCTATTTGTGGTAAGCTGTCTGAAGCTATACGTGCTATATCGGCATCACATACAGCATATTTTATGTCTCCATGGGCAACAAGTGAAATCAGTTGCTCCGGACCATACTTCTCAACTTCTTTTACGTATATTGTATCGCCTATCTCATTCTCTAAATTATGAATGCGTAGGGTTACGGGTGAATTCTTTACGATATAAAGTGTTTTTCCTGCTAAATCAAGCTGGCTTTTAATGAATGATGAGTCTGTTGGACTAGCTGGTTTTAGCTGTACTAATACTTGTTTGTTTAGTATTATTGGAGTTGTAAGTAATATCTTGCTTTTTAGTGAGGTGGTTGTTGGGATGTTGTATGCAACAATGTCGTATTTTCCTTCTTCCAATCCTTGCAGTCGTTTGTCAAAGCTCATTTCTGGAGTAATGATAGCTTTCCAATTATGCTCCCGGGCAAAAGCCTCAATCATTTCGTAATGAAAACCAGCCAAAGTATCTCCACTTACATAATAGCTAATGGAATTGTATTCTGTTGTAACATAAATTGTTTTAGCCGTTGCTATTTCGGGATAATCCCGTGGATGATGTTTTGCCTCCTTACATAGAGTAAAGCAAGTGAAAATCAGAATGACGATAAGTCCTCCAATAATGTATTTTAATGATCTTATCTTGGGCATTTTCATCATCAGATGTTTAGTCAAAGAAATTCCACGATACGCCGATTTTGAGTAAACGGGGATTGATGGGATAGTGTGGGACAAGAAAATAATTTCGGGTTCCCATGCCTTGATTGACGTGGTACATCATAACAAAGAAGCGTGTCCGTTTCAAGTGCAAGTTGGCGTAAACATTCACAATAGGATAACCACCTATCTCTACTTGATCATCAGTTGACTGTAGGTGGAACTGCTGTATAGCAGGTGTATAGGCTGGTGCATAGTATTTGGAAAAATATCGTACATCTGCACCTAGTTGAACGCTCAATACTTTCTTGGCAAGTTTGGTCTGCAAATAGAAATTATGGTATAGGGACAACTGGGGTAATGGAATGACTGTTTTATTACTTGTCTTTTGCCAGGTTATTTCATTATCCAGATGGAAGATGCCTATCCGGAAGTTTTGTGCCAAGGTAGCAGATATGATCTGAATATTATCACTACTTTGTGTGGGCAAGGCTTCCTGATTGAAATAAGTATAATTTTTTATATTCTCCACACCTGCCCGTAAGTTTGTTCCCCATCGTTCAATTGAAATTTCTCCTTCTACATGAGTGCGAATTTCTTTGCTCATGTTATCATTATCCCAATAAAAATGGTTGGAATGATAATGGCGGATGTAGAATGAAGGTAAAGTGTTCGAAATAAAGCCCCGGCCAATGAACTTAATGGTATCTTTCCACAAATGGAAATTCATATCAAAATTACCTTGCAGGCGGAATTGTCCCAATGCTTTATCTAATAATCCGACTTCCCCATTTATATTGTAATGCAAAATTTTTCCTTCACGCTTGGCAAGTTCTCCTCCTAAGAATACTTCTTGTTCGGAATACTGCTGCATATTTGTTGATGTCGAATCCTTCATTAGGTTATATCTGCTATATTTATGTGAGACATATGCAGTTAATCCGGCTTTTGCATATTTATTAAATCCTTCCAATAGGGCAATGCCGAAAATGTTCTTAATGCTGAAGGATGTGGTTGAGTCTCTGCTTAATCCTTTTTTGAAATAAGATGTGTCATACATGGTAATATCTTCACTCTGGGCACTGAAGCGGTGTCGTGAGCTCTCCAGTTTTACAGTGTGTATAAAACTGGTCACTGGAACAAATTCCTCTGTAATAGTGGAGTCTTTACTTTCAGATTCTGTAGCAAGTAGTTGGGGATGTGTATCATTTATTTCTTCTTTTGGGGCACCTGAAACATGCTCCATATTTGAACTAAGCCTTTTTAATGGCCTGTTATTGCTTTCCTTTTCCGGATCAGGATGTTGTGTTTCTTCAGATTCTTTTTTAGAAGGATTTTGGGGCTTTGCTATTTTAGTTTTTCGTTTGAATCCTATTTTGTATCTATGCGTCAAGTAGACATAAAAGTCATTATTATAATTAGTCGCCTCGCTCATCTTAGTTGGAATGCCACTTGCTTCATATTCTTTTTTCCCCTCAGCTAAGTTTTCGGGGCTGGTAATATACCTGTCATCTGTAATACCTCCGTTCTCATTCATCTTCAGAGAGAAGTTGTTTATAATTCCCTGTAGTTGATAGTGGTCTCCTATATAGCTAGCGAATAAACCAGCATTAAAATGTGCGGTAGATTGATAGGAATAAATTCCTCGTCCATATAAATAGTCTATATTGAAACCAAAAGCTAGTCTCTTATTTGCATTTACAGAAAAGTAGGACTTAAAGCGCTCTTCTCCATCTATTTTACTTCCACCTTTGTAGTATGTTAAATTACTAAAGGGGACATTACTATTTGTGAAGTTTACTTCGCTAGGGTTTAGAAAGAAACTTGAATAAGATTTCATGAATATAGATGCTCCTTCATCTGTTCTTTCAAAGAATATACGTGATAGTCTTGGTGACCCTAAATTTCCCAAGTAATTATAGTGCCCGGTTATGCCTTCTACCAAGTTAGTATTCTGAAAATGGTGATATGCAGTGTCTGGAAGCATAATAGTACGGTTACCCAATGTTTCGCTCAAATGCCACATGTACAATTTGGGAGGAAGACTTTGGATTTCGGTATTAGTACTGTCTTTCAAATTATCCGGTCGTGTGGTGGGGTCTATTTGATTGCCATAACCATCACGCTCTGTTTGAAGTCGATTTAAGGTGTTTTGCGCCTTTATCATCAACATTCCAAATAATGTTAGGAGTATATATGTCAGGAAAAATCGTTTCATAAGTAAGCGCAAAGATACAATAAAATCTGATTTACCCGTGGAAATATCCTTTTTTTGCTATTTTTAGGCTCTGAATATTCAAAGCCCGAACGCTTATATCCGGATAGTAGAAATAAAATGTCTCACATCTCATTTCCCTAACTGTTGATATAAATGTCCGGGCTTATGATATTATAGGTCTTTTATACTTTTTGGATTAGTTCCATCCCTTTTTTGATAGCCTCTTCGTTCATTGGTATTAAGTGGTGGTGACGTTCTGGAAGTGTTTTCTTTAGTCCTTTTATGACACTTTCCAAAGTTACCATCGGTTTAATTTTCAGCAGTCCGCCAAGCACAATCATATTAAAAGCCTTGGCATTATTCATTTCGTTGGCTGCATCCATGGCATCAATACGGTAGATATTAATATCCTGACGTGTAGGCGGATTAATAATTCCGTAACCATCGTAGATTAATACCCCACCTGGTTTTACGCGACTTTCAAACTTTTCTAACGAAGGCTGGTTCAGAATGATGGCTGCATCATATTTACTCAAAATTGGTGATGAAATTTTTTCATCACTTACGATGACCGTTACGTTGGCGGTACCACCGCGTTGTTCTGGTCCGTAGGCAGGCATCCAAGTTACCTCTTTGCCTTCCATTAATCCTGAGTACGCCAGAATTTTTCCCATGGACAATACGCCTTGCCCGCCAAAGCCTGCTATAATGATTTCTTCTTTCATTGTTATTAGTCTTTTAGCACGTTTACTTATCTTTCAAATCGCCTAATGGGTAGTACGGGAACATGTTTTCTTCCATCCACTTATTTGCTTTTTCGGGTGACATTTTCCAGCCGGAATTGCAGGTAGATATAATTTCCACCAAATTAGACCCTTTGCCCGCCATGGAATTTTCAAATGCTTTCCGAATCGCTTTTTTAGCTTTGCGGACAGCCGGGACAGTTTCTACACTTTGTCGTGTTACGTAAGCTGTACCTTCCAATTGTGCGGCAATATCGGCCATTTTTAATGGGTAACCGTGCAGATGCACATCTCGTCCATAAGGGCTGGTGGATGTTTTCATTCCCATCAGAGTGGTTGGCGCCATTTGTCCGCCAGTCATTCCGTAGATAGCGTTATTAATGAATATAATTGTAATATTTTCTCCACGGTTTAATGCATGGATTGTCTCGGCAGTACCTATACATGCCAAATCACCGTCTCCTTGGTAGGTAAATACCAGCCGGTCAGGCCAAAGGCGTTTAATAGCAGTAGCTAAGGCAGGTGCACGCCCGTGAGCAGCCTCTTGCCAATCTATATCTATGTAATTGTAAATAAATACAGCACATCCTACCGGTGAAAGACCAATAGCTTTTTCTTCCATGCCCATCTCTTCGATAACCTCTGCAATCAACTTGTGTACTACGCCATGACTACATCCCGGGCAATAGTGCATAGGATTATCGTTCATCAGGACCGGTTTCTTGTAAACTAGGTTCTCAGGTTTGATAATATCTTCTGTTGTCATAATTTTTATCGATTAGTAAACCGGATAAAGAACTCTACTAACTTAACGAATATAGCAGCTCCACAGACATATATAAACAGTTTGAAGTCATTTCTTGCTGCAAAGTAAATGATGATAGATGCCAAGGCAAGTATCAGGAAAAGTATATTCAGTACATTTCTTATTTTGTCAGGGTTCATTATACGTATGGTTTTATGATTTATGTTAATATCTCGATTACTGATTAATCAGTTTCTCCTTAAGTGCATGCACTATTTCTTCCGGGTCTGGCACAATACCTCCCAAACGTCCGAAATGTTCCACCTTTATTTTTCCATTTACTGCAAGTCGGACGTCTTCAATCATTTGACCTGCATTAAGTTCGGTTACCAACATACCTTTTACTTTATCAGCATAAGCATCAATAGCTTTTGTTGGGAAAGGCCAAAGGGTGATGGGACGTAACAATCCGACTTTAATTCCTTCTTCACGTGCAAGTTCTATTGCTTTCTGTCCAATACGAGCCATGGAGCCAAATGCAATGAGTAAGTATTCTGCATCTTCACAATGGATTTCTTCAAAACGAACTTCATTCTCTTCTATTATTTTATACTTAGCCTGAAAACGAAGATTGTTTTTTTCCATCTCTTCTGGCTTTAACTCCAATGAGGTGATAATGTTGGATTTACGGTTTTTACTCCTTCCGGTTGTTGCCCATGGGCATCGTGCAATAACTTCATCATCTGTTAAGCGTTTCCTTTGTGTAGGCAATACTACTTTTTCCATCATTTGTCCAATAACACCATCGGCCAAAATAATTGCTGGATTTCGATATTTAAAAGCAAGTTCAAAGCCTAGTCCTACAAAATCTGCCATTTCCTGTACGGATGCAGGCGCAAGGGCTATCAAACGGTAGTCACCATGTCCTCCTCCTTTAACTGTTTGGAAATAATCGGCTTGGCTAGGTTGGATAGTCCCCAGTCCAGGGCCTCCACGCATAACATTTATAATTAAACAAGGCAATTCTGCGCCTGCAATATATGAAATACCTTCTTGTTTTAGACTTATGCCAGGACTGGACGAGGAGGTCATCACCATTTTTCCACTTCCGGCACCGCCATAAACCATATTAATAGCTGCTACTTCACTCTCAGCTTGAAGTACAACCATACCGGTGGTCTCCCAAGGCTTCAGTTCAGCAAGAGTCTCCAATACTTCCGATTGGGGAGTAATGGGGTAACCGAAATACCCATCTACTCCGTAGCGAATTGCTGCGTGGGAGATAGCTTCGTTTCCTTTCATTAATACAACTTCTTCTGCCATATTCTACAGATTTACATTTTTATTCAACTTTTACTTTATATACTGTGATGCATCCATCGGGACAAACTGTTGCGCAAGACGAACAACCGATGCATGCTTCTTGCAGTATGGGGTGGGCAAAATTATACCCTTTTATGTTAACCTCTTTAGCGAGGGATATAACATGAGTAGGACACGCCACTACACAAAGGTTACATCCTTTGCAACGTTCGGTGTTTACTACTATAGCTCCTTTAATTTTTGCCATAATTACATTACTTAATGATTGTACATATCTTTATTATAAAAATTTAGGATATTCATTGCCATTTGGTGGGCCTGTTTGGCTGGTCCTTCAGGATTTAGCTCAAGGGCTTGTTGGTAGTTATTCACTGCCTGTTGCCAATTTCCTTGTTTTCGGAATGCATTGCCCCGTAGGTAGTAAGCTTCATCTAGGGATGATGATGAGGTCTGTAAAAAGTCGTCAAGTTTCTGAATTGCTTGTTCTACATCTCCTTGATTGATAAGCTCTTTGATTGTTTTCAGTTGCTCCATTTTTTGTAATTTCAGGATTACCAAAAGACAAAGATAGCTTTTATTTAGAGACATTAAACAACTAATCTGTGAAAAATAAGAAAATTGAGATAAAAGAGAAGCCCAAAGCTGAATGAATTTCTGATAAAATGTCACAGCTCCGGGCTTTTATAGAATATAATGTGGTTGTGCTACTTTACAATATTTCCGTTTATATAGAGATTATTGAACTTAACATCTTTAGCACCTTTTATATCATTCTTGTTTTGGGTTACATTGTTGAAGTGGGAATCTTCCACGCTAATGTTTGAGATGTGGTCATTATCTTCTAAGCCTGTAATGTATACGCCTAAGTCGCTTTTTTCACATGTAATGTTCTTTAGGTGTATGTTTCGAACAATGGGAGGAAAGTTTCTGTTGCATTTCTCACGATTCTCATATTGTAAATTAATCCTTAATACAGATTCGCGGCACTGTCCGACGGTTACGTTACGTACAAATACATTTTCGATTACTCCACCCCGGCAGGTATTGGTCTTAATCCGGATTACTCGGTCCAAGTTCGGGCTATCCATACGGCAATTTTCAACGAAGAGATTTCGGTATCCACCGGAAATTTCGCTTCCGATAACTACACCTCCATGACCATTCTTCATAAAGCAATCACGTACTATGATGTTTTCGCTGGGAACATCCCATTTGCGCCCGTCGGTGTTACGTCCTGATTTTATTGCAATGCAATCGTCACCCGTATCGAAAATACAATCTTCAATTAATACATTTTTGCACGATTCGGGATCACAACCGTCTCCGTTAGGTCCGCGGTTAAAAACATGTACGCCATTAACTATCATACTTTCGCAGAGAAGAGGATGGATCACCCAAAAAGGGGAATTAAGCAATGTAACATCTTTTATAAGGATAGTATGACAAGCATATAAGTTAATTAGTTGTGGACGTAGGCCATCTTCCGGTTTCATTACTCTTTTGTAGATTGGAGTAGACGTTTCTCCGTACATTTGGAGGCGTTCACGCCCCCCATTTCTTTGGGCAATCATGCCTTCTTTCCATCCATAATGAGGAGCTCCACACATTGCCCACCAAGTGTTGTTGGAACCCTGTCCGTCAATGATTCCTTTTCCGGTAATAGCAATATTAGTTTCACCATATGCATAAATTAGTGGATGGGCATTGTAGCAGTCCAGCCCTTCCCAACGAGTAATGACAGCTGGGAAATAAAGGCTTTGATCTGTTGAGAATTTTAAGACTGAACCTTCCTCTAAATGTAGATTGACATTACTCTTTAGAGTGATAGGACCCGTATAGAAAGTACCTTTAGGTATAACTACAACTCCTCCTCCATCTAAACTGCATTTTAGAATTGCCTGGTTGATTGCTTCATGGCAAGGCTCGTTTGGAGTATCTGTTTTGGCCCCGAAGTCAGTAATCAAATAGCTACGATCTGGAAATGATGTTTTTTTGATTTGTTTTTCGATTTTGATGCTTTCGGTAAAAGCTTGGTCAAAATCGATTGGGTTAGCAATAACTAAGGTTGTTGATAGGAGTAAGGAGAGAATTCCAAGTACTTTTTTCATGTGCCTTTTTTTTATAATGGTTATTAGATGTTTGCTGCAAAAATAAGGAAAGCTTTTGGCTCTTAAGGATGAGATTTTGATTGAAAAGGTGTAATAATTGACGGTAATGCTTCAAAGCATGAGTCTTTGAAACATTGCTAGAGTAAGATATTCGTTTTTGTGTCTTTTGAAATATAAGGAATAGGCAGTGGCATAAACGATAGAAAAGAGAATGTGCCATTTTGAAGTGACACATCCTTTTTTCTGAATAATGCTTATTTAATTGGAATTTTATCTATTCTTCTTTGGTGACGTCCTCCGTCAAAAGAAGTAGCGAAGAATTCTGTCATAATGTGGTCAGCTTCTTCAATAGTTACAAAGCGTCCTGGCATAACTAGAATGTTTGCATCATTGTGTTGGCGTGCTAGGTGAGCGATTTCTGGCTTCCAGCAAAGGGCAGCACGGATACCTTGATGTTTGTTTAGCGTCATGTTTATGCCATTGCCACTTCCACAAATTGCAATGCCGGGATAATATTCTCCGCTTTCCACGGCGTATGCCAAAGGATGAGCAAAGTCCGGATAGTCACAGCTCTCCATATTATAAGTACCAAAATCGTAGTATTTCCAACCCTTAGCGTCCAGCCAACTTTTTACAAATTGTTTTAATTCATATCCAGCATGGTCAGAACAAATTCCAATTGTTTTCATAGTCTTTTTGTTTAAACATAAAATGGGGGTTATCACATTTTTCCGGAATTAACCTTGGAAATTATAATAATTCGCATTTTTTCTGTAGTTTTATAACATTGCCTTTACTTGTTTATAAACATTCTCAGCTGTAAATCCCAGCTTTTCATCAAGTACTTTGTAAGGAGCTGAGAATCCAAATGACTCCAACCCCCATACTTTACCATTGGCACCGACTAATCCTTGGAGGGTTACGGGTAGACCAGCCGTCAGTCCGAACATTTTGGCTTTTGATGGTAATATGGATTCCTGATAAGATGCAGGTTGACTACGGAATAAACCTTCGGAAGGTGCGGATACGATACGGACTTTAATACCGTCTTTGCGCAGAAGTTCGCTACCTGCTACTAAAGTAGATACTTCGGAACCGGAAGCAACCAAGGTAATATCAGGGTTCTCATCAGAACTTGCAACGATATATGCACCTTTAGCAGCTTGCTTATAATCATTTCCTACTGGTAGGTTGGCTATATTCTGACGGGAGAAGATTAACGCTGTTGGTGTAGTTATATTCTCCATGGCTAATTTCCAGGCAACTGTTGTTTCCTCAGCATCTGCCGGACGAAGTACCAGCATGGAATTATGCCCTTTATGGTTCTTCATCTTTTCCATTAAACGGATTTGAGCTTCTTGCTCTACGGGCTCGTGGGTTGGGCCATCTTCTCCTACACGGAAAGCGTCGTGTGTCCATATAAATTTTACCGGAACTTCCATTAAAGCCGCCATACGGACAGCCGGTTTCATATAATCGGAAAAAACGAAGAAGGTGCCACAAGCGGGAATGATGCCTCCGTGGAGCGACATACCTATGCAAATGCAAGCCATCGTTAATTCAGATACACCAGCTTGGAAAAATGCCCCGCTAAAGTCTCCTTTCTCAAAAGCATGTGTCTTTTTCAGAAAGCCGTCGGTCTTATCGGAATTGGAAAGGTCAGCTGAAGCTACAACCATATTTTCTACTTGTGTAGCTAAAGCTCCCAATACGGTAGCAGATGCGGCACGGGTGGCAGCTCCGGCTTTTTGTTCAATAGCGTCCCAGTTTACCTTTGGTGCTTTTCCTGAGAAGAATAATTCCAGTTTTGCAGCTGCATCAGGATTGGCTTTCGCCCATTCTGCCTTTTCTGCATATTTCTTGGCCATTATTCCTTTTAGTTCAGCAGCACGTTTGGCATATAGCTCAGCTACTTCAGGGAAGATAACAAACGGGTTTTCCGGGTTACCCCCCAGATTGTTGATGGTATTGATATATGCATCTCCACCCAGTGGAGCTCCGTGTGTGGCGCAATTGGCTTCGTAACTACTTCCGTCAGCTTTGCGTGCACCTTTACCCATTATTGTTTTACCTATAATCAGGGTAGGACGTTCTTTTTCAGCTTTGGCTTCATGAAGTGCCGTGCGAATGGCATCCGTATCATTCCCGTTGATTGTGATTACTTTCCATCCCCATGCTTCGTATTTCTTTGCAGTGTCTTCTACTGTCACAGCTTTAGTTTCGGTGGACAGCTGAATGTCGTTGGAATCGTAGAACATGATCAGATTGTCCAATCCCAATGCACCTGCAATACGTCCTGTCCCCTGGGATATCTCTTCCTGAACGCCTCCATCAGAAATGTAAGCATAGATTGTTTGATGCATAATTTCACTGAAACGCGCTTTCATAAATTTGGCAGCGATAGCCGCGCCTACGGCGAAAGTGTGTCCTTGTCCAAGTGGACCGGACGTGTTTTCAATACCGCGGGTAATATCTCGTTCGGGATGTCCGGGTGTTGGGCTTTCCCATTGGCGGAATTCTTTCAATTCGTCCAATTTAAACTTACCTGTTAGTGCCAGGGTGGAATAGAGCATTGGCGACATATGACCAGGGTCCAGGAAGAAACGGTCACGTGCTTCCCATGCGGGATTCTCCGGGTCATATATCAAAAACTCTGAAAAGAGTACGTTTATAAAGTCAGCACCCCCCATAGCGCCACCAGGATGTCCGGAATTGGCTTTTTCAACCATTGAAGCAGCAAGAATACGGATATTGTCCGCTGCGCGATTCATTAGTTTAATGTCGTTCATATTGATTAAAAATTTTAGATCATAATATCAGAAAAAAGCTATTTGTCTAATCACTTTGTCTTCTTTGATTGGGCAAAGATAACTCTTTATACGCAATTCACAGCATAAAAAAAACTTCTTTTTCTTGCCGAATTAGCCTTCTTTCTGTCTATGATACAGTATGTATTTTATTCATTATTACAATAATTCTATAGTAACAATTGATTTGGCAGGGAGTTTTATTTTTAAACTTCCTTTATTGATTTTTACGCCTTTGAAAGGTGCTAATGTTATTTTATTGGGATTTTCAAAGGAATTGTAATCTGTGATTTTGTCGGAAGTCAGAATTTCTCCTGTGAATCCTTTTATGTTTATGCCGGGTATGTTTACAATAACCTCCTGTGAGTTTTTTACATCAATATTTGATAAAGAAATATGTATTTTCCCGTTTTTGTCTTTAGAGGCAGTGGCACTTACCAAGGGAACTTTACGGTTATCCCGTACATTGACGGTGTCGCAAGTGAGATCGAGTGGAAGGTAAGTGGCATCTTGGTGTACTTTGTACATCTTAAAAACATAGTAAGTTGGAGTCAGAACCATTTCTTTACCCTTTGTCAATATCATGGATTGCAATACATTTACCACTTGGGCAATATTAGCCATTTTAAGACGATCAGTATATTTATGGAAAATATCAAAGGTCAGTGATGCTACAAATGCATCACGTAGCGTGTTTTGTTGAAATAAGTGTCCACGCACCGTTCCAGGCTCTTCATCCCACCAGGTGCCCCATTCATCAAGCATCAATGCAATTTTCTTATCTTTGTCGTATTGGTCCATAATGGCGCAATGTTTCTTAATCACATTTTCTATTTCGCGGCATTTACCCATGGTCCAATAATAATCGTCATCGGTAAAATTTGTGGCGGATCCTTTGCTTCCATTCCAACCAAGTACGGTATAATAGTGAAGTGAGATTCCATCCATGCGATGCCCTATACGTTCCATCAGGACTTTAGTCCAGTTATAATCATAATCGCTGGCGCCACTGGCTATCCTGAATAGTCGGTTACCGTCATAGTTACGGCAATAAGTGGAGTAGCGACGGAAAAGATCGGAATAGTATTCCGGACGCATGTTGCCTCCGCATCCCCAACTTTCGTTACCAACACCGAGGAATTTGACTTTCCATGCTTTGTCGCGTCCGTTTTGGCGACGTAATTTAGCCATAGGGGAATCTCCCTGTGAAGTCATGTATTCAACCCATTTGGCCAATTCTTCTACAGTTCCACTGCCAACGTTGCCGCTTATATAAGGTTCGCAGCCCAGCATCTCACATAAATTTAAGAATTCATTAGTTCCAAAGCTATTGTCCTCAACAGTCCCTCCCCAGTTATTATTAACCATTTTAGGTCGGTTTTCTTTGGGACCAATGCCATCCATCCAGTGATATTCGTCGGCAAAACAACCTCCCGGCCAGCGGAGTACGGGAACGTGAATATCTTTTAGTGCATTGAATACATCAGTTCTATAACCTTTTATATTGGGAATATCTGAGTTTTCTCCAACCCAAAGTCCGCCATAAATGCAGGTTCCCAAGTGCTCGGCAAACTGTCCGTATATTTCTTTTGGAATAATTTGTTTGGCTTCGTTGGCATGTACCATAATAGTTGCTTGTTCTTGTGCAAACAATGTTGCTGAGGCTGTTAACAGTACACAGCCGATCATTAGTTTGTTTTTCATGATAAAATGTTTATGGATTGATTATTGGTGAATTATTTAGTAAATATGGTAATACCGCCCATCGGTAGCATCTCAATGGATAACTTTCCACTTTTATCAGTTGTAGCTTGGCTAAAACTTGCGGTTCGTGCATTGTTGTCGTGGATCATGGAAACGGTCTGTTTTGCAAGCCAAGGTAGGTCAATAGATAGCTTCATCGGTTTATTCGTTGCATTTGTTCCAGCAATGTACCAATGTTCACCATAACGACGGGCAATGATGCAGAACTTGCCCGGGTAGCCATCTATAAACCGGGTTTCATCCCACACGGTAGGTACTTTACGGATGAAATCTAAAATAAAATCAGGTTCTTCACTCAAATTATTAGGTGTGATTCCGAAATGTTGAATGCCTGATTGGTACAAAACGGAAGTTGCAATTTGGAAGGCATCCGTCGTTTTACGCAGTGACCCGTTTTTTCCATCTTTGGAAAAGTGTTTGTTGAAGAATACCCCTCCATAATCCATTGCAGCAAAAGCGTTTCTAATGAATGGATATAGCGTACTGCGCTGTGCTTCACGATCGGCATGATATTGGGCAAATACTAAATTCTCGGATACTAATGCAGCTTCACTGCTTATATGGTTTGGATACATTCGCTCCCAACCTCTTGGTAGAGTACAGCCATGGAAGATGACTTCAAGACCGTATTGATTTGCATCCGTAAGAATGTCTTCATATAATTTCATGGTGGCTTGTTTGTCTCCACCGAAAAAGTCTACTTTTATGCCTTTTACACCGAGCAATTTCATCCATGCCATTTCCTTTTTGCGTGCAGGTGCGGTATCCATGTGATGTTTAGGTCCTTGAGGCGCATTATTCCAACATCCGTTGGAATTGTACCATAAGAATACTCCTACGCCTTTGGATTTAGCATAATTGATTAAAGAAGGCATGTGCTCATATCCTATTTGTTTATCCCATAATGCGTCTATAAGAATATATTCGAAATGTAGGGATGCAGCGAGATCAATGAATGTTTTCTGATCTTTGTAGTTACAGCTGCCATCTTGCCAAAGTATCCAGCTCCAGGTAGCCCGTCCGGGACGATAAACTTGTGATGGTTCATAGAGGGGACGTACATTATCGTAGGCAGCAGTTGTTTCAACGATTGGTTTTAGCGTCTTTCCTACGGTTATGGTTTTCCATGATGTCGTAAGAGGTAATGCAGCCGTGGCTGTGGTATCGCTTGCTTCGCCATTTTCGCCTTTTTGAGGGAAAGCGATGGTATAAAGTCCGTCGCTACTTCCTTCGCTGAGACGTGTTCCTACATATTGACTGCTGACTCCTGTTTCCGAAAGCAATACCCATCCGTTGTTACCCAAGTGGAAGAGGGCGGGGAAGGTGTATCCTACCTTCTGTTTTGAAGGAGTACCTACTGGCTGGTCTATGGTGTATTCTTCTTCGTAGCTAGGCTTTGTTCCCATCCATCCACTGCCTGCAGGGGCTTGTGGTGTAATGAAAGTAGTGGTTTGAACGGGAAAATGAAATCCTGTTGTTTCTGCATTAATCGTGCAGTAGCCATGTTTAGCGGATGCAAGCCGGTATATTTGTGCTATGTCGTTATTACTCACCCTGAAAACAATTTGAAGAGTATCTTGATTATTCTTCAGATAGGTACAAGTTAGTTCATTGGCCAGGTAGTGTACACGACTGACTTTTGCGTGTGGTAAGGAGTACGTTTCATCAGTGGTTTGGACTTGGCATCCGATTGACTTCAGGCCGGTAGAAAAATCTCCGATGGATGTCTTTAATCCGAGAGGAGAAGAGTTCAACATGAGTGTTCCGTTATAGCTTACTTGATAAAACGGACTTCCGTCTTCTAAGCTAACCGTAACTTTTAATGCACCGTCAGGCCCTTGTACTTCTTGGGCGCTCATTGTGACAGATGCAGACAGGAAAAGTGCGAATAGTGTGATTTTTTTCATGGCTGTTTAATATTAAATGAGGATGTATTGAAAACGCCTGTTCTAATGCAAAGAACAATGGTTTTCAATACATCCTCAAATTAAATATTAGCAGAACATTTCTTTTTCTGTAAACTGTCCTACTTTGAGATATTGTTCATAAAGCTTTTGATATACTGCAACATTAGCAGCGTTAGGCTTATATTCATTGGCAAAACCTGAATTCATGGCCTGTTGGGCATCTTCTATCTTATGATATAAACCAGCGGCGGTTGCTGCGAACATCGATGCTCCGAGTGCACATGCCTGATCTGTTTGGCAGACTTTAATGGGCATATCCAATACATCACTCAATGTTTGCATGACGAACGGTGATTTCAATGCAATTCCTCCGATACCTATTACATGCTCAATTTTCACTCCTTCGTTACGGAAACGGTCAACTATGGCTTTTGAACCGAAAGCTGTTGCTTCTACCAATGCGCGGAAGATGCGCGGTGCACTGCTCCCGAGGGTTAATCCGGTTATGGTCCCTTTAAGCATTTGATTGGCGTCCGGAGTACGGCGCCCATTCATCCAGTCAGTAGCGATAATACCGCTTTCTTCAATTGGCACTTTTTCAGCTTCAGCTGTTAACATCGGAATGATGCGGTCAGCTGCCTCGGAAATCAATTTTTCTTTAGTGGCTTCGTCTATTAGCGCAGACTTACTTATGATGTTTTTCAGCGGAAATTCCAGTACCCGTTTAAACCAGGCATAAATATCTCCGAAACCGGATTGTCCTGCTTCCAGTCCTATCATACCGGGAATCACGGAGCCGTCCACTTGTCCGCAAATGCCTTTAATAAGCTTATCACCTATTTCTTCGTAGGAGGCAACCATAATATCACAAGTAGAAGTCCCGATGACCCGTACAAAAGTATGAGGGGTGATTCCGGCACCTACTGCACCCATATGACAGTCAAAAGCTCCTCCGGCTACGGCAACTTGTGTGGTTAAGCCCAGTCGTTTTGCCCATTCTGGGGTTAAATGTCCCACAGCTTTATCAGCCGTTTCTGTCTTTTCAAACAGACGTGCACGGAAACCGGTGAGAAGCGGGTCGAGTTTAACAAGAAAATCCTCCGAAGGAAGTCCTCCCCATGATTCGTGCCACATGGCTTTGTGTCCGCATGCACAACGGCTTCGAACAATATCATCGCTTTGTTTGGCTCCCGTAAGCAATGCCGGTAACCATTCGCAATGCTCCACGATGCTGTAGGCCCTGGAGCGTACGGCGACATCCTCACGGAGTACATGGAGGGCTTTTGCCCAGAGCCATTCCGATGAATAAATCCCACCTTCATAAGCCGAATAGTCAATCTTCCACTGTTTGCAAAGCTCATTTATTTCCGCAGCTTCTTTGATGGCCGTATGATCTTTCCAAAGCACGAACATGGCGTTTGGATTTTCTGCAAATTCGGGAAGAAGGGAGAGGGGAGTACCTGCGGCATCGGTGAACACCGGGGTACTTCCGGTTGTATCGAAAGCAATACCTACCACTTGTTCAGCTGTTCCTGCGGGGCATTGTTTGAGAGCCTCTTTTACCGTTCCTTCCAATACGTCAATATAGTCTTGCGGATGTTGACGGTACTGGTTTACAGCCGGATTGCAATATAATCCCTTTTGCCATCTCGGATAGTATTGAACAGCGGTGGCAAGAGTTTCTCCTGTCTTTGCATTGACTACGACAGCCCGTGCCGAGTCGCTGCCGTAATCAAGTCCTATAACAAATTTCTCGTTCATGATTAACAAAGTGCTTTGTTCAATAAATAATAGATTTCATTCATACGCAGCTCTTTCTTAAAGTCACTGATAGTTGTGTTTTCATCAATTACCATTATCTCAATTCCTGCCATTTCTGCATAGTCCTCCAGATATTCTACAGTCAGGTCGTATGAAAAACTGGTATGGTGTGTACCTCCAGCCAATATCCATGCGGCAGCTCCGGTTTCAAAACTTGGACGTGGTATCCAAAGTGCGGAAGCAACTGGTAATTTAGGCAATGGTTTGCTCTTGATACAATCTACTTTGTTTACGATGAGTCGGAAGCGGTTTCCTAAGTCTACGATAGTAGCAGCTACTCCCTCACCTTGTTTAGAGGTAAATACCAGACGTGCCGGGTCATTCTTTCCACCAATTCCCAGCGGATGAACTTCCATTTTCGGTTTACTTTCTGAGATAAGCGGGCAGACTTCCAGCATATGAGCTTGTAGTATGGCGCTTTTCTTTCCGTCAAAGTTTAGTGTATAGTCTTCTAAGAAAGAACAACCTTTGGGAAGTCCTTGCCCCATAAACCACATGGTACGGAAGAGAGCGGCTGTCTTCCAGTCTCCTTCGGCACCGAAACCATAACCTTCGGCCATTAGGCGTTGGCAGGCTAAACCCGGAAGTTGGTCAAGACCTTTAAGATCATCGAAGTTTGTTGTAAAGGCTTTAGCTCCTTTACCTTTCAAAAAACGGCGAAGAGCAATTTCTTCACGGGCAGCCTCAATGACTTGGTTACGGTCTTTGCCTCCTTCTTTGCAGTTTGGTGCAAATTCATATTCTTTTTCATATTTGGTAACTAGCCCGGCAATATCTGCATCTGTTACTTTATCTTGTTCGGCAACCAGATCGGCGATGGGGTAGTAGTCTACATGGTAACCTAATACCTGTTCAGCAGATACTTTATCACCATCTGTTACGGCTACGTTATTCATTTGGTCACCGAAACGGATAATCAGCATATCCTGGGCATCTGCCCATGCTGCGGATACCCGCATCCATGTTGCGATTTTGGCTTGTGCTTCTGCGTCCTGCCAGTGTCCTACCACTACTTTACGGTTTTTGCGCATACGAGTTACCATGTGTCCAAACTCGCGGTCGCCATGTGCACTTTGGTTTAGATTCATGAAATCCATATCCATTGTGTTCCATGGAATTTCTTTATTGAATTGAGTGTGGAAGTGTAATAAAGGTTTGCGAAGTTCCTGTAAACCATGTATCCACATCTTGGCGGGAGAAAAAGTATGCATCCAGGTAATGATACCGATACATTTTTCTTCGTTGTTGGCTGCTTTAAAGGCTGCTGTAACTTCTTTTGCCGAGTTAACCGTTCCTTTATACACAATCTTTACGGGCAGATTTCTCGATTCGTTTAAGCCTTTAACTATTTCATTGGAATGTGCATCTACTGCGATTACTGCATCGCCTCCGTATAAGAGCTGTGCTCCTGTTACGAACCATACTTCATATTGATCAAATGCGTTCATTTTAGTTATTGTTTTAATTGTTAATATTTAAATTCGTTATTTTTGCCCGTAATAGGCATTAGGCCCATGTTTCCGGCTGAAGTGCTTCTCTACCAGATACGGGTTCATGGTCAGATTGGGATTGATGGCGTATGCTATGCTTGCCATTTTGGCTACTTGTTCCATGACTACGGCATTATGGACGGCTTCGTGTGCATCCTTTCCCCATGTAAAAGGTCCGTGATTCTTTACCAGTACTCCCGGAGTGTGTACCGGGTTCAGGTCCTCGAATCTTTTTACGATGACGTTACCTGTTTCCAGTTCATAGGCTCCCTTTACTTCGTCTTCCGTCATATCTGCCGTACAGGGAATAGCATGATGGAAATAGTCCGCATGTGTTGTCCCTATATTAGGTATGTCGCATCCGGCTTGTGCCCATGCCGTTGCGTAGGTGGAATGGGTATGAACCACTCCTCCTATTTCAGGGAAAGCCTTGTAGAGAACAATGTGTGTGGGAGTGTCTGAGGATGGTTTTAAATTACCTTCCACTACTTTTCCATCAAGATCTACTATAACCATGTCACTCGCTTTCATCACGTCATAGTCTACGCCGCTTGGTTTGATAACTATCAGACCTGTTTCACGATCAATGGCCGATACATTTCCCCATGTGAAAATGACCAGTCCGTGTTTCACTAAATTAAGATTGGCACGAAATACTTTTTCTTTCAGTTCTTCCAACATAACTTATTTTATTTGGACTTATTTATTTTATTGTTGCCATAAAGGCCAGTCGTTCATAGTTTAAAGTTAGGTGCTTTGCGATATGCTTTTTCATTGAACTTATATAGCGCAGCTCCCCGTCTGGATCCTGTCTTATCTATTTTATCTGTTTTTTCAATGTAGTCCATTTCAGCAATTCGTTTACGGAAATTCCGCTTATCTATGGAGCATCCGTAAATAGCCTCATATAAACTTTGCAATTGAGATAAAGTGAAGAGCTTGGGCAGCAAATTAAAACCTATGGGCTCTATTGATGCCTTTTGTTTCATCAAATCGCGTGCTTGCTCCACCATTTGCTGGTGATCGAATATGAGCGGTGGAAGCGCATTGATATTTATCCAATGCGCATTATGCTTCTGGACCAACTCTTTATCATATTCGTTGATGTTGATCAGAGCGTAGTAGGCTATGGAAATGACGCGCTCTCCCGGGTCACGGTCTACCTCACCAAAAGCACTGACTTGTTCCATATATACATTTTCCAATCCGGTCAATTCCGCTAGTATGCGCTTGGCCGCATTGTCTATGCTCTCACTCTTTTGCACAAATCCACCCATCAACGACCATTCGCCCATTGCAGGCTCAAAGTTTCGTTTTAATAATAATAGGTTTAGCTCCCCTTCGTTGAAACCAAAGATGATGCAGTCAATACCTACATAGAAAGACGAATTTTCACTGTAATAGTTTGCCATTTTATAACTATTTGATTACCAAAAATACCAGTAGAATGCAGCTGTAAAGCCCAGGATAATAATGGTGTGAATGATATCCCAATGATTCCAACTGGCACGTGTGATTGCTTTTTGTTCGGGAGTGGCTGTTCCAAAGACTAATCCCTGTATTTTCTCTGCGCTTGGTGGAGTTGTAAATAAACTGACTACGATAACTACAATAATACAGAATAAAAACATCCATCCGCAGAAGAATAACCAATTCACATCATAAAACAAATGTTTGAATAGGGAACCGTCTGCAACGGAAACATTGCTATAATACACTTTTGCCCCTAATCTTGTTAATCCGATAACCATACCGGCTATTAGTCCCCACATTCCTCCTTTTGCAGAAGCCCTTTTCCAGCAGATGCCCAGAAGGAATGCAGCTGCGATTCCCGGAGCTAAAACGGATTGAACATCTTGTAAATAGGTGTAAAGTACGCTTCCTACACTACGCATAATGGGTATCCATAGAATGCCTAATACAACAATAACTACCGTTGCAATTTGTCCGATTACAACCAATTTCTTTTCTGAAGTTTGAGGCTTGAAACGTTTGTAAAAGTCAATGGTGAACAGCATAGCAGACGAGTTGAACAATGAAGCTAATGAACTCATCAGAGCTGCCAGAATGCCACAAACTACTAAACCCTTCATTCCTGCAGGAAGTAATTTTGCTACAAGGGTCGGAAAGGCTGCGTCCGCATTAGGGGTTCCGTCTGGTAATAATGGGAGAAATCCTCCGCTTCCAATATATTTCTGATGGAGGGCAAAAGCAATCATACCCGGAATGAGGAATAGAAATACCGGCAATAATTTTAGGTAGGCTCCAAAAATACTACCACGGCGTGCTTCTTTTTGATTTTTGCCTGAAAGGACACGTTGCACAATAAACTGGTCTGTACACCAATACCAGAAACCGATGATAGCCGAACCTACTAATGCTCCTAACCAAGGAAAATTAGGATCACTGTTACTGCGAATTAAGTCGGTCATGCTATCTCCATAGTCATTTACAGTGACAGCGCCGCATATTTTCATCATTTCGTCCCAGCCTCCCAGAGCTTTAAATCCAAGTACAAGAATTATCAATGACCCTAATAATAAAATAGGTGTTTGAAGTACGGAGGTATAAAGTACGGATTTCATTCCGCCAAATATGGTATAGAGTGCTGTCAGTAAAACTAATCCTATGGCAGCTATCCAGAAAAAGTCAATTCCCCATAGCTCTTTAATACCAAATACTTGCTGGAAAACAAGCCCGCCTGCATATACTGTAACCGCAACTTTGGTTAATACATAACTTATTAGAGATATGACGGAAAGTATGGTGCGCGATTGCGGGTTATATCTTCGTTCCAAAAACTCCGGCATGGTATATACCATACTTCGGGAGTAAAAAGGTACGAAAACCCATCCTAAAATAAGTATCATCCAACCTTGTATTTCCCAATGTGCCATAGCCATGCCGCTAGAAGCTCCTGCACCTGCCAAGCCAATTAAATGTTCCGATCCGATGTTAGAAGCAAAAATGGATGCGCCAATAGCTATCCATGTGGCATCACGGCCTCCTAAGAAATAATCAGCTGAATCATTCTGCTTTTGTCTTACAACCCAAACGATGATTCCAATTAGAGCCACTGCAAAAATGGCGATAACTACCCAATCTAATGTCTCCACGATAAAATGATTTAAAAGTTACTATTATTTTTCTACAGAAAATTTAAATATGCATTCGCTGTGATATGTTTGTCCTGGTTCCAAGAGGGTGGAAGGCCATTGAGGCTTATTGGGACTATCCGGATAATGTTGGGTTTCAAGGCATACAGATGCACGTTGGTTGTAAGTAATGCCCTTTTTACCTTTTACTGTTCCATCTAGAAAATTACCGGTATATACTTGGATGCCTGGCTCTGTGGTATAGACATCAAGCACAATGCCGCTTTTCGGTGAAGTGAGTTTTGCTGCCAATTTAGTGATATCGCCCTTGGTGCTTAAAACCCAGTTATGATCATATCCGTTTCCATTCTTTAATTGAATGAACTTATAGTTATTAATCTCTTCTCCAATAGCTTTAGGGGTAGTGAAGTCCATAGGTGTATCTTTTACCGGAAGAATATCTCCTGTGGTCATAAATGTGCTGTCTACAGGAGTGTAGTTGTCGGCATTTAGGTATAAGATATGATCTATTGCTGCTTTTGAAGGATCTCCGGAAAGATTGAAGTAAGAATGGTTGGTCATATTAATAACTGTCTTTTTATCCGTTGTAGCAGAGTATTTAATATCTATTGAGTTATCATCGGTTAGTTTGAAAAGTACCTTGGCTATTACTTTACCGGGAAAATTCTCATCTCCATCCGGGGAGATTCTTGTTAATTCCAATGTGGCATTGTCTATCGGATTGGCTTTATATACTTGATATTGCCATCCTTTGGGACCACCATGCAGGCAATGTCCAAAATTGTTTTGTGGCAGTTGTATGGCATCTCCATCTATTACAAGATGTCCGTGGTCAATGCGGTTTGCATATCTTCCAATGGAAGCTCCAAAGTCACTTGGTATGTTAATGTAATCGGCAATGCTGTCAAATCCAAGAACGACATCTTGCATATTACCGTTTTTGTCAGGTACCATAACAGATACGATACGTCCTCCAAAATTAGTAATGCATACTTCCATTCCGGCCTTGTTCTTTAGCGTATAAAGGCTAGTTGAATCTCCATTTATTACTGTTTGAAAGTTTGCCGGATTGAGGCTAGACGAAGTCAGTTCTTGTTTGGAATTTGAGCTGCACGAAGTGAGTATTAATGCAGCAATTCCCGTAGATAAAAAAAAGTTTTTCATGGTTTTGTATTTAAAATGAGTTGTTTAACTTTCTTTTGGTGTAAAAGTAACACTTTTATTTGGTGTATAAAATACACTTTTATATGTTGTGCAACATAGAATGCTGTGAATAAGCTTGAAAATGTAAGTTTTGTAGTGTTACGTGAGAACTTTGAATGTCATTATTGCCTTTGTGTGTAGGAGTCTCTCTTTTTCAATCCTTTCCTGTGAAAAAGGTATATTTGCCGTCACTCCGTCACTTGTTTGCTAGTATGCATTAAGCCAGTATGTTGTGTAGTGACGGCAAGCGTGATGGCAAGTGATGGCAAGTGGCTTTCCGTCACTTTTGGATTTAATGTTGTTCTCTTCAATGCCTGATGAAATTGGTGTTATGCTCCATTTGTTTTTATCGCTCTTCTTATGAAGAAAAGTGATAATACATAAGGCGAATCTTCGTCCCACAGTTGTGTGCCCGCCGGTTTTCAATTGTGGGCTCTTCAGCCCACAGCTGTCCCCCCGAGGGTTTACAGCTGTGGGACCAAGATTTGTTATTAGGAGAGAAATAAAAACTAATAGTTAACTTGATAAAAGTTAGTGTATAAGATTAGGCTTTTCATATGCTTCTGATTCTTTTCTTACTGTTCAGTACTTTGGCCGTTTATGTTTTGAAGGGGAGGTATAGGAGATGGTTTTGATAGACTAAAAAGGCATGTCAGTTTTCTCTGACATGCCTTTTTTACTCGGGTTATTAATAGAAAGTGTTTTACGCCAATTTACGAGCACCGTCGCTAATAACTACGTCGTAAATTTTAGGGCTTCTATTGAATTTTTCTTTAAATAAAGTTTTGGCTTTATCTATAAATGTTGTGTACAGTTCATCTTTTACTAGATTAATAGTACAGCCGCCAAAGCCTCCACCCATTACTCGTGAACCTGTTACTCCACAGTCAAAGGCAAGATTATTTAAAAAGTCAAGTTCTTCACAACTTACTTCATATAGCTTGCTCATTCCATGATGAGTTTCATACATCTTTTGGCCTACGGTCTCATAATCGCCTTTTTCCAATGCATCGCAGACATCAAGTACACGCTGGATCTCTTCAATAACATATTCTGCACGTTTATAGTCTTCTGCACTGATATTGGCTTTAGATTCCTCTAACATATCCAAAGTGCAATCCCTCAAAAATTCCACATGAGGGTGTTTCTTTTGAATAGCGGTTACTACTGCTTCGCAACTTTGACGGCGTTTGTTATAGGCAGAGGAGGCTAATTCATGTTTTACAACTGAGTCAACCAATACTAATTTATATCCCTTGGGATCAAATGGGAAGTATTGATATTCCAATGAACGGCAGTCTAAACGGATAAGGCTTCCTTTTTTGCCGAATATGGAAGCAAATTGATCCATAATACCACAATTTACCCCACAATAATTATGTTCTGTGGCTTGTCCAACTTTAGCCAACTCAAATTTATCTATTGCATTGTCTCCAAATAAGTCGTTTAAGGCAAACGCATAAGTACTTTCCAATGCAGCCGATGAAGACATACCTGCACCTAACGGCACATCTCCTGAAAATGCAGTATTGAATCCTTTAACTTTTACTCCACGTTTTATCATTTCACGACATACACCGAAAATGTATTTGGCCCAACTTGCATGGGGAGCATCTTCTTCATTTAGTCCAAATTCTACATAATCCTTTAAGTCAATGGAATATGCTTTCACCATGTCAGAGCCATTAGGCTTTATTTCTGCAACCATTCCCTTGTCTATAGCTCCGGGAAAAACGAATCCACCATTATAATCCGTATGTTCGCCAATAAGATTAATACGTCCGGGAGATGCATATACAGCCCCTGTTGTTCCATCGAAATGTTTAATAAAACGTTTTCTTACGTGTTCTATATCCATGATACTATAAGATTTTATGAGGTGAATAAATCAATCGTCTATAACTTATATCAGTCTACAGGAATATCGGTATTAACATTCTTACTGCCAATAAGAGCATAATATAATAAAAATGCCAATCCTGCAATTATTACCCAGTAACTTGTCATGTATCCCGCGATGTCTGCTACTTTATTTTGTATTAAAGGTAGTACTCCACCACCTACTACCATCATCATAAAGATACCAGAACCGGCAGCAGTATATTTGCCTAAGCCTTCAACAGCCAAATTGAATATTCCTCCCCACATAATAGAAGTACAAAGTCCGCATAATACTAATAACAAAGCGCTAATAGGTACTTGGGTCATTGCAAATGATGATCCTGTAAATACCGGCATGGAAGTCAGTACGGTTTTAGGTGCAAATATTGCTGATAAAACCAAGATGATGCCAATGGCAGAAACTGTCATTAGCATGTGTTTACTGGAGACTTTACCTCCGATCATACTCCCGAGAAAACGCCCTACAAGCATTAAGAACCAATATGTTCCTGCTACAAATCCACCAATGGAAGCAGCATTTGCGGGATTTAGCCCGGCTCCTTTGTCCGTTACATCTGATAAGAAGAAGTTTAATGTTCCCGGAATGCCAACTTCTATTCCTACATAAATAAAGATTGTTACAGTACCAAGTACAAAATGGCGGAAGCTCCAAGGACTGTGTTCAAATACTTTAGATGAGCTACTTGCACTACTGCTTGGGTCTTTTATAGGTACAAATGACAGGATAATGAAAGCTAATGCAAATACTCCCATTGCAATGAATAGGACAGGATTGACATTTGACATTGTAATTTCTCCTGATTGTATTCTATCTTTGGTTACTTCACCGATGAGGGCCCCAACAAACATAGGAGTTAATGTTCCAGCCAGTGAGTTAAACGTTCCTCCTATCTGGATGAACTGGTTCCCTTTATTTCCACCGCCGCCTAATAAATTCAGCATAGGGTTGACAACCGTGTTTAACATGCACACTGAAAATCCAGCGATAAATGCACCAAACAAATAGACAAAAAAGTTAGCAGGTAGACCAAAGAGTTCATCGCCAACTCCTACTACTCCTGATAAAGTTTGTATTAGTACTCCGAAGAAGCCTACGGCAATAGCAACAAGAGCTGTCTTTTTATATCCTATCTTTGTGAGCATTTTGCCAGCAGGAATTCCCATAAATAAGTAAGCTAAGAAGTTCATCATATTTCCTAGCATACCCAAAAAGTTAGAACCTTGAAGTGCTGGTTGGTTTTTCCATATAACTCCAATAGGCGCAGCTAAGTTCGTCACGAAGGAAATCATCGCGAAGAGAAAGATCATCGTAACAATAGCTATGCTATTGTTGTTTTTTTGTTGTGTCATGATTCTTTTTATTATTTAAGTTATAAAATTAGGTTCATTCTATTTCTGCACGCCAAACTTATAAATAGTAATTTGCTGGTATTCGTCACCAGGAAGTAATACGGCAGAAGGAAAGTGCGGCTTATTTGGCGTGTCTGGGAAGCATTGTGCTTCAAAGCAAACGGCACTTCGTGACGGGAATGTGGCTCCATGAGCACCAGCAAATCCATTTAACCAGTTTCCTGTATAAAGTTGCACACCATTTTCTGTAGTGTAAACTTCCATTGTACGTCCGCTATTGGGATCACAACATGTTGCGGCGAGACTCAATTCACCTGCTTCTGTTTTGTTCAATACATAGCAATGATCATAGCCAGCTCCGTTTATTAATTGCTGGAATTTTTCATCAATTCGTTCTCCGATAGCATGCGGTGTACGAAAATCCATTGGAGTATCGTTTACTTTTAAAATTTCTCCGGTAGGTATCGATACTTCATCAATCGGAATATAGTAATCTGCATTTATTGTAATGGTGTGATCAAGAACAGTGGGAGAAGGGTTAGAAATTCCTGATAAATTAAAGAATCCGTGATTGGTAAGATTTACAATTGTTGCTTTATCTGTGGTTGCTTTATACTCAATGACTAATGCATTTGCTTCATCTTCAAGGCGATATGTCATCTCTACTTCTAAATTACCGGGAAATCCTTCTTCACCATCCGGTGATTTATAAGTAAATACAACTGTTGTTTGATCTGGTTGGATTGCATCCCATACCCTTGTGTGGAATCCGGTAGGGCCCCCATGTAGGGAATTTGGCCCGTTGTTAATAGTTAAATGATGCTCTTCTCCATATAAGGTGAATGTCCCTTTTGCTATGCGATTTCCGTAACGTCCAATAGTTGTACTGAGAAAAGGCTCCGGACTGTGAATGACATGATCAACACTATCGTGTCCTAAAATTACATTTGCGTATTTTCCTTTATTGTCGGGCACCATTATGGAAAGAATTGCACACCCGTAATTAGTGGTGGCTACCTCCATTCCTTGTGCGTTCTTGAGGATAAATAAATCCGTTTTTTTGTTATGGATATCCTTCTGAAAATCTGACTTATTTAAATTCGAAAGGTTTGTTTCCGCTGGAGTAGTGTTTATCATAAATGTTTTTATTAAATTTCCATGCAAATAAAAAGAAATTCTTTCGTTCTTACAATGAATTACATCGAAATCTAAAGAATATTTTAGGAAAGTTTAGCGTTTAGAAATTACGAGGTAAATTGATATTTTTTGTATGTTTGTCCTCGTAATCTTAAAAAATGTCATATTATAATTAATGAATTAACTAAAACTACGGATGTATCCTTTAAAATTTAAGCCTATCTTGAAGCAGACGCTTTGGGGAGGAAACAAGATTATTGCATTTAAACACTTGAATGAAACGATATCAGGGGTGGGGGAAAGCTGGGAGATCTCAGCAGTAGAAAATAGCGAATCGGTGGTAGCTAATGGTTCTGATAAAGGGCTTACTCTACCTGAAATGGTACGCAAATACCGTGAGGAGCTTATTGGCGAAGCTAATTATGCGCGTTTTGGTACCAATTTCCCCTTATTGATTAAATTTATTGATGCTAGGTTGGACTTGTCCATACAAGTACACCCTGGAGATGAGTTGGCTAAAAAACGGCATAATTCTTTTGGTAAAAATGAGATGTGGTATGTTATTTCTGCGGAGAAGAACGCTAATTTGATTTCTGGTTTTTCCAAACAGATTACTCCGAAAGAATATAAAGAAAGAGTTCATGCTGGAACCTTTGCAGATGTTTTGCAGACATGCCCGATTCAGCCAGGTGATGTGTTTTATGTACCAGCAGGGCGGGTGCATGGGATCGGGGCTGGGTCTTTTGTCGCTGAGATACAACAGACCTCTGATGTCACTTATCGTATTTATGATTATAATCGGAAAGATAAGAATGGTAATTTGCGTGAATTACATACTAATCAAGCAATAGATGCTATTAATTTTGCAGATGTCCAAGATGATTTTCGTACCCATTATGACCAAAGAAAAAATGAACCGGTAGAACTTGTTGCAAGTCCTTATTTTACAACCTCTCTGTATGATATGACAGAAGAAATTTCTTGTGACTATTCGGAGTTAGATTCTTTTGTTATTTTCATTTGTATTGAAGGTGAATGTTATATGGTAGATGATGCTCATAATGAGGTATCGTTACGTGTGGGTGAAACAATCTTGATACCTGCCACCGTACAGGATATTACTATTACTCCAAAAGGTAGTGGGGTAAAACTGCTTGAGACTTATGTTTGACTTATAATTTAAAAAAGAGAGAGAGGTTGTATTTTATATCAAAATGCAGCCTTTCTTGTTTTTTGAAGATGAAATATTTTTTTGATCCTTCTCATAAGCTTTATTCCGAACATTATCCCTTCGAAAAAGGTCGTGCTGATGTTCAACATGCGAATTATTGCTTGTCCTTTTGTGGCAGGTGATTCAGGTGGGGTAAATATGTCTTTTGTCAGATTTGATATGATCTCTTCTTGTTTTCGGATCTTTCTTAGAGTATCTTCCTTTTGCCGGGCTATTGCACTCAATGTGGTAAAGGAAAAAGGTCTTTTATCTTTCATAATGAACCTATTTTTCGTTATTTAAAAAAAAGTGTTGCAATAAACTTTGCTATTGGATTGATTATGATCTTTCTTCGGAATATTATAACTAATGTAATTAATATGATTTGGACAAATGCTATAATTATAAAGCTTATTGTTAGTCCTCCAACAATAGGAGATAATATGTACGCAAGAGCTATTGATAAATAAAACAGGGTCACTATGCCAAGGCTGAGAGCAATGAATAAAAGAATAAAAGTAGAAAGCAAAGTCGTTAGTTTCTCGGCTAATTCTAATTTTATGTAATCTTTTTGAAGTTTTATGTATTCCTTTACCTCAACAAACAATTGCTCAATCGTTTTAATGTCTTTATCGCTTGTAAACATAGTGCCCTTTCCTTTTCTCTGGTTTATTCTGCCGTTTCACCTTTAATTTCCGCTGCAATATCATTTACTAATTGTTCCATTTCAGTATGATTCAAGCGAATTCCCTTTTTGCGAAGAATTTCCGCTATTTTACGACGAGTGTCTTCTCCTTTTTCAGGAGCGAATAAAATACCCAATGTTGCCCCAGCAACAACTCCTCCTAAAAATGCTGCAAATACGTTTAGTCCTTTCATAATCGTTCTTCTTTTATATTTTAGAAAAAATAATGTAAAGTTAATGATTTTCCTTAAGAATAGGAATATTTTTATTATTTTTTTTGTTGACTCTAATACCCTTTTACTTTATGAGAAATCTCAATTATAAAAACTGATATAGAATTGATATCATGTTTTATGAATAGATGTTGTATTTCATTGTTTTGATATATCTTTGACTACTATCGTATTTTTTTTTGTTACTTATATGGCTACTGTAGAAAGTTTTGTTTGGTATGATATTGTTTCCTTTCTCATTTTTAATTGAGAGTTATAATGGTGATATAGAAAAAGTATCCTTTCTTTGCTTTTTTATTATTTTTTTTGTTTGACTTATTGAAAAGTTAGATTATTAAGGTGCTGTTGCATTGATGCATATCTTGATAAAGTGTTCCGTGCTTTTGAATAAAAGTAGGTTTTTTATTATTGTTTATTAAAAGAATCAGGGAGAAGATGTGTTTTTTTAGAAGATATTCTTTGAAAGGAAATAAAATTTCTATTATTTTGCTGCCGGAAAGTCTTGGTTATAATTATAATTGCATGCAATGTTAGGAAATAAAGTTAGGGTTGTTTAGGGTATTGAAGGCTTCTACTCTTTGTTTATTCTTAATATATGTATTTTATCTTTCTAAAATGTATCAAGCATAAAAAAGTATTTATTAATAAATAGCTATGGAATTATGAGGAAATTAGTTGTATTAGGAATGGGGATGTGTATTGTCTTGGCATTCTCCTCTTGTAAATCAAGTGAAAGTGCTTATAAAAAAGCATATGAAAAAGCAAAACAAAAAGAACTAACTGAACCACAAAATACCGTACCGACAGACGTAGCCCCGTTGGTAAGTGCTCCGGTTGAGGCAAAAGTTGTAGAAAGTGCTCCGGTTGGAGTTCGACGGGAAAAAGTGGAAGTCGTTTCTGGTGTGGATGGATTGAAGGATTATAGTGTTGTTTGTGGTAGTTTTGGTGTAAAGGCTAATGCGGAGGGATTGAAAGATTTTTTGGATAAGGAAGGATATAATGCTGTCATTGC
Source organism: Bacteroides sp. (assembly GCA_022648295.1). Taxonomy (GTDB): domain Bacteria; phylum Bacteroidota; class Bacteroidia; order Bacteroidales; family Bacteroidaceae; genus Bacteroides. The sequence continues at coordinate 61,115 of JALCME010000008.1, read as the reverse complement.
CTTTAATTCAGATGCTGCTATGTATCGTGTTATAGTTTCTACATATGCTGATAGATCATCGGCTGAGAGTGCACGCGATGCTTTTAAAGCGAAATATTCTAATCGTAAGGATTTTCAGGGCTCGTGGTTGTTATACCGCATTAAATAGCCTTATTGTAGATATGGGAGAAGGCTAATCTTCGCTGCTCTGGATAATAAACTATTTATTTGTCCAAGTTTTATGTTTGTAACATAGACTTGGACAATTTTGTATACATATTATTGTTAGAATAGTGTATTCTGTATGCAAGTATTCCTTTTTTGCCCTAAGTTGAAAATAATTTATACCTCTTATTTTGTGTAGTTTGCTGTAATATTGTTGTTTTGTTAATCTTGTTTGCGGATTTAGAGATCTTTTTGTGTTTATGAACTTATACGTAATATTTATTCCCTGAGTAAAATCGCATAGGTATAATGAATCTTTTTTCATTTGTTTTTTATAGGTCTTTTTTAATATAAATATATTAATTTTTCTTTTTTGTGTGGATTTGTTTGATTTTATTAAAAAAGTGTATATATTTGCAACGTATTTTGTGTCTTTTGATGCGAAACTTGAATAAAGAATAATGAGGTTCGTAAACTCTAATATAAGAAATTATTTGGCTGCTAAAATTGTGGCGCGATATTGGATTTTCTTTTTTTTTAGTGTATTGTTTTTGAAAGGAGGTGCGCAAGAAGAAAAAAATGTGATAGATGTCTTAATCAAAATGGGTTTTGAGAACGTTGGATGTTCTGAAGCCTGTAATGAACGAGTCTATATATTACAAAATTCTGCATATCGCCTTAATGGTGTAGGTATTGGAAAGGCAGTAGATATTATCCAAAAAATGGGATTACCTGTTAACAAATCGTGCAGAATAATCGTTTTAGATAATAATGTTCCTCAAGTCTCTCTCTATTACCATCCAATAATAGGAGATACAGTTCCTCAAGTAAACCGACGGGATTGGAAGGTAAGTTCAGATTTAGGACGTGTTTGGAAACAAGTCCGAAAGGTAAAGAGGAAAAATAGTTCTTTGTTTAAGGTTGATTTTGTGGTATATCCGGAATTGAAGTTGAAAAATTTAGTTATTACACAGATATATCAAGTCTTGTTTAATCTCAATCCGGCGATAGAAGTATCATTGTGGAACGGGATGAAGGTCATGGGGCAAGTGATTATACCTATTTATAATGAATATGGAAGTAGTTACAGTCAGGTACGTCAGGGGTATATAACATTATCCCAATCGTTGAGATTCCCTCATAATATTTTTCTTACTGCTACAATTGGGACTTTTAATAATTCTCGTTGGGGGGGAGACTTAAGTGCAAAATATATATTTAAGGACGAACGCTTTTTTATAGAAGGGAGTGTTGGATATACGGGGCGTTCGAGGTTTACTGATTGGCGATGGAAAGTTAGTCCTATAAAACGTTTAACTTGGAGTATTGGGGCTAATTTTTATTGGCCGAAATATAATACGCAGTTTGCACTTACTCTGGAACAATATTTATTAAGTGAAAAAGGAATTCAATTCCAGATGATACGTCACTTTAGATATACTTCTATTGGATTTTATGGAATGAAAGTGCAACATGCGGGGAATAAGGGCTTTAATGGAGGGTTTAGATTTCAGATTGCGTTGCCGCCCTATAAATATAAAAGGAAGGGATATATTCCAAGAATATTGCCTTCAGAATACTTTGGAATGTCATACAATGCGGGTAATGAACAGTATTATGGGCGTTCGTTTAATCCGCGTGTATATGATAATATAGCTAGTGATAATAGTTTTAACCCATATTTTATTGAATCAGAATTACTGAATTATTAATTTTATTGAGATGAAAATGAAAAGTAAATTTTTTGGTCTTAATGCTAAGTTAGCATTAGCCATTTTGGCTGTAGGGTCACTGTTTACAAGTTGCTATGACACTGAAAATGGTGATGTGACCGTTCCATACAAGGCGCCGGACGCTGTCTATTCATTCGTTGGTACTGTAACAAATGATGTGACAGGACAAGCTGTTTCTGGTGCTAGTGTTACTATTAGTGGTGGTACTATTTCTGGCTCTGCTACCACTGACTCGAATGGTGGGTATCAGATCGTTGTAAAGAAGGACCAAACAGGTAGTGGTAAATTCGCTGGTGGTACTGTAACTGTAAGTATAGCTGGTACTTCTAATTATGATGCAGCTTCTGCTTCAATTAGCGCAGAAGCAGTAGCTAATGGTCAGGCAATTACTTATTATAAAAATATAGTAGTAAATTATACAACTTATATTCCGGAAGGATTGAAGGTCTCTTCTTCTGCTACAACTTCAAGTCATGTATTTGTGTATAGTGGCGAAGATGAAACAGCGGATAACTATGTGGAAAATCTTGATATTATAAATGATACTGATGATCCTCTGCAAGTTACAAAATCTGTTACTGTAAGTAAAGGTGCTATGGTAACTGGAGATTCTGAAAATATTTATGGATATGCAACTGCTCCTATGGTGATTGGAAATTCCGGAAATATTTATGGGGCTAAAACGCGTGCTACGGACGATGTATTAACTGCTATTAAGGATTATATTAAGGCTGATTTAGGTGGGACAGATCCAACTCCTACATTTGATTCTGAAACGCTTACATATACATTTGTATTAGCTCCTAAGACAGCATTGAAAAATTTAACTGTTTCTTACACTTATGAGACAAAGAATTATACTTTTACCTATGCTGATACAACTTATAGTATAGTTGTTAAACGTGTTGTTAGTGTAGCTTTTTCTAATACTCAAGTAACTACAGAGAATTATCATGGTCACGGTCATGGTCACGGTCATGGTGGTGATTTAAATGCAGGTGGTGGTATCTTTGAATAATTACGAAAGTATACGCTTTTGCTTATATTGAAAAAGAAAGTGATGAAGAAGGAGCTTCTGAAAAAAATAATTCTTAGTGAATGTTTGTTTTGCTTTCCTTTCTTGCTTTCTGCTCAATTGACATATGGTACCACTGGTTTGTTACATATGCCTTCTGCCGAGATGCAAAGAGATAAAACGGTGATGATTGGTGGTAACTTTTTAAACAAGGAGATAACTCCTCCTACGTGGTATTACCATACGTATAATTATTTCTTGAATGTAACTATATTTCCGTGGTTAGAGGTGGCATACACATGTACACTTTTTAAAGCGGAAGCTTTGGGGTTAGGTCCTTATGGTTATTCAGGATTTACAAATCAGGACAGATATTTTTCTGCTCGAATGAGAGTTTTGAAAGAAGGACAATTTTGGAAGTATATGCCAGCTGTGGTGATAGGCACCTCGGATCCTTATACTGAGTCTGGTGAAGGCCAAATTTCCTCTGTTGATGGTAATGGATATTTTTGTCGGTTTTACATCGCGGCAATGAGACACATTTCTGTCGGTAGCGAAGAGATCGGAGTTCATTTATCCTATCTTTATAATAATCGTAAAGATTATAAACTAAATGGATTTGCGTGTGGCGTTACTTATAATCCTTCTGTTAAACCTCAATTAAGGGTGATTGCAGAATATGATGCTAAAGATTTTGCGTGTGGTATTACCTATTTGCTTTTCAACCATTTGCATGCGCAGGTAGAATTGCAAAAAATGAAATATTTTACCGGCGGGCTCACTTATAAAATATATTTAAAGTAGGAAATGGCCGGAGCAAGTAAAAAAATAAAAGAGTTGAATATAAAAAATTAAAAGCAATGAAAAGTAAATTAGTAATATTGTCTTTAATGGTGGCTGCCGCATCTACAGCAACAGCCCAGACTAAAGAGAAATTCGTGAGCGAGAAAGCTTCGGATAATATCTTTGTCAGCGTAGGCGTTGGAGCATCCGCTTCAATGTACAAAGAGGATGGCTTTGATTTAGGGAAGGCCATTTCGCCGCATGTTACAATATCTCTTGGTAAATGGTTTACTCCGGTTTGGGCTGTGCGTGGGCAAATAGGCTTATGGAATGATAAGGTAAATACCGGATGGGGTGAATCAGGAGCTATTGATGCTAATGGATATGCGTTAGCAGGGGAGAAAAAGGATCATGACATGACTACGGGAAGAATCCGTTTGGATGGAATGTTTAATCTTTCTAATGCTTTCTGTGGGTATAATCCTGATCGCCTTTTTAATTTATCAGTCTTTGCAGGACCTGGGTTGACTATTGCTAAACCTTACACTTCTCAGGAAATAGTAAATAACGGGGATGATACTTGGAGTAAAGTCAAAAGCGACAAAAAAACTCGTGCTTATGTAAATGGGTCTGTTGGTTTACAAGGTAAGTTTAATCTCAATAAATATTGGGATATTGATCTTGAAGCAAGAGGTGAATTATCTCCTTCTTATTTCGGAACTTTATGTTCTGCCAATACTACTGGAAATATTTATTTAACAGCAGGTGTTACTTATACTTTTGGTGGTAAGAAATTTATTTCTTGTGGAGCAAAGGTTGATCAAAATGCTATTAATGAGGAAGTTAATAAATATAGAACTGAATTGGCACAAGCTCAAGCTGATTTAGCAGATGCTAAGAATGCGTTGGCTAATGTAAGACCTGAAGTGAAAGAAGTGACTAAGGAAGTACAAGTTGCTGGTCCTCGTGCTATATTCTTCCGTATAGGTAGTGCACGTATTGATGATTATGGTAAGGTAAATATTCAACTGGCTGCTAAAATCTTAAAGGCTAATCCTGATAAAAAATATAAGGTTGCAGGCTATGCGGATAAGGCCACCGGAAGTAGTACATGGAATCAGAAATTATCGGAAAAACGTGCACAGGCAGTTTATGATGCCTTGATAAAAGAAGGCGTGGATAAGGATCAACTTGAATTAGTTGGTTTTGGCGGTACAGCTAACATGTTTGGAAAGAACTACTTGAATCGTGTAGTTATTATGGAATAAAATGTGGGTGTTAGAGCGTGAATCGCTTTAAAATTGAAAGGTGTTCAATGAAAATTGGACACCTTTTTTGTTTATATGTAAGGAATCGAATAGATTTCAAATTTTAATTGTAATTTTGTAGCCATTTATGGGAAGAATTCTAGCTATTGATTATGGCCGTAAACGTACTGGCATTGCGGTAAGTGATGCTTTACAGATAATAGCGAATGGGTTAACAACCGTGCCTACGCATGAATTATTGTCTTTTGTTCTTGAATATGTAAAGAAAGAGCCAGTGGAACGGATTCTTATCGGTCTTCCTAAGCGAATGGATAATACTCTTTCTGAAAATATGGAGAATATTGAGCCTTTTGTCTTTTCTTTAAAGAAAAGAATAGAGAATATCCCTATTGAATATGTTGATGAGCGCTTTACTTCTGTTATAGCGCATAGGACGATGATTGATGCTGGGTTAAAAAAGAAAGATCGCCAAAATAAAGGTTTGGTGGATGAAATTAGTGCAACGATTATTTTGCAAACTTATTTGGAAAGTAAGCGTTCTCTATTGTGATCTGATTGTGAATGCATTAAAAATGAAATATATTATATACAAGAAATGATTTTACCTGTTTATATATACGGACAATCCGTATTAAGAAAAGTGGCAGAAGATATTACTGCTGAATATCCTAATTTAAAGGACTTAATTGAAAATATGTTTGAAACCATGGAATATGCGGAGGGCGTAGGACTTGCAGCTCCTCAAATAGGCTTATCTATCCGGGTGGTAGTCATTAATTTGGATGTCCTGTCAGATGATTATCCTAAATATAAAGGATTTCGCAAAGCATATATAAATGCCCATATTTTGGAGGTTTCTGGTGAGGAGGTGTCCATGGAAGAGGGATGCTTAAGCCTTCCTGGAATCCATGAAGCTGTAAAGCGTGGCAATAAAATTAGAGTGAAATATTTAGATGAAGATCTGGTAGAACACGATGAAATTGTTGAAGGCTATTTGGCGCGTGTGATGCAGCATGAATTTGACCATTTGGAAGGAAAGCTATTTATTGACCATCTATCAGCTTTGCGCAAGCAGATGATTAAGGGAAAGTTAAATGCAATGTTAAGAGGGAAAGCTCATTGTACATATAAAGTTAAGGCTATTAAATAATTAACTTTATATATGATATAAAAGGCTCAAAAAATATAAAAAGTTTTCTGCTAATCCTGTGGTATGAATGAAAAACATTAATTTTGTTTTCGTTTATAAGCATTTACAAGACAAGATGGTAAAACACATTTTAACGGTATTTTTGCTATTGCCTTCGTTTCTGTATGCACAGATTAATACGGAGCGGGTGATGACTATTGCTCGTAATGCGCTGTATTTTGAAGATTATGTACTTTCTATCCAATATTTTAATCAGATAATTAGCGTTAAACCCTATTTATATGAGCCTTATTTTTTTAGAGGATTAGCGAAATTTAATCTTGATGATTACCAAGGAGCTGAAGAAGACTGCGATGCAGCCATTGATCGCAATCCATTTGTGGTAGGAGCATATCAGGTGAGAGGGTTAGCTCGTATACGTCAGGATAATTATGACGGAGCTATTGACGACTACAAGAGTGCATTGAAGTATGATCCCGAGAACGTTGTGCTTTGGCATAATCTTTCGCTTTGTCATATGCAAAAGAACGATTATCAATCTGCTAAAGAAGACTTGGAAAGACTTTTAAAGATTGCACCCAAAAATACTAAAGCCTATTTAATGCGGGGGGAAGTATTCTTAAAGGAAAAGGATACTATACAAGCTTTACGGGATTTCGATTTTGCTATAACAATAGATCGTTATGATCCTGATGCATGGGGAGCACGGGCTATTGTTTGTATTCAGCAAGGGAAGTATGCTGATGCTGAGGCTGATTTAAATCATGCAATTCATTTAAGTGTGAAGAATGCTGGCAATTATATAAATCGCGCTTTGGCTCGTTTTCATCAAAACAATTTGAGAGGAGCTATGGGAGACTATGATTTGGCGTTAGATATTGATCCAAATAATTTTCTGGGACATTATAACCGTGGTTTATTGCGTGCGCAGGTTGGAGATGATAATCGTGCAATTGAAGATTTTGATTTTGTTTTGAAAATGGAGCCAGATAACATGATGGCAACATTTAATAGGGGGTTATTACGAGCTCAAACAGGCAATTATAGAGGAGCAATTAGTGATTATTCCAAAGTCATAGCTGAATATCCTAATTTCACGGCAGGATATTATCATCGTGCGGATGCTCGTAAAAAAATAGGTGATCGTAAGGGAGCTGAGCAAGACGAGTTTAAGGTGATGAAAATGCAGATTGATAAGCGAAATGGTGCTACTTCAAATAATAAAGATGTTGCAGATAATGCAAAACAAAGTGAAAAGGATAGCAGGACTCGTAAGAAGTCTGATAAAAATATGGATAATTATCGGAAAATTGTAATTGCGGATGATTCGGAAATAGATCAAAAATATAAAAGTTATTATCGTGGGCGGGTTCAAGATCGTAATGTTACAATTAAGCCTGAGTCAATGTATGCTTTAACTTATTATGAGAAAATAAGCGATGTGAAAGGCACTGTGCATTTCTATAAATACATAGATGCCCTAAATCAATCGAAGATATTTCCTAAGCCATTGAAAATTACTAATATGGAGGCACCTTTGACAGAAGAGCAAGTGAAGTACCATTTTGCATTAATTGATGCTCACACTTCGGATATCGTTGCAGATGATAAAGATGCTAAGAAAAGATTCTTGCGTGGAATGGATTTTTATTTAGTGCAGGATTTTGCAAGTTCCGTAGCTGATTTTACAAAGGCTATTTTGTTGGATGATACTTTTTTCCCTGCCTACTTTATGCGTGCGTTAGTGCGATATAAACAATTGGAATATGAAAAGGCTGAAGCTGAGATGGATGATAAAGGGCCTTCTGTAGCAGGAGAGGATAAATCTGATAATCATAATGATGTGACTGCAGTTGACTATAATATAGTAAAGAAAGATCTGGATCGTGTGATTCAGTTGGCTCCTGACTTTGTTTATGGATATTATAATCGTGCTAATGTTTCCTCTATCTTAAAAGACTATCGTGGAGCTTTGGCGGATTATAATAAAGCGATAGAATTAAATAAGGACTTTGCTGAAGCTTATTTCAATCGTGGATTAACTCATATTTTTCTCGGAGACAATAAACAGGGCATTTCAGACTTAAGTAAGGCAGGTGAATTGGGTATTGTTCCTGCTTATAATATTATAAAACGTTTTACGCAAATAAGAGAGTAATATTCTTTTGCTTAAGCTATAGAATAAAAAGAATATTTAGTTATTTTTGCATCTTAAAAATAGAAATATATTAAATCATGATTAAAATAACTTTTCCGGATGGTTCTATCCATGAGTATAATGAAGGAATTACGGGGCTGCAGATTGCAGAAAGTATTAGTTCCCGTTTGGCGCAAGAAGTATTAGCGTGTGGTGTTAATGGTGAGACTTATGATTTAGGTCGTCCTATTCAAAACGATTCAGCTTTTGTCCTTTATAAGTGGGAAGATGAAGAAGGTAAACATGCTTTTTGGCATACAAGTGCCCATTTACTTGCTGAAGCACTGCAAGAACTATATCCAGGTATTCAGTTTGGTATTGGACCTGCCATTGAAAATGGATTTTATTACGATGTGGATCCCGGAGAAGCAGTTATTAAAGAGGCCGATTTGCCTGTTATTGAGGCCAAAATGGCTGAATTAGTGGCGAAGAAAGAAGCTGTTGTCCGAAATTCTATATCGAAGACAGATGCATTGAAAAAGTTTGGTGATCGTGGAGAAACTTACAAATGTGAGTTGATTTCTGAATTGGAGGATGGGCATATTACAACATATACTCAAGGTTCATTTACCGATTTGTGTAGGGGGCCACATTTGATGGCTACTACTCCTATCAAGGCTATCAAGTTGACATCGGTGGCTGGAGCATATTGGCGTGGTCATGAAGATCGAAAAATGATGACCCGTATCTACGGTATTACGTTTCCAAAGAAAAAGATGTTAGATGAGTATTTAGTCTTATTAGAAGAGGCTAAAAAGCGTGATCACCGTAAGATTGGAAAGGAAATGGAGCTTTTTATGTTTTCTGATACAGTTGGTAAGGGGCTGCCTATGTGGTTGCCTAAAGGTACAGCTTTACGCTTACGGCTACAAACGTTCTTGCGACGTATTCAGGCTCGTTATGACTATCAGGAAGTCATTACTCCTCCGATTGGAAATAAACTCTTATATATAACTTCGGGACATTATGCAAAATATGGGAAAGATTCGTTTCAGCCGATTCATACTCCTGAAGAAGGAGAAGAATATTTCCTGAAGCCTATGAACTGTCCCCATCATTGTATGATTTATAAAAATTCTCCACGTTCGTATAAGGATTTGCCATTACGATTGGCAGAGTTTGGTACAGTTTGTCGTTATGAGCAGAGTGGTGAATTACATGGTTTGACTCGTGTACGTAGTTTTACTCAGGATGATGCCCACATATTTTGTCGTCCTGACCAAGTAAAAGATGAGTTTCTCCGGGTTATGGACATTATATCTATCGTATTCCGTTCTATGGACTTTGCAAACTTTGAAGCTCAGATTTCTTTACGTGATAAAGTAAACCGTGAGAAATATATAGGGAGTGATGATAATTGGGAGAAGGCAGAGCAAGCTATCATTGAAGCATGCCAAGAGAAAGGTTTAAGTGCGAAGATTGAATATGGTGAAGCTGCTTTTTATGGTCCTAAGCTTGATTTTATGGTAAAGGATGCTATTGGACGACGTTGGCAGTTAGGAACCATTCAGGTTGATTATAATTTGCCGGAACGTTTTGAACTAGAATATACAGGATCGGATAATCAAAAGCATCGTCCTGTAATGATTCATCGTGCACCTTTTGGATCAATGGAACGTTTTGTTGCTGTTCTTATTGAACATACGGCTGGTAAATTCCCTTTATGGTTAACACCGGATCAAGTTGCTATTTTACCTATTAGCGAAAAATTCAATGATTATGCCGAAAAAGTAAAGACTTTCTTAAAGAAGTGTGATATTCGTGCTATTGTTGATAATCGCAATGAAAAAATAGGGCGTAAAATTCGCGACAATGAAATGAAGCGTATTCCATATATGTTGATTGTCGGTGAAAAAGAGGCTGAGAATGGAGAGGTTGCAGTACGTAAACAGGGTGAAGGTGATAAGGGAAGTATGAAATTTGAGGAATTTGCTAAAATTTTAAATGAAGAAGTTCAAAATATGATAAATAAATGGTAAATTTGCGGCCAACTTGTAAAAGCGCATAGATAGGAGGCGGTGGAATTTGCTTTTACTTTAAAACAATAAATGATTTGGGAGTAATAAAAAAGAAAGAAACTAGAAGTAATCGTTATTTAATGAAGAATGACAGCTTAAAAGGACAATATCGGATTAATGAGCAGATCCGTGCTAAAGAAGTTCGCATAGTAGGCGATGAAATAGAATCAAAGGTGTATACGATAGCTCAGGCATTGCGATTAGCTGAAGAGCATGAGGCTGATCTTGTGGAAATATCTCCCAATGCACAGCCACCTGTGTGCAGAATTATTGATTACTCAAAATTCCTTTATCAGTTAAAGAAACGTCAAAAAGAACAAAAAGCAAAACAAGTAAAGGTTAATGTGAAAGAAATACGTTTTGGTCCACAAACGGATGATCATGACTATAATTTCAAGCTGAAGCATGCTATAGGTTTCTTGGAAGATGGCGATAAGGTAAAAGCATATGTGTTCTTTAAAGGTCGTTCTATATTGTTTAAAGAACAGGGTGAAGTTTTGTTGCTTCGTTTTGCTAATGATTTGGAAGATTATGCAAAAGTTGATCAAATGCCTATATTGGAAGGCAAGCGTATGACGATTCAACTTTCGCCCAAGAAAAAGGAAATACACAAAAAAATAGTTGTGCAGAAACCGGATGAGAAGGTTTCAAGCCTGTTAGATAAAAAGGAAGAAGAATAAAAGTAACGCCAAGGGTATAGTGCGTTGCTTTATCATTAATAATTAAAAAATAATTAAGATGCCAAAGATGAAGACTAACTCCGGTTCTAAAAAAAGATTTACTCTTACCGGAACAGGTAAAATCAAAAGAAAGCACGCTTTTCACAGTCATATTTTGACTAAAAAGACAAAGAAGCAAAAGAGGAATTTGTGCTATTCAACTCTCGTTGATGTAACAAACTTGAGCCAAGTCAAGGAGCTCTTAGCGATGAAGTAAAAGCGTAAAGTATTTAAAGTATTAAACCGAATGTATTAGCTTTAAGTTCGTTATGGAAAATGACGGCGCTAGCATTCAAAAAGTAGTAAAACTATGCCAAGATCAGTAAATCATGTTGCTTCTAAAGCACGTAGAAAGAAAATTTTGAAATTGACCAGAGGTTACTTTGGTGCAAGAAAGAATGTATGGACTGTTGCCAAGAATACTTGGGAGAAAGGTTTAACGTATGCGTATCGCGATCGTAAAAATAAGAAAAGGAATTTTCGTGCGTTGTGGATTCAGCGTATCAATGCTGCTGCCCGTTTGGAAGGAATGTCTTATTCTAAGTTAATGGGATCCTTACATAAGGCAGGTATTGAAATTAATCGGAAAGTTTTGGCTGATTTAGCGGCGAACCATCCTGAAGCATTCAAAGCAATCGTTGCAAAAGCAAAAGCTGCTTAAATTTATAGCTTAGCTGATAATTTACAAAGTGCTGATTATAAGTAAATAATCGGCACTTCTTGTTTATTAGAAGGAGTTATCTATCATAGATATTGTGGCGTTGGACGAACAAATTTCTATTATTGTTTGTTTTTTTAATAAGAACTAGTTATATTTGTGATAGAAAAATATAGCCGCATTGATTGGATCGGGAAACTCATCAAAAAAATTATGAAATACCGAGACAAGCTTCGCTTCTCAATGGCGGGCCACGCCCTTCGGGGTAACCTTTGAGTCAGTGGATTACAAAGAGGACGAGCACTCAAATCATGTCATTCGGAGTTTCATCACATCATCGGTGCGGCTTCCTAATAAAAGGAGTGATTATCAATAAAGATAATCCTCCTTTTTTATGTTTGTCAGGACGAACGTATTCTGATAAAGTGACCCTGATCCGTTTTAATGTAAACCTGTCTTATTCTTTATTTTCGAATATCGTTTTATTTATTATTCCGCAAATCCTTCACTCTAATGGCTTTACCTTCATTTTGAGGGAGTGAACCTTTCTTTACTAATTTTACTTTTGGAGTGAGTAATATTTCATCTTTTAATAATCGGGTTATTGTTTTACGTACTTGTTCTAACTCAATGTAATTATCAGTTGAAAGATCACTAAGTTCCACTTCTACTATCATTTCATCTTGACTATTTACCGTTTCTAGAGTAATTAGATAATTACTTCCTAACGCAGGAAACCGGACTAGTATTTTTTCCACTTGCATTGGAAATATATTCACTCCTTTGATGATAAACATGTCATCACTGCGGCCTTTAATACGGTCTATGCGAATATGAGTACGTCCGCAGGGACATTCTCCAGGTAGAATACGGGTTAGATCTCGGGTGCGGTATCTTATTAATGGCATCATTTCACGGTCTAGGGTAGTGAGTACTAATTCTCCTATTTCTCCATCGGGGACTGGTTCTCCGGTTTCGGGATTGATAATTTCTGCATAGTAACAGTCTTCCCATAAGTGCATTCCGTTTTGCTCTTGGCATTCAAAGGCAACACCCGGACCGTTCATCTCTGTCATTCCAAAGCAATTATATGCTTTGACTCCTAATAATCGTTCGATCTTTTTGCGTTGTTCGTCGGTGTGTGGCTCAGCTCCAATAATAAGGGTTTTTAGACTGGTGTCTGCCGGATTTATTCCTTCTTCTTGAAAAACTTCCGCTAAACGAATGGCATAACTGGGAATAGCATGCAAGGCTGTTGTGTGAAAATCCGTAATAAATTTGATTTGTCGTTTGCTATTACCTGCGGCTGCAGGGACAGTCAATGTTCCTAAACGTTCGGCACCATATTGGAAGCCTAGTCCGCCTGTGAACATGCCATAGCCTGAACTGTTTTGAAAGACATCTGTCTTTCTGATTCCTACCATATAAAGGCATCGTGCCACGAGATTAGTCCAAGAATCCAAATCATGCTGAGAATGGACTATTACGGTTGGAGTGCCAGTTGTACCACTGGAGGAGTGAATGCGCACTCCGTCTTCAAGCATGTTGCCTGATACTAATCCGAATGGGTAGTTGGCACGCATGTCTGCCTTCGTTGTAAATGGAATTCTGTGAATATCATTGAGTGAATGAATTTGATCTGCTGTAATTCCTTTACTTTTAAAAACCTCGTGATAATATGGCGAATTAGAGGCAATATCAATTGTTTTTTTTAATCGTTGAAGTTGCAGTTCTTGCAATTCGTCCCGATTCATTGTCTCTATTTCTTTTTCCCAGTATTGTGTATTCATGGTATATGAAATTTTAGTTGTTTTGTCTTTCAAGAGTTTGCGGGCGAAATTTCACTTTGATGTAGTAAAAGGTGTGTCTTCCTTATAAAATCTCCTATATTAAATGGTGATTGATTTATATTAGGTCCTCTGCAATTTTTTTACCTGCGTCCAATGCTTTTAAGTTCAATTGTACAATCTCTTCTCCCTTGCGTTCAAAGATTTCGGTAATGCTGCTTTGTATCTTCTCATATTCAATGCCCAAAAAAGGAATCGTAGCACCAAGCAAGACAATATTGGCTATGCGTGTCGATCCTATCTCTTTGGCTATTTTGTCTACGTTGAGTATTACTTTGTGAGGTAATTTGTTGAGTTCCTCTTTTAATAGAGTTTCTTCCGGATAATTCGGGATATTGATAAATGGAGTTTCATTGGTTACCAACCAGCCCTCGGGGTTTAGATAGGGGAGGTAGCGTAGTCCTTCCATTGGCTCTAAAGAAATGATTAAATCACATTTTCCTGTAGGGATAAGATCTGAAGCAATGGGAGTGGTGCTAATGCGTAAGTTTGATTGTACGTCTCCGCCCCGTTGGCTCATGCCATGAACTTCTGCTTGTTTCATGTATAGTCCGTCTTTAAGGGCTGCTTTGCCTATTACGGTGGCGATGGAGAGAATACCTTGTCCTCCAACGCCAGAAAGTATGATATCTTTTTTCATTATTTTACTTTTTTTGTTTTTTTACGTGCTAAAGTTTGAATGCATTCTCTGCGAGGTATGACAATGGAGACTCCTTGATAGTCTATTTCTTCACGTAGAACTTGTTTCATCTCTTCATAATTTTTTTTAAGCGGAATGACTACACGAATATGTTCCGGGTTGACACCAATTCCTATACAAATAGCTTCGATACGTCCAGTCCCTGCAGAATCTTGTCCTCCTGTCATGGCTGTGGTTTCGTTGTCGGAAATAACAATGGTAACATTGGTATTTTCGTTTACACAGTCAAGTAGTCCGGTCATCCCCGAGTGAGTAAAGGTCGAATCTCCGATGACGGCTACTGATGGATGTAAGCCACCATCAGCTGCTCCTTTTGCCATTGTAATGGAAGCTCCCATGTCTACGCAAGAATTTATGGCGTTGAAGGGGGCATTGGCTCCCAAAGTGTAGCAGCCTATGTCACTGAATACTTTATGATTGGGGTATTCTTCTTTTAACACTTGCGTTAGCGCATTGTACATATCTCGGTGCCCGCAACCTTCGCATAGAGCGGGTGGGCGCATTGCAACAATGGTTGGTACGGTAAAACTGGACTTGTTTTCTTTGCCTACGGCTCGAGCTACAGAGTCAGGAGTTAGTTCACCGTCTTGCGACAGGGTTCCGTCTAAGCGTCCTTTTACTTTTATTCCAATGCCAAGGTAGCCCTTTAAGTGCTTTTCTACGAATGGTTGTCCGTCTTCCAATACGAGGATTTCTTCACAGCTTTCGATAAGCTGCATGAGTTGCTTTTTGGGTAATGGGTATTGGCCTATTTTTAATACGGGATATTCACAGCCTTCGGGATAATTTTCCATTAGGTAGTTGTAGCCAATGCCACATGCCACTATTCCGAGTTTTTTGTTTGGTCCGTCAAAGTATTTGTTATAAGGTGAGTTTTCCGAGGCTTCAATGAAACTTGCCTGACGTTCCAGCAGGGCTTTGTAGCGTTTACGGGCAATGCCGGGCAACAGTACAAATTGGCGCGGATCACTACTAAATGACAACTCATTTTGTTGCTGTGGTTCTTTGCGCTCAACTCCGGAACGGGAATGTGCTAACCGCGTTACCATACGCATTAATAATGGTTCCCCTATTTTTTCAGAAAAAGCGAAGCCGCTGTATACCATGTCATAGGCTTCTTGCTGATTGCTGGGCTCATACATTGGTATTAGTGCAAAATCGCCATAGAAACGGCTGTCTTGTTCATTTTGTGAGGAATGCATGCTGGGGTCATCGGCGGCAACTACAATTAGTCCACCTTTTGCTCCGGTGATGGCGGCGTTAATAAAACAGTCTGCTGCCACATTCATACCTACGTGTTTCATGCAAACCAGTGCTTTTTTTCCAACAAAAGACATGCCCAAGGCGGCTTCCATCGCCGTTTTTTCGTTGGCGCACCAACGGTTGTGTATAGACCGTTCTGCGCTAATAGGCGCCATTTGAATGTATTCTGTTATTTCTGTAGAAGGAGTGCCGGGATAGGCATATACGCCTGAAAGTCCGGCATCTAATGCACCTTGTGCGATGGCTTCATCGCCAAGTAAGAGTTGCTTGCTCATATTATATGGATTATTTTAGTGTTAGTCATAGGGTTTGCATTTCATAAAAACAAATTATGCAAAGATGTACAATTTATCTAGAAATAGAGAAATTGCTTTCCTTGCATAATGGCATCTTTTCACTTGCAAATATAACTTTTTGCTTTTGGTTTATAGTTGTTTTATTGAAAAATCTTTCTTTCATTTAATGCTTTCCAATATTTTCTTGCATTTTTCATATGTTCGTTGTAGTTTGAGGCAAAGTTGTGTGTACCGGAGAAATCTTCTTTGGCGCACATGTACATGTAGTTATGTTTTACGTAGTTTAGCACGGCATCAATACCAACAGGTGATGCAATGCGTATTGGTCCCGGGGGTAATCCGGTATTGCGATAGGTATTATAAGGAGAATTTGTATTCAAATGCTCGTTTGAGATGCGGCGGAGAGCGAAGTTCTGCAAAGCAAACTTTATTGTGGGATCGGCTTGTAACGGCATTCCTGCATGTAGCCGATTGATATAAAGCCCTGCCACCATAGGCTTTTCCTGATTATTGTTGGTCTCTTCTTCAACGATGGAGGCCAAAGTGCAAACTTCAACAGGCGTAAGTCCAATGGCTTGTGCTTTGCCCAGTCGGTCCTTGTTCCAAAACTTGTTATGTTCTAGCTGCATGCGCTTAAAGAAATCTTGTACCGTGATATCCCAGTACATTTGGTATGTATTCGGAACAAACAGACATGGCATTGTTTCTTTGGTATATCCCATTTTTTGCTCAAATACCGAATCATTCATCAATGTGGCGATTTCTGTTGAATCGGCCATCAGTTGCCTGCTGACACTACGCGCCAGTTTGCCAATTGTTCGAACACTTCCGACAGTGAGATTTACCGGCTCTTGAAACCCCCGGTACATTCTACTGAAAACATGATAGATATTTTCTCCCGGATGAATAGCATAACGTCCTGTGTGAATGTTGGAAGCATAGTTGCGGTACTTGCTCATCCACCGGAAACCTGTAAAGCAACTTACATTGCCTTTATCTTTCACCTTATTATATATAGAGTCGATGTTGTCGTTTCGGTCAATGTAAACATATACCTTCTTTTGGGGGTGAAATTGCGGGAAGAACAGACAATAATAGACATATCCTGCGCAGATAACACCCGCTATTACCAAGATGGTAAATCCCTTGAAGAGATTTCTTTGAGTCCTTTTTTTCATTTACTTTTTAGTGCTTTTTTAGTCGGGCAAAGGTAAATATAATTGGTGGAATATGATGCTATCTGGAAGTTGTTTCCTTTTTCATCGAGCAGGAAAAAAAAAGTTTTGATGTGCACGATCTTTTTCTTCAATAGCCTTTTTATCAATCCTTAGATATGTTTTTTTACTTTCATTATGCTTGTGAATCAAGAGAAATGGAACGATCGTTTTACCCCCGCCAGAATACTGTCTGGCAGGGGTGGGCAAAGGTAGGGACTGAGATAGGGAAAGGTAGGAACTGAGGTAGGCAAAGGTAGGAACTGAGGTAGGCAATGGTAAATACTGATTTATTCTTATTTGAAAATATTGCTTGTAAAGTACGGAATGTTTGTTATTTTTGTCCTTTATTTTGAATGAATTGGAAGTGAAATATCAGTGCCTCATCTTTATTGAAAGAGTTTCTGCAAACTTCGGGGATGAACTTGCTCAGGGGGAACTTTCGCATGAAACGATAGTTAACGATACTTCAATCAAAAGATATAATTGCATGCGAAAAATATCTTATGACCCTTTTTTGAAAGATATAAACGGCTTATATTATTTTGAATTAATTTATTGAGCTCACGTTAAAATATATATCTTTGCTGGAAAAGGGCATATAAAATAAAATTAATACTTCATAATTTAGTAAGAAAATAGGATGGCAGAAGATTTATATATTAGTAGCGGCAATAAAGAAGATAAATATCGGACTTTGCTCATGCAAGTTGAGAGTTTGATAGAAGGGGAAGATAACCAAATTGCTAATTTAGCAAATGTATCGGCAGCTTTGAAAGAAACATTTGGTTTCTTTTGGGTCGGGTTTTATTTGGTGGATGGAGACGAACTAGTTTTGGGTCCTTTTCAAGGGCCGGTTGCCTGTACTCGTATAAAGAAAGGAAAGGGAGTTTGTGGAACAGCTTGGTCTAGAGCAGAAACTATTGTAGTTGCTAATGTAGACGAATTTCCCGGACATATTGCTTGTAGTTCATTGTCTCGTTCCGAAATAGTGATTCCACTGATTAATAATGTTCGTGGAATATGGGGAGTACTCGATATCGATAGTGAGCATTTAAACGACTTTGATGAAATAGATAGCTATTATCTTGAAAAAATAGTGTACTTGGTAAAGGATGTCTAATGCAGTTTGCTGAATATTAGCTTAGGAGATTTAAAGATTAGCTGTTGTACTGCTTAATTATTGAGTGAATATTGTCTTGCAGTTACACTAATACATGAATGAAAACACTGTAGGGGAATTATTTACTGTGTATAGATGGAATTTGTATTATAGAGTATATAATATTTCGAATTTATTAATTTCAATATGGATAAAGTTATGAAGACTTTTGTTAGTGATTTGTCTAAAAAAGAATTTCCTATTAAGGAAAGAGTATCTGGAAAATCCATTCGTCCGTCAATTTTACAATTAATCCAGAATGAACATCCTGATTTTACGGATCAGCAATTTATTTCGCTTTCTGAACTATATAGCTATCGGGAAAAGTATATTGAACTTTTCATGAAAAAGCAGGTCGGAAAAATTTCTAAATTAGAGAAAAAGGTTCTGGCTTCTTTAACAGAAAAGAAAACTATTTCCGAAGAAGAGCAGGATAATAAAAGCTCTTTGACTTTTGGACAACGGGTTGCCGATCGTATAGCTGATTTTGGGGGAAGCTGGACTTTTATTCTTTCTTTTATGTCTTTTTTGTTGATATGGATTTGCTTGAATGTGTTTTGGCTGGCCAATAGAACATTTGATCCTTATCCATTTATTCTGTTAAACTTGATCTTATCCACATTGGCCGCATTTCAGGCCCCAATAATAATGATGAGTCAGAATCGGCAAGAAGATAAAGATCGCGAACGGGCACAGAAAGATTATATGGTGAACCTCAAGGCAGAGCTGGAAATAGAAATGCTTCAGGAAAAGGTTGATCATTTAGTTATAAATGAACAACAGGAGTTGCTTGATATTCATAAAACCCAGTTGGATATATTGTCTGAAATACTAAAGAAAGTAGAGAATATAGAAAAGCAATGATTTATGTAATATTTTGGTGAGCAAAAAACGAGAGATTTATGAAGATTATTGAAATACTAAATGTCTAATTGAAACATATTGTTAGTTGACGGTTCCGTGAACTAGGTATAAATGTAAATTTAAACAAGAACTCTTTTTTGAATGTTATATTATTGATAGATATTGATTTATAATAAAAAAAAGAGTTGTATGTGTTTTCATAATTCTATATTCGTAAAGGCCTCAAAACTTGCTGTACGATATGGTAAGAATATTAGTGTAGTAGAAATTGCGGAAAAAATATTAGAAGAGCAAAAGTATCATGCTAATGCCTTTGCTTTTGCCGAGTATCCCGTAATAACTTCTGCTCCCAATATACAATTCTTTAATTGGGGATTAATTCCTTCGTGGACAAAAACAGTAAAAGAAGCACAAGAAATTCGAAAATTTACAATTAATGCACGCTCCGATAATGTATTTGACAGGGCCTCATTTAGTGAACCCATCCTTCGACGCAGATGTCTAATACCTTCTACTGGTTATTTTGAATGGAGGCATGAGAGAGACCGGACGATTCCATATTTTATTTATCTTCCCAATGAGGAAGTCTTTTCTATGGCAGGCATTTATGATATTTGGCGAGATAAAGAGGCTGGCGATGTGTTTACATCATTTTCTATAATTACAACAGAGGCAAACAGGTTAACAGATTATATTCATAATACTAAGCACCGTATGCCTGTAATCCTTTCTAAAGATAACGAAAAGGACTGGCTTGATCCATTGTTGTCTAAATCAGATATTGAGAATCTTCTTATTCCTTATGATGCAGATAAAATGGATGCTTATATTATTCGTAATGATTTTCTGAAAAAGGTGCCTAATGATCCAAGCATATTGGAAAAAGTTAGGTAATTTATTATATAAATTTAATTCTCATATTTATAATTACTGCAAGTCGTAAAGTATATTGTTCTCTATATTCCTTTTTGATATACAAAGAGAGATGGCATTTTGTTTGATTAGAAAGTTTTGGTAAGTATTTAACATGTTTTTTGGTACTTCTTCATTTTATGTAACTACATGCTTCTTATATGCTTTATTGCTTTGATAAACCATAAATAACGGCTCTCGTCTAAATACAATATGTTTTCTGTTTGTAGTAGGTATGAACTTTTACTTTATTCTTCCGTCTTTTAAAGGCTTCGCTTTGAAAATGGTTAATCTGATTGTTGCCATAATATATCAAAATTTAAGGATACGCCTCGGATACGCAATTATGTCCATTGGTGGACATATTATCCTTTTTTTTAATCTATAAATCTGAGAAATGTAACTTTGGTGGTGGCTTTTAAAGCTCTATGTATGAGTGCTTTATGATTTTTCTTGTTTGAGCCGCTAGCCAGACTTGAACTGGCGACCTACGCGTTACGAATGCGTTGCTCTACCAACTGAGCTATAGCGGCGTCTTTCTTCGGAGTGCAAATTTAGAGCTTTCTTTGGAACTACGAAAATAATAATGATATTTTTTGGTAAAATATTATTTTGTCGCTTGGAAATGCTCGGAATAACGCTGGAGTGTCTAGATTACGCCTCTTTAAGACTAGAGCTGTTTTCAATATCTCTTCAGAATTTAAGAATAATATGAATGTATATTTTGAAAATAAAATATTACCTTTGTACTCAATTATAATATTAAATATAATCCAAATATTTATTTTATGCGTAGATTTATTGTTCTACTGTTTTCTGTTTTTATTCTTTCTGGTGTGGCTTTTGCTCAACAAATGTCAGATGAACAGGTTGTTCAGTATGTAAAGAATGCTCAAAAGACAGGAAAGTCTCAGAAAGAAATGACTACAGAACTATTGCGTCGGGGTGTTACAAAAGAACAAGTGCTTCGGATACGAGAAAAATATGCTGAAAATAGTTCTGCGACAGATGGAGAGAATAATAAGCCGTCTCAGCTTCGCGAACATAATTCTTCTCAAATGGATGGTAATGTAGTTCGTGGTAATTCTTACGATAAGGCGGAAGTAGAAGCACAAAAAGATGTTATAGACTTAGAACGTGATAGTAAAGCTGTTCCTGAAGCGTCAGAAATACAAATATTTGGTCATAATTTATTCACAAATACTAATTTGACTTTTGAGCCAAGTGCTAATTTGGCAACTCCAGTTGATTATCGATTAGGTCCAGGAGATGAGGTTATTATTGATATTTGGGGAGCTTCGGAAAATACAATTCGCCAGACAATTTCTCCTGAAGGAACTATTTTAGTAAGTGGATTAGGGCCAGTTCATTTGAATGGAATGACCGTAAAGGAAGCAAATGCCTACCTACAACGTGAGTTTTCTAAAATATATTCAGGAATTTCTGGTAAGGATCCTAGTTCGCAAATAAAATTAACCTTAGGTGATATTCGAACTATTCAAATTAATATAATGGGCGAAGTTGCTGTACCTGGGACTTATACTCTTTCTGCTTTTTCTTCAGTATTTCATGCACTTTATCGTGCGGGAGGAGTTAATAAAATAGGGAGCCTTCGTGATATAAAAGTTGTTCGTAATGGAAAAATTATCGCAGATTTGGATGTATATGAATTCATTATGCGAGGAAAGATGAATGATGATATACGTCTTCAGGAAGGTGATGTAATTATTGTTAGTCCTTATAAATCTTTAGTTGAAATAATAGGAAAAGTAAAGCGTCCCATGTATTATGAAATGAAATCAACGGAAACTGTTGCAAACATATTGAAGTATGCTGGTGGTTTTACAGGAGATGCCTATAAGAAGGCAGTTCGGATTGTCCGTAAAAGTGGTCGTGAACATCAGGTCTATAATGTGGATGAGATGGATTATTCTGTATTTCGGCTAGATGATGGTGATATGCTTACTGTGGATGCTGTATTGGAACGCTTTGAAAATCGTGTGGAAGTTAGAGGTGCTGTTTATAGATCTGGAATGTATCAATTGAACGGTGGGGTTAATACTGTAAAGCAATTGATTAAGAAAGCAGAAGGACTTCGTGGAGATGCCTTTTTATCCCGAGCTCTTTTGGATCGTGAACATGAGGACTTGTCTCATGAAATGATAGCGGTAGATTTGGCTGGTTTGTTGAATGGAAAAGTGGCAGATATTCCATTGCAAAAAAATGATATTTTATATGTGCCGAGTGTAAATGATTTAAAGGAAGAACAAACAGTTGCAATATATGGTGAAGTTGCTAATCCAGGGACTTTCTTATATTCAGAGAATATGACAATCGAGGATTTACTTATTCAAGCTGGTGGTTTGCTTGAAGCAGCAGCTACTACCAGAGTTGAGGTTACTCGCCGAATAAAAGATCCTAAAAGTATTTCTTTTAGTAGTATATTAGGCAAAACTTTTTCATTAGATATAAAAGATGGTTTAGTTGTGAATGGAAGTCATTTCTATTTAGAACCTTTTGATGCTGTTTATATACGTAAGAGCCCGGCATATCGAAAACAACAGAATGTCATGGTGAAAGGGGAAGTCCTTTTTGATGGTAGTTATGCATTAGAAAAAAAGAATGAACGATTGTCTGATTTGATAAAAAAGGCTGGTGGAGTGACTCCAGATGCTTATGTAAAAGGAGCAAGGCTTTTACGTAAAATGACTGAAGATGAGCGTCACAGGCAAGAAGATGCATTACGTATGGCAGAGAATGGGTCTTCTAAAGATTCCATATCCATTAAAAAGTTAAATATTTCGGATATTTATACTGTTGGCATAGATTTGGAAAAAGCACTGACTAGCCCTCATTCGGATTATGACTTGGTATTGAGAGAGGGAGATATTTTGTGGATTCCTGAATATATTAATACTGTAAAAATTAGCGGCGCAGTGATGTATCCTAATACTGTATTGTATAGAAAGAATGAGACTCTTAGTTACTATATTAATCAGGCTGGAGGGTATGGTAGTGATGCGAAAAAGAGAAAAGCATATGTCGTTTATTTGAATGGTACTGTATCTCGTTTAAAAGGAAAGAATTCGAAAACAATAGAGCCTGGATGTGAAATTATTGTTCCTAATAAAGAAGTTAAGAAGAAAATGAGTACTGCTGAAGTGTTAGGAATAGGTACTACGACTGCTTCTCTTGCTGCTATGATTGCTACGATAGTCAATCTTTTTAAGTAATTTATGATGAGTGAAGAAAATAAAAAGGCTATGCCTCAACAGACAACGAGTGAACAAGAAATTGATTTATTAGAGCTTGCCCAAAAAGTTTGGTCAAATCGTAAGTTTGTTTTTAAATCGTGTGGGTATGCAATGTTACTTGGTTTGGTTGTTGCTTTTAGTATTCCTAAAGAATATTCGACAAGTGTTACGTTAGCTCCTGAAACGACCAGTAAGACAACAGGTGGAAGTATGGGGGCTTTGGCGGCAATGGCAGGTATAAATTTAGGAAGTTCCTCTGGGGAAGATGCTCTTTCGCCTGAGCTTTATCCTGATATTGTTAGTTCTACTCCTTTTTTGGTAGAACTTTTCGATGTGAGAATTCAAGATCAGAAAAGTAGAATTGACACTACTTTATATACTTATTTAGATCAGTATCAACGCACTCCTTGGTGGGGGGTTGTTCTGTCTGCTCCTTTTAAGGCAGTTGGCTGGGCTATTTCTTTATTTAAAGAGGAGGAGAAGTTAAATCCAAATAATGGGAAATTTAATTCTTTTAGATTAACGAAAGATGAATCAGCTATAGCTGATGCTTTAAATCAGCGTCTCGCTGTCTCAGTTGATAAAAAAACAGGTGTGACGACTTTAACTGTTACCATGCAAGATCCTTTGATATCTGCGTCTTTAACAGATACTGTAATGCATCGCTTACAGAATTATATTACAGATTATAGAACTAACAAAGCTCGACATGATTTGGCTTTTGCTGAAAAGTTGTATAAAGAAGCTAAAGCAAATTACGCAGACGCTCAAAAGAAATATGCCACTTTTGTAGATGCTAATCAAAATATTATTTTGCTGAGTTATCGTGCAGAGCAGGAACGTTTACAGAATGAAATGACTTTAGCTTATAATGTATATTCTCAGGTTGCTCAGCAGCTACAAATGGCTAAAGCGAAAGTTCAAGAAATAACCCCAGTGTATACAGTTGTTCAGCCAGCGACGGTCCCCTTGCGTCCATCCAAGCCAAATAAAATTATGATTTTGATAGGATTTATCTTTTTAGCGGGAGTGGGTAGTGTTGGTTGGATTTTATTTGTAAAAGATTTAATTAAAGGTTGGAAAAAGAAGACTGCTCAAATTAAAGAAGATGCAATTGAAAGTGTGTAACAACTTTTTTTAGTTCGTCCCTTCAAACATCCTGCTTCTAGCTAGCATACAAGCCCCTATAATTCCTGCTTTGTCTTTTAATTTTGAGGTTGTAATTACCGAATCTTTATTTACCAAATTTAGTGAATATTTTCTTATAGCTGTCTTAATGGGCTGTGTAATGTAGTCTCCTGTAAGGGAGAGAGTTCCTCCAATGATCACTAGTTCCGGATTAAATATATTAATAAGCCCAGCGATCTGTTTTCCCAGTTTTTGCCCGATTTCTTCAACTATTTCGATACATAAGAGATCTTCCTTATTCACAGCTGTTATTACTTCGTCTAGTGTTAATGGATGATCTTTTTCTGCAATTCTATTTGATAATATTGAGTTTTCTCCATTGTGAACACGTTCTAATAAAATTCGGTATAGTGCAGAGCCAGAGGCTTCTGTTTCTAAACAACCTTTCTTTCCACAGTGGCAAATGATCTCATTATCATAGGTACTTACATGACCAAATTCTCCTGAAAATCCAGATTTACCTTTATATATTTTGCCATCAATAATAATGCCTATACCTAATCCCCAACTAACGTTTATAAAAATAATATCTTTTTCTCCTTTAACACACCCTTGCATATATTCTCCATAAGTCATTGCTCTTGTATCATTATCGATGGTAACGGGAAATTTTAATTTTTCACTTAATACATCAGCTAAAGGGCGTTCCTCAAAATTAAATTGACTGAAGCTATATCCTGATTCTGGATTTACTCGGCCCGATACATTAACATTGATATTGAGAATTTTCTCATTATCTACAGGTGATCCTGCAATAAATTTAAGAATAAGGTTGCAAAGTTCATTCATGCCTTCAACGGAATTCTCAAAGTTATAAGGTATATCCATTTTCAGATCTACCATTTCTCCTTTGAAATTTATTAATCCAACATTTACGGAGAACTTTTTGATATCCACTCCTATGAAATAGCCTGATTTAGGATTTAATCCGTATAAATTAGGATGGCGTCCACCACTGGTCTCTAACTTTCCATAATCATTTATGTATCCTTCTTCGCACATTTCACCTATAAATTTTGTAACAGTAGGAACGCTTAGGTCTAATTCCTTAGATAAGTCTGGAATTGTAGAGCTACCGTTATATATATAATAGGTGATGATTCTCTTTTTAATAAGGGCATTCTTTGACCCCATTTCTATTTCTTTTAGGAACTGTTGGTACATTTGATTTCGCTATTTTATTATATAATACAAATATACTTAATATATTTATTATGTATATCGTATAAGATGGAAAAATTGTTTTCGCATGTGATTATAAGCTATGTTATTCTTTTCTTTTCTCTTTTCGCTTTAATAATGCCAAGCATAAATGCTTTTATTATTAATAAATGTATATTATATAATTAATATAAGGACAATAAATCATTTTAATAATAAAATAATTTATTATATATTGCTATTTAAATAAATATATCTATATTTGCTGTCGGTATTTAATTAATTCAACTCGAATAATTTAAATATTAAGTGTGAAAGATACAGTACTTAATGTCTAATAATTATGTAAAATCTATGAAAATGAATAGCCGTAGGGATTTCATAAAGAAAGTAACGTTGACAGGGGCTTCAGTTTTGGTAGCTCCAAGTATTTTGAAAGCGGCAGGAGGGAGTGACTCTGCGAGTTCCTTACTGGAGTTAGAAAACGGCCATCAAGGTAACCTCATAATTCCCAAAAACAATGGGTTAATGATTTCTGGCACTTTTCTTGATGAGATTTCTCATGATATTCCTCATCAGAATTGGGGTGAAAAAGAGTGGGAGAACGATTTCCAGTACATGAAGAGCATCGGAATTGACACTGTTATTATGATTCGCTCCGGTTATCGCAAATTTATCACTTATCCCTCTAAATTCTTACTAAAAAAAGGTTGTTATATGCCATCAGTCGATTTGGTGGATATGTACTTGCGTTTAGCTGAGAAATATAATATGAAATTTTATTTTGGTTTATATGACACCGGACATTATTGGGATACGGGAGATATGTCATGGGAGGTGGAGTATAATAAGTATATCATTGATGAAGTCTGGAAGATGTATGGTGAGAAATACAAAAGTTTTGGTGGTTGGTATATCAGTACAGAAATCAGTCGTAATACTAAAGGAGCCATTGATTCCTTTTATGCAATGGGTAAACAATGCAAGGATGTTTCGGGTGGGCTTCCTACTTTTATATCGCCTTGGATTGATGGTAAAAAGGCAATAATGGGAACCGGTAAATTAACTCGTGAAGATGCAATTTCTGTAGAAGAACACGAAAGAGAATGGAATGAGATTTTTGATGGTATTCATGAGGTTGTAAATGCTTGTGCCTTTCAGGATGGACATATTGACTATGATGAATTGGATGCCTTCTTTACCGTGAATAAGAAGCTGGCAGATAAATATGGTATGCAATGTTGGACGAACGCAGAATCTTTTGACCGTGATATGCCCATTCATTTCTTTCCTATAAAATTTGATAAACTTCGAATGAAATTGGAAGCTGCGAAAAGAGCAGGATATGATAAAGCAATAACGTTTGAATTTTCACATTTCATGAGTCCCCAATCAGCCTATTTACAAGCGGGTCATTTATACGACAGGTATAGGGAGTATTTTAATATTAAATAGAATTAAACGTTATGAGTTTAAATTCAAGTATAAATATCAGATATCTTTTGTTTCTGTCAATTGTTGCAGCATTAGGAGGCTTTCTTTTTGGCTATGATACTGCAGTTATATCAGGAACAATTTCTCAAGTGGCTACGCAATTTGACTTAGATAAGATTCAAGAAGGATGGTATGTCGGGTGTGCTTTAGTTGGATCTATTATTGGTGTTTTATTTGCCGGACGTTTGAGTGATCATCTGGGACGCAGGCTTACTATGATCGCTTCTGCAGTTCTCTTTTCTGCTTCTGCCATTGGTTGTGCATTCTCTTTGACATTTCAACAGCTTGTCTTTTGGCGAATTATCGGTGGAATTGGTATTGGTGTTGTCTCAATCGTATCACCTCTTTATATATCTGAGATCTCGATAGCTAAATACAGAGGACGATTGGTCGCTCTTTATCAATTGGCTGTTACTGTGGGATTCTTAGGAGCTTATCTAGCTAATTATCAATTGCTTCATTTCTCTCTAAATGGTGTTGAGCCTACTGCTGCTTGGTTGGACAAAATTGTAGTAAAGGAAGTCTGGCGCGGTATGTTAGGCTTGGAAACGTTGCCTGCTATTTTATTCTTTATGGTGATTTTCTTTATACCGGAAAGTCCACGTTGGCTAATTCTGCGTGGAAAAGAGCAAATAGCTCGTCGTATTCTTTTTAAAATTAATCGGTCAGATATAGATGTAAATGCACAACTGAATGATATAAAGAAAGTTCTTGAAGGTGAGTCAAAGTCCGATTTTCGTCTTTTATTGCAACCAGGCATATTGAAAGCCGTTGCAATAGGTGCGGGAATAGCTATTCTTGGACAATTTATGGGTGTTAATGCAGTATTATATTATGGCCCTTCTATTTTTGAACAAGCTGGATTGTCTGGAGGAGATGCTCTTTTTAGTCAAGTACTTGTGGGTGTTGTAAATATGGTAACAACCATTATTGCTGTGGTTATTATTGATAGGGTCGGTCGTAAAAAATTGGTGTATTACGGTGTTTCAGGAATGATTCTTTCTCTATTGTTGATAGGTTTTTATTTTCACTATGCTGTTGCATGGGCTTTGCCTAACATTCTTCTTTTATCATTCTTCTTGTTTTATGTATTCTGTTGTGCTATATCCATCTCTGCCGTGATATTTGTACTGTTATCGGAGATGTATCCTACTCGTATTCGTGGCCTGGCTATGTCTATTGCTGGATTTGCTTTATGGATTGGTACTTACCTCATTGGGCAGTTAACCCCCTGGATGCTCCAGAACTTTACCCCCACTGGAACATTCCTTCTTTTTGCTTTGATGTGTATACCTTATATCTTGATAGTTTGGAAATTGGTACCAGAAACTACTGGGAAATCTTTGGAAGACATAGAACGTTATTGGCTAAGAAAAAATTGACCTTAATAATATATATATAGGAATGATAAATTTTAAACAACTGGCAGAACAGTATAAAAATGAACTGTTTGAGAATGTTATACCTTTTTGGTTGGAATATTCTCAGGACTTGGAGTGTGGCGGTTATTTCACTTGTTTGGAACGTGATGGTAAGGTGTTTGATACCGATAAATTTGTTTGGTTGCAAGGACGTGAAGTTTGGATGTTTTCCATGCTGTATAATAAAGTAGAAAAGAATGAAAAATGGTTGGATTGCGCCGTACAAGGAGGAGAATTCCTGAAGAAATATGGGCATGACGGACATTATAATTGGTATTTTTCTTTGGATCGTAAAGGAAATCCTCTTGTTGAGCCTTATAATATATTCTCTTATACATTTGCCACCATGGCTTTTGGACAATTGAGTTTAGCTACAGGGAATCAGGAATATGCTGATATTGCAAAGAGGACTTTTGAGATTATCCTTTCGAAAGTGGATAACCCTAAGGGTAAATGGAATAAAATTCATCCGGGTACTCGTGAACTGAAGAACTTTGCTTTACCTATGATTTTATGCAATTTGGCCCTAGAAATTGAGCATTTACTGGATCATAACTATTTAAGAAATGCAATAGATGTTTGCATACATGAAGTCATGGATGTTTTTTGTCGTCCAGAATTAGGAGATCTTATAATTGAGAATGTAGCATTGGATGGTTCTCTGTCTGATACCTTTGATGGACGGTTAGTAAATCCAGGTCATTCTATAGAGGCAATGTGGTTCATTATGGATTTAGGTCAACGTTTAAACAAGCCAGAGTTAATAATGAAAGCTAAAAATATAGCTTTGAAAATGATTGAATATGGCTGGGATGAAAAGTATGGTGGTATCTTTTATTATAAAGATAGGTTAGGATATCCTACACAACAATTAGAATGGGATCAGAAACTTTGGTGGGTGCATATTGAAGCTCTTATTTCGATGTTAAAAGGTTATGAGTTAACAGGAGATAAAAAATGTCTTGACTGGTTTTGTAAGGTCCACAGCTATGTCTGGAGTAATTTCAAAGATTCATCATACCCAGAATGGTTCGGCTATCTTAACCGTAGCGGGGAAGTTTTGCTACCGTTGAAAGGAGGAAAATGGAAGGGATGTTTTCATGTGCCAAGGGGATTATATCAATGTTGGCAGATATTAGAGAGATTATAGTTCTTTATTAATTAACTTTATATATTTAAAATCTATGGAGTCTAACTCTAAAATCAAATCTGATATAATGAAACAAATATTGTTTTCATTATTGTTATTTTGTGTATTGCCGACATTGGCATTTGCACAAAAAACAGTTAAGGGTATAGTTACTGATAGCAATGGAGATGCTCTTATTGGTGTTACTGTACTCGTTGATGGCACAAAAAATGGCGTAAGTACTAATTTAGAAGGAAAATATGCCATTCAGGTAAACGAAAAAGATGTGCTAAAATTTTCTTATGTTGGCATGTTACCTGTTACTGTTAAGGTTGGTAAAAGGGATGTTGTTAATGTTACTTTAAAGGATGATTTGAACCAGTTGAATGAGTTAGTGGTTGTGGGATATGGTACACAAAAGAAAGTCAATTTAACCGGTTCTGTTCAAAGTGTTGCTGGTCGTGATCTTATCAAGCGTAATACCTCTACTGCATCTGTTGCTTTACAAGGACTAGTTCCAGGTCTTACCGCTGTGCAATCTTCGGGACAACCAGGTGCAGACAACGCTTCAATAAGTATCCGGGGAACGGGTTCTTTAAATTCTTCTACATCTCCCTTGATTTTAATAGATGGTGTTGAGGGAGATATGAATAGAATTGATTTAAATTCAGTAGAGTCTATTTCAGTTTTAAAAGATGCAGCCTCGGCTTCTATTTATGGATCTCGAGCTTCAAACGGTGTAATATTGATCACTACTAAGCGTGGAGCTGCTGGTAAAGTTAAGGTTTCATATAACACATATCTTGGCTTCAATACTCCTACGAATTTGCCTAAACCTGTAAGTGGCTTAGAGTATATGGAGGCGATTAATCAGGCTTGTGTCAATGCAGATCAGGCTCCCATTTACTCTACAGATGTAATAGATGTTTATAAAAATGGAGCTGTAGATAATTCTAATTATTATGATACAGATTGGAAGAATGAAGTATTAAAAAAATCAGCGTTCTTACAAAATCATTCGCTTAGCATAAGTGCAGGCAATGATATTGTCAAGTTCTTTGCTAATGCGGGGTATTATGCTCAAGATGGTATTATAGAAAATAATAACTTTTCTCGTGCTACTTTACGTACCAATTCTGATATTCAATTGCGTAAATGGATAAAATTGAGTTTGGATATCAATATGAGACAAACAAAAGCAAAACGTCCAACAATGGATAGTGCAACTGGTATTGTCGGTAAAGCGTTGACATTGACTCCTATTATGTCTGGAATTAATAGTGATGGTACATGGGGATATGGACAAAATGGGTATAATCCTATTGCTATAGCTGAAGATGGTGGCATACGTAATGACATTTCTCCGGAAGTGGGGATAAAAGGTCGAATAAACATCACTCCTTTTCAAGGTATGAATATACTTGCGGGGTATAGTTTTCGTCAAGTAGAAACAGAGTCTAATGCGTTTGTAGATCCTTATGATACTTATGAAAATGGAATATTTAAGATGTCATATCCGGCTTCTGGCTCAACAAAGACTGAAGAACGTAGCAAATCTATTAGCAAGCAATTTAATGTCCAAGCCTCTTATGAAAAAACGATCTCCAACCATTATTTTAAACTTTTGGCAGGAATGCAAACAGATGAATTGAACTATAATTATCTATTTGCCAGCAGAAAAAATTTTAATTATGAAGGCTATGAAGATTTAGCTAATGGAGATGTTAGTACAATGGGTAATTCAAGTACTCACTATGATTGGGCTCAGGTTTCATATTTATATCGTGTTAATTATTCATATGCAAATAAGTATCTTTTGGAGCTGGATGGGCGCTATGATGGGACATCTCGATTTTTAAAAGATTCTCGTTGGGGTTTCTTTCCCTCTTTTTCGGCTGGGTGGAGAATATCAGAAGAAAAATTCTGGCTGCCTATTAAAAGTGTAGTAGATAATTTAAAATTAAGAGCTTCATATGGAGTGCTTGGTAATCAATCTATTAATAGCTACTATCCATTTGCGGCTTCGGTAAGTAGTAATGCTGGATATGGATATTGGTTTGATAAGCAACTTGTAACAGGTGTTGCTCAAACTCAATTAGCTAATGAAAAAATTACTTGGGAAAAATCGAAACAGCTTAATGCTGGTATTGATATTTCTTTGTTTAATTCAAAATTAGGCTTGACTTTTGATTACTATGTTAGGAATATTTCTAATATGTTACAAACTTTTCCTTTACCTTTGTATGTGGCTATGAGTTCTCCATGGAAGAATGCAGGTTCTATGAGAAATAATGGTTGGGAATTGTCTCTTTCTTGGAGAGATAAAATAAATAGTTTTTCATATTATGTAACTGGAAATCTTTCAGATGTGAAAAATAAGGTTACAAACTTGTATGGTAATGAGTATATTGGAAGTTCTACTATTACCAAAGAAGGGGAGTCTATTAATTCATACTATGGCTATGTTTCAGATGGTTACTTTCAGTCACAAGAAGAAATAGATAATGCAGTATGTGTGTATGGTGGCAATAAGAATAACATAAAACCTGGATATATAAAATATAAAGATATAAACCATGATGACGCTATAGATTCGAAAGATCGTACTATTATCGGAAATCCTACTCCTAGATATGGATATGGACTAACCTTGGGGGGTGATTGTAAAGGTTTTGATTTCTCTTTATTTTTTCAGGGAGTAGGTAAGAAAGATGTCTTTTACTCTGGAGCAGGTGCTCGTCCTTTGTATTCCGGATATACGCTTTATAAGAATCAGCTTGATACTTGGAGTGAAGATAATAGAAATGCAAAATTTCCTATTTTGTTAATAGATGGAACTAGTAGCAGTAATAGTAATAATATAGTTTCTGATTTTTGGATTAAGAGTGGTGCATATCTCCGTTTGAAAAGTGTAGTATTAGGATATACTTTACCTAAAAAGATGTTGCAAAAGCTTTCTATTGATAATATAAGATTTTATGTTAATGCTCAGAATCTTTTTACTATCTCTAATGCTTATAAGGGGTATGATCCTGAAAATGGAGGCTCTTTTGGGAGTTTTTATCCTATTATGAAAACTTTTACTTTTGGACTTAATATTGACTTTTAATTCTTAGTACGATGAAAAAAAATAAATTAAGTAAGATATTTGTTATCTTCTATGTGGGACTCTTGATTACATCATGTTCCGATTTTTTGGATAGAAGATCTCCGTCATATGATTCTGATGGTTTTTATGAGACAGAAGCGGGGATTCGTGATGGGGTGGTAGGAGTATATAATTGCATTTATATGGATAATGTATTTGCTTCACATTGTCCTACTGTTATATACTTAGATCATTTTACAGGTTTGTGTGTTGAACGTAACCAAAATACTACTATTGGGGCTGGTGCGGGATGTACTCCTGATAATGCTAAAATTCAGGCTTATTGGAGTTCTTTATATACTATTATTGCGCGGGCCAATGCAGTAATCTATGGTGCTTCAAAAAGAATTTCTAATATGAGTGATGCGGCTAAGCAATATTATTCTGAGGCGAAAGTATTGAGAGCTTATGCCTATTATAATTTAATATCTACTTGGGGTGATGTACCTTTCTTCACAGAGCCTGTTACAGTAGATGAGTATGATGCTGCGAAAGTATCAAAAGTTAAAATCTTAGATTTCGTAATAGAAGATCTGGAAGATGCAGCTAACTACTTGCCTTGGATGGCTTCAGAGAGAGGGCGTGTGGATAAAGCTGTGGCTTACGGTTTGGAGGCACGTGCAGGATTGCTAGGGGGAAGTTTGAATTATGATGGTAAAGGAAGTGATTATTTTAAGATTGCGGCTGAATCTTCAGGTAAAGTGATCGGAAAAAGGCATCTAGCTGCTAATTATAGCGATTTATTTACTTTAACAGGTCAGGCTAAAAGCGATGTTCGTGATGAAATGTTATGGGAATTGATGTATTCGAGTGCTGGTACACAAAATTATCATTGGGTTGGTTTAGGTCAGGCTTCCCGTAACTATGGACAATCAGGGCGCCATCCGACTAGTTTATTGGCTGATACTTATGAGTGCGTTGATGGTAAAAGAATAGATGAGTCTCCTTTATATGATCCTAAACATCCGAATTGGAATAGGGATCCACGTTTTGAAGCAACATTACGTATGCATAACGATACTGTGGATTATTATACGACAACCGGGGTTAATAAGGTAATTATTAATGCTTATGATGCTCAGACAAAATTTTATTCTGGCTCAGGGAATTTTTGGTTCTATAGTGCAAATAAAGATATAAATAGTACTGCTGCGTGGACTAGTTTTGTGAATGCGGGATGTGGCTATTTGTGGCAGAAATATACAGGAGAAACAATAGAGAGTTTAAGTGCTCAAACGTGTAATATTGCTGTTATGCGTTATGCAGAAATCTTGTTGACATACGCAGAAGCTAAAATTGAACTGGGAGAATTTAAAGACCAATCTGTTTACGATGCTATCAATGCTGTACGCAACCGTGCTGGTATGCCGAGTGTTTCAGATGATAAGAAGGATAGTCAAGATAAGATGCGCCAATTAGTTCGTCGTGAGAGAAAAGTTGAATTAATCATGGAAGGTCTCCATTTTGCAGATATGAGAAGATGGGGGATTGGAGATTTAGAAAATGAGCATCCATGCTATGGCATACCTCTTTCTTCCATAAAGTATGAAGGCATGACTGATATTCCTAATTATGTCACAGATACAAGACATGATCTTAATGATATTGCGTCATATGAAAATTATAAAGACAAGCTAAAGGTTCGTGATGCAAATCGTTACTGGGATTCTAAATTCGCATTATGGCCTATTCCGCAAATTGAAATAGATCGTGATCCAAATATTATACAAAATGATGGTTATAAGTAAAATGAACTTTATGATAAGAAGGATCTTTGTGATCCTTCTTATTATCGGTAATATATCCTCTCTTTCTTCGCAAATTCATACTACTGTAGTTGAAAGAGATCATGAAATTGTTTTATCAAATAATTTTGTTAAGCTTGTTTTCCCTAAAGCAGCGTCTTTTGATATTCAATCAATGTCTTTAGGTGGGAAAAACTTAATAACATCACTAGGTTTCAACTCTGTACCTTGGGCACTAACTTATAAAGGACCGAAGGGTGAAAATCCGGTACTTCTTCCTTCACATGGAATTTATAAAGGATATAAAG
This sequence comes from Bacteroides sp., assembly GCA_022648295.1. GTDB lineage: Bacteria > Bacteroidota > Bacteroidia > Bacteroidales > Bacteroidaceae > Bacteroides. The sequence continues at coordinate 26,324 of JALCME010000008.1, read as the reverse complement.
TTAAAGATGACAAGAGTTCTAAAACTCTTGTCTTTACGTGGGAAATGAGACTCTCTTATGGACCATTATATCCAATTAATATGTCTGTTACATTACCGGATCATTCAGAATTAGTTTATTGGGGGATTAATGCTAATTTGCCTAAAGGTTGGGTTATTACTAATGTGCAGTTTCCTCATATTGTGCTAAATAGCCCGGAGAATGGTAAAATTATTACTTCAGCAGGATGGGGAAATGAGTATGATATGAAGTTACAAACATATTCTGAAAATTATCCTTCACATTCTGGATCAATGCAACTTTTATTAATGCACAACTCTCAAGGGGCCTTTTATTATGCCACTGAGGATAAAAACGCATGTGGAAAGACTCTTAACGCAGTGTGTGACGAAAAAATGGTCACTTTTACTACAGATGTGGTGGCATCTGAAGGTTGGACAGATAGCTTAAACTGTGATTTTAATTTGCCATGGAAAACGGTGATGGGGTATACCGCAGATGGATGGCAAAGAGCAGCTTTAAAGTGGTATCGGCCATTTACATTTACCACGGAATGGGGTAGTAAGCCTTTAATCTCTCGGAATATTCCTAAATGGCTATCTAATAAAGATTTGTGGATTAGGGCTAAAGGTGTAAATGATACCGTAATGCATGCAGTCAATGAAGCTATAAAGTATTATGGGAAAGGTGTTGGTGTACATTGGTACTATTGGCATCATTATCCTTATGATACTCATTATCCGGATTATTTCCCTGCTAAGGAGGACTTCTCTGAGATGATAAATGAGGTGCATGAGAGAGGAGGGCAAGTTATTCCATATATTAATGGGCGTTTATGGGATCCAGCCACTCCAAGTTATGATAAACTAAATGGAGCTTCTGCTTCTTGCCGTAAAGCTGATGGAACATTATATACCGAAATATATCCAACATCTAAAGTCTTAAATACGGTTACTTGTCCTGCGTCCCCTTTGTGGCAAAAAATTATTGTAGGTTTAACAGATAAAATTCAGAAGGAACTGAGAACAGATGGAGTGTATATCGATCAAATAGCAGCTGCTGCACCACAGCCTTGTTGGGCGGAGAATCATGGGCATGCGAAGGGTGGAGGTGATTTTTGGTATATGGCGTACCGGAAAATGATCGATACAATTAGAAATGGACATTTGAAAAAAGATAATATATTGATATCAGAAGAAAATTCAGAATGCTATATTGATATGTTTGATTTATTACTTACGGTAAATACACCTCATAATGATTGCAGAATAGTGCCTTTATTTCCTCTTATTTATTCTGATCGAGTTATCACATGTGCGTTTACTTATACTCCGACTGATAAGTTGACAAAAGGTGATTTTCGTTATGAAAATATGCAATGTTTTTTATATGGTTCTCAACTTGGTTGGGTTGACCCAACGTTATTAATGAAAGATGAATCAAAGCAAGAGGCCATATTTTTAAAACGATTAGTTGAATTGCGGAGTAAACAACATGAATTATTTAATGCAGGCCGTTTTGTACAAGAATTTATACCTGGTGGTGATAATCCAATGAAGAGCATTCCAACTTTTGGAAAGCAAAATGTTGTTCATGCCACTGAATGGATGACACCTAAAGGAGAAAAAGTTTTATTTGTTGTCAACATAGACGATGTTGCTCATCGCATCTTATTGCCTGATAACAAATATATAGAAATTGATGGTTTAATGGGGATTAGAATTGGCCATTGATGATTTTGTTGTTTGGATTTCAGTAGGAACCCTGATTCGAACTATAAATTCGGATCGGGGCCTTCTAAAAGAATTGTTTGACCAAAAATAATAATAATGGAAAGAGTAATCAAGAGTATGAAGAAATTTCAGGTAGTGTTTCCTATCATTTGCTTAGTTTTAGTATGCGAAGAAGGTTATGCGCAAAGAGCTTCGCAATTAGATGCGAAGTCTGTAGATCACATAATTGCAGCAATGACTCTACATGAGAAAGCTATGCTATTGGTCGGAGCGGAGATAACAATGCCCTTGTCAAAAACAGCACATAATGTTGATGGAGTAGCTGGGCATACAATTGCTCTTGACCGCTTGGGAATTCCAATGACTCTCATGGCTGATGGTCCCGTGGGTGTTCGTATAAGTCCTATTCGTTCTAAAGATGTACACACTTCTTATTGTACCGCATTTCCTTCAAGTACTTTACTTGCTTCGACATGGGATACTGATTTAGCTACGCAAGAGGGTAAGGCAATGGGGAATGAAGCTCGGGAATATGGCGTTGATGTTTTGCTAACTCCGGGAATAAATATTATGAGAAATCCACTCTGCGGTAGAAATTTCGAGTATTTATCTGAAGATCCGGTACTTTCAGGTAGAATGGGAGCAGGAGTTGTTCGTGGAATTCAAAGCGAAGGAGTAGCAGCTTGTGTTAAACATTTTATTGCTAATAATCAGCAAACCAATAAATTGGGTAATGATGCAAGAGTATCTCAACGGGCTTTGAGAGAAATATACCTTAGAAATTTTGAGATATGTGTTAGGACATCATCTCCATGGACTATGATGTCATCTTATAATAAGTTATGTGGCGTTTATACACAGGCAAATGCCGAGCTATTAAAGACTGTGCTTAGAGATGAGTGGCACTATACAGGCATGGTTATGACTGATTGGTATAAAAAACGAAATACAGTTGATCAAGTTCATGGTGGTACAGATTTAATGATGCCTGGAGAATTATTACAAGTAAAGGAGATTGAGGAGGCGGTTACTAAGGGGAATTTGTCAGAAAAGGATGTTGATCTTTCTGTTAAGCATATCTTGGAGTACATAACAAAGACTCTTAGTTTTAAAAAATATGTATATTCCAATAATCCTGATTTAAAGAAGAATGCTATTCTATCAAGAGATGTAGCTACTCAAGGTATGGTTTTGTTAAAGAACGAAAGAAACACTTTACCTTTCGATGAGACTAAAAAAATCTCTCTCTTTGGTGCAACAGCTTATGAATCAATAGCTGGAGGCACAGGATCTTCAAATGTAAACAAACCATATATTATTGATATTGTGAAAGGATTAGAGAATGCAAGTTTTGTTGTGGACTCTTTTTTAAAAGATATATATTCAAAATATAAGGATTTTCAAAACTCTTTAATGATTAGTCCAAAAGCAAAAGATTGGGAAAAGTTGTCTTACTTTCGTCCTGTTCTACCCGAGATGGATATTAGAAAAAATAAAAATCTTGTAGCTGAACAGGCGCAAAAATCAGATATGGCAATAATTGTAATAGGACGCGGATCAGGAGAAGAGTCGGACCGTATTCTAAATGATGATTTTTATTTAACTGATGCGGAACACTATCTTATAAAAAAAGTGTGCACAGAGTTTCATGCACAGAATAAAAAAGTAGTTGTTATTCTGAATATCTGTGGAGTTATGGAGACTGTTTCTTGGAAAGATTTTCCTGATGCTATTTTACTTGCATGGTTCCCCGGACAAGAATGTGGTAATGCTATTGCTGATGTATTAAAAGGCAAAGTTACTCCTTCAGGGAAGTTACCTGTGACTTTTCCATGCGCATATACAGATATCCCTTCTTCCAAAAACTTTCCTATTGTAGGACAGATAACTAAAGGAAAAGATTTTGATTATACTAATTATGAAGAAGGAATTTGGGTGGGATATAGATATTTCTCTACTTTTAATAAACTAGTCTCTTTTCCATTTGGCTATGGTTTATCATATACTAAATTTGTCTATGATCGTCCTGTTGTAAAGCGTAAGAATGGAAAATGGGAAGCTAGAATAAAAGTGACTAATGTTGGAGATCGATCAGGACGAGAAGTGGTTGAGTTATATGTGAAAGCACCTCAATCGAACCTAGAAAAACCTACTTATGAGTTAAAGGCTTTTGCAAAGACTAAGTTATTGCCAGCAGGAGAAAGTGAAGTTGTAATTATGACTTTCTCTGATTATGATATAGCTTCTTTTGATGAACGGTCTTCTTCTTGGACTATGGATAGAGGAAAATATAACGTTTTATTTGGAAGTTCCGTGGATGATATACGGGCGTCTGTTCCATATTATGTATCTACGGAAAAGAAGTGGAAAGTCAATAGAGTCTTAGCTCCTGTTGCTAAAGTGAAATCGATGAATATGATTGTTACTTCTTCAAAATAAATATGATATGAAATTGTTTTTTACAGCCTTAATAATGACTCTTGTTAGTTTTAACATGTATGCAGAGGATACGTTATCTGTACAAAAGAGTTCCATGCAAATGGTCTATTACGATGCAGCTGAATTCCCATTATTAGGCAAGGCAATAAAGGATTCCCGACCTCTATATTCACGTTTACCCGATTCTTTGAAAAATAAGATTCGTCCTGCTCTTTGGAATTTAAGTCAAAATACGGCAGGGTTGTCTATCCGCTTTCGATCGAATTCAACAAGGATCGGTGCTAAATGGGAGGTTAGACTTAATAACTCAATGAATCATATGACAGCGACGGGAGTAAAGGGGCTTGATCTGTATTGTTTGAAAGATGGAAAATGGCGTTTTGTGAATAGTGGGCGTCCTACAGGAAAGCAGAATGATGCTGTTATTATTGCCAATATGGAAGCAAAGGAAAGGGAATATATGTTATATTTACCACTGTACGATGGAATTGTTTCTCTGTCAATCGGCATTGATTCTCTAGCCGAAATAAGTCAACCTAAGATTCAAAAATCCTATCGGAATAAGCCTATTGCTTTCTATGGAACAAGTATATTAGAGGGCGGATGTGCTTCTCGTCCGGGAATGGCATCTACAAATATAATATCACGATTATTAAACCGTGAAACCATAAATTTGGGATTTAGCGGCAATGCTTTTCTCGATTTGGAAATAGCAGAGGTGCTAGGACAAGTTGATGCAAGTATTTATGTCCTTGATTTTATCCCTAATGCTTCTGTTAGTCAGATAAGAGAACGAACTATTCCCTTTTATCGGATAATTAGGAAGCAGCATCCAGATGTTCCTATTATTTTTGTCGAAGATCCTGTTTTTACCCATGCTGTATTCGATCAGAAGATAGCCCAGGAAGTTGCAGATAAGAATAAAGCATTAGGATATATATATAGAGTTTTAAAAGAAGAGGGTGAAACTCATATATTTATGATATTATCTAAAAACATGTTAGGGACAGATGGCGAGGCGACTGTAGATGGCATACATTTTACTGATGTTGGTTTTATGCGGTATGTTAATCTATTGTATCCCATATTAGAGGGAATATTAAAATAAAAAGAGTTATAAACAAAATATATTTAGTAATATGAAGTGTCTAATAAATTTACCTTATGCGTTGACTTCCTTTTTTAAGAAGGTTTCTGTTTTTTGCTTTTTCTTGTTTTTTGTTACTGGAACGGGGTGCAGTCAAGAGCCATTAGAAAACCAGTACAAAAATAATAAGATTTCTGATCTTGCTTTGATTTATCAGGGAGGAGTCAATCGGTTAGATTGGACGGCTGATCAATTCCTTCCATATGTGGTACATGAATATCAAGATGGGCACAAAGACTGGCTGTTTGATGGATTTCTCTTTTTGGAATTTGCAGATGGTAAGGGTTATTGCTATGCAACTGGGTATACTAAGAAAAATGCCCGTAAAGTGGAGTGGACATGGTTGCTAGATCGTATATTTGAAAAAAATAAATCTTTGTCAGCTTTAGACCAATGTATACAGTCCCAAAAGGAGGAAATTGGAGCTCCTAATTTTAAACATCAAATTGTTTTAGGTTTACCAATGCCACATCCTGGACAGACCGATTGGGGAGAATTGAATGGCAAGGTGATGGATTTTTCGAATAGGCAGGATCAATTAGACGTAATTTATTGGTATATAAGCGAATTGATGATTCGTTTTAAAGAGGCAAGCTATAAAAATCTGGAATTAGCAGGTTTTTATTGGGTAGAAGAAGACGTTATATCAAGTAAGGATATTACCATACCATTAAGTGCCCATATTCATGCTCAAAAGAAACAGCTTTATTGGATTCCATATTGGAAAGCACGTGGATCTGATAATTGGAAAGAGCTAGGCTTTGATATTGCCTATCAGCAGCCAAATCATTTTTTTAATGCATCTATTCCTGATGAGCGATTAGATGAAGCATGCAAATTTGCCGTGGAGCACAATATGGGGATGGAAATGGAATTTGACCAAAGAGCTTTATACGAGTCAAAGGATTCTTTTTATAATCGTTTTGTTGCATATCTTGATTATTTTGAGAAATGGGATGTGTTCAGAAAATCAGCTATTGCTTATTATAGTGGTGGAAGTGCTATCCTTAGCATGTATAAATCAGATAATATCAAAGATAAAGAAGTAATGGACCGATTAGCTGGTCTTATAGCAAAACGACATAAGTATGTCATAAAATGATGTAAAGGGATATATTAGTTTATGTTCAAGTCTATTATAGTATCTCTATTATTGAACTTATCGATGATTCTACCACTTTTGGGGCAGAATGTCGGATCACAGTGGATAAGAAAGGAAGGTGAAAATATATATATTATATCTAAGCTGGATAGTACTGCCGATATTTTATATTGGTTCAAAAAATGTATGTTTAATGAACTTTTCACCTTCTATAAAGTCGCTTTAATAGATGATCGTCTTTGTTCTCCTTCCACAATATCAGATAGTATTCCTATGACTCTTCTGAATTGGGCTTATAGTGATAATATTGGGCCCTTTGATATAAATGGAGGGGGATGGTGCGGAGGTAATCATTCCTATAAAAATGAGATTAGGACTGCAAGGAATGTTAGTTATCGGGTCTTTATAAATGGATTTGAATTAAAACATGATACGCTAGCCTTATCTGATAATATTAAAATTATAGTAAAGAACGATATTCTGAATCCGGTAAGAGCTACTGAAAAAGAGGGAATTAGTTCTTTAAATGATATATTCTGTATTGAAAGTGTTACATATGAAATTATAAAAAATAATATTCAAGTATCTGTTAAACATGAATATAAGAATGAAAGTCCTGTTATTGTACGAAAATACTATGGTATGCAGTCTATGTTTGAGAATGAGGTCTTTATTCTAACAGCAAATGGCCAATACTATGATTGGACGCCAATATCTAAAGTTTCGCGATTTACTAAACAAGATTATCCTTATTTCCGGTGCTTCATTGAAAAAAATTCTATAGCTTATCAATCATCCTATTTATTGAAAGATGGCTTGGGGAATCATGCTGAAGTATCTGATTCTGATGTTGTATTTATTGGCAACTCATATGGGAAGTGTTACCATAAGCTTATTTCTGATCAATCACGTAAATATGGAGATTTTGATTTTTGGAGTGGTGTATATACGTGGTTTAGAACTCCCCTTAAAGATAATGATAATATTTTGTGCTATGAAGGCATCATAAATGGTCAGGATGCCATTTTTGTGAATTGTAAAAGAAAAGGCACTTTAAACATTACTCTTCCTGAAAAGTATAAGAATCGAAATTTTATGATAATGGAAAAGATTAAAGGCATTGATGTCAGAAAAAGAACGTCTTCTATAGATATATACTCACATGATCACGGAAGCTGTGTGATTTTATTTGCCTCTAATAAATTTTGATATTTCTGCACAATAATAAATTTTGAGGTTTATTGTTGTGCAGAATATTAAATATTCTTAGTCAAACATACTTTTGAACTTTTTAAAGATCTTCTCTTTTACTGAGGTATTGGGTTGGAAGTTTTCAGAACTTTCCATCTTCTCTAGGGTGCTTTTTTCTTCTTTATTTAGAGCCTCCGGTACATATACGCTGACATTTACTAGTAAGTCACCGGTGCCATATCCGTTGACATTAGGTAATCCTTTACCCCGCAAACGGAGCACTTTTCCCGGTTGGGTACCTGATTCGATCTTTACTTTAACTTTTCCATCAATGGTTGGTATTTCTACTGCTCCTCCTAAGGCTGCCGTGGGGAAGCTGAGAAGTAAATTGTAGATCAAATCGTTTTCATCACGAATCAAATCTTTGTCTGGCTCTTCTTCCACTAGAATTAATAAATCTCCGGCTATTCCGTTGTGCTTTCCTGCATTACCCTTACCACCCATTGATAGTTGCATGCCTTCGGCAACTCCGGCAGGTATTTTTACGGTAACTACTTCTTCACCATATACAATACCTTCTCCTGCACATTCCTTACATTTATTTTTAATAATTTTACCTTCGCCTCCACATGTTGGACATGCGGTGCGAGTTTGCATGGTACCAAGGATGGTTTGTTGATTGCGAATTACCGTACCGCTACCTTTACACGTCGGACAAGTTTCACTGCCTCCGCTACCTTCCGCACCCGTACCATGACAATGAGTACATGGCACATATTTTTTTAGTTTGAATTTCTTTTCAACTCCGTTGGATATTTCTTTCAGAGTTAGTTTCACCTTTACTCTTAAATCAGAGCCGCGATAGCGGGGACGTTGAGAACTACTACTGAATCCTCCGCCAAAACCGCTGAATCCACCACCGAATCCGCCGCCGTGCCCTCCAAAAATATCGCCGAACATAGAGAATATATCGTCCATGGACATACCACCACTGAATCCTCCAAATGGTCCTCCGTTGCCTGCTGCACCACTCATGCCTGCATGACCAAACTGATCATAACGTGCACGCTTATCGGGATTGCTCAATACATCATATGCTTCGGCTGCTTCCTTAAATTTTTCTTCGGCTACTTTATCACCGGGATTCTTGTCCGGATGATATTGTATAGCTTTTTTTCGGTAAGCTTTCTTTATTTCATCTGCCGATGCATTCTTCTCAACGCCCAGCACTTCATAATAGTCTCTTTTTTCCATCTTTCTTGTCTTATTCTCCTACTACTACTTTGGCATGACGCATTACTCTGTCGTTTAGCGTATAACCTGTTTGTACGCAATCCAATATCTTACCCTTCAAAGTGTCGTTGGGAGCTGGAATTACAGCAATTGCTTCATGATAGTCGGTATCGAGTGTCTTTTCCTTTGTCTCAATTACCTTCACGCCATTCTGTCCCAATATGGATAAAAACTTATTGTAAATTAAATCAATTCCTTCTTTTATAGGAGCTAGTTCACTTGCCGTTTCCATATTCTTTATAGCTCGCTCCAGATCGTCCACTACGGGAAGAATGCTGCTAATGCTTTTTTCACTGCCATTTAAAATAAGCTCAGCTTTTTCTTTCATTGTCCGTTTGCGATAGTTGTCAAACTCGGCAGATAGGCGCAGATATTTGTCTTTCCAATTTTCTGCTTCTTTTTGGGCTGCTTCTACTTCCTGAATTAACTTTTCTTCTTCAGACAGGACTTTTTTCTCTTCGGCTTTTCCTTCCTGATTCTCTTCTTTTTCTGAGGGTTCCTGTTGATTCAGTTTTTTTTTCTGTGTATCATCAGATCCGTTACGCGATGCTTCTTTTTCGCATGTTGTAGTCCCTCCGGTTTCCTGAGAAGTCATAGTTTCACTTGTTCCTTGTTTTAAATTATCTTCCTTAATCTGTTCTTGTTCTTTCGGGCTCATATTTTTCTTCCTCTTATTTTCCATTGTAGTTCACGATCTTTCTTTACTGTTCATTTCCCAACAAAAACTTTGCCAAATCATTTATTGGAGTGAAGGAGGGGCAAAGGTAATGCTTTTATGCCAGATTGACAGTGAATATTCAAGGGTATTCATAGAAAAAGCCTATCTTTGCAGCAGATATACACTTTAGGTATTAAATAAATTAAAGATTAAAGATGATTACGGTATCCAATGTTTCTGTTCAGTTTGGCAAAAGAGTATTGTTTAATGAGGTGAATTTGAAGTTTACGAGTGGTAATTGTTATGGCATCATAGGGGCAAATGGTGCTGGTAAATCAACTTTCTTGCGTACAATATCCGGTGATTTGGATCCTACCACAGGCTCTATTATATTAGCTCCCGGAGAGCGTTTGTCTGTGTTAAGTCAGGATCACTTTAAATGGGATGAGTATACTGTTATGGATACTGTAATGATGGGTCATACTGTTTTATGGGATATTATGAAGCAGCGTGAGGCTCTCTATGCTAAAACTGATTTTACTGATGAAGATGGTTTAAAGGTTTCTGAACTCGAAGAAAAATTTGCAGAGTTGGACGGTTGGAATGCTGAAAGTGATGCAGCTGCTCTATTAAGCGGACTTGGTGTGAAGGAAGATAAACACTATACTTTGATGGGTGATCTTAGTGGTAAGGAAAAGGTCCGTGTTATGTTGGCACAGGCTCTTTTTGGCAATCCGGATAACTTACTACTGGACGAGCCGACCAATGATTTGGATATGGAGACGGTTACGTGGTTGGAAGATTATCTTTCCAATTTTGAGCATACAGTCCTGGTAGTTAGCCACGACCGCCATTTTCTTGATTCAGTATGTACCCATACGGTTGACATTGATTATGGTAAAATTAATCTTTTTGCCGGAAATTATAGTTTTTGGTATGAGTCCAGTCAATTGGCTTTACGGCAACAACAGAACCAGCGTGCCAAAGCTGAAGAAAAGCGTAAGGAATTGGAGGAGTTTATCCGTCGGTTTAGTGCTAATGTGTCAAAGAGCAAACAGACTACCAGTCGTAAGAAAATGCTGGAAAAACTGAATGTAGAAGAAATAAAGCCTTCTTCACGTAAATATCCAGGTATTATTTTTACTCCTGAGCGTGAACCAGGTAATCAGATTTTAGAAGTATCCGGTTTGTCCAAAACCCTTGAAGATGGAACGGTGCTTTTCCGTGATGTTAACTTCAATGTGGAAAAGGGAGATAAGATTGTATTCCTGTCGCATGATCCACGGGCTATGACAGCTTTCTTTGAAATCATTAACGGAGAGATGCAACCTGATGCAGGGCATTTTAATTGGGGGGTTACAATTACCACAGCATATTTGCCGCTGGACAATACAAAATACTTCAATACCGATTTAAATTTGGTCGATTGGTTGAGTCAGTTTGGCGAGGGTAACGAGGTTTATATGAAAAGTTTCTTGGGTCGTATGCTCTTTTCCGGTGAGGAAGTGTTGAAGAAGGCCAGTGTCTTATCTGGAGGCGAGAAGATGCGCTGTATGATTGCACGTATGCAAATGCGTAGTGCCAATTGTCTTATTTTGGATACTCCAACCAATCATCTTGACTTGGAATCCATTCAGGCATTTAATAATAATCTGAAAACATATAAGGGCAATGTCCTTTTCTCGTCCCACGACCATGAATTTATTCAGACTATTGCCAACCGGGTAATAGAATTAACTCCTAATGGAATCATTGATAAGATGACAGAATATGATGAATATGTCAATTCCGATCACATCAAGGAATTAAGGGCCAAAATGTATTAAGAATTATAGAAATTAAATTGATTTTACAATAAAACGTTATCTTTGCACCCGGAATAAAAATGTATGATGCCGTGAATAGCGGCCGTGTATTCTAGAGCACCACGTAAAAAACAGGAGTATGAAACAAAAAGTATCTGTCCCATTTATGCTGTTGGGCATTCTCTTTAATGTCTGCCTTATTGCAGCCAATCTTCTTGAAACAAAAGTTATTCAAGTGTTCGGCATCACCGTAACAGCGGGGTTGCTGGTTTTTCCTATTTCCTATATTATTAATGATTGCATTGCCGAAGTGTGGGGATTTAAGAAGGCCCGCCTGATCATTTGGAGTGGTTTTGCCATGAACTTCTTTGTCGTGGCTTTGGGTTTGATAGCCGTAGCTTTACCGGCAGCACCCTTCTGGCAGGGAGGAGTGCATTTCAATTTTGTATTTGGCATGGCTCCCCGCATTGTTGTAGCCAGCTTATCTGCTTTTTTAGTTGGTTCGTTTCTCAATGCTTATGTTATGAGCCGTATGAAGGTGGCAAGTGCGGGCAAACATTTTTCTGCACGTGCCATTTGGTCTACTGTGGTAGGTGAGACCGGCGATTCATTAATTTTCTTTCCGATAGCTTTCGGTGGAGTCATTGTCTGGAACGAACTGTTAATTATGATGGGAGTTCAGATTGTGTTGAAAACAATGTATGAGGTAGTCGTTTTGCCGATAACTATTCGCGTGGTCAACACGATTAAACGTGTTGATGGTAGCGATGTATACGATGAAGATATATCGTATAATGTATTGAAAATAAAAGAACTCTGAAAATAGAGATAAATTATGAATAAGGATGTAGCTTTAGTGGTTTTCAGTGGCGGACAAGACTCTACCACCTGTTTGTTTTGGGCGAAACGTGAGTTTAAAAAAGTTGTTGCCCTGAGCTTTCTTTATGGACAAAAACATCAGAAAGAAGTGGAGTTGGCACGGGAAATTGCCCATAAGGCAGAAGTTGATTTTGACGTAATGGATGTTTCCTTTATTGGTAAACTTGGTCATAATTCACTTACGGATACTTCTATGGTGATGGATCAGGAAAAGCCAGCGGATAGTTATCCAAATACATTTGTACCGGGGCGTAATTTGTTCTTTCTGAGTATTGCAGCGGTTTATGCACGCGAACGGGGCATCAACCATATTATAACAGGTGTTTCTCAAACTGATTTTAGCGGTTATCCCGATTGTCGTGATGGCTTTATCAAATCTCTTAATGTGACCTTGAATCTGGCGATGGACAATCAATTTGTTATTCATACCCCATTGATGTGGATTGACAAGGCGCAGACTTGGGCGCTGGCTGATGAGTTGGGAGTACTGGAGCTGGTACGCAATGAAACGTTGACTTGTTATAATGGCATTCCCGGCGATGGTTGTGGACATTGCCCGTCTTGCAAGCTTCGTCGTGAAGGATTGGAGAAGTATTTAAACAGTAAAAAGTAGGATTAATGTAGGCTTTTGTTTGTTATTGAACATTTAAATGTAATAATTATGGCAGAGTTAAAAGATCAGCTTTCCTTGCTCGGAAGAAAGACGGAATATAAACAGGATTATGCTCCTGAAGTATTGGAAGCTTTTGATAATAAACATTCCGGAAATGATTATTGGGTGCGTTTCAATTGTCCTGAATTTACCAGTTTGTGTCCTATTACAGGGCAACCGGATTTTGCTGAAATTCGTATCAGCTATATTCCTGATGTAAAAATGGTGGAGAGCAAAAGTTTGAAGCTTTATCTTTTCAGTTTTCGCAATCATGGGGCTTTCCATGAAGATTGCGTCAATATCATCATGAAAGACCTTATTCACCTGATGAATCCCAAATATATTGAAGTCACAGGCTTTTTTACTCCGCGTGGTGGCATATCCATCTATCCTTATGCCAATTACGGCCGTATTGGTACCAAGTTTGAGCAGATGGCAGAACGACGCTTAATGAATAGAGAGTGATTCAACTATTCGGGCATCATGGTTGTTACTACATATATTGTTTTTAAATTATGAAATAAGATGATGACTCCTCCTCCTCCTGTACAAGAGGTTGCTATGGCGCAATCTTTTGATGTTGATACTTTTAAGACCCGGGATGGGAAAACGCTTGAAATTACTTTTATCAAGCATGGAAGTTTGATATTGGGTTACGATGGAAAAAATATCTATGTTGACCCGGTTTCCCTTTATGCTGACTATTCCAAACTACCTAAAGCGGATGTTATTTTGATTACTCATGAGCATGCAGATCATTTAGATCCTAAAGCTGTTGCGGAAGTAGAAAAAAAAGGAACCCGGATATTTATTAGTGAATCGGCACAAAAGAAGCTTGGAAAAGGACAAGTCGTGAAAAATGGTGATGAGTTGCAACCACTTTCGTGGATGCATATAAAAGCCGTGCCAGCTTATAACCTGACTCCAGACCGGACTATGTTTCATCCTAAAGGTAGGGATAATGGATATTTGTTGACCTTGGGAGGCACTCGTATCTACATTGCAGGAGATACGGAAGATATACCGGAAATGTCCTATCTGGGAAAGGTGGATATCGCTTTTATTCCAGTAAACCAGCCGTATACGATGACAATAAAGCAAGCTGTTCATGCAGCCGAAATGATAAAGCCACACGTCTTGTATCCATATCATTATGGAGATACGGATATAAAACAATATCCGGAAAAGTTAAAAGCTTATCCGGATATTGAAGTACGTATCCGCCAGATGCAGTAAACAAGGTGGATACGTCGTGATTTACTAACTCCTATATTACTTTATCCATTGAATTACGTCTTTAGCGGCCTGACGAGTTTGTGGATGATGAGGCTCTTCAGCGCGATAACCAAATCCTGCCATAACCGATACTCCGAAATGTTTGCCATCAATAATTCCTTCATCTTCCAATAGTTTGTTAATGGGTTCCGGAACAAATCCTTCAATGGGGCAGGAGTCCACTCCAAGCATTGCAGCAACAGTAAGCATGTTGGCCAAAGCAATGTAAGTCTGTTTGCTGGCCCAGTCAAAAATAGCCCGGTCACCTTCCAAAAGCTTGAAACCTTCTTTTTGGAATAGCTCGTATGCTTTTAAAAATTGTTCGGTAACATCCGGAGAAAATCCTTTGATGTCAGTCAGGATGTGGTTGACATATTCGGAGTCGTATAGGGTATCTATTTTCTTACGAGCCAGAATGATAACAAAATGACTAGCTCCATCCAGACTGTTTTGAGCACCCCATGATATTGGGTATAATTTCTCCCTGAGTTCCTTACTTTGCACAATAAGAAATTTCCAGGGTTCCAGTCCGAAAGAGCTTGGGGATAAGCGTCCGGCTTCCAGTATCATATTGAATGTTTCTTCGGGAATCACTCTGTTTTTGTCGAATAGTTTGCACGCGTGACGGAATTTAAACGCCTCGGTGATTTCTTGTACTTTTGTATTCATAATCTATCCTTTTTTAACTTAATATTAATTTCTATTTTCTTTTTACCTTATATTATATCACAGAACGCAAAAACTATTGGTAATGTTCTTGTTTCAGTGAGGGGCGATTGTTGACAAAACTGGTTATAGAGCTGTCCAGTCCGTTTTTGATTCTGTTTTTTAGCCTTTTTTAGATGATTAATGTGGATTTTAGCACTTTTGCCAACTCTTTGATAAAGAACGATTCTTAGCTGGTGCATTTACCGGTAAAATTTAGTACTTTTGCCGATTGTTTAATAGAGGCAAGTTTGAGAATTAAAAAAACGAAATAAAATGGCAGTAGAATTAAAGAATCTGACCAAACGCAGCGAAAATTATTCGCAGTGGTACAACGAATTGGTGGTTAAAGCAGACCTTGCAGAACAATCAGCTGTGAGGGGCTGTATGGTGATTAAACCTTACGGATATGCTATTTGGGAGAAAATACAACGTCAACTAGACGATATGTTCAAGGAGACCGGGCATGTAAATGCTTATTTTCCGTTGTTAATACCCAAATCGTTCCTGAGCCGTGAGGCTGAGCATGTGGAAGGCTTTGCCAAGGAGTGTGCCGTAGTCACCCACTATCGTTTGAAGAATGCTGAGGATGGCTCCGGAATAGTGGTCGATCCTGCCGCCAAGTTGGAAGAAGAATTGATTATCCGTCCTACTTCTGAAACTATTATCTGGAACACCTATAAGAATTGGATTAATTCCTATCGCGATCTTCCTATTTTGTGTAATCAGTGGGCGAACGTTTTCCGTTGGGAAATGCGTACCCGCCTGTTTTTGCGTACCGCCGAATTTTTGTGGCAAGAAGGGCACACGGCACATGCCACGCGTGAGGAAGCAGAGGAAGAAGCTAAGCGAATGCTGAATGTTTATGGTGAATTTGCAGAGAAATATATGGCTGTTCCGGTTATTAAAGGAGTGAAATCTGCTAATGAGCGTTTTGCAGGAGCTATTGATACTTATACCATTGAAGCTATGATGCAGGATGGTAAAGCTTTGCAAAGTGGTACATCGCACTTTCTCGGGCAGAATTTTGCTAAAGCATTCGATGTGCAGTTTGTCAATAAGGAGAATAAAATGGAATATGTATGGGCCACTTCCTGGGGAGTATCCACTCGTTTGATGGGAGCTCTTATCATGACCCATTCCGATGATAACGGACTGGTTCTACCTCCTCATTTGGCTCCTATTCAAGTAGTGATTGTGCCTATTTATAAGAATGCCGAACAACTTCAAAAGATTGACGAAAAAATTGCGGGCATTGTAACAAAACTCAAAGCAATGGGCGTTTCCGTTAAATATGATAATGCCGATAATAAGCGTCCGGGCTTTAAGTTTGCCGATTATGAGTTGAGGGGTGTTCCTGTACGTTTGGTGATGGGAGGCCGTGATCTGGAAAGTAATACCGTGGAAGTGATGCGCCGTGATACACTCGAAAAAGAGACCCGTTCTTGCGATGGCATAGAAGAATATGTTAGAGATTTGCTGGAGAACATTCAACAGAATATTTATCAGAAAGCTTTGACCTATCGTAATGCGCGTATCATTAAGGTGGATAGCTACGATGAGTTCAAAGAGAAAATTGAAGAAGGCGGATTTATTCTTGCCCACTGGGATGGAACAACTGAAACAGAGGAGCGCATTAAAGAAGAAACAAAGGCAACCATCCGCTGCATTCCTTTTGATACATTCATAGAAGGAGATAAGGAACCTGGTAAGTGTATGGTGACAGGCAAACCATCGGTATGCCGCGTATTGTTTGCCCGTTCTTATTGATTTATTCTGTAGAAAGGCCTTTTTCTTCTGACTGAGGTTTTGTACAATATTTATTTGCCCTTATTATGGTTGTTGGCTGTAATAAGGGCCTTTATATAGTTTTACTTCCTGTTGTCTCTGATATTAGCTGAATGCTCTTTAAGCTAGTTTCTAATGAGCTTGGTATTATTTATGATCTGTTTAGTATATAGCTATTTTTTATTAGCTTTGTTCGCTTTTCCTATTGACCCTGTTATTACGTGTTGATAGACAAAACAAACAATTAATTATATTATAACTTCAACAAAATTCAAGTTAATGTCATCTTAATGCTTTTTTGGAGTGCAATGCATTTCGTTTATCATTATAGGATGAACTTAAAAAGAAAAGAGTTATGATGAAACGACTTGGACAAAAAACGAACAAACGACCTATGCTTATGGAATCACTCAACACTTTTGTGTCTTTGTTAGTGGATGAACTTGCCCTTGCCGGGCGCCATGGAACGGCTCATTCCTACCGCTCTTCGATGAGGCGGTTGACCCGTTTTACAGGAAATCCTGAATTTCCTTTCAGTGCTCTAACCCCATGTTTGTTGAAACGCTACGAACAACATCTGCTGTTGGAAGGTTGCAAACGTAACACGGTGTCCCTCTACCTGCGCATGTTGCGCTCCATTTGTAATCAGGCCTCTCGTCGTGGCATAGCGCAGATTCCACCGGGGTTGTTCGATGATGTGTTTACGGGGACAGATACTTCCGAGAAACGTGCCGTGTCCCCGTCGGTGATCCGTCACCTGCACGATGCCGACTTGAGTAGCTACCCTTTGTTGGAGGCTACCCGTGATTGCTTTTTGCTATCCTTTTACCTTCGTGGCATTCCCTTTGTAGATTTGATCCGCCTACGGGAAAGTGATATCAGTAAAGACGTTCTGCGCTACCGCCGTAGCAAGACCGATCGTCTGCTAACTGTATCCATCGAGCCTTGTGCAAGAGTCCTCCTGAAGAAGTATGCTTCACAAGTGAAGGGTTCTCCCTACCTGCTTCCAATAATCACTCAGGAGGGAGATGCGGGTTATCGTCAGTATCAAAGTGCGCTCCGGCGTTATAACCACCACTTAGGGCAACTATCTGCACTATTGGAGTTAAAAGTGAAATTGACCTCTTATGTAGCGCGCCATTCATGGGCTACGGCCGCTTATCATCAGGGCATTCCGGTTTCGGTGATCAGTGAGTCCCTGGGACATGCTTCAGAGAAGGTGACTTATACTTATCTGGCTTCTTTTGATAACCGGACGTTGAACCGTGCAAACCGTAAGGTTATTGCTCTGGTGACCCGTGATGATGCATCTTGTCATGAGCTGTTCGGAAAACGGAACTCTGGTAGATGGAATTTGTAGCATTTCAGTTAAATAATATTTCCCGGATATAGGGAAGGTGTGAAAGAAGATTGATATGACATTTCTGTTAAGTCGTGAATTGATTAAAGTACTATGAATAGGCTGTTTAAAAAGCCTGATGACACGCCGTTACTTCACAGGTAACGGATTTATTTGTAAGTGCAAATATTGAAATATTTTCATTAACAACCAAATAAAAGTGTTATAAAATCAGATATTAGCCTAAAAAACACTTTATAGGGGTTGATTTTTTCGGTTTACGCATTTTCATTGCTCACAAAAGAAGTGTATGATAATATTTCTGTTCCTCATTATTTAGATATTTAGACAAGTTTCGTCTTTATATCTGTTCTTTGTTTTGCTTTTTTTTAGCAACGATAACTAAAAGTTATTTTGTGTTGACGTTTTAACCGTTTGAAATGCGGTTTTTTATCTATTCTTGTTTGAAAGTCTTCTGTTTAAAACATTTTTCCATGTTTTGTTCCTTTCTCCCTTAATTTGGATGCAAGTATCCATCTTTTCCTGTGGTAATGATTGCATACCAAAGGAAGAACGTCATGTTTCCGTACTATCAGAAATGCCTTTTACAGCCCTCAGGCTTACATTCTTTTCATCTATTTCCGTTACCTGTGAAGTAACAGAAAAGGAAAAAATAGATTATGCTTACCCGAGAAATGAGAGAAACGATTTCCTTGTTGAAAGAAATCAGTTATATGCAAGGTTATGCGCTATGTGAACGATCCCTTCCGGAATCTTCCCGGGGACAGGCGCGTGAATTGTTAGGCTGCCTTTGGCGTAGTGGTTTGTTGCGCATCGTTGAGTCTTCGGGTGATGATTTGCTTTGTTTCCGCTATGCTCTTTCCCGTCCCTTGCAAGATATTACGCTTTATGATGTATTGCGTGTTACCGGGGGGTATCTTCGTTTATACACAGAACCAGATGAATGTTTGAATGAGAGTTGTGGTATTGTGGGGCATCGTTTGAGTGTGATGAATGATATGGCTTGTCGTTTTTTCTCGGAAATTAGATTGGTTGAGGTTATTCTTCCCGAAGGACGATATGATAAGATGATGACAGAATGATGACAAAGAAGAAAATGATTCTGTTGGCTCTATTATGCAGTCTGTTTACCCATGTAGATTCTTTTGGCCAGGTTGTTGCGGTGAAAACGAACTTGATTGCAAATGCTATGGGCTCTCCGAATGTTAGTTTAGAGGTGAAATTAGGGACAAGTCTCACACTAGATCTTTGTGGGCATTATTATCCCTTCTATTCAAAAGAAAGCCTATATCGCTGGCGGCATTGGCTGTTTCAACCTGAACTGCGTTTTTGGAGTTGTGAACCTTTTAGTAGCCATTTTTTTGGAATTCACTTCTTAACCGGCGAATACAATATTGCACATAAAAATCTTCCTTTTGGTCTTTATCCCGGTACACATTCTTCTCGTTACGAAGGGGCTGTGCTTGGGGGAGGACTTTCTTATGGCTACCAGTGGATTCTTTCTCCCCGCTGGGGAATAGAAGCTGAATTGGGAGCGGGTTACGTTCATGTCGGTTATGAACGCTATCGCTGTGTACATTGTGGTGAGCGGACTGGCAAAGGTCATAAGATTTATTTAGGGCCGACAAAGGCTGCTATTTCTGTGGTTTATCTTTTGAAATAGGTTAGTAGGGGGACTGTGTGTTAAATCATGCTTTTTATAGAATCAGAAATAATCAGAGTATCAAGGTATATAATAGCGACAATGAAAAAAAAATTAATTGTATTGTGCTTGCTTTTGCTTGGAGCAGAAGTCTATGCCCAGCAGGTATATAAAGGGCAATTGGACATCACCGATAAAGACTTGTCCGTTTCAAAAGGAAAACTGCATGTGGGTATGAGTGTCAATTACGAAAATTTGCAATTATCCTCCAATGAGTCACTAACTCTCACCCCGTTATTGAAATCGGAGAAATGTGTGTTGGAACTTCCTCCCATGGTGGTGAACGGGTGCATCAGGCAACGGGTCTATCACCGCAAGCAAGTGCTGTCTTCCAAACAACGCTCCCGGTTGAAACCTGCATCTGCGTCCTCTGCACCTGCTGTTGTCGCGAAGAATAATCGCAAAAAGGTGCGTCAACTGGCCTATAATATTCAAGTTCCTTATCTGGACTGGATGGAGGGTGCATCCTTGGTTCTTCGCACCAGTGAATGTGGTTGTAATGGTAAACCAGCTGGTATCTATGAGGATAAAATAGCGGAAGGTGTGAAGATGTCCCGGTTGCATACTTCATCCATAGGAACTGATATTGATAGTTGTTATTTGGCCTTGACTAATATTGTTCCATTGGTTGATGGAGAAGATACTCTTCATGTGCAAAAAGGCTGTATTCCGTATTGGGGCAGTAATGGTCTGGACCAGCTCTCTACCGGTAAGCAAGACTATGAAATTTGTTTCCGCCTTCGTGAAGCCATACATTCTCTCGAACATCAAAGCGGTCTCACGGTTACCCGATTAAAAGTAATGGGGTATGGTTCTCCGGAAGGAGATTATCGCAAAAATGAGAAGGTTTCCTTACGTCGTGCACTTGCCTTGAAGGATTATTTGCGTGAAAACTACGTGGCGGGCAATGTACCTTTTGAGGTGAACTGGGTGGCCGAAGACTGGGATTCTATTCGTACGTTGGTGAGGGATTCCAATATGCCTCTTCGGCAGGCGGTGGCAGATATTATCAATACGGTTGATTTGACTAAGGGTCGTGAACGGACGCTGTTGAAGTTGGCGGATGGAGCTCCATATAAATACCTTGTAGAGTATATTTTCCCAAAAGTAAGACGTGTGGAATATTCTATTGACTATGTTCAACATCATTTGGGCACAGCCGAGGGACGTCGTTTGTTTGAAATGGGTTCACGCTCCTTAAAACTTTCCGAGTTCTTTGCCGTGGCGATGAGCTACCCCAAAGGTTCCAACGAATATAATGATGCTTTCGATCTTGCCGCACGTTTGTTTCCCGATAGTCCGGAGGCTGCTATCAATGCTGCTGCAGTGGCTTTGAGCAAACGCGATGTAAAGAAAGCTCGTGCCTATCTTGAAAAGTATGCCACACTTCCGCTGGCTTATAATAACATGGGCATCCTTTACCTGCTTGAAGGCAATCGCGATAAAGCTGAAGTTTATTTGCAAATGGCCGCAGCTAACGGGGTGAAAGAAGCCCGGCAGGCTTTGACATATTTGAGGAAACAGGTAAAGTGAAATATTTATTGGTAAGATATAAATAACATAAGTATAGTAGACGTAAACCAGATAATGATCTAATTAATAAAATATGAAAATGAAAAGAAAAGTTTTTTTTATCGTAACTTTATGTGTGACATTTTTCACTTCGTGCAGTAATGACGAGAGTGTAACGCCGGAATCAGGGCAGCAACAGACTGCCAAAATAGAATTGACCCTTACGGGAGCTAATGCCGGTACCCGGGCAAGTGGAGGGACTGCACCATCTGAGAATACGGATGAAGATGGCAATCCAATAGGTGAGCAGAAGGTGAATAATATTGTTGTGGGGGTTTTTGATTCATATGGTAATACTTTAATTATTAAGAGTGTGACAAATCCAGATGTATCTAAATCTGCTTCAATAGAGGTACCTTTAGTGAAAGGAACAATGAATGGTTGCACCGCGGTAGCAGTGGCAAATGTACCGGCGTCTGTGGTTGCTACTTTGAATAATGTTAAAATAAAGTCCTCTTTTATCGGAACTATTATTGGTTTGAGCAGTTCCACTGCTTCTTCCGATGGGGAGGTACAGGTTTCAACAAATCTTCCTATGTCAGGTAATGTGGCTGACAATGCTAATGCGCAGACTTTTACTCTTTCTCCAGGTAATACAACAAGTGATTTATCTGTATCTCTCGTACGTATGGTATCCCGCATCACATTGACTGGTATTAGTACTAATTTTACAGGAACAGCTTATTCTGGCGCAACCTTTAAATTACAGCGGGTATTTCTCAGGGATGCTATTGATGGAACGAAGGTCACTCCCTCAACTATTATTAGTGAAGAAATGTCAGGCAGTTACATTAAAGGAGGAGGTACTTGGGACAATACAGAAAAGAAATGGACTAGTGATATAAATAATTATCTGTTTAATGTCCAGACAGCAGGAAGTGAGCCTGCCATTGGATCAAGTTCGCCTATACCGGGAACCGTTCCCTATTATTGGTTTTATGCTTTTGCAAATGATGGAAGCGCAAGTCCTACAGCTTTTGTCATTCAAGGTCTATTTGATTCTGATGGCGATGGGGAGACAGCTGCTCCTGAAACAGTATTTTATCCGGTTATTGTAAATAAAACCCAGTCCGGTACAACCTATAATGGTGATAATACAGGAACTTCTACCGGTAGCATCTCTCGTAATCAACTTTATAATTTGTCTGTTACCATCAGAACTAAGGGGGCTGCTTTGCCTACGGATAATATTGCTCCTGCTGCTTTATCTATCAATATAAGTGTAACTCCTTGGCCTACAGCCATTGAACAGAGTGTGGCTTTTAATTGATAAAGAAAGCTTTGATGAAGTTTGTCCTACAGACATATTATTTTTTTAGCAGGTTACAGCGCAGTTCTTATCTACGTATGGTCAGCATTTCTGTTTTTACAGACAAAGTTGCATTCTTCAGTTTGCCGGCTTTTGTTTTGCTATTGGTCTTTGCCCAATTCTTACAAGGTTGCGTGCGTGAGCAGATGGATAGCTGTATGCAGTATGAGCTTACGGTAAAGGCTGTTGATCCGCAGGGGGTGGATGTAACGTCTTCGGGGACGGTGACTTCAATAGATCTCTATTTATTTGATGAAGATGGTTTTGTTCGTACCATACCCCGTGGAAGCTCTTCTGATTTTCTTTTCGGAGAGGAGAAGAATAAAAGGTTGACTTTGGTAGCCTGGGGAAATTTGAAAGGGGACAGCCTTAAACTTCCCCAACTCTCTGTAGGAACCTCTTTACAGGAAGCTAAGATTGAGTTATTGCAGACTGCAAACGGTTATAGTCTGCCGGTTACTGATCTTTTTTATACCCGGCGTGAATTGTCTGGTACTTCAACCAGAAGTTTACAAAGTGATACGGTAAAACTGGTGATGGAGCGTTTAGCTGCCGGATTGTCTGTTCGTGTGAGTCATGCAGCTGAATATTTCAGTAGTTCGAATGTGGACTTGCATATGGTGGTGCGTGGCACTGGCAGTGCACTGAACTTCCTTGGTGAACCGTCGGATGACGAGGCCGGTTATGCTCCGCCTATGCAAGCTGTAAGTGGTAAAGATGAATGGTATGCTCCGCTTTTTCGGGTGTTCCCCACTAATGACGATCAGCATATATGCATTGATTTATATAAGGATAGTACCTTATTATTCACTATTACCACGGATGATGATGGCAATATATTGAAGGCACTTTCCGGCGTGGAAACTTATATCACGGTTGATTTCCACTATGCACGTCTGCATGTGACGGTTAGTGTGGAACCTTGGGGAACGAACGAACAAGATGTGCAAATTTAAAATAGGTTGTGTGGTATTAAAGACTTCAAGTCTGTATCTAAGAGGGATTAGGATGAGTTGTAATAGAAGTATAAATAGAGTGTGGAAAGGGAGTGAAAGAAGAGCGAATTTGCTGAATATGTGCAAAGAAGGACGATTATGGCTGTTTCTTCTTTGCATATGTTTCGTTCTTTCATGCTTAGCTGCCTGTACAGATGATCTGTCTTCTTCTACAACGGAAGAGGACAATACTGCAATAATCAAGTTTCAAATAACGGCCGAAACTCCACAAGAGGTTACTACCCGTAGTGTGAATGAAGATGTGATACATGATATGTATATATTGGTGTATAATAGTGCCGGCGATATTATAGGGATGAATTATTCCACTTTTGACGCGGTAGCTTCTTCATGCTCTGTAACAGTGAAAGCACGTAGCGGGAAGAATTGTACGATCTATGCCATAGCCAATACCAATAATCCAGATATTTTTAATGGGGATGTAGTGAATACCGAATTAAAATTGAAAAGTCTGACCAGTCGGATTGCAGCTTGGGGAGGACTGAATTCCACTTCTACTGAAACGACTTATTTGCCGATGTGTGGAAGTGTAATAACCGATATCAATGCGGGAGAGAGTACTCTCTCCTCCGGAATGACAGTGACCCGTATGGTTGCTCGGGTGGATTTGGATATTACCGTGGAAGAGGGTAGTGGTATTACGATTGATAATTATGCTATTTGTAGTCTGCCTGCGAGTACATACTATGTAAACCGTTCCTTGACAACAGAAGGTTCTGTAGCCGACAATGCGGGAGAAACCGGTGATGATTCCGGGAACCCGTCGACCAGTGATGATTGGGTAACGAGTGGCTCAATAGATGCCGCTGGAGCTAGTGAGGTTAAAGGCTTTTTTTATATGTATGAGAATCGTCGTGGAGTAAATTCTACTATTGCTTCCCAAAATCAAAAGACACAGTACAATGCACCTTCCGACAGTGCCACCTATGTACTGATCAATGGGGAGGCTCTGGGGTATAAAGCGGTATGGAGAGTCTATTTGGGTGCGGATAATACAACGAATTTCAATATTAAGCGAAACTACAAATACATTTATAACATTAAGTTAAAGTGTAATGAGGCTGATTCAAGAGTTACCGTTTTAAACGGGGTGCAGTCCGCTGCCTCGGACGGATTGTCCAATTGTTATATTGTTCCTCCGGGAGGTTCTGTGAATATTCCGGTTAGGAGAGCCAATAGTGCAGGTACTGCTCAAATAAGAACTTCTACTTCATGGACTGCAAGTGTGGTGTGGCAAACAGCACTAGGATTAGTGACACTCAGTAATGCCACAGGCACCGGAGTGAGGGATGCTTTGGGTGCGGATACCTATTTTACAGTAATGGTTCCGGCTGGTATTTCGCCTGGTAATGCCGTGATAAAGGTTGTTGATAATGACGATACAAGTAAAGCTTTGTGGTCCTGGCATATCTGGGTGACGAATTATAATCCAAATGTTACGGATGCAACCTATACAGCTAATAACGGTTATCGGGATTATGTGTTTATGGATCGCAATTTGGGGGCAACACGCAATGATTATGATGCTTCAGATACCGGAGTTTGTGGACTTCTTTATCAGTGGGGGCGGAAAGACCCTTTTCCTGGCATACCCAGTTGGGATACAGAATCATATACAAATCCCGATATTGCCTATTATGGTGATGCTACTACTTTATCGGCCACGCCTCTAACACTTGATAATTCGGGTATTGCTTATGCAATAGCTCACCCAGATGAATTTCTGGCAATAAGAACAGGATGGATGGATGCTGCTACTTCTGCTGATTCCATCAATAGTCTTTATCTGTGGAATTCTGCTTCTTCAGGAGGCAAAACCATATACGATCCCTGCCCTGCCGGATGGCGTGTGCCGGCCTATTCAGAGACAGTAAACATTCCTTCGAATGACAATTATTCACCATGGCGTTATTTTGATTATGTGGAATATCCTTCCGAATCATCTTTTACAAACTGGGAAAATAGCAGTTATGGAGGAAGCAAGTTTTATGATGGAACGACGTTTAGAGGGTGGAATTTTACTCATGATGGAAAATCTACTTACTATCCAGTAACAGGATATCGTGCTCAGACCTATGGAACACTTCATGAAAACTCCGAGGGGGAAGGCTTTTGTTGGTCGGCATCTCCAAGTATAGGACAGAGTAGGAGTGCATATTATCTTTATTTGTATGCCGATTTTGTCTTGCCATCGAATATAGGTTTTCGCTCTTGTGGATATCCTGTCCGGTGTGTCAAAGAATAGACTGTTTCTTGAGTGAAATAAAAATATATTTGGATACCCTGATGTGAATCACGGTTTTATTTTTTGTTTGTTTGTTAGAGTTCCCCGGTGCAGGAGTGCACGGGGAACTTTTAAAAGTTAAAACTAAAAAGCATGTAGAGATGGAATATAAATCAAGTTCGTAGATCATGGAAATTAGATGGTCTGTTGCACCGGAAGAGATAGTCAGTTGAGTACAGACAGATAGTCTGTTAACCTCTGATAGATAGTCTGTTGATACTTAACAGACGGTCAGTTTGCCACAATTCTTTTGTGGTTACAATAGGTAAAGCTGATGAGAGAGATTGAATAAAAACTTAATTGAAAAATAAAAACTATACTGTTGTGGAATGTAGTGAAATGCCGGATACCAGTGTCCGGAGTGATAATTATCTGTTGAATGCGGATCTTGAAGAACTGGAAGCCTGTCTGGCA
>JALCME010000007.1 GCA_022648295.1 Bacteroides sp. | reverse complement strand
TCATTTCCCGGCGGAGGTATTTCTGCCGGATGATTTCGGTGTGGTACTCGATGTGTGCGGATGTGGCTACCCGGCTACTGAGTTGTGCTATGACGAACGGACCGCCTATGGCTTCCAGTTTGCCACGTCGTGCCAGCTCTTCCTTCACGGTGAGGATGTCAATTTTAGTACCTTCCTGATACATGGCGAGGAGGGTTTTGAAGATTTCTTCGTGCCGGGTGATGTAGAACATTTCGGGGCGGAGCTTGTCTGCTACGAGTGTGATGGCTTGCTGCTCTATGAGGCAGGCGCCTATGACGGCTTCTTCTATTTCGGGAGCTTGTGGTGATACGTAATCCATTGTTAATCTTTTTATTTTAATTATTTAATAAAATATGCTCTATTTCAGTACTTTGTATGTATTTATAATATCTTTTCATCCGTAATATTTTGGTATTAAGTGACTGTAATTAGTAACCGAAATCATTTAGGAAGGCCTTATCTGCCAGATAGGTGGATGCCTGAGGAATGAAACGGACGTCCTCCACGCTGTAATAAAAGTCCTCGATGTGCTGGATGGCGAGCCGGCGGTCTTCGTCGGAGAGTTTCCGCCATTCGGACTGTGCCCGGCCAATGTTGCGTCGCTTGACGTGGAGCGTGTTGTGGTATTTTTCCCAGAATTCCAGAAATTCCTGTTCGTATAGCGTCTGTTTCTGTTCGCGTGCCAGCCGGTTCTGTCCTGTCCAGATGTCGTAGTCCACCACGCAAATGTGGAGAATGCTTTGCTGTTCGGAAATCAGCCGGATGATCCCTTCTTTCCTCATTCTGGTAAAGAATCGTACGGTACGCGGACGGGTCCATCCGAAGAACCTGGCCCATTGGGTAAAATTGTACACTGCCTCGCCCCTATGACAGCAAACTTCCTTATGGTGAATGTCATACACCGTATCAGAATAGTTTACGTGCATCAATAAAATTAAAATAACTTCCAGATCTCCCGGAATCCGTCTTTTGGAGGCTAAATGAGCTTTTAAAGCCACTTTAGGTAAAACAATGTAGCCATGTTCAAAAACCTGCATAGTGTTTAGTTTCATAATATTTATATTTTTTTATTGAGTACACCACAAAAATAGTTAATGAAAAAAGCTTTGTCAAGATGCAATGACGGATTTCAACGGATTTTGACGGAGTTGTACCGTTAGCGGACGGTTATTTACGGGAATAATCGTTTTTCAGGGTCTAAGTCTCAGGGGAGGTCTTTCCTGAGGTTATCCTGTGAAAAAGAGGGTAACTTCCGGGGGATAAAAACCGATGGCGGAAAAGGAAAGTTGCACTGGTATTGTTATCGGGTAGCGGTTCTATTTGAGGTAAACAGCGGCTCTGTTTTTATCGGGCAGAACCGCTGTTTCTTTCAAGGTTCTATGTCATGCTTGTAACCTCCTGTGGGGCGTTCACCCTGATGTTCACTTCCGAGGTGTATGAAACTCTCTAATAGACAGTGATTTATGATTGGTATCTAAAAGAAAGCATTCACAAGGGCGTTCACCTAAAATAAATATATAAATATATAAATAAAAAAATAAATCTGTTTTCATGTTGTTTTAACTTATTTTTCAGGTTACTATTTTCTTTGGACAGCACTCTTTATGGTGATGAGTGGGGGACCGATGGTGGAGGCAATGATTTGTTGTTGTATGGGGGATAGAAGAATGGTTTTGCGTGTGTAGTTGTTTGCTTCGAGTCTGTTTTTCAATAGTTCGTTAGCTTCAATTTCAGTTCGTAGCTTCTTGCTGGCCGAATCGTGGTTGGCGCAGTTGGGAAAATATTCAAAGGCCAGATCTGAAAATGGTTTAAATCCATTTATAACCCAAGAGTCGTCGTTAGTTAATTGTTTCATCTTTTATCTTAAGAAATTAAATTTGCTTTCAAAGTTAAGTCATAATTCTTTTTCTTCCTTGAATGTATATTCCTAGCTATTTTTTTTTGCATTTTACTTTTTAATAACCTGCGAAATACCGGCATTATCTAAAAGTGTTAAATTTATAAAAATGAAGAGCGGATTTGAAAAGCTGTTATTCATAGAGTGGATTTTATCTGATAAATTATAGTTCTTCTCCCAATAGTGCTTTCACTCTTAAATAGGAATAGTGTCTGGTGGTGGTATCACTTTTTGGGGTCTAACGGATAAAGTATATTGAGAAAATATTCTGCGTTAACTAAAAATAACACTTTCTAATAAGTTAGATTTCCCCTTCATTATTGAAAAGCAACGTAACGAATCATACGCTTCCAGTGGAAATTTTACTTTTAGGTGGATTAAACAATTGATACATTTACATAATATTTTTTATTCTGATTAATTTATAAACTTAAAAAAGAGAAAAATGAAGCATGTATGTGTATTAGGCATGTTGCTGTTGGCAGCAGGTAGTTTGTCGGGACAGTCTACGGTAAGAGAAGTAGAGCATGTGGACAGTGCCGATAAATACAAGGTGGAAACCAATAGGTTTTGGAATAATTGGTTTATTAGTGTTGGCGGTGGTGCACAGATCTATTTCGGTGACCATAATAAGCAGATGGATTTTACGGATCGTCTTAGTCCTGCATTGGATGTTGCCGTGGGAAAATGGTTTACTCCGGGTATTGGTATTCGCTTGGCTTATACCGGCTTGGCTTACAAAGGAGTAACACAGAATGGCAGCCATTCCAATGGGAAAATTTATGATTCTTCTCAAAATCTGTACGAACAAAAATTTGATATGGCGCATTTTCACGGAGATTTGCTGTTCAATGTATCCAATCTCTTGTTTGGCTATAATGAACATCGTTTTTATAACTTGTCTCCTTATGCCGGTTTGGGTTGGATGGTGACTTGGAAGACACCCCGTCAACGCGAAGTCTCTGCCAGCATCGGATTGTTGAATAGTTTCCGCTTAGGCTCTGCATTCGATCTGATTTTAGATGTTCGTGGCAGCATGGTTAATGATCGTTTTGATGGCGAGACCGGCGGTCGTAAAGAAGAAGGGGCATTAAGCGCCACTCTGGGATTGAGCTATAAACTTGGCAAGCAAGGTTGGGGCCGTTGTACTAATTCCGGTATTTCTTCCGAGGAGATGGAGCGTATGCGCGGTAAGATAAATAATATGATGGCTGAAAATAGCGATTTGCGTGATGCGCTTGCAAGAGAAAAGGAAAAAGAGCCTAAGACTATTGTTGAGAAAGAACATGAAGTGAAGTATGTGACTCCATCTCTGCTTGTGACTTTTGCTATTGGTAAGAGCACATTGACAAATGTAAACCGCGTTAATTTGGGTTACCTGGCTAAAGCAATTAAGGATAGCAATAAAACTTATAATATTGCCGGATACGCTGATAAATTGACCGGAAGTGCTGAATTGAATGAACGTTTGAGTAAGGAACGTGCTCAAGTTGTTTATGACTGTCTGGTTAATGAATTTCATGTGCCGGCATCGCAACTCAAAGTTATTTATCAGGGAGGGGTAGGAAATATGTTCTATGATGATCCTGTTCTAAGCCGTGCTGTGATAATGGAAGCAAAATAGTGCGACATAAGAAATAAAAATCTCTTGATTAGCAGAACTTTATATGAAAAAAAGAGCATGTGGTCTGTGAAGATAATATGGTTTGTTTGTTTGTCGAGCACTTCTCCTGTGGGGGAAGTGCTTTTATCCCGCTTTTAGAAAAATAGTGAAAGTGAATTTATAATTTAATTTTAAAAGGATTATGATAAATAATGAAGATTCAAAAGAAATGCAATTTGGAGTCGGGAAAAGCCGGTTGCGCTCTTATAAAGCGCCAGAATTGCATGTTAGCTGTGTGAAACTGGAGCAATCTATTGCGGCTTCAGTAAATCCGGATCCAGGTTCCATAACTCCTGTGGTGACAGATTATGGTAGCTCTTCTGAAATAACAAGTGGTGATATTACTTTTTAGTAAACAGTTGATACTATTAAAAGTTATAAAATGAAAAAGAAAAGAGTGCAGTATATAAATATTGACAGGTTGTTCTTTACCTTGTGCGGCATATTGTTAGCTGTATGTTTATCAGCGTTATCAATATTGTTGGTCTCATGTGAAAAAGATGCAACTTCTACTTCCGGTTTATCACCGGGTGGAGAAGTACTTTTACGGGTTTCTGTTGTCGGAGTGAACGAGAGCGAAGAAACGGAGTTGACCCGTAGTACTGATGGTGTGGTGAAGACAGTCAACATACCAATGGCGGATGGGGGACGATTAGAAGCATCTTTAAATAAGGTGTCCACTCAGACGCGTGCCACTACTTCCCTAAGTAATAATGTGACGTATCGTGTAATAGCCTTTAAACAGGGGCAGGTTAATGCATCCGGTTTTGTAAGTTATGGTGATTTTACCGTTTCCGGAGCTACCACCACAAATACTTTTCACGTTCCTGAAGGATATACGTATACATTTGTCTGTTATTCGTTGAACACTATAAGCGCTTTGCCGCCTTTTGATAAAAATTCATTGGATATCACGGTTGCGCCTTCTTCTTACGATTTGCTTTATTACAAATTTGACCAGGCTATTACAGCATCAAACCATAGCTTGTTGATTACTTTTGTCCATAAATTCTCTCGCATTCAAGTTGTAGCAGATGCTTCGGATATGGCTCAAAATATTACAACTATCAGTGCTCAACTGAGTCCGAATTATAGTACCATTCTTACTCTAGCCAATGGCAATTTAACTGCTACCGGAGCTTCTTCTTCCATTACTATTCCTTGGGGAACAATCACAGCCGGCACAACTGTAACAAGTTCTCCGGCTACGATATTTACCAATGGGGCTTCCGACATTACAGTAAATCTGTCTTCGGTAACTATTGGAGGACTGGTCAAGACCGGTTTTGTACTTCCTTTCAGTGGTGCAACACTGGAAACGGGTAAATCGTATGTGATCCGGTTGAAGTTTAAAAAAGGTTTTTTTGCCGGAAGTAATATCTATTGGGATGGAACCAAACTTACTTTTGATGATGTGGGGGTAACCACTCATGAGCACTACCAAGGTGTATTCTTTATGTGGGGTTCTTTGGTAGCCATGTCTCCTGCTTTAACTAATGGCGCTGTCGAATTTTCGTATAGTGAAACTCCTATGTATGTTCCGAATGTAGTGAATAACACTTGGTCCAAAACTACAGCAAGTGCAATGTCGTGGAGTACTTGGGAGGATTTTCCTTATGTGCCTAATGAAGTAACTCCTGCAGATCTGAACGAAACATATTTGACTAATTTGGGAAGTAGTTATTATAGTCAGTATAAAGGAGATATTTGCAAGTATCTATCTGATAAGGGTTATGCTCCGAATTCAACCAATGGTTGGCGTATGCCTACGGCTAATGAGTTTAATGCCGGTTCAAGTTATGTAAAAAGCGGCTCTTTTGGCGATAACTTAACATCCAATGTCAATGGTACTGCTACTGTTGCTCCGGGTTATATTTATGATAACATATTTTTTCCTGCTTCAGGAATTCGTTTTTTTATGGCTAATGGCGGCAATGTGGCCAGTACAGGCTCTTCTGGATATGTCTGGAGCAACTCACATGGAGGAACTAGGGCTCAATCCATGTATTTATTGTTTGATACTAACAGAGCACGTCTCTGGATGACTTATTGTAGTACTGCTGTATCTGTGCGTTGTGTAAGGAATTAGCTTGACAGAATTCAAATTCAAAAAAAAATATTAAAGTAATGGAAAGAAAACTGTTTCTTTTGGGCATGTCTTTTGTGTTGTGTCTGGTGGTATCTTCTTGTGACAGGGATAATTCTTCTGCTGGGACAGATGATGTTTCAACTAGAATGGCGACGTTGTCGGTGTCGGTATCAGGAGTGGCGGAAGAAGATGCTTCAACAGAGTTAGACCACTCCTCATCCGTATCGCGTGATATTCAGGTTTCTGTCGATGATGGGGGGAATATTGATGCTTCCCTTGAGAGAACTTCTTTTTCCACCCGTTCAACAAGTGCGTTGGGCAGTGGTATAAAGTATCGCGTGATTGCTTTTCAACAAGGAAAAGTGACTTCTGCCGGTTATGTAAGCCATGGTGATTTTGAAGTAGGTGGCAATAACTCGTTGGAGAGTTTTCACGTGCCTGTTGGCCAAAATTATACATTTGTTTGTTACTCTTTAGGGAGTAACGATCCGCTTCCGGCTTTCAATGTGAAGTCTCTTAATCTGGCATTTAGCTCTCCCGCTGATCTACTTTATTCAAAATTCGATCAGACCATTACGTCTTCGGGTAGTAACTTGTCCATTGTTTTTTCCCATCAGTTTAGCAAGATCAGTATTATAGCGGATGCTTCCGGTGTATATAAGAAGAATGTTACAGCTATTAGTGCAAGTCTTAATCCGGTTTATGTTAGTGGTACCCTCATTTTGTCTAACGGGTCGCTGGAAGCAAGCGGTTCTTCTTCCAGTCGTAATATTGCATGGAAGGCTCTTAAAGCTTCGGTGGTAACCAGTAATAGTTATTTTGTCTTTACGGGAGGGGCTTCTACTCTTACTATTAATATTCCTTCTGTAACGATAGGCAATATAAAGAGGAGTAATTTGAATGCTACTTTTAGTACTGCTTTGCTTAAGCCTGGTCAGTCTTATACGTTGCGTTTTAAATTTCAGGCCAAACGGTTGGTATGGGCTGGAAGCAATATTTATTGGAATGGTAAGAAACTGACTTTTGATGCAAGTGTAAGTGCTAATAGTGATTTAAAGCAAGGGGTCTTTTTCCATTGGGGGTCATTGATTGGTGTTTCCGCTTCAGCTTCCAATGGTGGTACTGCAACAGATTTTGCTTCTTCCACGCTTTATGTGCCTTCGTACAGATCGGGTGCTCCCGGTTCGAGTACATGGAGCAGTGGCAGCCCCAGTTCCAAGGGTTACAATAACTGGAAGGATATTCCGGGCTATTATCTGGTATATATTTATAGTAGTGATAAATCCGGTTCTTTTTTAAATGAAGCGGTTCAAAATACTCCGGCCAACTATGCGGCATATAAAGGTGATATTTGTAAATACTTGAGTACCACAGGTGCAGTGTCTGGTAAATGGCGTATGCCTACTGCTTCGGAATTAGGGGAAGAAACCCCTTCTAATGCCTGGAGTGCTCCATGGACAAAGTTTGGACGGTTTGCAGCGGTAGGTCGTACTGCCCCTGAGGGAACCACCGTCTTGTCCAGTGGTGCCACTTACGATTATTTTGGCTTTAAAACTCGTTTCCCGGCATCTGGCTTTCGTGATTATGCTTATGGAGTGCTAACCAGTGTTGGGCAGATGGGAGAGTACTGGAGCTGTACTGCAGAAAACAATCAAAACTTCAGTTCCCGTTTGTATTTCGATACTTCCAAGATACGTCCTGGGCTTGGGGCTGTTCGTAAGTTTGGTTATCTTGTTCGTTGTGTACAAGAATAAGTGTTTTCCGCAGGATAAGTTTACCTTTATTCTCAATTTTTATTTCATAGAAAGAGCCTATTGAAGTGTTTGGGCATTTCAAGAGGCTCTTCTTTTTTCCGCCTATTTTCATGACTTTATAGGCGGATATTTATTTTTTTGTATATTTGTGCATGTGAAAATTAAATCTAATTATGAGAATACTATGGATTGTGGCCTTAGTTGTATGTTTGCCTATAAAGGCGCAATCTGATTATTCATGTCTGGGCAAGAACGATTATTATATAAAAATTGATTCGGCATTAAGTCATAAAGCCGATTACAAAAGGAGTTTGGAAGTGAATATACAAACTCTCAGGGATAAATTGGCAAAAGCTAAAAGTAATGAAGAGACTTATCTTATCAACAAACTGCTGTATGATGCTTACCGGACGTATGTCAGTGACTCGGCACTGGCTTATCTAAATCGTAATTATCAGCTCGCAAAGCGATACAAAAACAAAGACTGGCTTACGGAAACGCTGGTTAATGAGGCTTATGTGTACGCCGCAACGGGATGGTTGGATGAAGCGGAAAGAGTGCTTAAAGAAGCGGCAGGCTATCCCATGAATAAAACGACGGAAGTGGCTTATTATATCCAACGGGTTTATCTGCTGAACCATCTTGATAATTATCTATCTACAGACCATAAATATGAAATAGCGCAACTTTGCGACTCTATTATTGTCCTTAATCACGATCCGCTGGATAATGCCTATTTGTGGGCCCGGTTTTGGAGGGACCATGATACGAAGAGAGCGGATGAAGTGGAGACACTGATTAAAAACAAGCTGAGTTCGGGAAGAGGTATGGATGCACAATGGTATGGTAACCTGACTTTTGCGCTTAGCATGCTGTATCACTCAAAGGGGGATATTGCCAATTTTGTTAAGTACATAACCCTATCCGCCATCAATGACATACAGATGATGAACCGTGATGTGCCTTCGTTGCAACTCCTTGCCATAGAGGCCTTTAATGACGGGGATATTCACCACGCATATTCTTTTCTTAAATATGGATTTGAATCTCATGCAGAGTTTCCTGAACGGGTGCGGGCCAGTACACTTCTGGGTTATATGCAGCAAATCTACGATAAGACGCAGGAGAAATATGCCGTTGACCGTAAATTTAAACAAAGAACGATAGTTATACTGGTTATCATGTCGGTCATTCTTCTTTTGGCACTGATCTATATTTATATTCTGTTGCGTAAGCAGGTGGTATCGCGTAGGCAATTGCAGGAACAAAACCGGGCATTGGATAGCAATGTGGAGGAATTGGAGAAAGTGTACCGTCAATTGGAAGAAGCGAATGAAAAACTGAAACTTATTAATGGACAAGTGACGCACGCAAATGCCCTGTTGACCGAAGCTAATTTTGTTAAAGAAGAATATATAGGTAACCTGTTTACCATTTGTTCCGGCTATATCACTAAAATGGATGAACTGCGGAAAACGACTTTCCGCAAGCTGCAAGTGAAGCAGTATAACGAACTAATGAACCTGGCGGAAAACTCAAATTCGTTTATTCATGATGAAATTCAGGAACTCTACAAGATATTTGATGTTACTTTCCTTAAAATCTATCCTGACTTCTTGGAGGACTTCAACAGTCTGTTGCGTCCGGAAGAGCGGCTTGTGCTGAAAAAAGGTGAGCTGATGAATAATGACTTGCGTATCTACGCTCTTGTCCGTTTAGGCATTAATAATAGCACCAAGATTGCCGAATTCCTTCATATCTCTACTCAAACCGTGTATAATAGCCGGATGAAGATGCGTAATAAGGCTATTGTTTCTGATGAAGAATTTTCCAATAGAGTGAAACTTCTGGGCAACTTATCAGCTTAAGGAGGGGATGAGTCTAAGACCCGGTTTGCTTTAAGACTTACTATCTATGTAAGTCAACTTGTTATATATCAGCATATTATATTCTTGTAAACTTACTATTATTCCTCCTGTTTTCTTTACTATGCACTATACAAACCTTTGAGAGGCTTTAATTTTGTGACGTTAAAACCTTATTAATTAACCCTAAAATAATGCGTATATGAAAGACCGTATGTTCTTTATGAGGCTTTCTCTATTGGCCTTGTTTGGTGTGATGGGCTTGTCTGTTTGGGGACAGATTAAAGTTTCGGGCACAATTGTCGATGAAAAAAAGGTTCCGGTTATAGGAGCAACTATCCAGGAAAAAGGTACTGCTAACGGTACGGTTACCGATTTGGATGGTAATTTTAAACTAACTGTTACAGATAAAGCTATGCTGATATTCTCTTATATCGGTTATGTTACTCAGGAGCATCCCGCTACCGCTCACATGAAAATTATATTGATAGAAGATACCCAATCACTGGACGAAGTGATTGTAGTGGGGTATGGAGTGCAGAAGAAGAGTGTGGTAACAGGAGCCATTTCGTCTGTTAAAGCGGAAGATATGATGATCAGTTCCAATACCCGTCCCGAACAAGCTTTGCAAGGAAAGACGTCGGGGGTTCAGGTCCTCTCATCTTCCGGTGCACCGGGATCGGGGATAAAGATCAGGGTGCGTGGATATAGCTCGAATGGTAATTCCGATCCTCTTTATATTGTGGACGGCTTGCGTACCACTGATATTAGTACGTTGGAGCCAACCAATATAGTCAGTATGGAAGTTCTTAAAGATGGTGCTTCCGCTGCCATATATGGTGCCGAAGGTGGTAATGGAGTTGTGCTGATTACGACTAAGACCGGTAAGTCGGGGCATACACAGGTGGACTACAATTTTCAGTACACCATCCAGAGCTTGGGCAAGTCGGCCGATTTGATGAATGCTTCGCAATACCTTACTTACATGAAGGAATCTAATCTGATAAGTAGCAGTACAACAGCCAATGGAGTGGATACCGACTGGATTGACGAAACTTTTGAAGCATCACCTATGATGAAGCATAATCTGTCTATTTCCGGAGGGAATGATAAAGTGACTTATCTTGCTTCTTTGTCTTATCTGGATCAGAAAGGCATTGTGGTGGGCGATCAGGATAATTATAAACGCTATTCCGGCATGTTCAACGGTAGTGTGCAAGCCACCAAGTGGCTGAAAGTAAGCAATAGCCTTCAGTTGAACCGCTCCACTAAAACCTCTTTTAATGAAAATGACGAGTCGAGAGGTGTAATCTCTAATGCGTTGATGATGGATCCGCTTACTCCCGTGACCTATGGCAGCACCTTGCCCAACCATGTACAAAGTTTGTTGGATGCGGGAAACAACTTGATGAAAGATGAGAACGGTAATTATTATGGAATATCGCAGTATGTCACCGGGGAATGTATCAATCCGTTAGTGCAGCGTAATTTAATGCAGACTAAAACCACTAACAGTTCGCTAATGGGCAATATCGCTCTTGACCTGACTCCTTTCAAAGGCTTTACGTTCACTTCAAAGTTGGGGATTCGTTTCAATCAATATAACGCCCACGTTTATAAACCGGAGTTCTTCTATAATTCTGAAATGAATAACAATACGGCATCTGTTAGTGAATCGGATGCCACCACTACTTATTGGCAATGGGAAAATTATGCTTCGTACATCAAAAGCATCGGGAAGCATAATTTCACGCTGATGTTGGGTACGGCAATTTCGGAAAATGAACATAAAACGGTATTGGCTTCGGGATATCCTTTATTAAAAGATGAGGAATCGTACGCCGATCTGGATTTTGTGTCTTCACAAAGCGGTTCGAATGTAGGGGGGACAACTTTACAGGACCGTAAGTCTTCTTTCTTCGGACGTGTGAACTATGACTATGAGAATAAATATCTGTTTGAAGCGACACTCCGCTATGATGGTGCAGGCTTATCTATTTTACCTAAAGATAAACGTTGGGGAACATTTCCCGCCGTATCGGTAGGTTGGGTTGCATCCCAGGAGTCATGGTTTCCTAAAAACACACTGATTGATTATGTAAAAGTCCGTGCCAGTTGGGGACAGAATGGTAGTTTAAGTAATTTGGACTCGTACTCTTATGCTTCCAATATTGCTTCTTCGGGTTCGGGATTGAGCTATTTGACCTGGGCATATATCAATGCTTCCTATCTCTATCCGCTGGCGGATGGTCATTTTGCCAATGCTGCGTATCCTTCCTCCTTGGGTAACTATTCCCTGACTTGGGAAACCAGCGAGCAATTCGACTTGGGATTGGATTTAAGACTGTTCAATGATCGCCTTACTCTTGGAGTGGATTATTATCATAAGAAGACCAAGGATTTGATTACTACTAATACTCCTGCTCTTGAGGCTGGAAATACAGCTTCGCCTATAAATGGAGGAGATGTATTGAACAAAGGTTTTGATTTTGAATTGGGATGGCGTAGCAAAGTGAATGAGCTTTCTTACAGCATCAATGCCAATCTTTCCACATTGAGTAATGAGGTGACTTATCTTGATCCTTCGATTGACCGTCTTAACGGGGTGTCACTAAAGAGCTGGGAACCGACCACTGCCTTTGAAAAAGGGTATCCGGTATGGTACTTCCGTGGATACAAAACTAATGGGCTTACTGCGGATGGTGATGTGAATATTGTGGATATGGATAAAAGCGGCAGTATCAATAGTGGCGACTATACCATGATAGGAAGTGCGATTCCTGATTTTACTTACGGTATTACCTTGAATGTGGAGTATAAAGGATTTGATCTGACTACGTTTATTAATGGTTCTGTGGGTAATGACGTCTTATACGGTGTCCGGCGTCCAGATCGTCCCACGACAAATAAATTGGCTACGTTTTATGAAAAGCGTTGGACGGATTCCGGCTCAAAAGCCAAGTACCCTTCGGCTACTTATCAAACAAACAATACCAACTTCTGGTGTAGTGATATGATGGTATTTAGCGGTTCGTACATGAAGATCAAGCAAATACAGGTGGGATATACTTTGCCAAAGGCTTTAATGCAAAAAGTGAACATCTCCAATCTGCGTATATATGCGTCTTTAGATGATTTCTTTACTTTCACCGGTTATAAGGGGATGGATCCGGAAGCTTCTACTTCGGATAATAACAGCATTGGAGTGGACCGTGGATTCTTTCCTAATTCCAAAAAGGTGACATTTGGACTATCTCTTTCTTTTTAACTCCTAAAAATAACATAGAATATGAAAACAAATCTATTCCCTATAAAAACTTTGGCCTTGTGTGCCATGGTATCATGGATGGCTACGGGTTGTGATGACTTTCTGAATACCACGGAGCGGGGAGTGACTTCGCAAGAAGATTTCTATAAAACAGATGCTGAGGCCGAACAGGCTGTATTTGCCATTTATGATATGCTGCAATCTGAAAATCTCTCTACTTTTGAATACAAGAATATCCTGTCGGATGACGCACAGGCCGGAGGTGGCGGGCGAAGTGACAATAGCGATGGAAATGAGCTGAATGAATTTGATATAGCTGCTTCGAACGGTGTACTGAAGAATATGTATACCAAGTATTATGAGATGATTTATTGTGCTAATATCGTCATTCAGAAGGTGACACCGGATACTGAAACCAAGACGCTTTGTGTAGCTGAAGCCAAATGTTTGCGGGCTTATGCTTATTTTGAATTAGTAACTTTATGGGGAACGGTGCCGTTGGTTACCGAACCACTGGAAGCCGGGAACTATAACCAACCGAATTCTACGGTGGATGCTCTGTATGCGCAGATTGAACAGGATCTGAAAGACGCTATTGATGTCCTTCCCCTGAAGAGTAAGCAGAGTGCGGCCAATAAGGCACGGGTTTCCAAAGGAACGGCTCAGGCTTTATTGGGAAAGGCTTATTTGTTTGAACGGAAATATGCCGATGCCGCTACTGAGTTTGATTTATTGATTAATACCCATGAATATGATTTGTATCCCGATTATTCGCAGATCACGCGTAAGGCTTCCGAATTTGGCATTGAGTCTGTTTTTGAAATTTCATACTCGGACGATCTGAAGGAAGTATTGGAGAGTACTTGTATCGTGGCTTATTGCGGACCGCGTTCGGGATACTTTACAGCCGGAAGTACGGGGCTGTCTGAAACCGGATGGGGATTTGTAAGCCCGGAGAAGGGGCTGCGTGAAGCTTTTATAGAAGCCGGTGATGAGGTGAGACAAAAAGCTACGGTACTGAACGAAGAGGACTTGGCACAATACGGAGCATCAATTCGTGCTTCCGATGGCTCTATTCCTTATGGATGTGATGGATTGGTACGTACCAAATACGGAGCTTATGTGGATGAGATTGCTGAATCGAATGAGAGTTATCATACCATTGCCGGGACTAACTTCCGTATTATTCGTTATGCGGATGTCTTGCTTATGGCAGCCGAAGCCTATAACCGTCAACCGAATCCCGATGATACCAAGGCTCAAAAATACCTTAATGAGGTACGCTTGAGGGTTGGATTGTCCGATGTGGAGGATACGGGAGATGCTTTGTTTGAAGCAATCAAAAAGGAGCGCCGCCTTGAATTGGCTTTTGAGTCCGTCCGTTTTCAGGATTTGGTTCGTTGGGGTGAAGCCGAAGCCACATTGAAGGATGCAGGAAAGAAAACGTCATTGGGAACGTATGAAAACGGCGTGGAGCAGTTCTACACCAATCCGAATGCAGGCTTTAAATCCTATAATGTGCTGATGCCTTTTCCTGACACGGAAATGAGTGTAAACCCCTATATTAAACAAAATACAGGTTATTAACCGGATAGAATATGAAGATAAAAACCAGTATATTTTTATTAGGATGTTTGGGCGGTCTTATGACCGCCTGTACTTCCGGGAGAATGAAAACGGAATGGGTCTGTACAACCCCCGAAGAATTCTGGCAGCAACGTGATGTGGAGAAAGAAGCGGGGCTGGAACCGGATAGTGTGCTTATGATAGATACGTTGCGGACGGCACAGACAATTGATGGGTTCGGGGCTTGTTTCAATGAGTTGGGGTGGACTTCCCTGAATTGTCTCGATAAAACCGTGCGTGACAGTATACTACGGGAGATGTTTACTCCTGAAGGAGCCGGTTTTACGGTTTGCCGTATGCCCGTGGGTGCAAATGATTTTAGTTTGGAATGGTATTCGTATGATGAGACAGAAGGAGACTTTGGGATGAAGCATTTCTCCATAGCCCATGATGAGGAAACATTGATTCCTTTTATCAAAGCGGCAAAGCGATATAATCCTGCGTTAAAATTATGGGCTTCTCCCTGGTCTCCTCCTTCCTGGATGAAATACAACAAGCATTATGCCTGTGTGTCGTCGGAACGTATGATGGAGCGGATGCGGGCTTTTATGAAAGAGCACGGGAGTGAGGATGGTGGCAAGCAGGAATCAAGTAATAATCGCTCCCGTCTTAGAATGGAAGTGGTGGATAACGGGCTTCCTGCAGATCGGGAAGGGCACGAAGGAAGTGATGGGTTTATTCAGGAGGATGTCTATTTGAAAGCCTATTCGCGTTACTTCGGAGCGTTTATTGATGCTTACCGGGCGGAAGGCATTGACATTGCAATGGTTATGCCCCAGAATGAGTTTAACTCGCCTCAAGTATTTCCGAGTTGTTGCTG
Organism: Bacteroides sp.; assembly: GCA_022648295.1. Lineage (GTDB taxonomy): Bacteria > Bacteroidota > Bacteroidia > Bacteroidales > Bacteroidaceae > Bacteroides. Next base: position 146,110 of record JALCME010000007.1, on the reverse strand, counting down.
GAAGACCGCTTCGCTAGCCCGTTTTATCGGTAAGTATCTCGGCCCGGAAATGCAGAGTAAGGGTGTGGAGGTGTTTTTAGGTACAATAGAGCGTGCTAATGTTGCATTGACGGATAGCATACTCTCTGATCCGGAAGCAGCCCGTTATATTAAAGGCTGTGGCTTTCAATGGGCGGGGAAAGGTGCTTTGCCGTTGATCTGGAAAGAACATCCCGACTTGAAGTTCTACCAAACCGAACAGGAATGCGGCAACGGACTGAATGATTGGGAAGGGGCTGTATATTCATGGAACTTAATGAGGCATTATTTAAATAACGGAGTGCAGGTTTATGACTATTGGAATACGTCTTTGCTTGATGGTGGTATTAGCCGGTGGGGATGGAGGCAAAATTCATTGGTAACTGTGAACGGAACCAATCGTACCTTTTGCTTCACCCCCGAGTATTATGTGTTGAAGCATGCCAGTCATTATGTTCATCCCGGGGCAAGACGGCTGATCTTATCTGGCGGTTTCCGTAATGTTCTTGCTTTTCTGAATACTGATGGAACGATTGCAGTGCTTTTAGCTAATCAGACAGACAAGTCATTGAGTGTGGAAGTCCGGGTGGGGGAAAAGAATATCCGGCCGGCACTTCCCGCACACTCTTTTAATACATTGATTATTAATCCCTAATTTTAGATATTGATGAAAAATATAATGGCATTTTCGGTCGGTGTATTCTTTTCGGCCACACTTTTAGCACAGAATCCTCCTCAACTAAAGGTGGATAATATAGACGAGGTGATAGCGGCGATGACGCTTGAAGAAAAAGTGCATTTGTGTATTGGTACGGGTATGGACGGACTTTCGGGTAATGCTCCTGTCATTGGGTCCACCCGTTCACTGTTACCCGGGACGGCGGGTACTTCGTATCCCGTTCCCCGGCTTGGTATTCCGGCCGTTATTCTTTCCGACGGACCGGCTGGTCTTCGTATTGATCCGATTCGTGATTTTGATAGTAAGACGTATTATTGTACTCACTTTCCAATAGGTACGGCTTTGTCGAGTACCTGGAATGTGGATCTCGTCCGGCAGGTGGGTAATGCTATCGGCGAAGAGGTGTTGGAATACGGTTCGGACGTTCTGTTGGCTCCGGCACTAAATATTCATCGTCATCCGTTATGCGGACGAAATTTTGAATACTATTCCGAAGATCCGCTTCTGTCCGGTAAGATTGCGGCAGCGTATGTGGAAGGGGTGCAGCGCAATGGGGTTGGTACTTCGGTTAAGCATTTCGTTGCTAACAATCAGGAAACAAACCGGAATGGGGATGATGTCCGCGTCAGTCAGCGTGCCATGCGTGAAATCTACCTGAAAGGTTTTGAAATAGTAGTAAAGGAAGCCGACCCATGGACCCTGATGACTTCGTATAATAAGTTGAACGGTACATATACTTCCGAACGAAAAGATTTGTTGACGGACATCCTGCGTAATGACTGGGGTTATCAGGGCATGGTAATGACCGACTGGTTTGGTGGAAAAGATGCCGTGGCACAAATGGAAGCCGGTAATGAGATGTTGCAACCGGGGAGAACCGAGCAATATGAAGACATTCTGAATGCAGTGAAAGAAGGTCGGTTGGATGAAGGCATTCTTGACAGGAACGTTAAACGCATCTTGCAATTGATACTTAAAACTCCTCACTTTAAGGGATATAAGGCCTCTAATAAACCCGATTTACAAGGACATGCAGCTCTTACGCGCCAATCGGCAGCAGAGGGAATGGTGCTATTGAAAAATGATGCGGCATTGCCTATGCCGGAAGTGATCCATCGGGTAGGAGCGTATGGTTGTACCAGCTATGATATTATTCCGGGAGGAACAGGATCAGGTAATGTGAACAGTGCTTATACGGTTTCACTAATAGAAGGACTTCGCAACGCAGGATATGTGGTTGACAAGAATATACTGGCTCGCTACCAGAGCTATGCTCACGAGGCTAAGAAGAAAAATAAGCGTGAAGGGAGTTTTGATCAGCTGGCCATGTTTGCTCCTCCACGTCTGACTGAATTGGTTCCTTCCGCCACGGAATTGCAAGAGGAATCAGTGGAAAATGATATTGCACTGGTTACCATCGGACGGATTTCCGGTGAATTTATAGATCGTAGCCGTAGTAATTTTAAACTGACCAATGAAGAGGCGCAGTTGATAGAAGAGGTTTGTAATGCCTATCACAGTCAAGGTAAGAAGGTCGTGGTTGTGCTGAATATTGGCGGTGTAATAGAAACAAAATCATGGGATAAGGAGCCGGATGCCATTCTCTGTGCATGGCAGGTGGGACAGGAAGGTGGAAATAGTATTGTGGATGTACTTAGCGGGAAACAAAGCCCATCGGGAAAGCTACCGATGACGTTCCCCATAAATGTGGATGATGCTTATTCTTCTAAAAACTTCCCGATGGATACTCCTGCTGCTATAAATATGGAGTCATTTATGAAACAAAAGGTGGAAGGGCAGAATCGCAAGAATATTGATTATACTGATTATGAAGAAGATATTTACGTGGGGTATCGCTATTTTGATACCTTTGGTAAAGCGGTTGCTTATCCTTTCGGTTTTGGACTATCTTACACCACTTTTGGCTATTCCGGGATAAAGGGGAAAAATGACGGCAGTGTATGTAAAGTAAGTGTCAAGGTGACTAATAACGGTAAATTTGCCGGGAAAGAGGCTGTACAATTGTATGTGACGGCTCCTAAGAGCAAACTGAACAAACCTGCGGAGGAATTAAAGGCTTTCGGAAAAACAGGAGTGTTGCAGCCTGGTGAGAGTCAGGTATTGACGTTGAGTGTTCCTTTGGAGGCTCTGGCTTCGTTTAGCGAGAAGAAGAGTGCATGGGTTGTTGATAGCGGAGTTTATGCCTTTAAAATAGGGGCTTCCAGTCGTGATATGAAAGGAGAGGTAACTCTGAAAGTCAAGGGCTTCAAAAAGGCGGTGAGCAATAGTCTTAAAAGTCAGGAGAAGTTGGTGCTATTGAAATAAAGCGGTAGTCAAGTAAGAATTTCAATTAAGCTCCCCCTTGGTATCTAACTTAAATAGTTCCTTCTTTTATAAGGAAGAAACTGTTTTGATAAAGAGGAAAGTCTTTCTTGATGGAGATATAGAGGTTGCTTTGATGAAGGAAGAAAGATTGCTTTGATTACAAAAGAAAACTGTTCCGAAGAATCTTTTAATAACCTTATCCCTGCTTTGTACGAAGCTGATATAAGAGTTTCTTAAATTAGATTTTCGGAACAGTCTCCTTCTTATATTACTCTCCTGTGTGGTGGAAGTTCAGTTTCCGGCATTTCCTTCCTAATGATGAGAGGATGAGCTTAAAAAAACTGGAACTTTGATGCCCTCCACAGGCTTTTATTTATTTGCTGAATTGCAACCGGTAAACCTCAAAAGAGTGGGGAGCCAGTTCTACGGTTAGCACATCATCCCGAGTTATGGTGACCGGACGCATGCAGGGTACAATGACTTCCTGAGACAGGGTATTCTCTGCCTGCAGATTGTCCGATTGCAGATAGGTGCAACGACCGGAATGCAACTTACTCTTCTTCTTTAAGCCTTTCAGCTGAATTTGTATGCTGGCCGGGGTCATGCGGTTGTTGACCGTCTTTATAATCAGTTCCCCGGTAGGAGCATCGAGTGCGGCGGTTGCATAGAGACTATCCTGTCCTTCAACCGGCTTTCCGTTCATTGTGAGCGACAATACATCCGTCCCTTTATTCATGCCATACATTTGCTGGACATAGTAATTGGGGGTGTGCATCATACGGAGGTTATCAAACCAGATTAGATCGGGGCGCCATTGCCAGGCATCTATGTGAGCGAAAAGAGGTGCATAAGTAGCCAGATGCACGACATCGGCATTACGTTCCAGTCCCGTCATGAATGCTGCTTCGGATAAAGCGGACAGGTAGCTGTTTGGTTCATTGGCATCATAGTCGTGAGCGGCGTATTCTCCGGCAAAGACTTTCGGCCCTTTACGGTCGTAGTTGTCGTAGCGGGAGGCATTGGCAAAGAACCAGTCGGGTTTCATGTAGTAATGTTCGTCCACTAAATCAACGCCTATGCGTTTCATTTCCGGCCAGAGATAGTCAAACCGTTCACCACTTGCACTGGGGCCTGAAGTACCCACAATCTTGATGTCGGGATATTGGGCACGGATGGCTTTCACAAAGATCTCCAGCCGTTCGGGATAAATCTTACCCCATTGTTCATTGCCGATGCCGATCATCTTGAGGTGGAAGGAGGCGGGGTGTCCCATATCTGCACGGACTTTTCCCCATTTACTGGTAACAGGACCATTGGCAAATTCAATCAAATCCAGCGCATCTTGTACGTAGGGGGATAACTGATCCAACGGAACCAATTCCTTACTCTCGAATTGGCAGGCAAGTCCGCAACTGACTACGGGCAATGGTTCGGCACCAATGTCTTCACTAAGCTGGAAGAACTCATAGAATCCCAGTCCATAGCTTTGAAAATAGTCGGGAAAGAATTTGTGCTTGAAGGTATAGTTCCAGCGGTTTTCATTGAGCGGACGGTCTTCCACTGGTCCCACACTGTTTTTCCATTGGTAGCGGGTAGCCAGTGTATTTCCCTCGATGATACACCCTCCGGGGAAGCGGAAGACTCCCGGGTGCAGATCATACAGAGCTTGTGCCAGATCGGCACGCAATCCGTTCTTACGATCTTTCCATGTTTTAACGGGGAATAGGGAGATGTGATCCATATCTACCGTACCTTTTGTTAGTAGTACGATGCGTAACCGCGAATGGGCATCGGTAAATGGTGATTTCAGGATAAACTCTGTCTTGTTCCATTCATCTCCGGTTATTTCAAATTCCTTTTTCAGCAGGTTGTCGTTGGTGGAATTGACAAATTGCACGGATAACTTCATCGGTTTGTTTTCGGGTGTACGGGCATAGACGGAAAAACGGTATTCTTCTCCCGCTTTGAGTCCGATACCTTTGAAACCTTCATTGTCCAGTCCGGCACGCGTCCGTCTTCCATCGTTAATGATCCTTGCATAATGGGGATTGCGGTCAAAACAGGGGCTTTCGCTGGCAATGCTTACATCTCCGAAGGGTACCCAGCCTACAAACGGTTGGGGAAATTCAAAGGAACGGTTCTTTACCAGTTCGGCGTATAAACCTCCATCCGCCCCGAAGTTGATGTCTTCGAAGAAGATGCCATACATGGCAGGCTGAATCTTGGCGACCGGCTTGGATAGGTCCACCGTCATGACTTGCTGGGCCTGCAAATTCAGTGCAAACGCAGTGCTTAACAAAGCTGCTGTAAGGGTTTTAATCTTTTTCATGGTGTTTATTTACTTAATTAGAATTATTCTTGGGGGAAGGTATGCTGATTACGGTAAAGGAATAAGGAGGCATCCGGTTCATCTGTTGTATGATATACCGTTGCCGAAGTGATTAAACTTTGAAATAATACGAGTAGGGAAAGAAGAATGTTTCTCATGTGCTGTTTTGGGTTAATGAAAAATAGAATAGCACAAAGATAAACATCTTTCTTTTTTAATCTGTCTAATAATAATTCAAAATAGGGTGGCAATCAATTCAAACAGGGATAATAATCCACTTAAGAAGGGGTAATTGTACACTTAAATAGGCTATCTTTACAAGGGCCGTTTGTGTTCCTGTTGACAGGGTGCATTGACAAAAAAGCAAGGTCACTTTCTTAATTATGGATGAAAGCAACCTTGCCGAACTTCTTAAGTGGTAGCAAAAAAGAGACGTTTTCTTTATTGTTGATTTGAATTAGCTGCTCCTTTTGCATTCAGAGTCTCTTCTATACGTTTGAGCGCTTCCTTAAGCAATTCTTTCGGACAGGCGATGTTTATGCGTATAAATTGTTCGCCCGAATTTCCGTACATTGTTCCTTCGTTAATCCATACTTTCCGGGTATTCAACAACTCGGTGGCGATTGCCTCCGAAGATTTGTTTAAAACGGAACAGTCCACCCACACCAAATAAGTTCCCTCCAGTTTGATGACCGGAAATTGAGGTAAGTGTTCGCTAAAGAAATCGCATAGGTATCTGTAGTTTTCCTGTAAGTAGTTTAACAGTTCTCCCAGCCATTCTTCGCTTTCATTATAGGCGGCTATCAGGGCTTCCACTCCAAAGGGGTTGACGTCGCAGACTTCGTTGATGTTGATTGCTTTATCCACCCGTTGCCTGATCGCTGCATCGGCAATCGTAATGTTGGCTATTTGAAGTCCTGCCAAATTGAAGGATTTGCTTGGAGAGGTGCAAGTGCCCGAATGCAACAGGAACTCTTCGGATAAGGAAGCAAAGGGAGTATAGGTGTGCCCGGGATAGACCAGTTCACAGTGTATCTCGTCGGCCACGATAAAGACGTTGTTCCGTATACAGATCTCTCCGATACGTCTCAACTCTTCCGGGGTCCATACCCGTCCCACAGGATTGTGGGGATTACAGAGCAACATCACTTTTACGGCCGGATCGGAAGTTTTCTCTTCCAGATCAGCATAATTAATGGTGTAAGTCCGGTCATGGTAGAGCAACTCGTTGCAAACGACGTCACATCCGTTATTGCGGATGGAAGAGAAGAAACAGTTGTATACGGGAGTCTGTACCAATACCTTATCTCCGGGTTGGGTCATGGCTTTGATGATAGCGGACAGGGCGGGTACTACCCCCGATGTGTATATGATCCATTCCTTCTGCATGGTCCAGTGATGCTTTCTCCGAAACCAGTTAATCATAGCTTCGTAGTAAGCGTCCGGAACCTTTACATAGCCGAATATGCCATGCTCCACGCGACGGTTTAGTGCCCTTATGATAGCCGGGGCTGTCTTAAAGTCCATGTCGGCTACCCATAGCGGTAGCATGTCTTTATCGGGGGAGGAATCCCATTTGTAGGAATTCGTTCCTCTGCGGGGTATTATTTCATTAAAGTTATTGTTCATTTTAATCAAAACAAGTCTGGTTGTCCCATAATTTCAGTTCGCAATTACCGGGAGATTTAATATTCTTGTCGATGATAATGCTTCCGTAGCTTTCGGCGGTAATCTGTCCGCTCCGCGGGTTCTTTACACTATGAATGGGGCTTTTTACCGTAGCATCCACACTGCTGTATTCAAAAGCCAGGTCTGCATCATCGCCCATGGTACAATTTTCAAGAATCAGATTGTGTGCGTAACACAATGGCTGTGTGCCCGAGATATGGCAATTAACCAGCTTCAAGTTGTGTGAATGCCATCCTAAATACTCTCCATTGAGGTGGGAATCATAAACCGTCACGTTCTCGGTATTCCAAAAGGCATCCTTGGAGTTGATGGTTGCATTGCGTATTTCTACATTCTTGCAGTATTGAAACGAGTAGTTTCCGTTCAGCTTGAAGTCTTCGATTTCAATGTTGGCTCCGTGCATAAAGAGATAGTCCCCTTTGTCGACTTCCACATGCTTCATCTTCACATTGGTACAATGCCAGAGTGTTTCCTCGGCATCGGGCAACTGAACATTCTCCAACTCTATGCCGTCCATTTCGCGGAACATTTTAGGGGCTTCTACCCGTGTATCGGTCATTTTTAAATTGCGGGAATACCATAAGGCGGCACGTGCACCTTCGGTAAACAGGCAGTCTTTTACGGTAAAACCGTCATTGTGCCAGAATGGGTATTTCCCTTCAAAACGGCATTTCTCAGCTTCTATATTACTACATTCCTTTAAAGCCGATTCCCCCGTATGAATAGTTACGTTTACTAATTTTAAATCGTGAGTTGCAAACAGAGGACGTTCTCCTCCAAATTCTTTATTGTCTATTAATTCTATCATTTAAACTCCTTTATGTTAAGTAGATTTTTATGAATGCAAAAGTAAGGCGAATTGTTCAGTGGGAGAGGAGATATATTACGGAAAGAATAACCATAATTACAGATTCCGAACTTTCTCCTTTTATAGTGTTTTAATCCACTTACCCCATCGCAGCCGGATTAAGAAAATACTTCCTCTGAAACAGAGTTCTATGCACATGGCAATCCATACTCCCTGAAGTCCCATTGTGGGGGCAAGCCATGCAGCCAGAGTAAGGCGTACGGCCCATATACTGAACAGGTTCATTCCACTGGGAATCAAGGTATCTCCTGCTCCGACGAATACTCCGTAAGCCACGATGGCGGCGGCAAACATGGGCTCGGCAAAAGCTTCGGTCCGCAGTGCCATCACTCCCAATGCCTGCACTTCGACATTTGGGGTCATGATAACCATCATCAGAGGTGCTGCAACATACATCACCACAGCCATAAAAGTCATAATGGCCATACCCATCAATACCGTAATCCGTGCAAAACGGCGGGCTAAATCCGTACGTTTTGCTCCAATGCTTTGTCCTACTAAAGTTGTTGCGGCATCTGCTATTCCATATCCGGGCATATAGCAAAGGCTCTCTGCCGTGATAGCAAAGGAGTTGGCTGCAATGGACAAGGTGCCTAGCGGGGCGACAATGACCGTAGTCATAATTTGTGCGGCACATAAAACGATGTGCTCGCCTCCCATAGGAAGACTGATGTGGAGGGCGTTTCTAATGCACCGCTTCTCCGGGAGGAAACTGCCTTGTTCTAAAGTAAGTTTCATTACCGGTGAACGGAAGCACAGAAAACCGATCATGGCTATGGCAATGACTAATTCGGCAAGAGCCGTACCCAATGCAGCTCCTATGACCCCTAGTCCTGCTCCCGGAAAAATAATGTTCCAACCCAATATACTGAGTTCCCGTGAAGGGAAAATCAGAAAAAGATTGAGTATTACATCCAATACACACATCAGTACATTCAAGATGCTGGGGATATGCATATTGCCACTACACCTCAACATGCTTCCACCTAAATAATTGAGCAGGAAAAAAGGTATTGAAAGACTGAAAATAAGGAAATAGGAGGTGGCATCTTTTGTAATAGAAGGTGTACCACCCAGCCACATCGGCAGAGAATGGCTTATGCTACATCCAATGACTAGCAGCGTAAGGCTTAAAAGCAGTATTGATGTAAGGGCTTGTCTTAGTATATTTCTAGCCCGTTTATTATCTCCGGCACCAATGCTGTGTGCTACCTGTACCGAGAAACCGGTTGCCGCTGCACTACCTATGCCCCAGAAAAGCCAGGTAGAAGTAGATACCAATCCGATGGAAGCTGAGGCATCCGCACCTAAACTTCCTACCATAGAGGCATCTATATATTGCATAACGATAGAGGACAATTGAGCCATGATAGCTGGCGTACTCAATTGAATGGTGAGGCGTAACTGCTGTTTTAGATTTAGCGGTACACCCGTCCTAATGTATTGTAAAAGATCTCCTGACATTATGATTCGGTCTCTTTCCTCGTTCTCTTACGGGAGTAAAGCGATGAAATTCCTTACAGTAGCATTATCTTCAAGTGTTGCTGTAAGCAACTTATAGGCAGTGGTTATTTTAAGTTTCATATATTCTATATTGTTAACGGTATCCGTTTGATCTTCTTTATTCCTCTGCAAGAGTATATCTTCGGGGTGAAATGGCTTGGATATATTTTACTGAAAGAATTACCTTTTTTACAGAAAGGAGTATGCAACGCTCCTCTGTTGAAAAAATCATTTATCTTTGTTGCCTAACAATTTGTTTAGTGATTTAGTTCGAAACTTATTCTGTTTAGAGATGACATTATTGGAGAAAACTATTCGTGCGTTAAAAAGGAACCGGATCTCTGCCGATGTGCTTAAATCGAGAGAAGAAGTTATTACCTATTTAGAGAATCTCATAGAAGATGCAGCTGTGGTTGGAGTGGGGGATTCGATGACGCTTGATACCCTTGGGGTATATGATTATTTAAGGGGGCGTAACTTGGCGTATCTTAATAAGTATGATCCGTCGCTCAGCAAGCAGGAGAAAAGGGAGTTATATCTTAAAAACTTCACTGCTGATTATTTCCTTAGCGGCGTAAATGCAATCAGTACGGAAGGGAAGATTTATAATATGGATGGAAACGGGAGTCGGGTGGCGCCTATTATTTACGGGCCTAAGTGTGTTTTACTTATTTGTGGCATTAATAAGATTGTTGAGAGTGAAGAGGAAGCTATCCGGCGCATAAGGGAGGTTGCAGCACCTCTCGATGCAAAGCGGTTGAATAAGAAAACTCCGTGTGCAATGAAGGGGAAGTGTATGGATTGTAAATCACCACAAAAAATCTGCAATTACTTTACTGTCATTCAAGGGCAGTTTGATGAAGCCCGAATAAGAGTCCTTTTTGTAGAGGAAGAATTAGGTTACTAAGATTTATGCTGCTGATGTCAATTATTACAGTGCCCGGTGTGATTTGAGCTTTTCCGTATTGTGTGAAAGGCTCAAAAAGTGAAAGACTCCAAATCGTATTATATGTTCTTGTAGTACAGGTTCATACTCTCTATGTCACCCGCAATGTTGGTATTGTTAATCAGGGTACCCGAATATTCATACCCGAGCTTTAAGAAAGTCTTGTTCATGGGGATTGACTTTAACCGGGCAATGGTATATAATGTTTTTATATTTTGTTCTCTCATTGCTTTCTCCATCTCTTCTAGTAACAGGCAAGATAGATTGTGACCGGTGTGCTCCTTACTGGTGGCAAAATCGGTCATTTCCGCATTCTGTGCTTCGAAGTCAATCTCTGAAGAGGACAGGGCGGCAAGTTCATTCCCTTTGAAGGCCCCGAAGTACTGAACATGTTCATGCATTGTCTCGGCAAGATAATCGGGATCGTTTATAGGGAAGGGGTAGCTTTGAAAGACTTCCGAATAAATGGCTATCATTTGGGGAATATCCTGTTCAGTGAGCTTCCTTATTGTATAAGCGCTCTGCTCCTTTATCTTTTCGGAAATAGTTCCCTCTGGCGTATAGCCGGAAAGGAGCTCTTTCAGCCTGTCCAACAGTGCGGATGGGGCGGACAGAAGCCGTTCTGCCTTTAAGTACTTAGATACAAGGAAAGCATCTTCTTCTCCCTTATAGAATAGAGGAATAACTCCTTCGAGGATGTATCCCCGTGCCAGGAAGGAGGGGGATACTTTTTTAGGTACTTTACAGAATAGCTTTGCATAATTATGCTGTATGGCCAATCTCTCTATTTCATCTAAAACAACCGGTGTATCTTCTGGAATCAGTTTCATCAGGTAAACCCGGTCGTTTTCTTTTCCGTGTTGTATTAAGGAACCTTTTCCTATGGTGGTTATTGTATCAGACATTCTTATGGTTTCTTCGTTGAATTCTTTTGTTGTTTTCGGGCACAAGTGCAATGGTTTCGTTGGCGTTTGAGAGTAGCCTTTCGATTCCTATTGCTTCGCTCTCGTCAGCTTCTGCCATGTTTATTTCCAGATTACAATTTTCGCAGTCACAGTCGCAGGTATGCTTATAGTTATCCGGTTCTTTGTAGGTGGTGATTACTCCTTCATAGTTCCTTAAAACCACTTTGTTGGTTGACCATGAAATGATATAATTGGGCATGATCGGAATTTTGCCTCCGCCACCAGGTGCATCAATTACAAACGTGGGACGGGCAAAGCCGCTGGTGTGACCTACGAGACTTTCCATAATCTCAATGCCTTTCCCCACCGGTGTTCTGAAATGGGATAAGCCTTCCGATAAATCGCACTGGTACAGATAGTACGGGCGTACCCTGTTCTGAACTAATTTATGGACTAAGATTTTCATGATTTTGGGGCAATCGTTCACTCCTGATAATAAAACCGATTGGTTGCCTAAGGGAAAACCACCGTCGGCCAGCTTCGCCAAGGCCTCTTTTGATGAACTGGTTATTTCGTTGGGATGGTTAAAATGGGTATTTATCCATAAAGGTTGATATTTCTTTAAGATGGAAACCAGCTCATCGGTGATTCGGTAAGGTAATACTACCGGCATTCTTGTTCCTATACGAACTACTTCCACATGGGGGATGCTACAGACTTCGGACAAGAGCCAGTCCAGCATTTCATTAGACAGCATCAATGCATCTCCTCCCGAGAGAAGTACATCTCTTACTTGTGGAGTTCTTTTGATGTATTCAATGCCTGCTGAAAGTTGTTTTTTAGAAGGAATGAAATCGATATCACCTACTTTCCTTTTACGGGTACAATGCCTGCAATACATCGAACAGATGTTGCTCACATGAAACAATACACGATCAGGATACCGATGGGTTATTCCTTGTACGGGACTATCTCTGTCTTCCGATAGTGGATCTTTAAATTCTGATTTTAAGGTGATTAATTCTTTTGGATCACCAAATGCTTGTTTGTAAACCGGATCGTTCCGATAGTTCTTTTTATCAATAAGTGAAAGATAATAAGGGGTAATGGACAGAGGAAATTTATCAAAAGTCTTTTTGAGATCGGCTCTCTCTTTTTCTTTAAAATGTATGCCAGTCAGATATTCAAATTGTTCGAGTGTTTTAATTGAATTTTTTAGTTGCCATTTCCAGTTTTTCCAGTTAGATAATTTAGGTTCTTCATCAATCTTGTTCGCAATTGCTTTTTGTACTTCATCATAAATCATAAGGTATAGTTATTTGTTTCTATACGAACAAATATAGCAAAAAGAATTTACTTTTACCAGGCGTTCCGTTTTGAATTATACTAAATTAAAGAAGAAAAACAGAAAGATACAGCCTTTTTTAGGTTGCTCTATTATTATAATTAGCTATAAATCAGATCCTGATACGATGAGGGGAGAGGCATCTACTTCATTGATGCTTAGCATATCCACCAGTTTATCCAGACCTTCTCTGATTTTCATTAGTTCATTTTTATCCAACTCTTGTAATTTCTCAGATAATTGTTCGTGTAGAAGTGAAGGAACAGAACTTAACAGTTTGTCTCCTGCAGATGTCAGGGTGATATTTACTATTCGTTTATCGCCTTGTTTTGGTAGTCTTGCCAGCAACCCTTTTTTTTCAAGACGGTTTATTATACCACTAACAGTACTGGGATTTAAATTTAGATACTTACGTATTTCTCCCTGCGTTGATTGGTAGTAGGGTGATTTATGCAAAAAGCTCAGACATAAAACCTGAGGTATGCTAACTCCATGTTCTTTTTGAATCTTCTTAGACTCAATATCAATAGAGCGGACTATCTTTCTTATTTGAATTAATATTTCTGTTGTGTTCATCGTCTAAATAAGTGGGGCAAATGTACAACAGTTTTAAGAAATGAGCTGCATATGAATATGAAAAACTCTGTTTTGTTGTTAAAGAACGATTGCATATACGGGATGTAATGGGTTGGATATATAGCAGGAAGTCGTTGGATATATAGTTGTAACGTGCTGGATATATAGATCTGGCATGTCGAATATATAGGTTCAACGGGGTGGAATATGGGTTGGAAATGAGTAATTATTTTGTTTTCTGTATTTATATTTACTTTTAATTATGCTTTGTTTTTCTAATTAATTGTTTTTTAGTATATTATGTTTATTTCTTATTTGTTTAGTAGTAAAATTAATTAATTTCCATAGGCTATGATGTAACATTAATCCTCTTAAATGTAACATTAACCTTCTTAAATGTTACATTGAGTACACATAGCATAGCACAGCATAGCATAGCATAAAATATCCCCTCCTCCCTAGTTCCCCCTATGGGGCACTGAAGATGCGGATGAAACATCCGCCGAGGAGAATTTATTAATTTAATAATTCCTCCGGAAGAGACGGCCTGATTTGATATTTTTATGTAATTTTGCAATATGACGTCTGTTTAGCGAGGAGCATTGTTCTAACGCTGTAAAGCAATTGATAATGCAGAAAAACGTAAGCTATTGGGATGAAATACCTGCTTGCCCTGCTTTAAATTAAAAAACACTGATCGAATGAAGAAAGTAGAAAAATTAGCATTATTGCTTCTCTGTCTGGTAGCCTGTTCACCGGAAGTTTGGGCCTGTACCAACTTGCTGGTAGGTAAAAAAGCCTCGGTGGATGGTTCGGCGTTCATTTCCTATTCGTGTGACGGATATGGGTTTGCCGGATCGTTGCCTTATACGCCACCTGCCAATTATGGACCGGGAGCTCTGTTTACTTCCGGGTGGGGCGGCCAAAGACCTTACTGTGATATTCCCCAGTCAGCACACACTTACGGGGTGATTGGTAATATTAACGAGCATCAGGTAGCCATTGGTGAGACGACTTTTGAGGGACGTCCCGAGTTGGAGGATACAGTGAAACGGGGTATTGATTATGCCACATTGATGATGCTTGCCCTGCAACGTTCACGTACCGCCCGCGAAGCTATTCACGTAATGACTTCACTCGTGGAAGAGTACGGCTACCACAGTACAGGGGAAAGCTTTTCGATTGCCGATCCCAATGAAATCTGGATTCTGGAAATGATCGGTAAAGGTTCTGAAGAGAAAGGGGCTGTTTGGGTAGCTCGTCGCATTCCCGATGATTGTATTGCCGCCCATGCCAACCAAAGCCGTATTCATAAATTTCCGCTTCATGATAAAGACAACTGCCTCTACTCGGCGGACGTGATAAGCTTTGCCCGCAAAAAGGGTTATTTCAGCGGTAAAGACAAGGACTTTGATTTTGCAGATGCTTATAATCCGCTGAACTTTTCAGGACGCCGTTTCTGCGAAGCCCGTGTCTGGAGTTTTTTCCGCACTTATTGTGCAGAGATGGAGAAATACATCAGTTATATAAAAGGCACTACCGATGAGCCGATGCCACTTTTTGTGAAGCCCGATCGTAAGCTGTCGGTGCGCGATGTGCAACACATGATGCGCGACCATTACGAAGGTACGGAACTTGACCCTACTAAAGACGTTAGTGCCGGACCGTTCCATTCTCCCTATCGCATGAGTGCTTTGGTTTATACGGTAGATGGCAAGAAGATGTTCAACGAACGGCCTATTGGTACCCAGCAGAGTGCTTATACCTTTGTGGCACAGGTTCGCAGTAATTTGCCCGATGGCATTGGAGGCATTCTTTGGTTTGGTCTGGACGATTCCAATATGACCGTCTTTACGCCCGTTTATTGCTGTGCCAATCAAGTTCCCGAATGTTATTCCTCTAAATACGCCACGAGTGATAAATTCTCCTGGAAGAGTGCTTTCTGGATATACAACTGGGTAGCCGGTATGATTCGTCCTTATTACAGCCTGATGATTGGCGATCTTCGCACTGTGCAGAACGGTTTGGAAGATCAGTTTGCCAACAATCAGGACAGCATAGAATCTGTCGCATTGAAGCTTTACACGGATTATCCTGATAAGGCCAAGGCAATGCTTACGGCCTATACGATAAAAACAGCGGAAGAAACTTTCCATGCTTGGAAAACGTTAGGGGAAGACCTGATTGTGAAGTACAACGATTGTGGAGCCCGTGATAGTAAGACCGGACACATAAAACGTATTCCCGCTTCCGAAGATTATAGTCGGGAAGTACTCAAAGCAACGAAAGACAGATACGTTGTGCCATAAGAAGCTTTATTGATTTAAATTATTTAATATGACCGGAGAAAGAGTAGTTGATATTCTTTTCCCGGTTTTTTATTGAGCATCTCCCTTCGGTTTTGGATTGTACCAGACTCCATGAATGATGTGTCTTAAAGATAAGTAATTACTTATCCGTGAAAAATTCACGGATAAATAGTTTGGTTTAAAAATAAACCTTTATATTTGTGGAAAATAACACTTTTACACCATGTTACTTAGAGTCATTTTAGAGAACTTTCTTTCGTTTGACGAGCCGGTTCAGTTTGATATGTTTCCGAATATAAAGCGAACGACTTTTGCAGAACATATCTATTCACAAGATGTGCCTGTGTTGAAACAGGCTGCAATTTACGGAGCCAACGGTGCGGGGAAATCTAATTTGGTGAATGGCATAAAGTTTCTTCGCCGCTTAGCCATAGATAAGGACTTCTTATCAAGAGTGGAACTAAACCGTTATTTCTATCAGTTGAAGGACAACGCCGAAGTTGAACCGATGAAGCTTTTAATTGAGTTCAAACAGGCGGAGTTGTATTTCATTTATTCAGTGGAGATTTCAAAAGATGGAGTAGAGAAGGAGGAGTTGTATCTGTCAGGTAAGGGGAATGGCGTGTCTCAACCGATTTTTATAAGGGAAAAATCAGAGATTAAGTTAGAAAAAAACATGCCGGAGTCTGTCGCTGTGGCTACACAAAGAATGTTAAAGAAGAATCCTTTTTCATCTTTGATTGCTCTTAATCAGGATTTTCCCATTGTAGAAGACAAACGTGTGAAGAATGTATTTAACTGGTTTAAGATAAATCTTACTCTTATAGATGTGAATTCCAATTTACCTGCATTACTTGATATAATGTATAAGGATAAGGCTTTGATGCGATTTACGAATCAGCTGTTTTCTAAGTTGGATCTGGGTATTAAAGAATTGAAAGTAGATTCTAAGGATTTTGATGCCTGGCTTTCCAAGCACGTTGATGCTAAGCTACCTAAGGCTGAAGTGGATTCCATGAAGCCAGGTGAAAGTCTGATTCATTTTGCTGCCGATCGACAAGTCTTTTCTATCAGTATGGAAGATGGAATAAGAAAAGTGCGTGAATTTCTTTTTCATCAGTTTGGTAAAGAAGGTTACATTGGGGATATGGATATTCGTTCTCAATCAGACGGTACCGTGAGATTATTGACTTTGGTTCCGGCGATATACGGCGCAGTATGTAGAGAAGACAGGACTGTAGTTATTGATGAAATAGATCATGGTATTCATCCTTCGTTAATCTGTGGCCTAGTGAAATATTTTGCTCAGAATAAAGAGACGAAAGGACAGCTTATATTCACTACGCATGAAACCTGTTTGTTGAATCAAAAGGAAATCATGAGACCGGATGAAGTATGGTTTGCACAGAAGAAGGAAGGGGCTACACTGCTGTATTCTTTAAATGACTTTAAGATACACAATTCCATATCTATCGAAAATGGTTATTTAGAAGGTAGATACGGAGCCATTCCTTTTATTGGAAGTTTAGACTAAGCAGGAATGGACTTATCACAATTAAAATACAATAAGTCGGAGCCTGCAAAAGAAGAGTTGATTGCTCATGAAGAATTGGAGGTTGGCCAAACGGAAAAGATCTCTACGGAGTCTGCAACTTTAAAAGAGGAGCAGAAAGGAAATGTCGGATTGGAGTATGTGAAGCAAGAAGGTGAACTTTCCCCCGCTTTGTTTTTTGTATTATCTGGTGGTACCAAGCGCGAACATGACTTTTTACAAACCCTTGAAAAGAAGCGTCGGTTTTTGTCGTTGAGAGTTCTTTTTCTCTCTTCTGCACGTAATGCCGGAGGGTTGACCCCAAATATGATGTTAGCAAAATGGCAACAGATTTGTGCTGAAGGAAAGTTCCTGATTGATGGAACAGTGCATCAGTTACTTGATATTGATAAAGTGTTTCTATTTACAGACGTGGATCATTACGAAGACGAACTTCGTAAGATATTGTCTTCTGATCCTCTTGATTCTGAGCAATGGATCATCAGTAATCCTGATTTTGAAATTTGGATTTATTATTGTTTTCGCAGTGACCCTGCAAATGATTTGGCGGAATTGCTTTCATTGCCTCAGAGTCAACGGAGTTCCCAATTAAAGTATTTGAATGGTACATTTAATATGAATGGAGCATCGGGTAAGGGCGGTGGATTGGACCCACGTAAGGCTTTTGATCATATTCGGCAGGGAATAGAACATTCTAAAGATCACTATCAGGAAGATATACACCATATTCCCACTCTATTCAGTACTCAAATGCATCTTTTTGCCGAAGAAGTATTGGAAAAAGCGGATACAGAATTCGATCGTTACATTCAAAACAAGAGTAATAGAGCCAAAGAATTTCTACGTTTAAAGAGTTAACAGCCTTTTTTTCAACCTCAATCACTTTCCCGCCAGTTCGGTAGCCTGTTTAATGCGGTCAGCCAGTCCGATGCCATCACGAATACTTCCTGCAAGGATTAGACCTTTGTATTGCGTTTGCAAGCGATCAATTGTTTGCAAACGAAGCTCGGAATCCGCTTCGTATTGAGGGATGGCCCGTTGATGCCGGAAGACATGGAATTTGTCGGTACGGGTGCTTGGGGCATAGTGAAGCATTCGGTGCAAGGCATCGTCTACCAGACTGTGTAAATTGTCATCGGTGAGCTGCATTTGCTCGGGGCGTTTCATTCCACCAATAAAGAAGGAGAGGGAAGCCGAACCCTGCGGAGCACGGTCATCATAACATGAAGAATTGAAGAGAATGCCGAGCATGTTCTCTTTCTCTTTGGACGGAATGAGTCCGCCAAAGGCTTGTGGAACGGGAGCGCCGTTGCGCATACCCACGCCTACCTGAATGACGGGTGCATAAGGCATACTGTTGATGGGACGAAGCTCTTCTTCCGGCAGGAAAGCAAGCAGTTCGGGCAGTGCGTAAGCGGGCAGGGTGCTGATGATGCGTTTGGAATAAATCTGTTCTCCGATAGTAGGTACTGTGGTCAGCCAGCCATCATTGTATGGAGCAACGGTGAGCCTTTCGGCGGAAAGGCGAATCTGAGCATCACCAATACGCTGCTGCAAGGCATTAACGAGTTGTTGAAAGCCGCCTTTCACGGAAAAGATTTCTTTACTGATGCCCTGGCGCTTTTCTTCGGCCAGTATCGGACCACGCTTGATAGCCCCGCGGATAAAGCTACCGTATTGGTTATCAAGTCGGTAAAGTTTTGGTAGGGCAAAGCGGGTGACAAGGCGTTCGGGATTGCCGGCGTAGATACCTGAAATAAACGGATCAATGGCATAGTCCAGATAAGACTGACCGAGACGGCGGCGGGTGAGGGAAGCAATGCTTTCAGAAGGATCATTACCCCGTTTGCGAAAGGGCTCGAAGAAGATGTTGAGCTTATCCGCCCATGTAAACAGCGGAGTGCTGATGGCTTGTTTCATTCCGCATGGCAGAGGGTGGAACTTTCCTTTTTTCCAGATGAGACGAACTTTAGATTCTTTGTGAGCTGTGAGAAGAGTACAGTCATTGCCCAGCTTGCGGAAGAGGTCGAGTACCTCCATATTGGAGATAACTCCGGTGTTTGGACCGGATTCAAACAGGTAACCTTCGTCACTGACGGTATGCAATTGTCCGCCCACTCGTGCTGCCTTTTCGAGTAAAAGGAAGTCCGTCCCTTTCTCTTTCAGGAGAAAAGAAGTGACTAAACCGGTTATACCGGCACCAATAACTACGGTTTCTACTTCTCTTGTTACTTTTGTTTCGTTATGAGCTTGCATACTTATAGACTATATTGATCCCTTATTCTCGTTTATTTCTTTAATTCTACGGAAGGGAATAAAATTGAAAAGGTTTTTCTCTATCATTCTCCATCTCCGTTTCACTTGATTCATCTTGATTTTACTTCGCCTTATTTTTGTTTCACTCTATTTATCTCTGCTTCACTATACTCATCTTCATTTCACTCTATTCATTTCCGTCTACTATCTTCATTCTATTCTACTTCACTTTATTTATCTCCGCTCCACTACATTCATCTTCATTTCAATGAAGTATTTCCGTCTTTTCTTATAGCGATATTTGTTGCTGTTTTATGCTACTTTTAGGTATGATTCTCTTCCGGTTTCATTTATGCTAATCATCCTTATCTGTTTTCTTATTTACTCTCACTTGTATTCTTGCATCGTACTTTATACCGGCTTAGAAAACGCTTTAGTTGCACCGTTACGCATTAGCGGATCGAACACGGCGGCAACATTGCGTACATAAAGCGCACCGGCCGGGGTAACCTTTATTTCTTCGGGGGTATAGGTGATGATGCCGTCGGCAGCCATCTCTTCCAACCGTGCAGTATCATACGCGAGGCGTTGTTGCATTTCCTTTACAGACATTCCCGTATGGACGGAGAGTTCCTCCCAGTTAAGCCGTTCGTTGCACATCAGGGTGGTGATGACCTCGCGGGCGAGTTGCTCTTCATCATTCAGGGCATAGCCGCGCATGACGGGGATATGTCCTTGTCCCACCGTGTCGATATATTGGGCAATGCTGCGTACGTTCTGGCTGTACGCACTTGTTAACTGACTGATGGCGGTGACCCCGAAAGCATAAACCTGGCCGGTAGTGGTGCGGGTGCAATAACCTTGGAAGTTGCGGTGTAGCAATCCGTTGGAGAGAGCGATATTCAACGGGTCATCGGGACGGACAAAGTGATCGAGTCCGATAGGAACATACCCTGCCGCACGTAATATTTTGTTGGCTTCATCGTACATGCGTGCTTTCTCCTGAGGTGCAGGCAATCCGGCCTTTTCAAGAATCAGTTGGTTCTTGTTGACCCAGGGTACGTGTGCGTACGAGAAGGTTACAAGGCGGTCGGGTTGCAGTGCGACAGCCGTACGGATGGTTTCGGCAAAGCTTTCCGTCGTCTGATGGGGCAATCCATAGATAAAATCAAGGTTAACGGCAACCTGATGTGCACGGAGTATCTGGAAGATATCGGTAACCGGTAGCTCCGAAGGCCTGCGGTTGGCTGTACTCAGTACTTCTTCCTTGAAATCCTGTATGCCAATGCTGCAACGGTTGAATCCGGCTTCCACCAGTTCTTCCCATTGGCGGGCATTGAGATAGCCGGGGTGGCATTCTATGGCAATCTCCGGGTGGTCGATGCAACCGAACGAAGAGAGCAACAATTCATTGATCTCTTTGAGATAGTGCAACGGGATAGCAGTCGGAGTGCCACCGCCGTAATGTATCTGTGCGATTTTACGGTGCTTGTCTATAAGGGGAAGTACCTGCTTGATTTCATCCTTTACGGCTTCCATATAGGCGGCAACCACTTCTCTTTTCTCCATCGGATAAGAATTGCACCCGCAGTAGTAACAAAGTTTGGGGCAAAACGGTACATGAATGTAGAACGACAGGTGTTGCGGTGTCGAAGCATTGGAAGCAGTTATTGCAGTAAGCAAATCTTCCTCCGTAAATCGTTCATGGAAATAGTTGGCAGGGGGATAACTGGTATATCTCGGTGTAGGTACATTATATTTTTTCAGCAAATCAACGCTCATGCTTTAAATAATTTTTTAAAATAGAACCATACGTAAAGCAGGGATAAGAAGGCTAGGGACGATTCGGCAACAAAAAGACTTGTGTATCCGAAGGTATCGGCCAGTTTACCGCTGCTTACCGCTACAAAGATACTGCTAAAATGCAGAATAACAATCTGTAAGGTAAAATCTGTTCCTTCTCGTCCGGCGCGGACGTAGTCCATTGCAATGGTATAAATCAATACGGTAGCTAGTCCGTAGCTGCTCCATAGCAGGAAGATGCCGATATACAGATTTACGGTGCTCAGTAGCTGGAACCCGGACATGCAGGTAAAATAAAGTCCGGTGAAAAGGATGTAGCAAGCGTAAAGTGATGCCGCCTTTCCACGTCCGTAACGGCGGATGATGTTGCCGCTGAAATAAGAACCAAGGCAACCGCATAAGGAACCGAAGATGCTGAACATCAATCCGATATTAGCCATTGGATAGTGAAGATCAACCAGCCACGGCTTTAGCATGGCGAGTATGCCAATCAGTCCCGAATTAAAGAGGATGAGAAAGGAGAGCTGCGTGAGAATGCGGCGTTGACCGAAAAAGAGCAGCAGGTCTTTCATCCGTATAGGAGTCCGTCCCACACGCGGGGTGAAAGCGGGATCTTTGTATTTTGCGAGGGGTATAATCATTAATATGACGAAGATGGAAAGCCCGATGAGCATGAAGCTCCATCCGGTATATTTATAAAGGATAAGCAGTAATCCGCCTCCTACAAGGGAACCGGCAAAGCTACCCATACTCTGCATGCTGTTGCCCCGGCTTCTCTCTTTACGGTTGAAGGAGAGTGCGGTAAGTGCATCCGTGGCAATGTCCTGTGTGCCCGAAGCTGCAAAGGAAAGAATGATGAGTACCAGCACCAGCAGGAAATTGGTCTTTAAATTGAGAAAGGCAATGGTGAGAATAAGGAAGGCATAGGCAAACTCAGAGTAAAAGATCCACCTTTTATAAGTGCCCAGTCCGCTGGTTTTGCGGTCTACAACCGGAGCCCAGAGGAATTTTATAATCCACGGTAGTTTGATGAGTTGCAGCATGCCGATGGCGGTTAATGAAAAATTCTCCTGCCGCATCAGCACTGGTAGCAAAGTGCTGAATAAGCTCATCGGAATGGATTGAGCGATGTATAGTGAAAAGAAAGTATATAGTTTACTTTTATTTCTATCGAGCATGATGCGATCTTCGGCCATTGGCTTCTATTTTATTTTCCGCTTGATGTGACTGATTTACTCAGTTAATTGTAAGCTATGCTTAATAAAGTGACTTTTAATGAGGATGTGTAAAAAACTTCAATTTTATAGAAACACCCTCTTTACAGCATACCGTAGCGAGACTATTCTGTCCTTTTTTGACTTTTGACACACTCCCATTTATTGTTTTTATTCAGTTACCTATAAAGCAAATGCAATTGTAGTGCCAAAGGTAAGCGGTTTTCCTTTCTGGGCAAAATAGTTACTGTTTGTTTGGAATAAATAAATGTTATATTTACGCGAAGTGGCATTCTTTATCCACAAATCAACAGTCAGATTCTTCTTACTGGCGGAAACCTTACCGTTAAGCAAACCATAAAAGCCTTGTGCTACGGCATTATTTTCACTCCAGTAGTGGCGTCCCGTCCCTACATATTGAGCGGAAAAGTTCAGACGGTCCACATACCGGGAACGAAGATTGAGGGTGTAGTTGCCGCTAAGCATAAGCGTCTGTTCGGGTACGTAGGGGAGGTAATTATCCGAATAATCGGTTTCGTTATAGATATATTCCTTGAATTTGGCTTCGGTGTATCCGTAAGAGAATTGCAGACTTAGCGGGTCTATGGGGCGGGCTTGCAGACTGAGTTCTACGCCTTTGCTGTAAGAACGTCCGGCATTCGTAAGATACTGGCCGAGCTTGTTTGCTTTCATGTGGGCTATCTGTTGATGTCTCCAGTCAATGTAAAAGAGAGATAGTCCGCCGGAAAGCCGGTTATGGAACATGGCGAATTTGCTGCCGACTTCGTAATTCCAACTGTATTCGGGACTGTAAGTCCGTTCGGCTTCGTCATCGAAAGAAACATTGAACCCTCCGGTACGGTAGCCACGAGTTGTAGTGGCATAAATCATGTTGGTGTGGTTGAATTGATATTGCAGGGAGAACTTCGGAGTGAATTGAGCGAAGCTTTTGCTGTCGTTCATCTGTGAAGTGAGTGTCGGGTTTTCGGTCAGTGTATATACTTTGTAATCTTGCTTATCCTTTTCTAAATCCAGACGGACTCCCAATGTAAGGGAGAGTCTTTTAAATAGCAGGTTGTTGATGGTGGATTGATGGTAAACAGCCAGTCCGTAAGAAGGTTCTTTATAGTTTTTCCGGCTAAGATAATAGACCGCGCGTTTATTGGTATTGTAAAAGCCGAAGATGCCATTGAGCCAAGTCCACCTCTGATGACTGTTCGAGCGCATTTCGAGTTCCTGTGAAAATTGATTTTGACGCTGTGTTTGTACGGCATACGCTTTAGCTGCTTCGGTAAAATCTTGATCAATGGCCTGACGGTCTTTGAGGTGCTGGTAACCGGTAACGGACTTCAGTGTAAAGTATCTGAAAGGATAGCTCAGGGTTAGTCCGCTGGTGAGTACCCCCTGACGATAGTAGCTGTATTCGTTGTAGTCCACATCGCTCACCTTGTTGTCTTCAGGATTAAATACTCCGAAGGGATAGCCCCCCTGGTCGGTATATTCGTAGTTGGCAAAGAAGAGTCCATTCAACCCGCTATCGTTCCGCCATTGCAGTTTGGCTTTGCTCGAAATATGGTTGAGGTCATCCACTTTTTCCCCATTATACTTATTCGTGAAGAATCCGTCATTATGCTTGTATTTGGAAGATACGGAATAACCGACCTTATCGGATATTTTGCCGTAGTAGCTTCCTGCAAATTCCGTCTGTCCGTAGTTGGCGGTCATCTGCCGGAAATTGAATCCCTGATAGTCGAGAGGATTCTTGGTGTATACGTTAATAATCCCTCCCATCGTGTTCCGCCCGTAGAGCGTGCTTTGCGGTCCCCTTAATACTTCGAGACGGCTGACTTCATTCATATCAAAGTCAAACACCGACTTATCGAAGAAAGGTACGCCGTCCACATACAAGCCTACCGAAGGAGTCAGTTTGGAACCGATGCCACGGATAAAAAGCGGAGAAGTCAGTTTGGAACCGTAGTCCGGAAAATAAAGATTGGGAATGGAAGCGCTTATCTCCTTAAAGTCCACGATATTGTTTTGTTTCAGGTCTTTGGCCGAAACCAGAGAAACGGAAGCCGGAACCTCTTGTAAGTTCTTGTGCTCTTTGTAAGAAGTGATTACGATTTCATCCAGTGAAACGGATTTCTGCGGGATGGAGTCGGAATCCGGCTCTCCGGCCGATGCAAAGGATGGAATGGAAAGTAGTAGTGTCGTCAATAAGATATAAGCTTTCATTGTCTCTTTTTTATTTTGGCTGCAAAGGTACATTCTTTCTGCTTGAGAGGCAATCCTCATTTATGAGGATTTATGTTTTCCTCTTTCGAGCCATTCTTTGAAAGCTGTAACTTTTAAGCGACTGACTATTGGCTTCTCGAGTAATTCGATCTTGAGTTGTATGGACACTTTCCGATTGAAATAATCCTGAATGGAGAGTACGGCGTGATGATTGATTAACATTTGTCTGTTAATGCGGAAAAAGAGTTTAGGATCACATGCTTTTTCTATATAATCCATGTTTTTGAATATCGGATACTTTTTCCCTTCGAAGGTGTAGATATAGACGGTTTCGTGATCGAGAATGAAAGCTGCAATATCCTTGGTATGAATAATAATTGTCTTTTCACGAATCTGAGTAAGAAAACTCTCCTGATAGGTATCTGTTTTCTGGAAAGGGTTCATAACTAGGTTCATGCTTTTGCTCTGTATGCTTCCCACTAATTTTTTGAATTTATTCAAAGCATTTGTTACATCTGCCTCTTGGAAAGGTTTTAGTATGTATTCTATGCCATTGTTCTTTATGGCTTGCAGCGTGAACTCATCATAAGCGGTACAGAATATGACGGGGGTGGTGATATCTATATGTTTGAATATCTCAAAGCTGTATCCGTCTTCCAGTTGAATGTCCAGGAATATGAGGTCGATTTTATTTTGATGTTTATTGAGATACTGTACGCTCTCCACGATGGAACCCAATATGTTTGTAACCAGAAAGTCCGGATCATTTTCTATCAGTTCTTTGAGTAACTGTGCTGTATACTTTTCGTCTTCAACAATTAATACGTTCATTTTCCTGAATTAATTTTAGTTTGACTTCAAATTCATCATCGTTGGATGTGACAAGAATGCTATCGGTTATTCCTAATAATTCATAACGCTTGCGTATATTTTCAAGTCCGTATCCCGAGGGTTGTGCCTTGGTGAGCTTGGGGTGTCTGTCGTTGCGTACGTATATGTATTCCATTTCATCCACTCCGATAGTAATATGTAGCGGATTATTGGTCGACAGACTATTGTGTTTGAAGCAGTTTTCCATTAGAATCTGCATGCTGAGAGTGGGCAGATAGTATTTTGAAGCTTCTTCGTCGGCAATGGAGATGTCGACTATAATTCCACCGTTATTGCGGGTCTTAACAAGGTACAGATATGATTTCATCACATTCAGTTCTTCATCGAGTTTTACTATGGATGATTCTGTATATTTAAGCGTCTGCCTGTAGAAGTCGGATAAGCTCATGATGAATTGCTCGGAATCGGGGTCATGGCTGCGTACCATTACACGCAGGGTATTGAGTGAATTAAACAGGAAGTGTGGATCGACTCTTGTCCGGAGTTCCTGAAGTTGCACCTTATAGTTTTCGGATTGCATTTGTTGCTTTTCGAGCTCAAGTCGCGTCATATCATCCATAATTATTTGTACGCGCTGTACGATGATGAAGAAAATACAAGCCAGGTTAAGTCTAATGATTAAGTTCCAGCGGATGTACTCTCCATGATCGAAAACGAGTATGGCGGCCAGGAAATAAGCAATGGCACAACCACCGAATACGGTTGCAAGAGTGATTAAATGCTGATGCTTCTTTTTCCTAGCGTAGCGCATGGTATAATTCAGCAGATACCATAAGAAATAAAGTATGGTGGAGGCTAATAACCATCTGTGTATCATTTCCCAGCTAAATTCAGGTGACTCTTTGTTCGAAAAGAGGTTCAATACGGGTAGAATGATAGCCAGAATCAGAGGAGCCAGCCTTCTTTTTATTTTTATGGTTTGTGCATTGTCTTTCATATGCTCTTTTTCATGCTTAATGGATTAGTCTTCTGAATATCAAAATAGTCAAAGATACATTTTCTTTTTATTTTCGCTGAAAAATAGGCTTGACATTTTCTCAGGGACTATCCGTTTTTGATTATTTGTCCATCGACCAGTTCTATTACACGATCCGAATTCTTGGCGAAATCTTCGTCGTGAGTGACGGTTATGATGGTTTGTCCCTGTTCTTTGGATAATTGGCGGAATATATTGAATACATTGTGTGTGTTTTGGGAATCTAAATTACCGGTAGGCTCATCTCCCATAATAATTGTAGGGGAGTTGATCAGCGCCCGGGCAATAGCTACGCGTTGTTGCTGTCCGCCGGATAGTAAGGCGGCTTTCTTGTTTTCCTGTCCGCTTACATCAAGTAGTTTCAGTAGTTCGATGGCTTTGTCGTGGATCACTTCTTTGGGATGTTTTCCCAACTTTAATGCAGGCAGCATCACATTATCCACCACTGAAAACTCGGGTAACAGGAAATGGAATTGGAACACAAAGCCGATGTGTTCGTTGCGGAATGAGGCTAATTCATTCTGATTCATGTGAGTTACATCCACATTGTTTACCTCTATGCTACCTTGATAATCAGTATCCATGGTGGAGAGCAGGTAAAGCAGGGTCGATTTGCCGGACCCGGATTTGCCTACAATAGATACGAACTCACCTTTCTCTACGTTGAAGCTGATTCCTTTTAGTACCTGAAAATCCACAGGTTCATGAAATATTTTCACGATGTTGTTAACTGATAATATCTTGTTCATATGCTCTCTTCTTTATTGTTATCCTCTTAAAATTGATACGGGGTCTACCCTTGATGCTTTTCGGGCGGGTAAATATCCTGCTATGGTTGTTACGAGTAATCCGAACAGAAATGCCATGATATAGTCCACAGGCTTGAAAGCAATGGGGAGTGAGGTAAGGTAAGCTATTCGATAGGGCAGTTCTCCTATTAGTGTGGAAAGCAGATAGCCAGCTATCAGACCTATTATTCCGCCGATAATACCTATAATCAACGACTGCATTAAAAAGATGTGGACAATGTCTTTTCCTCCGAATCCCATGGCCTTTAGGATGGCTATTTCCCGTATCTTTTCGTTTACCGTCATATTCATGATGTTGTAAATGCCGAATCCGGCTACAATAAGAATGGCGAAGGAAACAAAGTATGCCAGAATATCGCGAAGCATAGTGGACGATTCCAGTTGGCTGTTACCTTCTTTCCATGGTTCCACTTTGTAGGAAATATTCTTTTGCATGATTCCGGCTAATTTGTCAGCCGTGTTATAATTCGTTGTATTGATTTGTATGTCCGATGCATAGCTGGAGTTTTTTGAAAACAGCTGACGTGCCGCACGTATGGATACCAGAGCTTTTGTTTTATCTGTTGCGGCCAGTCCGGTTTCCATGATACCTACAATCTTGAATGTTTTGGAAGTTCCGTCCGAAGTGAGTAGTGAAACATTATCCCCCATATTCACATAGATGTCTTTGGCCAGACCGCTGCCCAGAATGATGCCGTCTGATCTTCTGTCCAAGTCTTTTAACTGACCTTCGATCATATATTTGGAGGTGTGAAAAACCTTTTCTTCATTGGACACGTCCACACCGGACAAGTTTCCGCTGACTTTAGTGACACCGTTTCTGAAAAATACATTCTGATTGAGTTGGCAAGTCACGGCTATTACTCCCGGATAAGATGCCGCTATATTGGCTATTTCCGTTGCATTCTTCATTCCTTCGGTGTACTGGATGGGGCGTGCATTGTGCACAAACTGAACGGTATTGTGATCTGCTTTGGGCAATAGCGAAACGGCACTGTCAGGTAAATCGTTGTATATCTTAATGTGTGCCAGAGAAGTAAACGACAGTTCAGTGAAAGTGTCGTTAATTCCTCCTACAAAGCTGTTCATGAAGACATACATTGAAATGCCGAAGGTTACGCTTAATACGGCGACAACCATTTGTTGCATTTTTGAAGTTAAATGTATCCATGATATTTTGTTATTTGTATTCATTGTCCTCTTATTGTTTGGTTGCTACGATCACATCTTTTTCTGTTATGCCTGAAAGAACTTCCGTCCATTCCGTATTCTTATTTCCGATAACGATCTTTTTCTGTGTCCCGTTTTCCAGTTGCACATATTGACCTTTTATAAGGAATGAAGTGGGGATGGCTAAGCTGTTTTCGGGATGGCCGGTGATTATGTCAGCTTGAAACTGAGTGCCGTAAAAGAGTTGGTCCGGACGTTGTGTAAATTGTGCTTCGACTACAAATGACTGTTCAGTCTGATCGAATGCCGGCCATATTTTAGTAATAACGGCATCAAATATATCGTCCGGGTAGGAGTTTAGTCTTATTTTAGCATGCTGTCCCAGTGAGACTTTTGAAATGTCTTCTTCTGCCACATACATTTTTAAGATGAAGTTTCCGCTTCCTATCTTTGCTATATTCTCTCCCTTTTTCACTAGTTCTCCGCGTGTTTTATATACGTTGAGAACGACTCCGCTCTTATCGGCTTTCAGAGAGTAATAGTTCTTGTTGGCTTGTTGGTATTGCATTTTAGAAAGACTCTGTTGTTCATTGAGTTTCAGGCTCTCTTTCATTTCGTCATAGTTCTTTTTCAAAGAGCTCACCGTATTCTTTGAATTTTTGTATTGAAGTTCCGCATTTTCCAGTTCTAATGGAGAAACGGCATTGCTACGGCGGAGCACTACGTAACGTCTGTAATTCTTCTCATTCTGTGCCAACTCTTCCTGCGCCTGATCAATTTGAAACTGGATTTGA
Organism: Bacteroides sp.; assembly: GCA_022648295.1. Taxonomy (GTDB): domain Bacteria; phylum Bacteroidota; class Bacteroidia; order Bacteroidales; family Bacteroidaceae; genus Bacteroides. The sequence continues at coordinate 116,918 of JALCME010000007.1, read as the reverse complement.
AGCAGTTGGGGGGAATTGGATGATATCTTTTGACGTGCGTCTTGATAAGTATCATATGCCTCCTTTAATTGGGCATTGGAAGCATCACTATTAAGAGTGACCAACTCTTCTCCACTTTGTACTTTGTCGCCTTCATCGATTTCCAATTTTTGAATGTATCCATCTGTATTTGCTGTAAGCATATACTCATCTTCCTGACTGACACTTCCGTTAGCGAATATGGCTTCATCCACATTCTTTTTGATAGGAGATGTCTTCACCTCTTGTTTACAAGAGGTAAATGCAATGGTAATTAGTAGAATGGCTATTGGAATTTGATAAGATTTTGTCTTCATAACTTTAAAAATTTAGATGTCTGATGTATAATTGGAATTCCGTACTTAAATAGTCACTTAGACTATCAAGGTAACTGTTTTGTTGATCGAGCAGGTCTTGATATTTTTCAAGCCTTTCCTCCAGATTAATGATTCCTGTGTTGTACTTATCTTCGGTATGTTTGTCCGATGCTTTTTGGAGAGCAAGCATTTCCTGCGATTTTGTAAGATTCTGCGCTGTCTGATGATATTGGGAGAGCAAAATATCGTCTTCTTTTTGCTTGCTGATTCTTGTACTCTCAAGGATTAGTTGTTGTTCTTTGAGACTCCATTTAGCTTCTTTTATTTTCTGTTTGGTATAAAATCCATTGAAAATTGGTATGCTGAGCTTGATGCCAAACAGTTGCGAGTTCATCTTGCTGGCATTGGAAAAGTCCATAAAACGGTCCGATACCCAGTCGTAATTATATTGATAGACCATGCTGATTGAGGGAAGGCTCAGTGCTCTGGCTTGCTTTAACTGGGATTGCATTAAGTTGACTTCCGATTCCTGATAAAGTATTTCGGGATGTGTGGTCATACATTCGGCGGTGCTATCTTGTGGTGAATGCCGGTTGATGTTGTCATTGATCGTGATGTCTTCATTGGTGACAAGCTTACTTTGCAGTTTACATTGCAGTTGATGTATGGAGAACCGGGCATCGGTTAATCTCTTTTCAGCTTGTAACTTTTGGATTCTGGCTTTATTTAGGGTCTCTTCATTGATGATACCCTGATTGTATTTATCTTCAGCTTTGGTTAGCGCTAAAGTCGATGTTTGCAGATTCTCTTCGTATATCTTTATAGCTTCCTTCATCATGAGAATGGAGTAGTAAATGGAGCTTATATCCTTGTAAGCATTGAACTTTGTTAGCTGGGTGGAAGCTTGACTTAAACGGACCTCGTTGCGTGCAGTCTTAGTGGCGAACATTTTTTGAAAGTCCAGGATGTCCCACTGGGTCTGAATGCCAGCTCCATTGGTATATTTCTTTCCGAATTTAAGTTCCTGATAAGTACCTTCGGGAGCCGCCGGATCAAGAAGTTGTGCCGGTACAAGGGTCGATTGGATCGAAATGTTATCGTTATATGTGGCTGTACCGCTTATCTGAGGATATAGATACGAAGCGGTCTGCTTTGCTTTGGCTTGCTCCTTTTTCCCCTGCAATACAGCACTTTGAATGTCAGCTGAATTTCGATCAGCGTATTCAAGTACTTGTTGCAGGGTGTTGAAGGTGAGTTGCGCCATGCAAGGCAGAGAAGTGTAGATCAGTAAAAAAATGAATAAGTATTTTTTCATAATAAATAATCCTTTGTAGTGTTGTTACAATTCTGCTATTACATTCTTTGCCATTGTTGTGATTTAGAGAAGAAGCCGGAAGATGCTTTCAATTCCATTAAATTCTTATTGAGCATTTTCACGGAGCATTTGACTGTTTTCCCTTTATTGATCAGATAGAGAGTACCGTCATTAAACGTATTTTCATCTATCTGCTTTAGTCCGCTGATTTGTTCTTTCCCAATCATTTTATGATCTTTTGCTTTACGGATAATTGCGTTGTAGGTATTTCCCTGTTTTACAAATTGCAATACCCTGTCGTGGCTTTCGTTCGTCCATTGTCCCAAGAGATTGTTTTCAGGATTTTGTGCCATAAGGTTGATGCTTAGCATCAGTAAACCTAGTACGAGCTTAATTTTTTGTTTCATCATCTTTTTGTTTTTTCTGCAAAAGTAGCAGCCTCTTAAGCTCGTGTCCAGTGAAAAGAAGATGTGATGAACATTATAGCGGATGAATTGAACATTTACAGGGGGCGGGAGAAACAGATTGTATATAAAGAATTATCTTTGCAGCGTTTTTCGTGCTCGCCATATTTGGCTATAAAAAATAGATTTACACTATGAAAGTTTTGATTATTAATGGCAGTCCCCGTAAACAGGGAAATATCTCGAAGATGCTTGACTTGATAGGGAAGGAGGTCGAGGCTTGCGGTGCTGAAGTGAGTACGTTGCGTGTGAATGACTTGGAAATACACCCGTGTATGGGGTGTATGAGTTGTCGTGATAAGCTGCAATGTTGTTTGCCGGAAGATGACGCTCAACGTGCGCTCAAGCAAATAGTGGAAGCTGATGCATTGGTTATCGGTGCACCCTGCTACTGGGGAAACATGCCGGGGCAATTGAAGTTGTTGTTCGATCGCATTGTATATGGGATGATGGGAGAAAATAGTAGGGAAATTCCGGTACCGCTACATAAAGGGAAAAAGGCGGTTGTGGTATCTACTTGTACGACTCCGTATCCTTTTAATATCTTCTTTAATCAATCAAGAGGTGTAGTGAGAGCATTGAAGGAGATCTTGAAATGGAGCGGCTTTAAGATGGTTGCCACTCTGGAAAAGGCTGGGACTAAGAGACACCCTGCATTGACTAAAAGAGAAGAAACGCGTTGCCGGAAAATAGCTTACCGGCTTATATAATCTTTTTATGATAAATAGAAAAGTCAGGGGATTTGCTTATGGCTCTATCGCAGCCATAAGTTACGGGTTGAACCCTTTGTTTACGCTTCCGCTTTATCAAACCGGAATGACTGTGGATTCGGTATTATTTTATCGGTATTTCTTTGCCATAGTCATGCTGGGCGTTTTGATGAAAATACGAGGCATACCTTTTGGCCTGAAGAAAGCGGAAATCGTTCCGTTGACCGTAATGGGATTGATGTTTTCCTTTTCTTCTTTCTTTCTTTTTCTAAGTTATAATTATATGGATGCTGGTATTGCTTCTACTATCTTGTTTGTATATCCCATCTTGGTAGCAATAATCATGGCACTATTTTTTCATGAAAAGGTTTCATTCCTGACTCAAGCTTCCATTGCTTTGGCGTTTATTGGAATATTATTGTTGTATAAAGGAGGAGAAGGAAAGCCGTTAAGTCTACTGGGGGTACTCTTTGTTTTTATGTCGTCGCTAACATATGCCATTTATATCATAGGAGTCAATCATTCTTTCTTACGTACCTTTCCTGCCCCTAAACTGACTTTTTACGTATTGTTATTTGGTATTTCTATCTATGTGGTGCGATTGAATTTCGGATTGAACTTGCAACCTGTACCATCGCCTTTGCTTTGGGTAAATGCACTTTCATTGGCTTTATTTCCGACTATCATATCATTGATAACCATGACGCTTTCTATTCATTATATTGGTTCCACACCGGCTGCCATTCTTGGTGCATTGGAACCGCTGACCGCTTTATTTTTCGGGGTACTTGTCTTTGGGGAACAATTAACGTTCCGGATTGTCATAGGTATTCTTTTTATATTGACAGGGGTTACATTAATTGTTGCATCTGAATCTCTGAAAAAGCAAATGCTCCACAAATGGCACAATCGAGTGAAACTCTGGAAGTAATGTTTATAGGCCATCTTGCTGAGTAAGCCTACAGGCATTATTGTTTGTTATGAAGTCGGAATTGTCCAAGTCGGGACAAAGTCCGTATGTTGATTGAAACTTGATTCTTGAAGAGAAGCGTTAACTATATTTTTGGCAGATACGACGCACGGTTTGTTGAATGTTGTTGCGTGCAATATCAGGTTGCATGGCATCTTCGAATGACATACCGAAAGGGTTGATAGAGAAGACTTCTTTAAAACCAGCACTTGCTAAGAGTTGTTTGTCTTCTACTATTCCTGCTATTAAAGCGGTGGGAATATCTTGTTTCTTTGCTTCTTTCAGTACTCCATACGGTACTTTTCCCATCAGGGTTTGCCGGTCTGCTTTACCTTCTCCGGTAATAATCAGGTCGGCATTGGTGATTACATGATTGAAATCTATCGTTTCTAATAAGAGTTGTATGCCTGGTTTTAGTTTTGCATGCAGGAAGGCGAGCATACAACCACCCATTCCGCCGGCTGCTCCTGCACCGGGTGTATTGGAAATGTCTTTTCCTGTTTTTTGCTCGATGAGCCGAGCTATATGCTGCAAACCCTTATCCAATTGCTCAATCATCTGTGGAGTTGCTCCTTTTTGTGGAGCAAAGACCATTGCTGCCCCCTGTGGACCAAAGAAAGGGTTTTGTACATCACATGCCACCGTAAAAGAGCTCTCTTTGAGTGCCGGATGCATAGGATCAGTATCTATATTGGCGATTTCCGATAATGTTTCCCCACTAGCAATGTCGAGCACGTTACCTTGGCTGTTTAAAAGGCGAAGACCCAAAGCTTGTAGCATTCCCAGTCCTGCATCATTGGTAGCGCTGCCGCCAATGCCGATGATAAAGTTACGGCATCCCTGGTTTAATGCATCCTGTATAAGTTCTCCCGTCCCGAAAGTCGTAGTCAGCATGGGGTTTCGTTCCTCTGGCGATACTAGTGGCAAACCGCTGATCTTAGCCATCTCAATGAATGCAGTTTTATTCTCACGGGATAGTCCGTATTGAGCTTCACGTAATTCCATTAAAGGGCCGTGGGCTGTAATGTTAATCAGTCTTCCCTTATTAATGCTCAATAGAACGTCCAGGAGACCTTCTCCTCCGTCTGATATGGGTAAGCAACAGATTTCGCATTCCGGAAATATCTGTTGTATACCTTGCTTGGCAGCTTCTTCGGCTTCTCTTGAAGTAAGGCATCCTTTAAAAGAGTCTATGATGAGAACTACTTTCTTCATTTCTAATGTTACGTTATAGCCGGCTTTATGCTAAATCTTTCTTCTTAAAATTAAGAAAGAGTATTTTATATGCTCCAGTTATCTATTTCTGCACTTTTCTATGTTATTGTGTAAAACATGAATTAGGTTATTGCAAATGTACTGTTTTGTTTGTTGTTACTTGATGGGTTATGTTGAAAAAATGTTTTTGCCTTACCTTTGAATTGCTGCACATATGCTATCTTTGCATTTATGAGTGAAGATACGTATAGGACAATTGTTGCTCCTGCTGAAGCTGTTTATACGGAGAAGCGTAGCAAATTTATTGCTATTGCATTGCCGGTACGTACGGTTGATGAGGTTAAAGCTTATCTGGAGACCTATCAAAAAAAGTATTATGATGCACGGCATGTGTGTTATGCTTATATGTTAGGAGCTGAACGTATAGACTTCCGTGCCAATGATAACGGAGAACCATCCGGTACGGCAGGTAAGCCTATTCTGGGACAGATCAATTCCAATGAACTAACGGATATTTTGATTGTCGTTGTTCGCTATTTTGGTGGAATTAAGTTGGGGACAAGTGGCCTGATTGTAGCTTACAGGAGTGCTGCCGCTGAGGCTATTGCTGTTGCTGAGGTTGTGGAACGCACCGTAGACGAGAGCATAACCTTTTTGTTTGAATATCCTTTTATGAATGATGTAATGAGAATTGTAAAGGAGGAGGAGCCGGATATATTGGAACAAAGCTACGATATGGATTGCCGTATGACGTTACGCATCAGGCAGTCAATGATGCCTAAATTGAAAGCTCGACTGGAAAAGGTGGAGACGTTGCGATGGGAATGATTTCGTGGTGGTCGTATCTATATAAAAAACACTGTATCTTACTAGTTTAGAATACTTGTCTCTGTCTCTATGTGAGAAGAAGCAAGTTTTCTTTTGTATAAGATACAGTGTTTTCTGTGTTACTGGGAATGAGATTACTCTACGCCATCTTTAAAGTTTACTTTGTGGTGTGAACCGTCACAATAAGGCTTGTTTTTGGAAGCTCCGCAACGACACAAATGAACTGTACCATTGTTGGAAATTTCCTTACCGTCTTTTCCAATAAAACTAAAGTTGCCTTTTACTTCGTAAGGTCCGTCAGGGAACACCTTTACGATCACTTTTTCATCATTCTTTTCCATAACCAAATTTTATTAAGTGTTCAAGATTGTGATAATAACACGCCAGTTTAGAAAAGGTTTATTGGATGGGGCTTTTTCTTTTCTTTTTGATTCCTGCGTTCATGTATGGAGTAGTTTTTTTATCTTTGTCCAATAAATTATAAAACAGATATGGCATTTGAAGCAACCAAAAGGGAATTGGGGGAACTTTACACGTTCTTCCGATTGTTGGCGGAAGGGCAAGTCAGTCCGGGTGATGCACAGGGCAGGCCGGAAGATCATCCTTGGAATATTTCCGTTATTAAAAGAGAAGAGCATGATGGTACCCGTTGTTACTATGTGGAAAAGGAACAAGTTCGCATTAAGGGGGATAAAGGGGAAATGAGTATTGCCCGTGAAGATTTTTCCGCAGCAGCCGATTGTTTACTCGATCTGTTGAAATCATCGTCTGGAATGGATATGGTTGAAGTTCCTCAATCGATTGAAGGTTTTCTGGATGCGTTGAATATTTACGATCTGGAGGCTAAGACGGAAGATCGTACCGATTTCTCTGTTGCTTTCTGGCACACTGATGCACCAATGAGCGGTTTTAATGTTCGCTGCCGCCTAAGTCCGATGAACCCTTTACTGGATGGAGGACGTACGGCTAACCTGAAATTGGAGCAAAGCGGGATTAAGTTTGCCTCGCCCACAGTTAGCAAAATCAATGCTTTGCCCGAATCTCCTAATGAAGTGGCTGAGCGCATGATGATGATTGAACGGTTAGGAGGAGTTTTGAAATATGCCGATGTTGCCGATAAAGTGTTCCGTTCCAATCTGCTAATGATAGATTTACATTTTCCGCGTATGTTGGCAGAAATGATTCGGTTAATGCATCTTGATGGTATTACAAAAGTAAGTGAGTTGACTGATAGAATGAAAGAAATGAATCCATTGAAGATCAAAGATGAATTGATTCAAAAACACGGTTTTTATGAGTTCAAGATGAAGCAATTCTTGTTGGCACTTGCATTGGGTATGCGCCCGGCTAAAATTTATAATGGTACGGATTCAGCGGTTGAGGGTTTGTTCTTGACGGATAAGGATGGCAAGGTGCTTTGTTACCATAAATCCCGGAGAGAAGTGCTTGCTAATTTCCTTTACCAAAACACCCGGTTTGAGAAGGGATCGGTGGATAAGGATAAATATGGTTTTCTGGAAAAGGAGAACGGGATATATTATTTTAAGTTGAATGTTAAGGTGGGATTGATTCGGAAGTAGGAAGTTGCCGTACTCCCAGATATATGGATAGCTAAACGGAATAAAGCAGAGGATATAAAAGGTAGATTTTACAATAAATGAAATTCTAAAAACAATTAAGTCGCGTCGTAGTGTACGTGCATATACCGGACAGCAGGTGGATGAGACTGATTTAAGGGAAATACTGGATGTAGCAACTTATGCTCCCAGTGGAATGAATATGCAGACATGGCATTTCACTGCTATTCAAAATAAAGAGTTGTTGGAAGAGCTGAATGAGAAAATTAAAGGAGCCTTTGCTAAGAGTGATGATCCTCGTATGCAGGAACGTGGTCAAAGTAAGACCTATTGCTGCTATTACCATGCGCCGACTTTGGTCATTGTATCCAATGACTCTTCGCAATGGTGGGCGGGAATGGATTGCGCTTGTGCTTTGGAGAACATGTTCTTAGCAGCCAAGTCACTTGGCATTGGTTCTTGTTGGATTAATCAATTGGGACAAACTTGCGATGATCCGGAAGTACGTTCGTTACTCACTTCTTTTGGTATACCCGAAAATCATAAAGTGTACGGTTGTGCAGCTTTGGGCTACGCAGCTATGCCTCCGGTTAAAGAAAAGGTATTGAAAGAAGGCACCGTAACTATCATTAAATAAGTGATGGTCTTTAATATGAAATAGAAGAGGTAATCTTAAGAGTCATAGAAATAAAAAATCACTCTTACTACAGTATACCATAGTAAGAGTGATTTTTTTTATAAACTCCAAGTCTCTTGAACATTGTTCATCTGCTCAATGAGATGACTTCATTATTCAATGGTAAGATCATCTACGTACAGATCGTATGCAGCTGTTTTACCAACCTTTAATGCAAATAAATTATTTCCAGCGGTTGTAGATATATTGCTGGCTATATCAGCTATATTGAGAGTTATTTTCACCCAATTGCCATTTGTATTAATTGAGCCTGTATAACTGTTTGTACCACTTGACTGTATGGTGGCATCGCCACTGCAATCGCTAAGATTGAACATTACATATCCACTACTATTGTTATCATTTTGGTATACATTCATGGACAAAGATTTCCCGTCAGCTGTACCTTTAATATAAAATATGATTTTAGTCTTCCCTGCTGCAGAGAAGTTACTTGGTACAAGTGCTGTGAATACATAATCATTACTACTCGGTGTTACATTGATATGTAATGCCGACGAGCTGTTACGACCTCCGTCTGTACTTTGTTCCGCGTCTTTTAGTCCATAACTATTTAAAGCGCCTGTGAAAGTGGTCCAATTTTCAAAATCAGATCCTGGAAATAACAAACCGGGTGTTGCCGGCGGGGTTGAAGATGCAGCTTCCTGTGTTACCGTAATAGTAATAGGAGAAAGAGTGGTTGACCCGGTCGGGGTGATCGTTACGGTTGCAGTACGTGAGGTCGTTGCGGTATTTTCTTCTGCTGTTAGTGTTATATTTCCACTGCCTGTTCCGTTTGCTGTTACGCTAAGCCAACTTTGATCGCTACTTGTAGTCCATGCTTGGTCTGTTTGTGTTGTCAGTGCAATATTATCGGTGAGGGAGCCGCTTGCCGGTAAAGCAACGGTTGTTTTATCTGTTGTAAATTTAGGTTGTTCAATCGGAGTCAGCACTGTTGTTCCTGAACCTGTATTTCCAGCTTCCCAATCTACAATGGTAGCTGACGGTTGGATAGCTGTTAAACCGCTTGAATTCAACTGAAGACTATATGTGTACTTCTTACTAGGATCTAACTCCTGTGATTCAGGTTTCCATTCGTAAGTCTTTCCATTCAAGGTTATGCTCACTGTTGCATTTTTAAAATCTTGTTTAGGCAATACAATAGCGGTAAGCGTTTTTGCATTTGTTGTTCCTGATAAAACGGGAGTTATGGATTCTGTTGTAGTGCCTGCTGAGATGGTTCCGTCAGCTAAGTTAAGTGTTCCTGATGTTTTTAGGTCTTTAATCGATGCTGTCATTCCATCTAAAGAACTGATACCGTTCCCGATGGATATGTTTAAACTCATCATCGAAAGCATGTGCTTAAATTGTAAGCTAACTGCAGAAGTTGTTTTGCCAAGGCTTGTCGCATTATTAGAATATAGTAAGTCAATAGCAGTAGGATCACTTTGATTGGAAACATTGATGCTATATGAATAATTATTGATTGGATCGGTATAGGGATAATAAGCTACAAAACTTAATTGTCCTTCGTCTGGAAAAGAAATGGCATTACTTTGCGCTGTAAAAGTGCCATCACCAGTTGTGGTATATTTGATGTTATTTTTGCTGTTATATACACCGCTTGGAAAAGTCTCTCCTGCATTTAATGCATATATACCAATAGCATCTCCACTATCCCACGAAGTACCACTTGCGCGAGTAATATTACCAATGGAAGCTTGAAATATAACTGGGTTATTGTCTGGAATAGGGGAATCTTTATCAGACCCACAAGACGAAAGAAGTAATGTGCTTAAAGTTAGTGCTATAAAATAATTTAAATTCTTCATAATGTATATTTTTAAGTATAAGGTCAGTTTTACTGACTTATTTGTTTATCTATTTGTTATTATCGTTACTCTTTTGTAGAAGCATACAAAGCTTAATTCCAATTTGTTAAGTCTGTGTTACTTTTTACGGTAGATGCAATATCGTCCGGGAGATTGGGGAAGAATGTGAATCCTGTTTCTTTTTCCAGTTCGGATACTGATATAACATACTTCGCATTGTAATAGGGGATTCCTGTGTTGGCATTTTCCATGCGGAATGCTATGGATGTATAGTTCCCTGATGCTTTGTTTTTACGTAAAAGTGCTTTATAGAGATATTTGGGGACCACTGATGGCTTTCCATCTACATCGTTTACAGTCGAAATGGTTTCTGGTGCTTCCGGTAGAATACAACCGGTAACTGCATACAGGGTGTCGTACGCAGCATCTTGACACCAGGCTCGTTCTTTGTTTTCCAGATCTGCCCATGTTCCTGAGTTCATTGATCCTTCTTGCGGGCACATGTTCGTATAATAGAATGTTGTTTTATTCAGACTGGTTGTTGCATTTCTACTGGCACTAGCCAATAGGTGTCCTCTATTGTAGTTTGTACCGCTTTGCCGCCATGTGGAACTGAGATTTGGTTGTAAAGTCTTATCGATGTCTGGATCATAGTCCCACGCATCTGTTCTATTTCCTGTAGCCAAATATATGGGATACAGCGGATAGGCAACCCAATAAGGAACGCGATCTTCAGTATCATAAAGAATGCTGTAATTGCGGATGTTGTTATTGGTATATGTATAATTGGAGTTGAGCCAACTCGTACTTCCTACCATATGTAATACACTTACCGAATGAGGAGCCGTTTCTGCCGATGTATATACCGGTATTTCCATGTAGGAACTTGTCTTTTTGACTGTAGGGGGAACTCCCTGAAGGGTTATATCATATTTATAAACTTTTGCTGCAACGAGCGGATCGGGAACGACATAGGTGTAGGTTTGTCCGTTTATAATAAACTTGGCGGTAAGTTCGTTCGCCTTATTTGATGGTAACGCGATGATTTCAACTTCTTTTTCATTATTACCGCTTCCGGTTACTACTGCCGCTGTTGTTCCGTTGGAGGTTTCATCAATTGTTAATTCACCGTTGGCTAGAGATAGCGTTGCTTTGGTTTTTCCTCCTTCTATGGTGGCAGATAATCCGTTTAATGAAGCATCCGTATTATCTGCTTTGACAGAAAATATAATTTTAGACAAAATGTGCTTAAATGCCAATGTTGCATTGCTGTTCGATTGAGTCAGTCCGCTTAGGTTATTACTATATAGCACATCTTCTTGTTTGCTTAGATCAATGGGGTAGGTATAGTTTGTTATACTACTTTTATAAGGGTAGTATGCAATAAAGTCAAGTGCGGAATCGTCTTGAGGATAATATATATTAGCCCCTGTTGAATAGAATACCCCATTTGAATTAGTGCTAAATGGAGCGTTGTCACAATCTCCATAAATATTAGTGTTCAACAGGGCTTTTGCGTGTTGTATTGCAAAGACTCCTATCTGATCACCATCACTCCAGTTTGTTCCACTTACACGTGTGAAACTATTGTCTGATACGGTTGAGGAAAAGTATACCGGTGTTTGTTCATCGGTATCGTGTAATGTTCCTTTGCTGCTACAGCCAAATAATGCTACTACTAACAAGTATAGTAGAAGAGCACGGTTCTTTTTGATTTTTAGTGACATTTTAATACTTGATTATGAATTAAAGTAATACTAATTTCTATTTAAAGTTATCAAAGATATTATTTTAAGGCTCATATTTGATTAAATACATATTTCAAATATACTACAAAAATATTTCATATGGTATGAGCAGTCATACAAAGTTGATATTATCCTTATCTATATGAGGTTTATAGCTCAAACTTAAAAATAGATTTATGATTTAGAGCGTATTTCTCCTTTTTTACTCTTTCTGCTTTCTTCTTACATTGATTTTTAAGAGACTCGTATCGTGAGATATATTCATTCCATTACCTTATAATTTATGCTGATTCCTTTAGTTAAATATCAAAATACATAAGGCAAAACTTCGGTTTACAACGTGGGCTCTCCGGGGGACAATTGTGGGCCGAAGAGCCCACAGCTGTAAACCCGCGGGCCCACAGTTGTGGGCTGAAGAATTAGCACCGTAAAAAACAAAAAAGAACGGGGCATTTTAGCTAAAAGTAACTGTCTGCTTCGTTCTTTTCTATATATAAACAATTCTGTTCGCCGCTTATTGGGAATAAATTATGCTTATTACAATTTAGTTCATCCTACCTCTATTGCACGTGTTTGTCAATCAAACGTTTCATAGCGGGTGGTAAGAAGTTTACGGTCTCCCAGCGTATTATCTACACGGGCCACATTGATCCAAAACTTGTTGTCACGTACGCTCTGAATGGGGTAAGCTGCTTTTTCACGCGTATAGCTGTGTTCCCAGTTGTTGGCAACGACTTCATATTCGGGGTGTGGAGCATTCATCAATACATTATCGGTTTTGTCCGCTTCACCTTCTTTGACTTCTTTAATCTCTTCCCAGATGGCAAGCATACTGTCTACAAAATTGTCCAGTTCTGCCAGACTTTCACTTTCGGTGGGTTCTATCATTAATGTACCATGAACAGGGAAAGACAGAGTAGGAGCGTGATAGCCGTAATCCATCAGGCGTTTAGCAATGTCGTTTTCGGTAATACCTGTAGCTTCGTGTATGGGACGGCATTCCAATATCATTTCATGTCCTACGAAGCCGTTGGCTCCGCGATATACTATGCCATAAGTATCATTGAGACAAGCAGCCAAATAGTTGGCATTGAGAATAGCTATCTTAGTGGCACGGGTCAATCCTTCCAGTCCCATCATACGAATGTATCCGTAGGTCACCGGCAACATGCCTGCACTGCCAAATGGAGCGGAGGATACCGTGTTGGTAGCGTTTCCGAATAGCGGATGCCCCGGCAGGTATGGTTTGAGATGCTCGGCTACGCAAATAGGGCCTATACCGGGACCGCCTCCACCATGTGGTATAGCGAATGTTTTATGTAAATTAAGATGGCATACGTCCGCTCCGATAAAGCCGGGATTGGTCAGCCCCACCTGTGCGTTCATGTTGGCACCGTCCATGTAAACCTGTCCGCCGGCTGCATGAATCATGCGGCAGATTTCTACAATCTCGGTTTCAAATATGCCGTGAGTAGAAGGGTAGGTGATCATAAGTGCGGCAAGATCATCTTTGTTCTCTTCTATCTTTATACGAAGATCGTTCATGTCTACATTTCCGTGTTCGTCACAGGCGCAAGTCACGGTGGTATAACCGGCTTGTACGGCAGAAGCAGGATTAGTGCCATGTGCTGATGCCGGGATGATAACCTTGCTACGGTGTCCTTGACCAATACTTTCCAGATAAGCACGGATGACGCGAAGTCCCGTATATTCACCTGCCGCACCGGCATTGGGTTGCAGGCTGATGCCACTGAATCCCGTAATGGTTTTCAATAGTTCCCCGAGGTTGTTAATTAATTCACGATAGCCTTCAGCTTGGTCTTCGGGAACCAATGGATGCATATTGGTAAATTCTGGTCGACTAAGGGGTAATAATTCTGCTGCGGCATTTAGTTTCATGGTACATGATCCTAAGGAAATCATGGATTGCGCCAATGAAATATCTTTGCGGTCGAGCCGTTTAATGTAACGCATCATCTCCGTCTCCGTATGGTATTTGCTGAATACTTCATGAGTGAGATAAGCACTTTGGCGTTTTAATGCATCATTGATTGTACATTCCATAGGAATGTCGTTCACTTTTGTCCAGTCTCTTTCCGCTGCAATGGCAAAGATGGAAATTAATACATTAACGTCTGCTATGTCAGTGGTTTCATCAATGCTCATTCCTACATCTCCATTATCAAAGTAACGTAGATTGACTTCTTTACTCAATGCAATGGTGCGTATTTGCTGTGCGGATACATTGCTCGGTAAGGCAAAGCGAAGTGTGTCAAAATATTGAGTATTCAGCTGGCAGTATCCTAATTTATTGATCTGTTTCTCCAGATAAACGGCAATGCCGTGAATGCGTTCTGCAATACGTCGTATGCCTTCCGGACCGTGATATACGGCATAGAAGCCAGCCATGGTTGCAAGCAATGCTTGTGCCGTGCAGATATTGGATGTTGCCTTTTCCCGTTTAATATGCTGTTCTCTGGTCTGCAAAGCCATTCGGAAACACAGCTTTCCGTATTTGTCTTTCGACCAACCTATGATTCTTCCCGGCATATTACGTTTATATTCGTCTCTTGTTGCAAAGTAAGCAGCGGAAGGACCTCCGTAGAACAAGGGTACTCCCAGACGTTGGGTACTCCCAAATACAATGTCTGCACCCCATTCTCCCGGAGGAGTGAGTAAAGCCAGACTAAGAATATCGGCAGCAACAGCCACTTTGCAGTTGGCAGCATGGGCTTTTTCTACTAATGCACGATAATCTTCTATGTTACCGCTCGCATTGGGATATTGCAGTACACAACCGAAAATATCCGGAGTAAACTTAAGTTCGGTATATTTGCCCGTACGGATTTCGATGCCTTGGGGAATGGCGCGGGTGGTCATTACGGCTAAGGTTTGAGGAAAGATGCTCTCGTCCACGAATACAACGTTGGCTCCATCTTTTTGCATCTGTCGCGGACGTAGTCCGTACATCATGCTTACCGCTTCGGCAGCAGCTGTGGCTTCGTCCAATAAGGAAGAATTAGCGAGTGGCATCCCTGTCAGGTCGGAAACAACGGTTTGGAAATTCATAAGGGCTTCAAGTCGTCCTTGGGAGATTTCAGTCTGATAGGGAGTGTATGAGGTATACCAAACCGGATTTTCAAAAACGTTACGTTGAATAACAGCCGGAGTGATGGTGTTATACCAACCCAGACCGATATAAGTCGTATAAAGCTTGTTTTTACTTGCCAGCTGTGCAATATGTTTCCCGAATTCGTATTCTGTCAGGGCTTCGGGTAATTTAAGAGGTTCTTTCAACCTGATGTTGGTAGGAATGGTTCTATCAATCAGTTCATCCAGGCTGCCTACTCCGATTTTTTGGAGCATTTGTTCTTCATCTTTCTTGCTGATGCCGATATGACGGCAAGCTAAGAGATCACTTTTCATAATCGTAAATTATTACTATTAATTGTTTTAGACTTATTTTATATTGTTCTAAAGAAAGGGTTTTCTGCTTTCTCAATCCCTATAGTGGTTGGAGCTCCATGACCCGGATATACTACCGTTTCATTAGGCAATACAAACAACCGGCTACAGATATGTTCTATTAGCTCATCAAAATTACCTCCGGTCAAGTCTGCCCGTCCTATACTACCCTGAAATAAGACATCACCGGAGAACATACAATGTTCTGTTGCGCAGTAAAAGACCAAACTTCCCGGTGAGTGCCCAGGTACATGTATGGCTTCCAGTCGGGTGTTTCCAAAGGTAATTATATCGCCGTCGTGCAAATACTTCCCAATAGGAGGCGGTGTTTCATTCCATTGGAAACCGAACATCCGGCTTTGCTTGGGTGCATCTTCAATCCAAAACTCATCTGCCTGATTGGCTTCCACTTGCAATCCGAATTCCTTTGTTATAAATCCATTCCCGAAAATATGATCTAAATGCAAATGGGTATTAAGCAGATGTTTTACCTTTAATTCCTTATTAAGGAGAAAGTTTTTCAATGCCTGTTTCTCTTCTTCATAGAAGCACCCGGCATCTATAACCACTGCCTCGTTTGTTTCATCCCATATCACATAGCAGTTTACGGGAAGCATATTGAATTCAAATCTCTTTATCTTCATGATTGATCATTGATTTTATTATATAGGTCGCTATTCTCTTTATCGCTTAGCAGAAAGTGAGCTAAAGTTAAGGAGAAACGTAAACCACTTTTTTGGTCTCAAAATACTCTTCTTCGAAGTATTGGTTTAAATCGAATATAGTGGTTTTGTGCTTGAAAGGCATGGCTTCATTTGCTAATTCACCACCTTTGAGGCAAATCAGCCCATTAGGTAATGCATTGTGTTGTCTGGAAGCTATATTCTTGCGGATAATTTTTAATAGATCGGCAAGTGGCATTACGGCGCGACTTACTACAAAATCGAAAAGCTGTTTTTCCTCTTCCGCTCGCTCGTGGCAAAACGTTACATTTTTTAAGCCGATACTGTTCGCAACTTCTGTGGCGACTTTTACTTTCTTTCCGATGCTGTCTACCATGTGGAATTGTACTTCCGGAAATAAGATGGCCAGAGGTATACCAGGAAATCCGCCGCCTGTGCCTAAATCCATAATCCGTGTTCCCGGAGTAAATCGAATGATTTTCGCTATGCCTAATGAATGGAGTACGTGATGTTCGTACAAATTGGTGATGTCTTTTCTTGAAATGACGTTTATTTTTGCATTCCAATCCGTATAAAGATCGTATAGTGAAGAAAATTGCAGTTTCTGTTCTTCCGTGAGATTTGGAAAATACTTTAGAATGATTTCCATTTGAATAAATGCAAGTTACAAATTATAATTAGAAAAGGAGACTTCCCGTTGTTACTTATTCCCTTACTTCATTTAATACCATTACATCCTTTTTCAATAAGTGATCCATAATATCATAAGGTAAAGTGATTTCTACCGGTCCCATAGCATAAGGAGTAATATCATATACGTTGAAGTAGAAAGTAATTCCATTTTCAGCCAGATAAAAATTCTCGGTCGGTCCTAAATCTCCGGTACTGGCATATCCCAGATCTTCCAAAGCCTCATGGGTCGTCACTTTGTTGTCTGCCATAAGTTGATTCCATAAAAGATCGGTCAGTGCTTCCTGATAATCACTTACGAATAAATCATCAAGATGGACAGGGTGTAGTGTATGCAGGTCCATATTCAAGAAGTTGGACGTGTACATTCCGTGTGCACCACCGGTATATTCGTTATAGTCGGTACGGTAAACCAATAAGTGCTTTGTATATAATTGTACGTGGCTGTTTACTTCTTTATAATAGGAATACCATGCCCCCACACTACTTTCACTTTCTTTATCCGCTTCATCTTTGTTGTACATCGGTTCCAGATCACTGCGATAGTCTTTGATGTATTTTTCCGTATATGCTGCAACAGCTGCCTTTGGAGTCATGCTCTTGTATTTATCGCCAAAACACGCCGAAAGAAAAATACTATTTAAACTGTCTTTTAGTTTGTTGTCAGAAGACTTTATTGCATACTCCATTTTGATGATAAGATTACAAGCCGGTTTGGCTGTATCACCAAAGAGGTGGGCGGTTTTATTTACCTGAATGCTGTCAAACTTTAAAGCTCCGGCGTTTTGGCTCGCTTTGTTACCGCATGAGGACATTATGACGCTTATCGTAAGCAAGAAAATGAATATACTGTAATATTTATTTTTCATATCTGTTTTTCTTTGAAATAGTGTTTTTAGACTATTGTTCGTTTACGACAAATATAAATGATAATTTAGTAATCCGGGCAATAAATATCAAAAAAGATAAAGCCTTATTATAGTAGACAAACAATTTATAGCTTACTTTTGTTAGAAAATTGTGTTTTTGTTATATTATTCGGCTTTCTTATTCCATATAGAATTATGAGTAACAAGATAAAAAAGAGTTTTCCTGTTTTAAATATGCATTGTGCAGGATGTGCAAATAATGTAGAGAGGACAGTAAAGAATCTTCCCGGAGTAATAGAAGCATCAGTTAATTTTGCAAACAATATGCTGACTGTTTCTTATAATGATGATCAACAAACGCCGGGTGAAATACGTGCTGCTGTGTTGTCTGCCGGTTATGACCTTATTATTGAGGAAGAGCATGCGGAAGAGCGTAGTGAGGAAGAACATCGGAAACGTTATCACCGGCTTAAACAAAGAGTATTCGGTGCATGGATTTTTGCAATTCCACTCTTATTGTTGTCCATGGTGTTGCCAAACTTTCCTTTTTCCAGTGAGTTGCAAGCTCTATTGGCTCTTCTGGTTTTAACTTTATTCGGTACCCCTTTCTTTACAGGTGCCTGGAAACAGCTGCGTGTTAAACGGAGTAATATGGATACATTGGTTGCTTTAAGTACTTCGATTGCTTTTCTCTTTAGCTTGTTTAACACGTTTTTCCCGGAATTCTGGTATAGTAGGGGATTGGAACCTCATGTCTATTACGAAGCTTCAGCCATTATTATAGCATTTGTACTAACAGGCAAACTAATGGAAGAACGTGCCAAGGGAAATACGTCTGCTGCTATTCGTAAGTTAATGGGGTTACAGCCTAAAAAGGCTCGTGTCTTGCGTGAAGGGAAAGAAGAAGAAATTCCTTTGGAACAATTGGTGGTGGATGATTTGGTTAGTGTACGTCCTGGTGAGCAGATACCGGTTGATGGATTTCTTGCTGAAGGAGATTCTTATGTCGATGAGAGTATGATTAACGGAGAGCCTATTCCTACGGCGAAGAGAACCGGATCACATGTCTTGGCCGGTACAATTAATCAGAAAGGATCTTTTATTCTTCGTGCAGCAAAGGTTGGAAGTGATACGGTATTGGCTAATATTATTCGTATGGTACAGGAAGCGCAAGGGAGTAAGGCACCGGTTCAGCGTATCGCAGATAAAGTGACGGGTATATTTGTTCCTGTTGTTTTGGGCATTTCTATTCTGACTTTTGTAGTCTGGATGCTTTTGGGTGGAATAGGCGCTTTTTCCCATGCACTATTGTCTGCCGTCTCCGTGTTGGTTATTGCATGCCCGTGTGCATTGGGACTGGCTACTCCTACTGCTTTGATGGTAGGTATAGGAAGGGCTGCTTCCAATCATATATTGATAAAAGATGCCGTTGCTTTGGAATTGATGCGAAAGGTGGATGTAGTCGTACTCGATAAAACAGGAACCTTGACCGAGGGACATCCTACTGTTACAGGTTGGTTATGGGCTAAGCCACAGGAAGATTATTTTAAGAGTGTCTTTTTAGCGGCCGAACTCAAGTCGGAGCATCCTTTGGCTGGTGCTATTGTTTCGGCTCTGAAAGAAGAAGATATTACTCCGGTTTCATTGGATAGTTTTGAGAGTATTACCGGAAAAGGCGTTCAGGTGGTATATCAGGGGTCAAACTATTGGGCGGGAAGTCATAAATTACTGAAAGACTATGGAGCTGTGTTCACTGATGTATTCGGAAAAATGTTGGTACAATATGAATCTGAGGGGTGTAGCATTGTCTATTTCGGGAAAGAAGATGAGCTGTTGGCCATTGTTGCCATTACAGATCAAATAAAGCCGACTTCCATAGGTGCTGTAAAAGAACTTCGGAGTCAGGGCATTGAAATCTGTATGTTGACAGGCGATGGCGAACGTACAGCATCTGCTGTGGCCACACGCTTGGGCATTAAGCACTATGTGGCTGATGCACTCCCGTCTGATAAAGAAGATTTTATACGAAGGCTTCAACTTCAGCGTCGTACAGTTGCTATGGTTGGAGATGGAATCAACGATTCCCAGGCTTTGGCTTGTGCAGATGTAAGCATAGCAATGGGGAAGGGAACTGATATTGCTATGGATGTGGCAATGCTTACGTTGATGACTTCAGATTTATTGCTTTTACCTAAAGCCTTGGCCCTTTCCCGTAAAACGGTACGTTTAATTCATCAGAATCTCTTCTGGGCTTTCATTTATAATTTAATAGGCATTCCTATTGCAGCCGGATTGCTATATCCCATTAATGGCATGTTATTGAATCCTATGTTAGCCAGTGCGGCAATGGCTTTCTCCAGTGTTTCTGTCGTATTGAATAGTTTGCGGCTCAGGCGCTGATGGAGTGTTCTTCCTTGTTTTAATCACTATGACTGTGTGAAATATCTTGTAGAGTGAATTATGTGAGAGAAGATTCGTATCTTTGTCTCTATGAAACTTGATATTATAGACTGGAAAGATATTTCCTATTCCGATGCGTGGAAACGGCAAACGGAGTTGTTTGATGCATTGGTTCATGCCAAGCAGAATGGTGGTGCCTATGTGAATCATCTTATTTTCTGTGAACATCCTCCGGTGTATACTTTAGGACGTAGTGGCAAGGATAATAACATGTTGTTAAGTGATGAGCAGTTGCATTCCATAGGAGCCACATTATATCATATAGATCGTGGAGGTGATATCACTTATCATGGTCCCGGACAGATTGTTTGTTATCCCATACTGAATCTGGAAGATTTTAATTTGGGATTGAAGGAATATGTTCATTTGCTTGAAGAAGCGGTTATTCGTGTTTGTGTAGCTTATGGCATAGAGGCCGGGAGACTGGATGGTGCTACCGGAGTGTGGTTGGAAGGGACGACTTCGCGTGCGCGTAAAATTTGTGCAATAGGAGTTCGCAGTAGCCATTATGTTACTATGCATGGACTGGCTTTTAATGTGAATACGGATTTACGTTATTTTAGTTATATTCATCCTTGTGGGTTTATAGATAAGGGGGTGACTTCGTTGGAACGGGAATTGAATCGCAAAATGTCAATAGAGGAAATCAAGAACTTTTTGGGCAAAGAGCTGAAGAGATTACTCCTTTTACGTTCGTAAGAAGAACACTCTGAATTCGTTTTAGGCAAAAAGAGGTTGTTTCAACTTTTGGAACAACCTCTTTTTCTAAGATAGGGGACTTATAATAAAACTGTTTGAACAATATCCTCTCTTTCGACTGGCGGCAAATCGTAAAGTTGTCAGATTTCTGCCATTCCGGTTAAAATGTAATTGCCTCTTAGTTTATGTTGACTCATGTAGATTTGAACTTCAACCCGGCAAGCTGACATTAGAGCATATCCTGATAATTTTCCGTCCATAGCTTTAATAAACGAATATTCTGTATCGTTGTGAATAAAAGATATACGATGATATGCCATATAACACGATGTTTTTAAAATATAGTCAAATATAAAGATTATATATAACGTATGGAGCAAAAGTGAAGAATTTAATTCAAGACTAATGTTTCTTTAACCATTTATCCAGCCATTCAAAGAATGTGCGTTGCCAAAGAATACCGTTTTGCGGTTTCAGTACCCAATGATTTTCGTCCGGGAAAATTAGCAATTCAGCCGGGACGCCACGCATTTTGGCTGCATCAAAAGCAGCCATTGCTTGGCTGGCAAGGATACGGTAATCTTTCTCTCCATGAATGCAAAGAATCGGTGTGTCCCACTTATCCACAAAGAGGTGGGGGGAGTTGGCATAAGTCTGCTGGGCAACTTTATTTTCTTTTTCCCAATAAGCACCACCCATATCCCAATTGGCAAACCACTTTTCTTCGGTTTCCAGATATTGCATTTGCATATTGAATATTCCATCGTGCGCAATGAATGCTTTAAAGCGTTTATTGTGATGGCCTGCAATCCAATAGACGGAGAATCCGCCGAAACTGGCACCAACACATCCCAACCGGTCTTTGTCCACATAAGGTTCTTTAGCCATATTATCAATGGCGGTGAAGTAATCCTTCATGCACTGTCCGCCGTAGTCCCCACTGATTTCTTCATTCCATTTTAATCCGAAACCGGGAAGGCCCCGGCGGTTGGGAGCAACAACAATATAACCGTGTGCTGCCATGATCTGGAAGTTCCACCGATAGCTCCAAAACTGGCTTATCGGGCTTTGAGGACCGCCTTCACAATAAAGTAGAGTAGGGTATTTCTTGTGTGGGTCGAACTGAGGCGGATAAATAACCCAAGTCAACATCTCCTGTCCGTCGGTGGTTTTCATCCAGCGGGCTTCCACTTTACCCATCTCCAACTGGTCATATATTGGTTTGTTTTCAAAGCTCAACTGTTTGACAGCAGCAAAAGCATTTCCATTACGGGAGTTATCTACAGCATAAATTTCATCTCCCATACTCATGGAATGTCGTTTGGCTATGATCTTATTCCCTGCCAGAGCTAGAGAGGCATAGTCGCACATTCCGTCTGTTAGCTGGGTAATCGTATCGTTAGTTGTCAGATTTACATTGTATATCTGAGTTTCACCATGCCATACACCAAAGAAGTAGAGACTTCGGGAGTTTTTATTCCAAAGGAAACCATCAACATTTGACTCAAAGGCTTTGCTGATAAAACGTTTTTCTCCGGTTGCCAGATCCATGACAAACAAGCGGTTTTGATCGGATTCATATCCGTCACGTTCCATGCTTTGCCAAGCGATGTATTTACCGTCCGGTGAATATTGCGGATTGACATCGTATCCTTTGTTTTCTTCTGTAATATCAATCGTTTTTCCTGTTTTTAAATCGTAAATGTAGATGTCCGAGTTGGTGGAAGTGGCATATTCCAATCCTGTCTTTTTGCGACAGGTGTAAGCTATCTTATCGGATGCCGGGTTCCATGCCAGTTGTTCCATTCCTCCGAACGGTTTCATCGGGCATTCGTAAGGTTCTCCTTTTAATATGTCAGTACTATTACTGATGCCCTTACCATCAAAATCTGCGACAAAAGGATGTGGAGCACTTTTTACCCATTCGTCCCAATGCTTGTACATCAAATCTGTGACTATGATTCCGCTTGCCTTTGGCAGGTCGGGGTATTTTTCTGCTGTGCTTTTAATCGTTTTTACTTCTGCGATAAACAATAGCTTTTTGCCATCGGGAGAAAAAGAAAAGCCTTCTATATCGCTATTATAATTAGTTAATTGTTTGCGTTCGCTGCCGTCAGGATTCATTTCCCATACTTGGCTGCTGCCACTTTCACTACTTAGGAAAGCAAGCTTACTACCATCTTTAATCCAAGCGACTTCATTTTCTTTACATACAGTATGGGTGATCTGCTTGTCCCCGCTACCGTCTGCATTCATTACGAATACTTCGCTATTACTTTTATTCTCCGGTACACTGTAATAAGAGACTGTGTAAGCCAGTTGTTTCTCATCAGGCGACACGGTTACACCTCCTATGCGCCCCATTGCCCAAAGAGCTTCGGGAGTCATACGTTTACCTTCAATCTTGATGTCCGATCGTCCGATGATCGGTTCTGTTTGTCCCGTATCCTTTGTTCCGGCACAGGACGTCAACATAATTGCTGCCGACATAAATATTAGGTTTAATTGTCTCATATTGGAAATATATTTATTTTGAAAGACGAAGATACAGATTTTCTGAAAGACAGACTACCTAAATAGCCTTGAATTTAGGAAATCATTGTATGCTAGATAATGTCGTATGGCTTTTCTCCGTTTACAAACTATTGAAATGCAGGTGAAAAGCGAAACTTAAATTTGTTTTTGTTTCCAATTGCCTTTTTTCAGATAGAGGTAAGAAAATAACAATATAAAAATAGCATATACATACTCTGTAGTCCAGCATACAGCCACATTTACACGTAAGTGGAGAATAATATAATAGGTATATGTCAGGTAAATACTAAGTGTTGAGAATTCCAGTAAAAGAGCTATGCGAGTATTCCCTGTACCGGATACAGCCTGAAAGAAAACATTGGCCGGTATCATGAACAAATAAGCTCCGCATAACACCCATAAAGCGTGTATTGAAGCATCTTGCAAATCCTGCATATTGGTGTATATACCTAAAATGAGATGGGGGAATAGGGCGAAAAGTGCAATGATAGGCAATACAAACATATAAGTGATGCGTACATGTTGGCGTATCGTTTTTGGCACTTTATCGGTAGCTCCGGCACCGATCAGGTTACTGATGAGTGAACTACATGTTGATGCAAATGCAATGACGACCATAAATGGTATCCCGGATATATTGCGGATGATGTTGGTTACCGCTAACGGGCGTTCTCCAAGATGTTCCACGAATAAGAAAAACATGAACCATGTGGAAAGAGAGATGAAGTTTTGTATCATAGTCCAAGCTGAAATGTTCAGTATTCGTTTTAATATTTTGGGACGGAAGCCACTCAATATATTCAATCCGTATTTTTTTGTATCTACGTATTTATTGGTATAGATAATAAAAAAGACGGCCGATACAACTTCTGCCAGACAGGAACCGATAGCTGCACCAGCGATCCCCAATTCCGGGAACCCAAATTTACCGAATATCAGGATATAATTAAAACACACATTAGACATTACTTTTACAATAGAATTTAGTGTCAGGGTTCGGGTCATTGTAGTGCCGACAAAGAACGCTCGGAACATAACGGTAACTGATGAGAAAATCAGCCCTAATATTCGCCAATTAACATAACTAACAGCTGCCTCAAATATACGGTCAGAAGAAACGATGTGTTTTAATATTTTAGGTGAGAAGTATAGGGACAGAGAAATCGTGATGACGGCGAGAGCCAATAAAAAATAAATCCCCTGATAATAAATAGAACCTATATCCTTATATTGACGTTCTCCATTTCGGCGGGCTATCATAATTTGGGCACCAATGCTAAAACCGAATGCCACCATGAAAATTGCCAGATAATATACGCCGGCAATGGCTGAGGCTCCTAATTCTATTTCACCAACACGTCCTAAAAAGGCAGTGTCAGTCATTCCTATCAATTGCTCCATAATGAGGCTGATCAGAATAGGAGTCGCTATATGTCTTATCTCTTTGTTGGTATAGTTTGTCTTCGTTTCCATATGTAAGGGGAAAAAACAGCCGGACTATTTAATGGCCCGGCTGCGAATTTAATGATAATATTCAATTAAAGCTTTATTTTCTTTTTTGTTTATCCTTCATTACTTGCTCCTGTTGCTTTTGCATTGCTTCCAGACGTGCGGCGAAGCCACTCTTCTTCATCTTATTTGGATCTTTCTTTTTAGCTTCCAGTTGGGCGAGAAGTTTATTTTCATCTGTCATTCTGCGCATGATGATCGTTGTTACTACACTGATTAACGTGGATATAAAGTAATAGTAATTCAATCCTGAAGGATAATCATTTAAGATAAACAACATAAAGACGGGCATTAAATAAGTCATCCATTTCATTGCTGCCATTTGAGACTGTGCTCCGGTATCTTGTTGCTGCATCATGAACTTGGAATTCAATATATTGACAATGGTCATGAGTAAACAGAATAGGCTCAGGTGACTTCCTAAAAATGGAATATGAAATGGGAAATTAATAAATGCATCGTATGTGGAAAGGTCATCGGCCCATAAAAAACTTTGCTGGCGTAATTCGATAGCACTTGGCACAAACATGAATAAAGCAAACAGGATAGGGAACTGAACAATCATAGGCAAACATCCTCCCATCGGGCTGACGCCGTATTGACTATATAATCCCATAACTTCCTGTTGCTTTTTCATAGCATCCGCCTGATTGGGATATTTCTTATTAATTTCGTCAATTTTAGGCTTTAGAACCCGCATCTTTGCAGAAGAAATGTAAGTCTTCCATGTAGCAGGGAAAATGACTATTTTGACAATCAATGTCATAAGCAACAGTACTATTCCCATGTTTAACCCCCAGCTGGACAGCCAGTCGAATATATTGATAGTAAACCATTGGTTCACCCATCGTAGTAAAGGCCATCCTAAATATACCAGACGGTTTAACTCCCATTCGTTGCCATGTTTCTTATCCAGTGAGGTTAATGTCTTATAATGATTCGGGCCAAAGTAGAAGAACATCTTCGTAGGATTCTTTCCCGTAGGATCGAAGGCTGTATTCATTTCTGCTGAGTAGTCTTTGATATACCCGCTACCTTGCTGTTCTAATTTAGATGACAGTTTTGCCTTTTTGAAACTTGTATCCGAGATGAAAACAGCTGAGAAAAATTGGTTTTTGAAAGCAATCCAATTCAAATCGTTGGGAATATCTTTCTCTTCATTTTTGCTGGCTGAGAGATAATCGGTATCATCTCCCGTTTTTTTGTAAGTCAAATCCGCCAGACGATTTTCATAAGTATAGCCTTTTTCTATCTGACGTGCACGTTGTGACCATTCTATATCAACATGCTTATTGGTCGCAGCCAGTTTATTTTCCATACCTACGGCTTGTATACTGAAATCCATCAGGTATGTATTGGCATGCAGGGCATAGTTAAAGTCGATGTAGCTTGTACTATCGGCTATTAAACGCATGGTCACCGTACTATCCGTATGGTTAACGGCTTTAAAGTAATAGTCTTTAGTTTGTATAGTTTCTTCCTTGTTGTAGAACAGAAAGTTCATAGAAGCGTCATCTCCTTTGAACAGAGTAACCGGTGATTTTTTATCCTGCTCTTTATAATTGTTCAATACAGCAGAGTAAATCCATCCACTTTTAGGAGATATGGTTATTTTTACGACACTGTTTTGAATACTAATTAAAGAGTCTGATCCTTGTCGTGCATTGGAAAAGAGTGATGAGGAATCCGCTTCTTGCTTTTTCTTTTCGTTTGCTAATGCCGCTTCAGCTTTTGCTTTCAGATCGTCTTCCCGCTGTTGGACTAGTGCAATGGAATCGTAATAGCGTTTTTGTGCTTCCACTTGCTCCTTACTGGGACGACTGAAATAGCTGAAACCAATTAATAAAAGAGCTATTAAAACAAGACCTGTGATGGTGTTTTTATCCATGAGGTGTTACTGATTTTACTTATTTATACTTTCTTTTGGTTCTCTATAGCTGCTTTGATAAAAGATAGGAATAGAGGATGTGGCTTCAATACAGTACTACTATATTCCGGATGGAATTGTGTCCCGATATACCATTTTAATTTTGGCATTTCCACAATCTCTACAAGGTCCGACTCCGGATTAATTCCTACGCATTTCATACCAGCCGCTTCGTATTCCTTTTTATAGTTATTGTTAAACTCATACCGATGGCGATGGCGTTCCTGAATGTGTTCATTTCCGTATGCTTCGTAAGTCTTACTTCCTTTTCGTATAATGCATTCGTAAGCTCCCAGTCGCATGGTTCCTCCCATATTGGTTATGGACTTTTGCTCTTCCATGATATCAATCACATTATGAGGCGTTTTTTCATCCATTTCCCGGGAATTTGCGTCGGGATACCCCAATACATTGCGTGCAAATTCAATGGCAAGGCATTGCATTCCCAGACAAATACCAAATGTCGGAATATCATGTGTACGGGTATATTTGGCGGCTACAAATTTTCCGTTGATGCCTCTTTCCCCAAATCCAGGACCTATAACAATTCCGGCCATTCCTTTCAGTGCTTCTGCTATATTTTCGTCTGTTAACTTTTCGCTGTTAACAAAGTCCACTTCCACTTTGCAATCATTGTAAGTTCCTGCTTGAGATAGAGCCTCACGTATGGATTTGTAGGCATCTTGCAAGTCATATTTCCCCACCAAAGCGATATGTATGGGTTCTGTCTTTTCGGCTTTATGACGGCGTTCCAAGAAAGCACGCCATGAATTCAAATCAGGTGGATCCCCAACCGGTAAGCCCATCTTTTTTAAGATTGTTTCATCCAATCCTTGTGCCTGCATTAATAAAGGAACCTCATAGATAGTTGAAGCATCAATACTCTGTACTACTGCGTTTTCGTCTACATTACAAAAAAGAGCAACTTTTTTACGAACGTTGGCATTTAATTGATGTTCCGTTCTTAGGACCAAAATATCTGGTTGTATTCCTGCACTTTGCAATTCTTTTACAGAGTGTTGGGTTGGTTTGGTCTTTAGCTCTCCTGCGGCGGCAAGATAAGGAACATAGGTGAGATGAACACACAAGGCATCCTTTCCTAATTCCCATTTTAATTGGCGGATACTTTCCAGGTAGGGGAGGGACTCTATATCTCCAACAGTACCGCCTATTTCAGTAATAACAAAATCAAATTTATACTTGTTTCCTAATGATTTTACATTCCGCTTTATTTCGTCTGTAATATGTGGTATAACTTGAATGGTTCTTCCTAAATAATCTCCGCGACGTTCTTTATCAATTACACTCTTATAAATACGCCCTGTTGTGAGATTATTAGCTTTAGTCGTTTGAATACCCAGAAAACGTTCATAATGCCCTAAATCTAGATCGGCCTCGTGCCCATCTACGGTTACATAACATTCACCGTGTTCATAAGGGTTTAGCGTTCCGGGATCAATATTGATGTAAGGGTCAAATTTTTGGATAGTTACTTTGTAACCTCTTGCCTGTAGTAATTTGCCAATGGAGGATGAAATGATGCCTTTACCCAAAGAGGAAGCAACGCCACCGGTAACGAAAATATACTTTGTTTCTCCCACAGTTATACTGTTTTAAATTGTTATTTTGTTTTAGTAGATATTCTATTAATACACGTTGAACTTAAAGAGTGCAAAATTATAAAAAAAAGAGGAAGTACATAAAGATTTAGGTGAAACAATTATTAAAAAACTCTTCTTTAGAACTTGTCGAAGTAAATCTTTCTCTTTCGTTTCTATGTTATCTGAACATTTTGGCTTATTTTTGCGTCTGAACAAAAGATATGTAGATAAAATGAAGAATAGGTATTTGTCTTTATGGATGGTTGTTGCCTTGTTCCCTTTATCAATGATGGCTCAAAAAGTAAAAAAAACAGAGGAGAAGGTTCATGCTGATACAGTTTTTACTCAGAATAATCATTTCTCGGATGTATTGAAGCGGTATTTGATTTTAAAATTACAACCTGATAATAATGGCTTTCGAATGGATACGGTTTCTATGTTGTATGAAAAATATTTTGGAGTACTCAACTATTTAAATGATCCTTCTACTCCGGAACGTTATATTGCTCTTGATGCAAATTATTATCGTTTATATCTCCCTTTGGTTTATTATAATTCTCCTTTAGAGCGTGTGTCTAAAGTGAATTGGAGTTCTCAAAAAATTGATAGCGTGTCCGTACAGACGCGTGAGTTATTACCATTTGATTGTACTCCTTTTATAGCAAAGGAGCATGCTAATAAAATAATGGACAATGCATTGCTTTCTCTCTATGTAAATGAACCGCAGAAAATCGTTAATACGGAAAACCGGATTATGCGAATTAGGGCTTTTAAGGATAATATAAGGAAAGAGGCATCTTCCAAACCTCCCATTATGAAATTGTTTGCCCGAGAAAGAAGAGCTGGGGTTGAAGAAGAAGCGAAAGTGGTGATTAGAAAACCTAATTGGTGGGTAACGGGAGGTAGTGGATCACTGCAGATTACGCAGAACTATATATCAGATAATTGGTATAAAGGAGGAGAGAGTACAAATACTGTTTTGGCTAATTTACAATTATATGCTAATTATAACGATCAGGAAAAGATACAATGGGAAAACTTACTGGATGCTAAATTAGGATTTGGTTCTACTCCTTCTGATAAGTACCATGATTATTTAATAAATACCGATCAACTTCGTTTGGCAAGTAAATTGGGTATTCAGGCTGCTTCCAAGTGGTATTATACAATTTCTGCTGAAGTAAAGACTCAGTTTTGTAATAATTATAAGACTAATAGTGAGGCCCTTTCTTCGGCTTTTTTAGCTCCACTGGATATGTCTCTCAGCATTGGTATGGACTATAAAATGAAAAAGAAGAATTATAACCTTTCTGTTGTTCTTGCTCCTTTGAGTTATACCTTCCGGTATGTTGGAAATAAAAATGTGAATGAAGTTAATTTCGGACTGGATGAGGGAAAATCCGTAAAACATAATTTTGGTTCCCAGATACAACCTACGCTGGCATGGACCATTATTCCTTCTATTATACTTGATTCCCGTTTGAATTATCAGACAAGTTACCATTGGGTTCGCATTGAATGGGAAAATACGGCGAATTTTGTCTTGAATCGTTATTTGTCTACCAAACTTTATGTGAATGCTCGCTATGATGATAGTAGCACTCCGACTACAGGAAGTAGTTATTTTCAGTTGAAGGAGTTGCTAAGCTTTGGCATCAATTACAAATGGTAACTTTTATTGGTTGAACGTTCTATAAGTATCCTTTTGATTCTGTCAATAGGATACTTTTTTTATTCTATATTAATCAAAATAGGGGATTTAAATAGTTAAAACGGGTAAAAGATCGTTCGCGGACACATAAAAAGAGATATGAAACTCTTGCAGTTCACAAATAATGCGTAAATTTGCCGCAATTTGTAATGCGTAGTTTGCAAATGGCGGATATTATAAAACATCAGGGTATTGTGGAAAACATAAATGGTTCTCATCTTAAAGTGAGAATTATTCAAGCATCAGCATGTGCTGCATGTAGTGTAAAAGGACATTGCTCATCAGCTGATACAAAAGAAAAGCTGATTGACGTGACTGTTACTGACGGAGCTATTTATAAACCGGGTGATAGTGTTATTCTTATCGGAGCCCTCTCTATGGGGATGAAAGCGGTGTTTTTAGCTTTTATACTCCCGTTTTTTATTTTGGTCATTTTCCTCTTTGTTTTCATGTCTATATGGAATAATGAATTATGGTCTTCATTATGCTCATTATTTCTTCTTGCGCCCTATTATTTAATATTAGGATTGAATAAGAATCGTCTGGCAAAGAATTTTTCTTTCTCTATAGAAGATATCAATCGAAATACAAAATAATAATTAATAAACAACTAATTTATGAATGTGATTCTGATTGCAGTAATTTCGTTGGGAGCTATAGCATTGATTGCTGCGGCTATATTGTATATTGCTTCCAAGAAATTTGCAGTGTATGAAGATCCGCGCATTGCACAAGTTTCAGCTGTCCTGCCCCAGGCTAATTGCGGTGGATGTGGTTATCCGGGATGTAGTGGGTTTGCCGATGCTTGTGTAAAAGCTGATTCTCTGGAAGGCAAGTTTTGTCCGGTAGGCGGTCAACCTGTTATGGCAAAAGTTGCTGGAATTTTAGGAATGGATGCAACTGCTGCCGAACCGATGGTTGCGGTGGTAAGATGTAATGGAACGTGTGCCAATCGTCCGAAAGTGAATTTCTATGACGGAGCGCAAAGCTGTGCTATTGCTGCTTCTCTTTATGGAGGTGATACGGGTTGTAGTTATGGGTGTTTGGGCTGTGGTGATTGTGTGGCTGCTTGTTCGTTTGATGCCATTCATATGAATCCCGAGACCATGCTTCCTGAAGTGGATGAAAGCAAGTGTACCGCTTGTGGTGCCTGTGTCAAAGCTTGTCCAAAAGATATTATAGAGATTCGTCCGCAAGGTAAAAAGTCCCGTAGGGTATACGTGCAGTGTGTTAATAAAGAGAAGGGTGCTGTAGCGCGTAAAGCATGTACTGTTGCTTGTATCGGTTGTGGCAAATGTGTAAAAGTTTGTCCGTTTGATGCCATAACATTGGAAAATAATTTAGCGTATATTGATCCTAATAAGTGTAAATCGTGCCGTAAGTGCGAGGAAGCATGCCCACAAGATACGATTATTGCATTGAATTTTCCTCCTCGCAAACCGAAAGTAGAGGAGCCTGTTACTGCTGAAAGAGAGACTATAGTCTGACTTAAAACAGTTGAGGGATATTGCAGTAGATATATTTAAGAAAATAAATGATTAAAAATATAAAATTTGTATGTTGAAGACATTTTCAATAGGTGGTGTTCATCCACGTGAAAATAAACTTTCGGCACATCAACCCATTGTTAAAGCGGACATTCCCGCTAAAGCGGTCATTCTATTGGGGCAACACATTGGGGCACCTGCAAAGCCGGTCGTGGCAAAAGGTGACGTGGTGAAAGTCGGTACAAAAATAGGTGAGGCAAACGGCTTTGTTTCAGCGGCTGTTCATTCATCTGTGAGTGGTAAAGTGGCTAAGATTGATTCTATCGTCGACGCTAGTGGCTATCCAAAACCTGCTATTTTTATTGATGTGGAAGGTGACGAATGGGAAGAGAGCATTGACCGTTCCGATGATTTGGTCAAGGAATGTACCTTGACTTCCGAGGAAATCATAAAAAAAGTTGCTGCTGCCGGTATCGTAGGCTTAGGCGGAGCCTGTTTCCCTACTCAGGTAAAATTGTCTCCTCCTCCGGCTTTCAAGGCGGAGTGTGTTATTATTAATGCGGTAGAATGTGAACCTTATTTGACTGCCGATCATCAGTTGATGCTGGAACATGCAGAAGAAATTATGGTAGGGGTTTATATTCTGATGAAAGCGGAAAAGGTAAATAAAGCTTTTATTGGTATTGAAAATAATAAGCCTGATGCCATCCAGTTAATGACTAAGATTGCTTCTAATTATGCCGGAATAGAGGTTGTTCCTCTAAAAGTTAGATATCCTCAAGGCGGAGAGAAGCAACTTATCGATGCTATTACGAAGCGTCAGGTAGCAAGCGGAGCATTACCTATTTCTACTGGGGCGGTGGTACAAAATGTTGGTACCGCTTTTGCCATTTATGAAGCTGTGCAAAAAAATAAACCATTGTTTGAACGGGTAATCACAATTACCGGTAAGTCTTTATCGAAACCTTCCAACTTTTTGGCACGCATCGGCACTCCAATAAAACAATTGATTGATGCTTGTGGCGGATTGCCTGAAGATACAGGAAAAATTATAGGCGGTGGTCCGATGATGGGCAAAGCTTTGGTCAATACCGATGTACCTACGGCAAAGGGGAGTTCAGGTATTCTGATCATGAATACTAAAGAAGCCAAGCGTGGTGAAATTCAGCCTTGTATTCGCTGTGCCAAATGTGTAAATGCCTGTCCTATGGGGCTGGAACCTTATTTATTGGCAGCATTGGCAGAACATATTGATTTTGAAAGAATGGAAAAAGAAAGAATCATGGATTGTATAGAGTGTGGTTCCTGCCAATTTACTTGTCCGGCTAACCGTCCGTTACTCGATTATTGCCGTTTGGGTAAAGGTAAAGTTGGCACTATGATTCGTGCACGTCAAGCTAAAAAATAAAGAAGTATGGAAAACAGATTAACTATATCACTTTCACCCCACATTCATGGCGCAGATAGCGTAAAGAAGAATATGTATGGGGTTCTTGTTGCCCTAATTCCGGCATTTCTTTTGTCTCTGTACTTTTTTGGAGTGGGTGCATTGATTGTTACAATTACTTCGGTAGTTGCCTGTCTGTTCTTTGAATGGAGTATAGGCAAATTTATTATGAAGAAAGAGCATACCACCATTTTAGACGGCTCTGCTGTGATTACCGGAATATTGTTAGCTTTCAATCTACCTTCCAATCTTCCTGTTTGGATTATTATTATTGGTGCATTGTTTGCCATTGGCGTTGCTAAAATGTCCTTTGGTGGATTAGGATGTAATCCGTTCAATCCGGCATTGGTTGGCCGGGTTTTCCTGTTACTTTCTTTTCCAGTTCAAATGACAAGTTGGCCTGCCGTGGGACAAATTGTTGCTTATACTGATGCTACGACAGCAGCTACGCCATTGGCTATTATGAAGGGAGTTATAAAAGGAGCTCCAGGGTATTCGCTTGGCGATCTTCCTTCCTCAATTGACTTATTTATAGGTCATAGCGGTGGGTGTATTGGTGAAGTTAGTGCTTTAGCTCTACTGCTTGGGTTATGTTATATGCTTTGGAAGAAAATCATTACCTGGCATATTCCTGTATCCATATTAGTTACGGTGTTTATATTTTCCGGCATCATGCATTGGGTTAATCCTGCGCTTTATGTTTCTCCCGTAGTTCAATTATTATCCGGTGGTTTGATGCTTGGAGCTGTTTTTATGGCTACTGATTATGTGACCTCGCCGATGAGTACGAAGGGTATGTTGATATATGGCGTATGTATTGGTTTATTAACGGTTGTAATACGTCTTTTCGGTGCTTATCCCGAAGGTATGTCTTTTGCTATTCTGATTATGAATGCCTTTACTCCGTTGATTAATGCCTATTGTAAACCAAAACGCTTTGGGGAGGTAGCAAAGAAGAAATGAAGAAGTTAGAATCATCTTTAAAAAATATGTTGCTGGTACTCACCGGAGTCACAATTATCTCTGTAGCGTTGCTGGCATTTGTAAACGAGTTGACAAAAGGGCCTATAGAGAAAGCCAATGCAAAGGCACTGAGCGATGCTGTAAGTATGGTCGTTCCCGGTTTTGATAACGATCCTATTGCGGACAAGAAAATGCAGGCGGTAAATGGTGTTGAGTATGCCATATATCCAGCTACGAAGCAGGGTAAATATATCGGTGCGGCTGTTGAATCTACATCTATGGGATTTGGCGGGGAGCTGAAAGTCTTGGTTGGCTTTGATGCCGAGGGTAATATTCTAGATTATTCTTTGCTTGCACATGCTGAAACTCCGGGCTTGGGCTCTAAAGCTGCTGACTGGTTTAAAGAAGGTCATAAGGGGAGTATAAAAGGATTAAATCCGGGAAAAGCTCCTTTGGTTGTTACGAAGGACGGAGGTCAGGTTGATGCCATTACGGCTTCTACCATTACTTCTCGTGCTTTTCTAAATGCGGTGAATGCGGCATATGCTGCTTTTATAGGAGGAGCTTCTGCAGATGCAACTTCCGGAGCTACACGTAAAAAAAATGTTGAACATACTGATTCCACGGCAGTTGCTGCGGATTCTGTCAGTGTAAAGTAATGAAAGGAGTGGACTTATGAATAATTTTAAAGTAATGATGAACGGGATTACCAAAGAGAATCCCACGTTTGTACTCCTGCTTGGTATGTGTCCTACGCTGGGTACTACTTCATCAGCAATTAATGGTATGGGTATGGGACTAGCTACTATGTTTGTGCTGATTTGTTCAAACGTTGTGATTTCCGCCATTAAAAATTTGATTCCCGATATGGTTCGCATACCTTCGTTTATTGTAGTCATTGCCTCTTTTGTAACCTTGCTGCAAATGGTAATGCAGGCTTATGTTCCTGCATTATATGCGACTTTGGGTTTGTTCATCCCTTTGATTGTTGTGAATTGCATTGTTCTGGGACGTGCCGAAGCTTTTGCTGCGAAAAACGGTCCGATACCTTCTCTATTCGATGGTCTTGGCATGGGACTTGGTTTTACTATGGCCCTGACTTTATTGGGAGCTGTTCGGGAGTTTTTGGGAACAGGCAAAATCTTTACGCTAAGCATTCTTCCAGGGGAATATGGCATGTTGCTCTTTGTCCTTGCTCCGGGAGCGTTCATTGCATTGGGCTATTTAATAGCCTTGATAAACCGGTTGAAAACTAATTAATAAGGGTAAATGAGTATTATTGAACATTCATTTTAATTCAAGTATTATGGAATATATTTTAATTTTTATATCGGCTATATTCGTCAACAATATTGTGCTGTCACAATTTTTAGGCATCTGTCCTTTCCTGGGAGTGTCTAAAAAGGTAGATACCGCTTTGGGCATGTCTGCTGCAGTGGCATTTGTGCTGACTATAGCTACCATTGTAACTTTCCTTATTCAGAAATATGTATTGGATGCTTTTAATTTGGGTTATTTGCAAACCATTACTTTTATTTTGGTGATTGCCGCGCTGGTTCAGATGGTGGAAATCATATTAAAGAAAGTATCCCCTTCGCTGTACCAGGCACTAGGCGTTTTTTTGCCATTAATCACAACAAACTGCTGCATTCTGGGTGTAGCTATTTTGGTTATTCAGAAGGATTATGATCTACTGACAGGTGTGGTTTATGCTTTTTCTACAGCTCTTGGATTCGGTTTAGCACTAACCTTATTCGCCGGCTTGCGCGAGCAAATGAGTTTGGTTAATATACCTAAGGGTATGCAGGGAACTCCCATTGCTTTAATTACAGCAGGTTTGTTAGCGATGGCGTTCATGGGCTTTTCTGGAGTCGTAAAAATATGAGCATTGTAAAATAAAGAAAATAAGAGGCCTCGAAAAACCTCTGATTGATAATTCCCTCTGCTAAATTACATATTGGCAGGGGGAATTTTTGTATCTTAACCTTTGAAGCTTAAAGAAATTGCTTACATTTGTGGTTTCGAATTATAACTAAAAATATATAATAGATGAAAGACAAAATATTAGTCACCGGGGGAACCGGTTATATCGGTTCTCATACGGTAGTGGAGCTTCAAAATGCAGGCTATGATGTAGTCATTATTGATAATCTTTCAAATTCCAGTGCAGATGTAGTCGATCATATTGAAGAGGTATCGGGGATCCGGCCTGCATTTGAAAAATTGGATTGTCTGGATTTTGCGGGTGTTGAAGCCGTGTTTGCTAAATATAAAGGCATCAAAGCTATTATTCATTTTGCAGCTAGCAAAGCTGTGGGCGAATCAGTTCAGAAGCCGCTCCTCTATTATCGTAATAATATTGTATCGTTAATTAATTTACTTGAATTGATGCCTAAGTATGGGGTGGAAGGCATTGTCTTTTCTTCTTCATGTACGGTTTATGGACAACCGGACCAATTGCCGGTTACCGAGAAAGCTCCTATTAAAAAAGCGGAGTCTCCTTATGGAAATACCAAGCAAATTAATGAAGAGATTATCCGTGATACGGTGACTTCGGGATCTCCTATTAATGCCATTTTATTACGCTATTTCAATCCTATTGGGGCACATCCTACAGCATTACTTGGTGAATTGCCCAACGGGGTGCCGCAAAATTTGATTCCTTATCTTACCCAGACGGCTATTGGCATTCGTGAGAAGTTAAGTGTATTTGGCGATGATTATAATACGCCTGATGGCTCTTGTATTCGCGATTTTATCAATGTTGTCGATTTAGCAAAGGCGCATGTGATTGCTATTCACCGCATTCTGGATAAAAAGCAAAAGGAAAAAGTGGAAGTCTTTAATATAGGTACGGGGCGTGGCCTTTCCGTATTGGAATTGATTCATGCTTTCGAAAAGGCGACAGGAGTGAAATTGAATTATCAAATTGTGAACCGTCGTGCGGGGGATATTGAAAAAGTATGGGCTGACCCGGCTTTGGCTAATGACGAGCTGGGCTGGAAAGCGGTTGAAACGATTGAAGATACTTTACGTTCCGCATGGAATTGGCAGCTGAAACTTCGTGAGAAGGGTATTCAATAATAAAAATGGAATATTTTACTTTAATTAACAAATGTACAAAAACAAATGTATTTTTGCATTTGTTTAATATTTGCTAATCAGCCTGATCTATCTTGTGTCTATGCGAATATCCATAGATAGCACGGATGCCTCTCTGGTGTCGACAGGTTAGATTACATAGTAGTTTTGTCGTGTTTTATTTTGTGTTTGTGTTGTGAATAAGCCTTGTCGAGAGACAAGGCTTATTTTTCTCCTAAAGGAACAAGTTGTTCCTTTAGGAGAAGTCTCAAAAAATGTTCGAATTTGATGATGCTTTGGGGCTAACTATAAGTTAAATCTGAAGATAGCTTTTTCTTCTTTAAAAGCAGTTTTGGGTAGTTCGACGTTCAATGGGAAAATTCCGAAGACAGACGAGCCGGAGCCACTCATTGAGGCGTATAGGGCCCCCTGCCGATATAATTCTTCTTTTATTTCTCCGATAGCGGGAAACGCCGAAAATACGCTTGCTTCAAAATCGTTCACCATTGTTTCTTTCCACTGCTCCACAGGAAGTCTGATGATTTCTTTTAATGACCTTTCCGGGTGCCGGGGAGTTATTTTAGCAAAAGCCTCTCGGGTGGAAACAAAAATATCCGGTTTTATAATTATTATCTGATAATCTTTTAGAGATAAGGTAATAGGAAAGAAAATATTGCCTATTCCTTCTGCGTATACGGGAGAATTGGAAATAAAAAAGGCACAATCGGCTCCAAGTCGACCGGCAAATTCTTCCAGTTCTTCATAGGTCAATTCCAATTCAAACTTGTCATTTAGTAGTTTAAGGGTGGAAGCAGCATCCGCTGATCCTCCTCCCAGACCAGCTCCCGACGGAATATGCTTAAATAAGTGGAATTCAACGGGAGGTAGGTGGAATTGTTCGTCTAATAAACGGTATGCCTTGACTACTAGATTTGTTTCCGGATTCCCGGAAATTTTTATACCTGATTGCTTGAGTATACATTTGTTTTCGTTTTTTTCCGATTGATGATTTAGTGTATGAATTTCAAGAGCATCTTCCAATGGAATCGGATAGAATACTGTTTCTAGATTGTGGTATCCGTCAGGTCGTTTTTCTACGATGTTAAGACCTAAATTGATTTTGGCATTCGGAAATGTAATCACGATGATATTGGTTTTATATTTTAATATTCAGCGATTAACAGCAAATTGTGGATACAAAGTTAATAAATAATAAGGAATAGGTGGGGTAAAAAC
The DNA here is from genome assembly GCA_022648295.1 of Bacteroides sp. Classification (GTDB taxonomy): domain Bacteria; phylum Bacteroidota; class Bacteroidia; order Bacteroidales; family Bacteroidaceae; genus Bacteroides. The sequence continues at coordinate 78,885 of JALCME010000007.1, read as the reverse complement.
AAAGAATGAATGTATCTTTGTCTTCCCTAATTTATGGATTGATGGCAGAACAAAGAAGAACACCCCGCAGTAACACTAAAACCAAAGTGCAACCTGTAACCGATTATGGGCGTATTCAACCTCAGGCAACGGAGTTGGAAGAAGCTGTTTTAGGTGCTTTGATGATAGAAAAAGACGCTTATTCTTTAGTGAGTGAAATACTTCGTCCCGAATCTTTTTATGAGCATAAGCATCAGTTAATTTATTCTGCTATTACCGATCTTGCAATCAATCAACAACCGGTGGATATTCTTACCGTAAAGGAACAATTATCCAAACGTGGTGAATTGGAAGAAGTGGGTGGTCCTTTTTATATCACTCAATTAAGTAGCAAGGTCGCTTCTTCTGCGCATATCGAATATCATGCCCGAATTATAGCTCAGAAGGCTTTAGCTCGGGAACTGATTACATTTTCGAGCAATATCCAAAGCAAGGCTTTTGATGAAACGCTCGATGTGGATGATCTGATGCAGGAGGCCGAAGGAAAGCTCTTCGAGATATCTCAGCAAAACATGAAAAAGGATTATACACAGATCAATCCGGTCATTGCTGAGGCGTATAAAATGATTCAAAAGGCTGCTGCCCGTACCGACGGTTTGAGCGGACTGGAAAGTGGATTTACCAAATTGGATAAAATTACTTCCGGTTGGCAAAATTCCGACCTTATTGTTATAGCTGCCCGTCCGGCCATGGGTAAAACAGCCTTTGTGCTTTCCATGGCAAAGAACATTGCGGTGAACTTTCACAATCCGGTAGCTTTGTTCTCTTTGGAAATGAGTAACGTTCAGTTGGTGAACCGTTTAATATCCAATGTCTGTGAAATTCCAAGTGAAAAGATTAAAAGCGGACAATTGGCCGACTATGAATGGCAGCAATTGGATTATAAGTTGCGTGATCTGCTTGATGCCCCGCTATATGTGGACGATACCCCTTCTTTGTCTGTATTTGAACTTCGGACGAAAGCCCGTCGGTTGGTGCGCGAACATGGGGTGAAGATTGTTATAATCGACTACCTTCAGTTGATGAATGCGAGTGGAATGTCATTCGGTAGCCGTCAGGAAGAAGTCAGTACGATATCTCGTTCATTGAAAGGGCTGGCAAAAGAGTTGAACATACCTATTATAGCCTTATCACAGTTGAATCGTGGTGTGGAAAACCGTGAAGGAGAGGAAGGAAAGCGGCCCCAGTTAAGTGATTTACGTGAATCGGGAGCCATTGAACAAGATGCCGATATGGTCTGTTTCATCCACCGTCCCGAATATTATAAAATCTACCAGTCGTCCGATGGGCAAGACCTTCGTGGTATGGCGGAAATTATTATAGCCAAGCACCGTAATGGTGCTGTTGGTGATGTCCGCTTGCGTTTCATTGGGCAATATACTCGTTTCCAAAACCCGGAGGATGACATGATTTTACCTTCTTCCGATGAAAATGGCGGAGCAACATTTGGGTCTAAAATGAATGCTCCATCGAAGGAGGGCGTTCCCCCTCCCCCTGTTGATTTTCCTTCTCACGCTGATAATCCGTTTGGTGGAGCAGGGAACGACGGACCGTTGCCTTTTTAAATTATTTGTGGTCTTCTTTTATGTATGAAAGCTTTTTCGTGTTTTTTAAGTATTCCCTGTAAGAAGAGGTTTGGCGATCAAAACGGAGATAAACTTAAAATACGGATGGCAAAGAAACGTTTGACTACCGTCGAATCTGTGGCTATATATTAAAGCCAAGGTAAAGCATGTGGTGTCATGATATCAGCGTGTTATAATTGCAAATAATTTACTGTGCCATGTTTTGCGGGATATGAGGGGTGAATGTGACGTGTGGATATTCTGTTTTCTGTAATATTCTGTTAATCATAATTTTATAAAAAATATAGGAGTCTGGAAATCTGTTTTTTAACAGTCAACATTCAGCATTCACTTAAGCGTCCCGCTGCATATACTACTAAAGATAAAATTGATATATAATGTAAATATATATATATATTAAAATAGTACCATCTGACGCAAAGGAAGGTACCGATTTATTTTGTTGCGGAACCATAATGAAGCTGCATTCACTCTTATGCCGTCCGCAGTATGGAAACGGAATGGAATCAAGTACAAAAAAACGATATAATATGCTAGCTTACAACTGAATAACCTGCTGTTTTTAGTCATAGTCGTACGCGGCGGGACGCTTAATGACTGTTGACTGTTGAACGTTCACAAAAAGGTCCGGGAAACGCCTTTTTCCGCTTTTATAGCCCAATCGCATTTTGACACAAAAGATACCAATATCTGCAAAATTCGGTATTTATGCGAGGTGGGTGAAACTATTGACAAGCTCTTGGCTAATGCTATGTTTGCCAAGAGCTTGTCCTTTTATTGTAAGGGCATAATAATTTATGGTAAGAGCAAAATACGAAAGGATTTTATAGGATGGAAAAGATCATTCTTTTTTGTATTGTTAAAGAATTATAAATGCTGAATTCTAGATTGATAATAAGAATTTTTGAAATAATAGTTTATTATATTTGAGAGTCTTAAAAGATTAAATAACTGAATATTATAAGTAATATGAATAAAGTTCTTTTAATGAGGGATAGTTTGTCCGATCAGGGGCAGATCCCTTCACCGGGTAGTTATTGCTCTTCTCCCGATCTGATTGTTCATGATCAGGTGGCGGATCCGCAGAATTTCTTTAAGGCAAATTATAACCAGGATGTGAACCAGTCCATTGACCGGGGATCGGGGGTTAATTTTATTTATGCGCGGGTGAAAAATCTGTCAACGACTGATACCCTGACTGCGTACGTGCATTTGTATGCTTCGAATGCATCGTTGTTTATGACCCCTTCAAGGTGGAAGAATAACCGGGTATGCTCGGCCAAAGGGGAACCGGTGATTGAAACAATGCCTATAGCTCCGGGGGAAATAGGGGTGGTGAAGGAGCCGTTCATCTTTAATGCCAAATCAATGGGGAATTATTGCCATGTGGGTTATGTGCTCAAAGACGCGGGGACACCTGACATTCCGGATAGCTTTGCTTCGTACAGTGAATTCGTAGTGTGGATGCAGGGTAATACGCACATCTGTCTGAGGAACTTCCGAACGCTGGGCGGCAGACGGACGGACTTTGACCAGATCAGCGAATTCTCGAATCCGAGTTCTACGGAGGAACGTGTGGGAACGTTTAACATTCAGTTGGTGGGCCGATTTCCGGTGGGTACACAGGTACAGGTGAAGTGTGCCGCAATCGGACTATGTGAATCGCGTCAGGTGACGACGGTGCAGGATATGACACAGTTTCCCGTGGGGTGTATCGTTCCGCCGGGTATTTCGGCTTACCTGACGACGAGTATTTTTCTGCCTTCGGAAGCGGGATGGCCTACCGGGGCGACGCTGAGGGTGGTGTTCTATGTTTCGGAATCGGTGGAGGGCGTGGCCTTTAAACATTCCGTGCCCATGACTTTGCTCGGCGTGCCTGTGAATGCTCCGCATCTGTTCCGAAGCGAGGGAAGGCTGATTAAGGTGGGGGAGTGTTCCACACGGGTGATGGATTAACTTGAATAATAGATATCTTTATGAAAAATGCGGGTTATGTGGCATTGACGGTGCCGTCAGGCGGTTATGCGGCTTGCAACGGACTTAACTTTTCTCCTTCGGCTTCGGAGGCGTTTACGCTGGAGGCCTGGTTAAAGCTGAACGGGATGGGAAAGGGCATTTCTATCTTGCATAAGGATGGGGTAATGGATTGGGGGATTGACAACGGGTGTTTGTGTCTGTCCTTTGCGGGTGGGGTGACGTTTTGCTCGGATGCGAATACTCCGGTGGACCGGCTCGAATGGCATCATGTGGCGGTGACGTATGATCTTTCGTTCGTACGTTTTTTTGTCGATGGCATTACGGCGGGATGTACAGCGGCTTCAGTTATAGTGCCCCCGGAAACGGGGAGTTGGAGGATCGGGTCGGATATGGACGGAAGGTTGCGTAGTCTGAAGATTTATGAGGTGGCTCTTAATGGTTCGGATATTTTGGAGGAGATGTTCGGGACGGTGACTTCGGCGACACCAGTGGCGGATGTGGATTTTAGTTGTAACCCTCCGGTGGATCATGAGTCCGTAGCGTCGACGGTGGAGTTGGAAGGGGGTGCGGAGATGCATGAGGCATGTCCGGCGATGTTACTCAGGGGAACGGCTTATGCGTTGCCCACGAATAGCCGGGCGTTGAATCCGGGCGGGCGGCAGATTGATCCGTATACGGTACATGCGCGGATTTATGTGACGGGGATCAGCCCATGTATGGCTTTGATGAGTAACGGGGATAATAACCTGGATTCGGGCATTGCTTTATTCCTGATGTACGACACGCAGGCCGGAGGGTATCACTTGAGGGCCTTGAGAGGATCGGACTCAGACACGAGAAATTGGGCGGTATCGACCGGGCTGGTAAACGGTGGGGAATGGGTATCGGTAGGGTGTACTTACGACGGGGAGCATCTTCGGCTGTACATCAACGGAAACTTGGATAGCGAAGTGGAAGCAGGACCGATCCTGATGCCTCAGGAGGATGGAAATGTATTGATAGGGGGAATGCTGGAGTGCGGACGTCCTACTGGAAAGAATACGTTTCAGGGTTATATCAGCCGGATGGAGATCTGGAAGGTGGCTCTGAATCCGGATGAGATGAAGGCGCGGACGGAGGAACCGCCGGAGATTGACAGTACGGGACTGGCGGAAGCGTTCGATTTTACTAACCGCCCAGTGAGGAGTGAGACTTCGGGGGTGGCGGTGGCGCTTTGCGATAATGCTTCTTATGAGGAGTTGTTGCTGCCCGCACCAAAGGGTTTTACGGAGGAGGTTCCGGTAGCTGTGGATTTTGGAGTGGACGATGACTGGATTAAGCGGACACGGAAAACGGTGGATCTGGCTGAGGTGGACCGTCGGCATAAAGAGTTGCTGGGTGTGCTGGCGGATGATGAAACGGCGATGCTGGAACTGGTTCTGGGAGTGAAGTTGACAGGGAAGCAAAGAGGATTGCTAACTCAACGGCGTGCGGAACGGGTTGGAAACCGGCATGTGTTGTTGGGTGTGACTCATCATCAGATGGGAGGTGATTATGTGATGCTGGCTCATTATCAGGGGGAATCGCAGGTGGTGTACCGCTGTGCCGCGACGGAAGTGGATGAGTGTACAATGAAACGGGTGGAGTTAGTGTTCATCCTGATTGCAGGGATGGTGAGTGCTTTGTTCGGTATAAAAACGAAATTGAATACGAAAGCGGTGAATTATATTGTGACCGAAATTTTACCGCTGGCTTCGGTGGTTGCATTGATGGGGGCTGGCACGGAGCTGAAGGGAGCGCAAGTGTTCCAGTTGGGCAAGGACTTGTCGGGGCTGGGATTGTTGAAGGAATTGTTGAAGATGATTGTGACTTTAGGTTTCTGGGCTTTGTTACGTTTCCTGGCGAAAGTGGTGTTGACCTTCCTGGGTGCGGGTTGGGTCGACACGATTGCATCGCTGGCGGCAACGGCTGTGACCTTTGGCATAGCGTATGTGACGTTTGTGAAGACTTGTCTGCCGTTACCGCGGGTAATGCTAAGGGAGATCCGCTTTAATCATAATCTGAACCGCTCGGACAACTCAGCTTTGAATATCCGTAAAAATTATAATGATGAGGTAAGCCGTCCGGAGTGGGTGAACGGGGAGAGTGATCCAGTGGCGTATTGCAAGGCAACGGTTGCGGTACCTGTGGTGAAAACGCGTTTCCGCATTGATTCCATCTTGAGCTATACGGTGAATGTCCGGGCGGTGGCGCAACAGGGTAACTTCCTGGGGGATATTCCGTCAACTCCGGTGAACTTTCTGTTGTGTCAGTCTGGTGAAGTGAGTCTGGCGCTGGTGAATCAGAACATACCGGGTACGGCCATGGGGCGGTATCAGGTTACGTGGACCTGGCAGTATCAGGATATCCGGACGGGAATATGGACACTGATGGGAGTGAGTGTACATACGGTGTATCTGACGGATGCAATGCCTCATGCACCTTGGGCCCAGGATGCAGGGCAACCTCGGCAATGGCCCTGGTCGGATGCATTCGACCGGGGAGTGTTGTGGATGCAGAATGCTCTGGTTTTACAGAATGCACTACAACAGATCACGAATAGCTTGTATCATTCGGGAGTGAAATATGCCCAGGGATTTTATTTGGGGAACCAAAATAATGCTTGGACTTTCCATTTGAGTCGTTTATTGGTGGATATGCAGAATCCGGGGGATCAATTTATGGAGTGTAGTGAGTGTGCCACGGCGTTGGTGATCTTGGGGAATATCTGGGGTGGCGATTTATTTCCGGTGGCTTTTTGGGGACCTCAGCATACTAAAGTGAATACGGCTTACATTAAGCCACTTGGCGGAAATGCTGTATGGGATGTACATCATTTTGATTATCATGTGATTGCTTCCGATCAAAATAGCCTGGCGAACAATGCCATTGTGTACGACGGATGTGCGGCGGTGGATGCTTCGGGTAATCCATGGGCTCCAGACCAAGCTCGTGTGGAAAGGGTACCGGGTGCTCCGAATCAGGGAATGCAGTTTGGTCCGCCCTCGCCGAATGTATTGGGGGTGCCTTACGTTGCACAGAACAATTATAGTAACCGCCTTTTTGAGAATGTACCGACCTCGAAAACGAATTTACCGGAACAACTTTTGTTCCCTTTATTGATAGATTGATACCATGAAAGAATTGATTGACTTTTTTAAAGAGAAATACGACTTTGCTTCTTGGTCTACGGAGGGAAAGGAGACGGGAAAGGCGGAGGCCAAGCCCTTCCACCTGTTGATGGAAAAGATGCCTGAATATGTACGGGTGTCCAGAAGAATTCTGCCGCGTGCGGTTGAGGGGAGTTACTACACTTTGGTGGAGGAACTGGCGGAGACGGGTAACTGTGGAAAGCGTTTCAGAGTGATGACCACTTCTTATCATACGCCAAAAGCAGCTGTGGAAGGGATGTTGATGAATTTGATTGCAGCGGAGTCTTATGTGAAAGTGGACAACGGGCGGGTGTGCCCAGCTGAATTGTGTTTCATAGCCGAGGATGAGAACCCGTGTATCGGAATGTGTCTGACGGACAAAACTGTGGTTCGGGTATATGCTTTGCACACAAATCCGTATCGGGACGATTTGTTTGCTGTTCTTTCCACGATATCCTCTCGGATTAGGGAAAAAGAGAGGGAGTCTACTTTATAATGATCTTGGCGTTGATCAAACAGTTGTTTTTAACTATATATATTTATTAAATAACTATTCAGAATAACTGATTGAAAATATGCGTGATAAATATAATCTATTGTCTTGATATATAAGTAAATAAAGATTATAACTGATGTGATGTGGAATTCTTGTTTTTGATGCAATGAATAGGTTTATTAAAATAGATTTCGTTTCTTTGCCTAATCTTAATATAGAGTTATAGAGAGATACCCTGTAAGGTTGATAATATATCGTTTATTAAAAACTTGTTAAATGGCAGATCACTCCGGGTTTTTAATTGATCGGAAAGACGTTTTTGAAAAACTGTTTGATGAGTATTGGGCAATACTGGTGAGTTATGTCCAAAGGTATATTCAGCGTGAAGATATCGCTGAGGATATCGTACAGGATCTGTATGTTTCACTCTGGGAAAAGCAACGTTCTTTTACTTCAATCGATGCTTTTCGTTCCTTTATTTATACTTCTGTTAGAAATTCGGTGTTGGATTATTTGAAACATCAAAGTGTTGAGCAACGATATATGAAAGAAGCTATTAGAGAAGAATTTACACATTCGATAGATGAAGATTTCCAAAAAGAAGAAATATACCGCCTGCTGTTTAAGCAAATAGATAAGCTTCCAAAACGTTGTCGGGAAATATTCTTATTATCTCTGGAAGGAAACAATAATGAATCTATCGCTAAAGCATTAAGTCTTTCGATTGAAACAGTAAAGACTCAGAAGAAACGCGCTATGAAGTTCCTGAGAGACAATTTGAAAGATAAATATGTAGGAAAGAACTCTATTTTTTTATTTTTTCTTCTTTTTATGTACCTCGATTTATCTATTTAGTCGTTTATATGGCATAAATGATATTTTTATCTTATGCATATAAATGAACTTATTGTAAAAAAACTACTCCAGGGCCTCTCGGAAGAAGAAGAAAGTATTCTTCAAGAATGGCTTAAAGAGGACCCTTCTCATAAAGAACTGTATTCAACTCTGCCGTTAGGCAAAGGGTTGGCTGATGCTTATCGGTTGTATAGTTACCATGATAAGAAATCCAAAAAGGCTTTTCATCAAGTTTGGCATAGGCTACAAAAAGGAGCTTTTGCAAACGCAGAAGTAGGAAGATTCAGAAGGATGAATCATTGGTCAAGAATAGCTGCAGCCGTAATGATCCCACTATTAGTAGTTAGTGTCTTTGTCTATATATGGACAGGAAGAAATACCATTAAGCCTGGAGAAACAAAGGCATTACTTACATTTGCTAGTGGAGATGCATATGAATTGAAAGGTAATGATAATGATCGTTGGTTCTATATTGGTGGAACGCCAATAGCAAGAGAAAGTAGCGGAGCTATTACCTATCACGTCCCTGATAAAATCAATGTTGATATTCATAATACGCTATCGGTTCCACGCGGTGGCGAATATCACTTAACCTTATCAGATGGTACGGTGATCCACTTAAATTCATCATCCGTACTAAAATATCCGGTTGTGTTTACAGGCGATAAACGTGTTGTAGACTTATCTGGTGAAGCATATTTTAAAGTTGCTAAAGACTCTCTTCATCCATTTATAGTAAAGGTACATGGAGTAACGGTACAACAATTTGGTACGGAATTCAATATAAAATCCCGTTCACCCGAAGAAGTGCAGGTTGCTCTTGTAGAAGGCAGTATAGGAATTCGCCCGCCTCGTGGGAATATGCATATGTTACATCCCGGTGAACTGGCTGTCTGGAATGTGGATAATGCAAAAGATGTTTTAATACAAAATAAGGATTTGTTACCTCATGTTGCGTGGCATTCCGGACGTTATGTCTTTTATAATGAGAGCCTGAAAGGCTTGATGGATGAGCTTTCGCTTTGGTATGACTTAGATGTGAGATTTAAGGAGAAATCACTGGAACAACTTCATTTTACGGGTAGTGTACATCGATATGATGATATTTCGGTCATATTGAGAGCTATAAGTGAAACGGTTGATGTTGATTTTAATATATCAGGTAATAGTATAGTGATTGATAGAAAATAATAAGAATAAGGTTGTATGAAGATTGTAAGATTTTTAAGTGTAATATGGGTAATATTATCGGCTGCTCCGATATATGCTTTGCCGGGTAGTGTGCAAAATTATAGGGAAAATCTTTATGGGAATGGACCTGTACAGGAAAAGGAAAGGATAACATTGCATCTGAAAAATATCCCAATTGGGACTTTCTTTGAAGAGGTACATAAGCAAACTAATTTGGATTTTGTATATAATACGGAACAGTTGAGAACAATGCCAGCTATTTCTGTTAATGCTGAGAATGAGTTGATTTATGATGTCTTGGAACGCGTGTTTTTAAATACTGATTTTTCATATAGAAAGACAGGTAATATTATTTCAATTGTTCGTCGGGTAGAATCATCTTCGGATAAGACAAAATCCGGTAGGCCTTTTGTGAAAGGTAAAGTTGTTGATGATGCAGGTGAACCTTTGGTGGGTGTGAATGTACAGGTGAAAAACACGTCTGATGGGGCGTTTACTGATGTTGATGGTAATTTCTCTATTTTGGTTGCAAATCCGAGAGCTACAGTACTTACCTTCAGTTACGTGGGAATGAAGAAGAAAGAAATCTCCTTGAAGGGGAGGAAAGTGGTGAATGTGACGATGGAGCAGGATGCGGTTGCCGTTGATGATGTAGTGATTGTGGGAGCTTATGGCACCGCTCAAAAGCGTTCTGATCAGGTAGGTAGTGCTTTTCAAGTTAATTCTGATCAGTTGAAGTTTATGCCACAGGTTCGGGCGGATAAGTTATTGGACGGATTGGTACCCGGAGTGAAAATTGAGCCAAATACCGATTCGCCGGATAATACGCGGGTTCGTTATAATATAAGGGTACGTGGAGATGCCTCTTTGGCCGCTTCCAATGAACCTTTGTGGGTTATTGATGGAACTCCTGTTTATACGGGAGGACATACTAATCTTATGCCGGGCATGAATACAAGCGTCAGCCCTTTGTCATTTCTAAATCCGGATGATATAGAGTCCATGACAGTGCTAAAGGATGCAACTGCAACTTCTCTTTTTGGAGCCAACGGGGCCAATGGAGTGATTTTAGTTACTACGAAGAAAGGTGCTATTGGAAAAACGCGTATTAATCTGTCATTGCAATATGGAGTTGCTCAAATAGATAAGAGTACCGCTCCTAAAGTACTGAATGCTTCGCAATATATGGAACTGGCAAAGGAGTCTTTTGTTAATGCTGGAAATGATTTGCGATATTTTCCGTACACAGATAATGAATTAAATAGCTATAGTACTACAAATACAGACTGGATGGACCAGTTCTACGATTTGGGAAATACGCTGAATGCTGGTTTAACTTTCTCCGGAGGAACTAATACTTCGAAATATTATGTATCGGGATCTTATTTTGAAAATAATGCAACGATTAAGGGGAATAAGCAACAACGGTTTTCTTTATATTCCAATACAGAATTTAAATTTGGTAGTAAGTTGACTGCGTCTTTTCAACTCAGCAGTTCGTATAATGTAAATGATATTTTTAATCCCGGTACCGATTATTATGACTTTTTACCTATTGTAAATCCATATAATGCTGACGGTACGTTTAGGTTGTATAATCGAACAATATCTGGTAAGGCATCAAATGGGGAGCCAGTATGGACTGATAGTCATTTTTTTAATAGTATAGCCGAGCGTGAAGAGAATCTTAACCAGCAAAAGACTTTATACAATAATGCGAATGTAAAATTGGCGTATGATGTCATCAAAGGTTTAACTTATACAGTACAAGCTGGCGTAGAATATCAGAGCTCGCGTGAAGAAACTTATAGTGCGCGTACAAATTGGTCGGGAATTATATCAGGAGAACCTATGGGAGAGGCTACCAGAAATTCGCTTAACCTATTGAATTGGACTGTAATAAACCGCCTTAATTATAATCGGACTTTTGGTAAACATACCGTTGGGGGATTGTTAGGACTGGAAGCTAACTCGAAAGATTATACAACAATAGGAGTATCCGGGTATGGATTTATTAATGATGAAATTCAGGATGTATCTTATGCCGAGACGAGAAATGCATCAAACTCTAGTTCCGAGAGCAAGAGTGCATCTATGCTTGCACAATTGAGCTATTCGTATGATCGTAGATATTACTTAACACTAAATGGTCGTAGGGACGGTAACTCTCAGTTTGGGTCGGATGCCCGTTGGGCAAACTTTGCTTCGGCGGGTATTTCCTGGAATATTCATAATGAGAAGTTCTTTCATATACCTTTTATGAATGTATTAAAGATAAAGGCCAGTTATGGAGCGAATGGAAATTCTCGACTTGGGTCGCAAGAAGCATTAGGACTTTATACATACGGGGAAAGTTATAATTATGCGGGGGAAAGCGGTGGAGTTATGTCTGGCGCACCCAATAGCAAATTGAGTTGGGAAACTACTTACATGACCAACTGGGGAGTGCGAATGCGATTCTTAGACCGTTTTGATATAGAAGTGGAAGGGTATCGTAATAAAACGAAGAATCTATTGAGTCAGTTGGATGTTTCACGTACCACAGGAGATACCCGGGTATATAGAAATGTGGGGAGTATATTGAATAAAGGTTGGGAAATTACCATTTCGAGTGAAAACCTCAAACCGAGAAAGAATGGCGGACTTCGTTGGATAACAGAGCTAAATATGGCCCATAATAGTAATAAGCTATTGGAAATCTACAATGGAATCCAAAAGAATATGGGTAATTATGTGTGGAAAGAAGGATATGATATTTATACTTTTAACTTGGTCCGTTGGGCGGGAGTTGATCCTCGTGATGGTGCTCCTTTATGGTATGATGCTGAAGGCAATATTACCCGTGTATATAGTACGAATAATAGAGTTCCCGGTAAGAAATCTACGCCGTTTGTCACTGGAGGTATGACTAATACTTTAGCATATAAAGACTTTAGTTTACGTGTGCTGTTGAATTATACAATAGGCGGCTATGCATACAGTTCATTCGGAAGAGGTAATAATTCCGATGGATTAAATATAATGTCAACTAATCAATCTGTTGACCAATTAGATCGCTGGCAGAATCCCGGAGATCTGGCTTTGAATCCGAAGCCGATCTGGGGAGTATCTACCCAGTCTGTTATGGGGTCGACAAGGTATTTGTATAAGCGTACAAATGTGCGTCTACAGAACGTTGTGTTATCCTATCAATTGCCTTCCGATTTTATTCACAAAGCAGGCATTAACTCTTGTATCGTTTCGTTGGTAGGGGATAATCTATTGGTTTGGTCTCCTTATTCCAGCAAAAATCATAATTCTTATAAAACGTCAATGAGTGGTTATCCTCTGGAACGTGTGGTAACGCTTTCATTGAATGTAGGGTTTTAATAAAGATAATAATATGTCAAATATGAGAAATAAGATGAGTAAATTGCTGATGTTTGTAGCATTATTGTTGACAATCACAGCATGTAGTGACTTTTTGGAAGTGAAGGAGAAGGGGCGGACCACTCTTCCGGTTTTCTTTTCGGATGTGGATGGATTATATGCAGGATTAGTGGGAGCATATAATAAGGTATATGATTATTATGATAATGAATTTTCTAAATATGCGGAAGTTGCCGGTAACATGGCATCAATGAAATATGTAACTGCTGGCAGTGATATGGTGGACCAGTATAACTTTACATCTGATCCATCCCAGGAGACAGGTGCCGTAGGATATATTTGGCGTCGCATTTACGAAGCTTTAGCCAATGTGAATAATGTGATAGAATATCAACCAAGTGTTTTGGCTGCTTATCCTACTCAAGAAGAAAAGTGCCGTAGCATATTAGGAGAAGCCCTATTCTTACGGGCGTTATGTCATTTTGATCTATGTAGGGTTTATGCCCAGCCATACAATTATACTTCGGATGCTTCACATTTGGGAGTCCCTGTACTCTTGAAAACGCCGGGACCAGATGATAACCCATCCCGAAAAAGCGTGAAGGAGGTTTATGAGCAGATTATTAAAGATTTGGATCAGGCTGAAAACTTGCTAAATGATATAGCCGGAAGGGATATTTACCATGTCTCTTTAAAAGCAGTGTATGCTTTGCAATCAAGAGTTTATTTGTACATGGAAGATTGGAGTAACTCTTTGAAGTATGCGGAATTGGCTATTGGAAATGTAGAACTGGCAAAAGGAGATGAGTATCTGAATATGTATCGGAATCTATCTGTTGATGGTGAAGCTATTTTTCGCTTAAATGGAATAAACAAAAGTGGCAAGTTGAAATCCTTTTATGACACTTCCTGCATGCCGGCCGATACTTTATTTTCATTGTATGACAATGCTGACATCCGCTTGAATCTGTTAACTGATGATGCCACGGGAACAGCATATTGCTCGAAATATAATGCATCGCAGATACCTAATAGTGAGGCGAAGCGAGATGATCCTATGGTGATTCGCTTATCGGAGCTCTATTTGAATGCGGGGGAAGCAGCCTGTCATTTGCAAGACTATACCTTGGCTAAAAAGTATCTTAAAGCTATATTGACTCGTGCTGTTGATGAAGCTTACGCAGACAATACAATGAATACTTATTCGAATGAGGATTTGATTCGGTTAGTGAAAAGAGAGCGGGTAAAAGAGCTTTGTTTTGAAGGGCATAACTTCTTTGATTTAATCCGTTGGAAAGAGGATGTTGTAAGAGAGTCTCGTTCCAATTCGTCTATGAAATTTATGGCTTATCCAAGTGATTATTTTGTATTACCAATTCCACAGTTTGAATTAAATGCTAACAAGAACATGCAGCCTAATCCTACTGTAAATAACTAATAGAAAGTAAAATGAGACAACTTTATATATTTGTAATAATGATTTGTCTTTTCTCTTCGTGTACAACAGATGAGAAAGACCCTTTTGATGAATCCTTTATTCACATAATGTCGGATACCGGTGCGTCTGAAATTGTAGTAGGTAGCGATGTTAATAACATTAATACTTATTCTATCTATCTCAGTTCGAAATCTCTGTCCGAGAATGTAGTGGTTACTTATGAAATCACGGTTGGGAACGGATTGAAAAACGGAGTGGATTATGAACTTTTGACTAAAGGAAATGAACTCACATTTCTGCCGGGAATTTATGATATGCCTATCCGGATTCAATGGAAACCAAACAGAGTTGATGAAGCAAAAGATAATACTATAACCATCAGGTTGATGGAAAATAATTTGGGATTAACTATGGGACTTCCGGGACCCGATGGTTTACAACGTGAATTAGTGATAGAGAAGAAAAATATTTGATTATGAAAAAAATATTAATACTAAGCTTGTTATGCATATTCATTGTATCTGCAGGAGTTGCACAACAAAGTAGTGTATTACCATATAACCCTCAGTTGAGAAAAGGAGTATTGGATAATGGGTTGACTTATTATATTTATCCGAATGCATATCCTAAAGGAGAAGCTGTGTATCGCCTTTTTGTAAAATCAGGATCGGTCAACGAAACAGAAAGACAGAGGGGACTGGCACACTTTTTAGAGCATATGGCTTTTAATGGTAGTCAGCATTTTCCTGATGATAAGATGGTGAGCTTTTTGGAAGGAAAAGGTGCAAAATTTGGAAAAGATTTAAATGCGCATACTTCTTTTAATGAAACGGTATATAAACTTCAGCTTCCGTCTTCTTCGCAAGGGATGGTAGATTCCACATTAACTATATTATCAGATTGGGGTTCTGGACTTTTAATTGATTCTGTACAAGTGGAGAAGGAGAGAGGGGTTATACTATCTGAATGGTTGTCTAGGCAGAGTTCTCAGCAAGAGGAGGAAATGGCTTTTCTGAATGAATTGCTGAATAATTCAAGATATTCAGAACGAATAACAATTGGAGATACAGCTGTGATTAAGCATTGCTCCCCACGGGATATTGCTGCCTATTACCGGACATGGTATCACCCCTCATTGATGGCTATTGCTGTGGTCGGCGATGTGGATGTGGATTCAGTGGAAAAACAAATCCGACATAAATTTGAATTTCCATATGCAGAAGTTGTCCCTAATGCAAAAACTTATCCGATACCTCCTTATAAGAAAAATTTAGCTAAGTCGGTTGTTCATAAATCAGCGGAAGATATAGAATTGAATATGATTGAATTACTTCCGTTGCCTTCTGCCGTACTTACAGAGCAGAATTATAAGGAGTATTTGTATAGGACACTGATTAATAGATTACTTAAGATGCGTTTTGATGCTTTGGCTTTTGATAATCCATCTTATAAAAAGGCAACTATTCAAAGAAGCAGTTTCTTAAATACAACGGGGGTGCTTCTTGGCTCAGTTGAGTTGCAACCGGATAAAATAACTGATGGAATTCAGAATTTCATTGCCAATAAGAAACAAGTGTTTCGTTATGGCTTTACAGGTTTGGAAATAGAAAGTGCTAAAAAGAGACTGTATACTACTTTAGCTAATCAGGTCAATAGCAAACAAGAAGTGGCTTCTGCCCAAGTAATGAACGATATCTATTCCGATTTCTTCGTGAACAATCGTTTTATCTCTCCTAAATATGAATTGAATTTATTAAAACGTTATTTACCAACAATAGATTCATTAAGTCTAGTAAAGGTATTACAGAAGGATTATGATGGCGGAAAGATACATTATTTATTAAGTGGAGATAATCGGATTTATAAAGAGGTGGAATCTGACAGCAAATTGATGAAGATAATTCAGCAGGCAGAGAAAGAAAAGGTTCCACGATATTATAAAGAAATAGCATTGTTTGAAAAACTAGGCGAAGCTCCCCGGAGTGGGGAAATTATAAAAGAACAAAACTTACCGGAGATCGGAGCCACTTCCTTATGGCTAAACAATGGAACTCGTGTAATTTTTAAATCTTCTCAATTGGATAAGGACAGAATAGTGTTCACGGGTTTTAGAAGAGGAGGGCTTTATAGTTTGGATTCTTTGGAATATTACAGTGGCCTATTAGCTCCTAATATTGTCAGTCTCTCAGGGGCTGGATCATTTTCTCGGGAAGAACTAAATTATTTCCTTTCGGGCAATTCGGCTTCCATGCGCTTTTTGGTGGATAAGACTCGGACCGGTATTGCAGGAAGTTCCCAGAAAAAAGATATGGAAACATTATTTCAGTTACTTTATACCAAATGGACGGCTCCTCGGTTGGATACACTGATTTATGATCAGGTTATTTCAAAGATGAAAGATGAATACCGTACTAAGATAAAGACACCTGAAGAAGTTTTTCAGCGTGAATTATCTTGGCTGCTTAGTGGCCGCAATTATACAAATGGAGAATTGACTGATTCAATCCTATCTGATGTTGTAGAACAGAAAGATATGCTACCCTTATTTAATAAATTTTTTGGTAAGGCAGCTGGCTATACTTTTGTGTTAATAGGAGACTGCTCTTTAGAAGAAGTGAGAGGATATATAAAAACTTATATAGGAGGATTACCGACAGGACAACCAGACACAGCTTATGTATTTAGAAAAAGAGAGATTCCTACAGAGACTGTTTCGCTAGAACGGCATACGGGCAATTCTCCAAAGGCTGTTGTTTCTTTGATATTCCAAAATGCACATATGCCGGAGGACTTTCAGCAATTTCAGTTAAAGTCTGAAATATTGAGAGATTTGTTGAAAACAACTTTAAGGACTCATTTGCGTGAAGAGATGGGAAAAGTTTACGGCGTTAGCGTTAAATCTGCTGCGGGACTCTATCCCTCATTTCTTTCACGTACAATGATCAGTTTTGTTTGTTTACCGAAAGATGTAGATGCATTAGTTGACGCAACCCGTATGGAAATAAACCATTTGTGTAAGATTCCTATGGACTATGCGGATATCTTGAAAAATATACAGAATAATTTATTGAAAGACTTTGCATTGAATAAGCAAAAGAATTCATATTGGAGTTCACTGATACGTAATGCTGTGTATAATCAGTCTGAAGATTGGGGATATGTAGAAAATTACGATAAGATGCTAAAGAATATAACGATAGAGGAGGTGGCAGATTTTGCTCGCTCTCTCATCGTGGATGTTCCTATGATTAAAGCTGTACTATATCCTCGTAAGGGTGAATAATTATATACATTAACTTGGACATATTGTCCGCAAATATTTTTTTATATGAAAAGAGTAAAAGGTTTATTATGGATGACGATTGGATTATTGGCTATCTTTTCATCTTGTTCAGATAGTAACGATGAAGAAGTTAAAGTTCAAGATCCTAAATTATTAACTTTTAGTTTTAAAGTGGAAAATAATCAGGGGATTATTTCTGAAGATTACACCGTGAATGTGACTTCTACTAATATTGAATTTACTATGCCCGCATTTGTAGACAAAAGTAAATTAGTCGCTACTTTTACAACAAATGAAGATAATGTTGTTTTAGTGGATGGAGTCACTCAAGAAAATAGCGTTACCGTGAATGATTATACGGTCCCTGTAGATTTTATTGTGAGCAACGGAAAAACAAACGTCAAGTATACTGTAACTATAGCTAAGGCTTCTAATATGGAGTGGTCTTCATTGCCAATGTTTACTTCTACAACATTATATGACGGGGTTAAATTGAAAATTAATCCTACTGATGGAACTCCATATATGGGATTTAAGATTCGGGAAAATGAGAATTATAAGATGAGTGTGGTTAAATGGAATAATACAGCTTGGGAGGCAGTTGGTCCTTCGGATGGTTTTGGGTCCCAAGTCTCTTCTTCCTATTTTGATTTTTCATTTGATAAAGACGGTACTCCTTATGTGGTCTATTCAGACCAGAGTACAAGTCCGATTTCAGGAGCAGCCTCTTTAATGAAGTGGGGCGGATCTTCTTGGGAGTATGTTGGAAGTCAGGGATTTATTGAGGCACAGTCACAAAAGATAAGCATGGCTATTTCTAATGATGGCCAAATATTTGTAGGACAGGTTAATAATAGTCGAAATTCTATCTATGCAAGAAATGCATTTGTTTTGTCTACCTATGCGGGTAGTTGGGCTAATGCTGAACTTCCATTGTTATCTTCAGGATCACCTGTTTATTTGTGTGACATGGCTAGTGTAGGAGATAAAGTTTATTTAGCTTTACTTAATCGTGGTACTGTAAATGGAGTGAATTATGGACATTCGGTTTATAAATACGAAAATGGCCAATGGACTACTTTGCTGGATAACTACCTTGAGCCTAATGCTACTCAAACTTCCATTGTCATGTTAAATCTGGCGGTAGGAGCTGATGGTTCAGTTTATTTATTAACAGGAGATGATGCGGCAACTACCGGAAGTTATCAATTAAGACTAAGAAAGTACGATCCTCAAACTCAAGCGTGGTCAACAGTCGGTGGTAATCCTTTGGGTATCATACTTTCGACTCATTCTTCCGCAGTTGTAGCTGTTGCACCTGATGGTACTCCGTTTGTAGCCTATAAAGACGAGGCTGATCAAGATTATCCTAAAGTTATTTATTTGGATAGTGAAACAAAACAGTGGAGTACCCCGGTTAAGCTGGCTGACGTTGCTGCTGATAATTTTGATATGGTATTTTCTTCAACTGGGATAGGCTACGTTATATTTACTGATGCAGATGACCATGCTATGATTTACAAATATGACATTAAAAAATAGGAAGATTATTTCTTAATAATCAAAGACGAGTATAATTCACATAAGTTATAGAGAGTAAATAATGGAATTTTCCGTTTTTACTCTCTATATTTATATATCAAGGATAAATAATATTAATTGAATATGAATATTAAAAGAGCATTTCTTTTCTTGCAAATATTACTCTCTTATCACTGCTGGGCTCAACAAAATTTGGAGGCGATCCATGGAACGATCTTTAATGATAAGAATAAAAATGGTGTTCAAGATAGAAATGAAAAAGGAATATCAGGTATAGACGTTTCCAATGGTGAGGCTATTGTTGTGACAGATCGTGATGGGGAGTTTGTGCTGGATATGCTGCCGGGATGGAGTGTCTTTCCAATCCTTCCATCTAATTACGCTTTTTCCAAGGGGATGATAGAGAATAGTGCATTTTATTATTGGGGCCCATCGCATTCTCTTGCAAAAACTGTAAAATTCGGAATTCATAAAGTAGAAGTGGATAATCATTTCATTGTAAATGCAATTGGTGATGTACAAGTTGGTAATTGGGAAGAACTTAATTATGCATCATGTAGTTTGTTCTCTGAATTATTAGCAGGAAGTTCTATGCCAACTAATCTGTTTTTAGGTGATTTGGTAAACAATAATCTTACTCTGTTTTCGCCACTTAAACAGATGATAAGTCAGTTACCTATGAAATCGTGGACTATAATAGGAAATCACGATCGTGATGCTGATACTGTAAGAATGAACCAAGAGGTTACGTACAATAATTTCTGGGGAGCATCTTATTATGCTTTTAATAGAGGAAATGTACATTTTATTGTGCTGAATAACGTGTATGGTACGGGAATGCGTTCTTATGAAGGACGAATACCAGAACGTCAATTGAATTTCTTGAAGAATGATCTTGAAAGAGTGAGTTTATCCAAACAGCTTGTTATTTGTATGCATATTCCGTTGTTTTTGACGAAGAATAAAGACGATTTGCTTTCTCTATTGGCCGGACGGGGAAATGTCTTAGTGCTTTCTGGACATTTACATCAAGTACAACGCTCTATTACAGAAGGTAATGGAGTAACTATTCATGAGCTTGTAGCTGGAGCAAGTTGTGGCTTTTGGTGGGTAGGAGAAAAAGACGAGGAAGGCATTCCATCGGCTTTGATGCAATGTGGAACTCCTCGTAACTATTTTGTTTTTGACTTTACCAAAGATAGTTATACATTTCATTATAAGGGTATTGGACAGGATGGCTCAAAGAATATGAATATTTGGGTAGCAGGTGCCGATTCTTTGTCTAATTCTATTAGATTCTTAACTCCGAAGAAAGCAGGGGACGTTTTGATTACAGTATATGGTGGTTCACTATATACCAATGTGCGCTGTAAGGTAGATGGAAAGGAGTGGGTACAGTGCAAACATGTGGAGGAAATGGACCCTAATGTTGCTCGAACTATGACTTGGAATCATTTAAAGGTATATCCTACAAAGTTTAGTCGTTTAAATCCATATAGGAACAGACCTTCACAACAAGTTTGGAGTATTCAACTCCCAATAGAATGTAAACAAGGTGTACATTCGCTAGAGGTAGAAGCAGAGGATAAGTGGGGATTTACTGCTAAAGCATCCCGTACATTTTGCCTTAAATTCTAGATTTATCTTTATTATTGGGATACTTTTATATGCCTCTTTTGCATGTGGAGCTCTGTGCAATTTCTTGTAAGATAATTCCCTGTCAACCAAAAAATCTTATTACCTTTGCAGGTCACTTTTGAAAACATAAACATATAATGATATGAATATCTCTTATAATTGGTTGAAAGAGTATGTCGACTTCGATCTGACACCGGACGAAGTGGCTGCTGCTTTGACTTCTATTGGTTTGGAGACTGGGAGCGTAGAAGAAGTACAAACAATTAAAGGCGGTTTGGAAGGTCTGGTGATTGGAGAGGTGCTGACTTGCGCCCCTCATCCCAATTCCGATCACATGCATGTAACTACCGTGAATTTAGGACAAGGGGAGCCTGTACAAATAGTATGCGGTGCACCTAATGTGGCTACCGGTCAAAAGGTTGTCGTAGCGACGTTAGGTACAAAACTTTATGACGGAGATGAGTGCTTTACAATTAAGAGGTCTAAACTTCGTGGTATAGAGTCTATCGGAATGATCTGTGCAGAAGATGAAATAGGTATCGGTACGGATCATGCAGGTATTATTGTATTACCTAATACAGCTGTTCCGGGTACTCTTGCCAAAGATTATTATAATATAAAAAGCGATTACGTATTGGAGGTGGATATTACACCCAACCGTGCGGATGCGTGTTCACACTATGGGGTGGCACGTGATTTATATGCCTATCTAATTCAGAATGGGAAATCCACTACATTAAAGAAGCCTTCAGTTGATGCTTTTGCTGTAGAAAATCACGATCTTGATATAGATGTTACCGTGGAGAATACTGAGGCTTGTCCCCGGTATGCCGGTGTGACAGTGAAAGGAGTGACGGTTAAAGAAAGTCCGGAGTGGTTACAGAATAAACTTCGTGTTATTGGTTTACGTCCTATTAATAATGTTGTGGATATTACCAATTATATTGTCCATGCTTTTGGGCAACCTTTGCATTGTTTTGATGCTGATAAGATAAAAGGTGGAAAAATAGTTGTGAAAACAATGCCGGAAGGCACTCCATTTATAACCCTGGATGGTGAGGAACGTAAACTCTCTGACCGCGATTTGATGATCTGTGATGCAGAAAAGCCTATGTGTATTGCCGGTGTATTTGGGGGATTGGACTCTGGTTCCACTGAAGCCACAAAGGATGTATTTCTTGAGAGTGCTTATTTCCATCCAACATGGATTCGTAAATCAGCCCGTAGACATGGTTTGAATACCGATGCTTCATTCCGTTTTGAAAGAGGAATTGATCCGAATGCAACGATCTATTGTTTGAAGATGGCTGCCTTGATGGTAAAAGAACTTGCCGGAGGAGCAATATCCTGTGAAATAAAGGATGTTTGTACAGGTGATTTGGGAAAGTATTTCATTGTTAGCCTGACTTATGAAAAGGTTCATTCTTTAATCGGTAAAGTTATTCCTGTAGAGACCATTAAGAGCATTGTTTCCAGTCTGGAGATGAAGATTGTTGATGAAACTTCCGAAGGACTAGTCTTGTCTATTCCTCCTTATCGTGTGGATGTGCAACGTGACTGTGATGTCATTGAAGATATTCTTCGTATTTATGGATATAATAATGTTGAAATTCCTACTACGCTAAAGTCAAGCCTGACC
Source organism: Bacteroides sp. (assembly GCA_022648295.1). Lineage (GTDB taxonomy): Bacteria > Bacteroidota > Bacteroidia > Bacteroidales > Bacteroidaceae > Bacteroides. Next base: position 56,662 of record JALCME010000007.1, on the reverse strand, counting down.
ACTAAAGGTGAGCATGATAAATCGAATAAGTTACAGAATTTAGTAGCGGAACAGCTAGTTGGTTGCGGATTCAATGAAATTCTTAATAATTCGTTGACTCGTGCAGCATATTATAACGAATCGGAATCTTATCCTTTGAAGAATGCGGTGAAGCTGCTGAATCCGTTGAGTGCTGACTTAAATGTGATGCGTCAGTCTCTGCTTTTCGGAGGTTTGGAAAGTATTTCCCATAATGCTAATCGTAAGAATGCAGATTTGAAGTTCTTCGAATTTGGTAATTGCTATTATTACAACGAGGAGAAGAAGAATCCCGAAAAGGTATTGGCTGCATATTCTGAAAGCTACCATCTTGGTTTATGGATAACCGGGAAAAAGGTCTCCAATTCATGGGCACACGCTGATGAGGATAGTTCGGTATATGAGTTAAAAGCTTATGTGGAGAATGTATTCCGTCGCTTGGGATTGGATATGAAAAATTTAGTCGTGGGCAATTTGGTAAACGATATATATGCCACGGCACTATCGGTGCAGACCAGAGGTGGAAAACTTCTGGCAACTATGGGCGTGATGACGAAAAAAATATTGAAGGGATTTGATATCGATAATGAAGTCTATTATGCCGATTTGAACTGGAAGGAATTGATGAAAGCAATTCGTTCTGTAAAGGTTGGCTATACGGAAATACCTAAATTCCCTGCAGTGAAAAGAGATTTGGCCTTATTGCTGGATAAGAAGATTCAGTTTGCCGAAATTGAAAAGATTGCCTATGAAACAGAAAAGAAACTATTGAAGGAGGTGGAACTTTTTGATGTTTATGAGGGCAAAAATATGGAAGCAGGAAAGAAATCGTATGCCGTAAGTTTTATGTTGCAGGATGAAGCACAGACTTTGAATGATAAGACAATTGATAAAATTATGTCGAAGCTGGTGAAGAACCTGGAGGATAAATTAGACGCGAAACTTAGATAAAAATAATATAGTAACAGTTATAAATTCAAGAACCAATGGGAAGAGCATTTGAATATAGAAAAGCTACCAAATTGAAACGGTGGGGACATATGGCCAAGACTTTTACAAGACTTGGAAAACAAATCGCTATAGCAGTGAAGGCTGGTGGTCCCGAACCCGAGAACAATCCGGCATTACGTTCAGTAATTGTCACGTGTAAACGTGAAAATATGCCGAAGGATAATATAGAGCGTGCCATCAAGAATGCGATGGGTAAAGACCAGAGTGAATACAAAGGAATGACCTATGAAGGATATGGTCCTCATGGTGTGGCGGTTTTTGTGGATACATTGACTGACAATGCCACCCGTACTGTTGCCGACGTTCGTTCGGTATTCAACAAATTTGGCGGGAACATGGGCACAATGGGCTCATTAGCTTTCTTGTTTGATCATAAATGTATGTTTACGTTTAAGAAGAAAGATGGTGTTGATATGGAAGAATTGATTCTTGATTTGATAGATTATGATGTGGAAGATGAATTTGATGAAGATGAAGAAGAGGGGACAATTACCATTTATGGTGATCCCAAAAGCTATGCGCAAATTCAGAAACATCTTGAAGAGTGTGGCTTTGAAGACGTTGGTGGGGAATTTACTTATATACCGAATGATTTGAAAGATGTAGCTCCTGAGCAACGTGAGACGATTAATAAAATGGTTGATCGTTTAGAGGAATTTGATGATGTGCAAACGGTTTATACAAATATGAAACCGTCTGAGGAGGAGGATGAATAAAAATGAAGTATACTTATAAAACGAAAGGTACATGTAGCAATAGGATCGAGCTGGAAGTGGAAGATGATAAGATTAAAAGTGTTCAGTTCTATGGAGGGTGTGATGCAAATTTGGAGGCTATATCCAGATTAATAAAGGGGATGCCTGTGCGTGATATTATTTCACGTCTGGAAGGTATTCCGTGCGGACCCCGTCCAACTTCCTGTCCGGATCAATTATGCCAAGCATTACATGAGATGGGATATTGATCGCCTATTTCTGACTTTCTTTTTAACAACATATAGAAGTCCCGATTGATGAAATCGGGATTTCTTTTTTATACTACATCCTTTCGTATGCTATAATTTTGTATTTTTACGTCGTTAAAACGAAAAGATGATGAAAAATATATTGAAGGACCTGAGACGAAAAGATCACAAACACTATTTAGGTGGTTTGGATGTATTCAGGTATATAGGTCCCGGTCTATTGGTTACGGTAGGATTTATTGATCCGGGAAATTGGGCTTCGAATTTTGCAGCAGGTTCAGAGTTTGGTTATTCTTTGCTGTGGGTGGTGACCTTATCTACTATTATGCTGATTGTATTACAACATAATGTAGCCCATCTAGGTATTGTTACAGGGCTGTGTTTATCTGAAGCCGCTACACAATATGCTCCGAAGTGGGTAGCCCGCCCTATATTAGCAACTGCTGTGATGGCTTCTATTTCTACTTCGCTTGCCGAAATATTGGGAGGGGCCATCGCCTTACAGATGCTTTTGAATATTCCAATTGCTTGGGGAGCTGTGTTAACAACAGTCTTCGTGTTTATTATGCTGTTTACGAATTCGTATAAAAAGATAGAACGCTCTATTATTGCATTTGTATCGGTTATTGGGTTATCATTTATTTACGAATTGTTTTTGGTACATATCAATTGGCCGTTAGCATTGGAAGGCTGGGTAAAGCCTTCTTTTCCGCAAGGAGGCATGCTTATTATTATGAGTGTCTTAGGTGCCGTTGTAATGCCGCATAATTTGTTTCTGCATTCGGAGGTAATTCAGAGCCATCAATATAATAAAAAGGATGATGCATCCATTCAGAAGGTATTGAAATATGAATTGTTTGATACCTTGTTCTCTATGATTGTGGGATGGGCAATCAATAGTGCAATGATTCTTTTGGCAGCTACTACCTTCTATCGGGAAGGCGTTCACGTAGAGGAACTACAACAGGCAAAGGCTTTATTGGAGCCTTTGTTGGGGAATAGTGCAGCCGTGATTTTCGCTTTGGCTTTGTTAATGGCCGGTATATCTTCTACCATTACCAGTGGTATGGCTGCCGGGTCTATATTTGCAGGTATATTTAAGGAACCTTATCATATCAAAGATATTCACTCTCAGGTGGGAGTCGTGCTTTCATTAGGCATAGCTTTATTGCTAATCTTTTTTATTGGTGACCCTTTTAAAGGATTGTTGATTTCTCAAATGGTTTTGAGTATTCAATTGCCATTTACTGTTTTCTTGCAAGTTGGGCTAACTTCTTCAAGTAAAGTAATGGGGAAATACGCTAATAGCAAATGGAGTAGTGGCGTACTTTATACGATTGCCGGAGTTGTAACTATTTTGAATATTATGTTACTTATATCAGGTTTGTCTTGAGATTAAAAAAGAATAGTGTGATTGTTTATAGAAAAAGAATATAGTTATGAGAATAATTACATATAATGTCAATGGCCTGCGCGCAGCGATAGGAAAAGGGTTACCTGAATGGCTTGCACAAGAACAGGCGGATGTTGTCTGTGTACAAGAAACGAAGTTGCAGCCGGAACAATATCCGGAAGAAGCGATGAGCGTCTTGGGATATAATCATTACTTGTTTTCCGCTCAAAAGAAAGGATATAGCGGAGTGGCCATTTTAAGTAAAACTAAACCGGATCATGTGGAATATGGCATGGCGATGGAAGAATATGATAATGAAGGACGTTTTATCCGTGCTGATTATGGTGATGTTTCGGTTGTCAGTGTATATCATCCTTCCGGAACAAGTGGAGATGAACGCCAGGCTTTTAAGATGATTTGGTTGGAGAAATTCCAGCAGTACGTAACAGAACTTCGAAAGTCCCGCCCTAAGTTGGTGCTTTGTGGTGATTACAATATCTGTCATGAAGCAATAGATATTCATGATCCTGTGAGAAATGCAACCAATAGTGGCTTCTTGCCGGAAGAGCGTGAGTGGATGACTCGTTTTTTGGACACAGGATTTATTGATTCCTTCCGTTTATTGCATCCCGATAGTCAAGAGTATACATGGTGGAGCTATCGGTTTAACTCGCGTGCTAAGAATAAGGGTTGGAGAATAGATTATTGTATGGTGACAGAAAATATGCGTTCAATGCTTAAGGGAGCAAGGATCCTAGGTGAAGCTGTACATTCTGATCATTGTCCTATGTTATTGGAAATAGTTGATTAAATAAAAAGAGATGTCAGAAAAAGAAGTAGAAGAAGTAGTTGAGAAAGCCAGTATACTTTTTAAGAGTGGATATAATTGTTCCCAGTCTGTGGCTGCGGCATTTACCGATCGTTATGGATTTACTCAAGAACAGATGTTGCGAATGGCAGCTTCTTTCGGAGGAGGTATAGGGCGTATGCGCCAGACTTGTGGAGCAGCATGTGGCATGTTTCTGCTTGCGGGCCTTGAGACCGGTGCCATTGATTCTAAGGATCGTGCAGGAAAGGCTGCTAATTATGCGTTGGTAAGGCAATTAGCTGCCGAATTTGTCAAACGTAACGGTTCTTTGATCTGTGGGGAGCTTCTGGGTATAAAGAAAACAGAAGAAAGTTATGTGCCGGAAGAACGCACTGAACAATACTATGCTAAACGTCCATGTGTAAAGATGGTAGAAGGAGCTGCACGTATTTGGGGAGAATATCTGGAAAAAAATGATAAATAAGCCTTCTTTTTTATGCTTTTATGACATTAATAAGAAAAAAATGTCGATAATGTGTTATATAACATAAAAATAGCTATATTTGCCTTTGAAATAAAACCTGAAATTCTTGATAACAAGGGTGAAGGGCAAAAGCATGTCTAACTAAAAAAGAAAAAGAAGATGTTAAAAGAAAAAGCTGGTGAAACTGCAGGAAAAATTTGGAATGCACTGGATGGAACTGAAGGTTTAACTGCTAAACAAATCAAAAAACTAACTAAGTTGGTTGATAAAGATTTGTTCTTAGGCCTTGGATGGTTATTGAGGGAAGATAAAATCTCTACTCAGGAAGTGGAAGGCGATTGGTTTATTAAGTTGATTTGAGCGTACAGAATTTTTATCTTATAATAAAAAAGCGTTGGTACTTTATAAAGTTATCAACGCTTTTTTGTTATATAACTATACGATTGCTGTGGTAATTTAATATATCTCTTTGTTGACAGTAGAATAGTGAATCAGTTTAAATCGTAGTATTTTTATTATCTTTGCACTCTCAAAGAGTTTACAATATCTTGTTTTGATTTAAAATAGGTAATATAACAAATGAAAAATATACGGAATTTCTGCATTATTGCCCATATTGACCATGGAAAATCTACATTGGCAGATCGTTTACTCGACTTTACCCATACCATTCAGGTCACTGAGGGACAGATGCTTGATGATATGGATCTGGAGCGGGAAAGAGGCATTACGATTAAGAGTCATGCCATCCAGATGGAATATGGGTACAAAGGGGAAAACTACATTCTTAATTTAATAGATACTCCGGGGCATGTGGACTTTTCGTATGAAGTGTCCCGTTCCATTGCCGCTTGTGAGGGTGCATTGCTTATAGTGGATGCTTCACAGGGAGTACAGGCTCAGACTATTTCTAACTTATATATGGCTATTGAGCATGATTTGGAGATTATTCCGGTGATTAATAAATGTGATATGGCAAGTGCCATGCCAGAGGAGGTGGAGGATGAAATTGTAGAGTTGCTCGGTTGTAAGCGGGAGGAGATTATTCGTGCATCCGGCAAAACTGGGATGGGAGTGGAAGAAATTCTTGCAGCTGTTGTTGAACGTGTTCCTTGTCCCAAAGGAGATGAAGAGGCACCTTTGCAGGCTTTGATATTTGATTCCGTCTTTAATTCTTTTCGCGGAATTATAGCTTATTTTAAAATACTGAATGGAGTAATCCGTACAGGAGATAAAGTGAAGTTTTTTAATACCGGTAAGGAATACGATGCTGATGAAATAGGGGTATTGAAGATGGATCTGGTTCCGCGCAAAGAGCTACGCACAGGAGATGTAGGATATATCATTTCCGGTATTAAGACATCGAAAGAGGTGAAAGTAGGTGATACTATCACGCATATAGCACGTCCATGTAGTAAAGCGATATCTGGTTTCGAAGAAGTGAAGCCAATGGTTTTTGCTGGCGTTTATCCTATTGAAGCGGAAGACTTTGAAGATCTGCGTTCTTCTTTGGAGAAACTACAGTTGAATGATGCATCATTAACCTTCCAGCCGGAATCGTCTCTGGCATTGGGATTCGGTTTTCGGTGCGGCTTCTTGGGACTACTTCACATGGAAATAGTGCAGGAGAGATTGGATCGTGAGTTCGATATGAATGTAATAACCACAGTTCCTAATGTTTCTTATAATATTTACGATAAACAGGGAAATGTGATGGAAGTGCATAATCCCGGTAGCATGCCCGAACCAACTTTGATAGATCATATTGAAGAACCTTATATACGTGCTTCCATTATTACAACTACCGATTATATTGGTTCTATCATGACACTGTGTCTGGGTAAGCGTGGTGAATTGGTAAAGCAGGAGTATATTTCGGGCAACCGTGTAGAACTTTATTATGATATGCCCTTGGGTGAGATTGTGATTGACTTTTATGATAAATTGAAAAGCATTTCAAAAGGATATGCTTCATTCGACTATCATCCCAATGGCTTTCGCCCTTCCAAATTGGTTAAATTGGACATCTTGCTTAATGGTGAATCCGTGGATGCTCTTTCCACTTTGACTCATTTTGACAATGCATATGATTTAGGTCGGCGGATGTGTGAGAAGTTGAAAGATTTGATACCCCGCCAGCAGTTTGATATCGCTATACAGGCAGCTATCGGAGCTAAAATCATATCCCGTGAGACAATTAAAGCAGTACGCAAGGATGTCACAGCTAAATGTTATGGCGGTGATGTGAGTCGTAAGCGTAAATTATTGGAGAAACAGAAAAAAGGGAAAAAACGTATGAAGCAGATAGGTAGTGTGGAAGTTCCTCAAAAAGCTTTTCTTGCTGTTTTGAAGCTGGATTAATTTAAGGGAAAAAAGCATTGTTTTGGGGATAACCCACTTTACTGTATGAAATTCAAAAGAATACTCCTTACTAAATCCTATTAGAAAGATGATAATATTACGTAGTCTTAGAGCCACTTCTCTGAATATTATAGCAAGTGTTTTCCTGTTTGTTACAGCTATCTTAGCTGCCCTTATTGCCAATTCTTCTTTTGCAGATGTCTATCAAAGTTTTCTTAGTCAGGAACTGCATCTGAGGATAGGAGATTTCAATCTGTTATCCCATGGAGGACATAATTTGTTGATGATCGAGTTTATCAATGACTGTTTGATGGCTATCTTTTTCTTTACGGTAGGATTAGAAATCAAGCGGGAAGTATTGGTTGGTGAGCTGTCTTCTTTCAAAAAAGCTTCATTGCCTTTTATTGCCGCATGCGGAGGCATGCTTCTACCGGTTCTTTTTTATTGTTATATGGTTGCTTCAGGTACACCTGAGACTCGCGGAATGGCAATTCCCATGGCAACAGATATTGCCTTCTCTCTTGGTGTTCTTAGTTTACTAAGCAAGCGTGTTCCATTAAGTCTAAAAGTCTTTCTGACTGCATTTGCGGTTGTAGATGACATCGGTGGAATTTTGGTCATTGCCATCTTTTATAGTTCACATGTTGCTTACGGTTATTTATTGGTGGCTGCCTTATTATTGATCTTCTTGTATTTTATGGGACGAATGGGTATCCAGCAAAAGAGTTTTTATCTGTTTTTTGGAGTGATTATCTGGTATTTGTTTATGCAATCGGGTATTCATAGTACGATATCCGGGGTGTTACTGGCTTTTGTTATTCCTGCCCGTCCCCGTTTGGATGTTGTGATTTATATTCGACGCATACGTGAAGTCATTAGTCGCTTTCCTGTTCTTCAATCTGATGCTATTGTACTGACGAATGATCAAATAGCCACACTGAAACAAGTAAAAGCTGCTTCCGATTATGTGATTAGTCCGTTACAATCTTTGGAAGATAGTTTGCATGGTGTGGTAAACTTTCTCATTCTGCCTTTATTTGCTTTTGCCAATGCAGGAGTTGTCTTTAGTGGTGGAGGGGAGTTATTTGGAAGTGTTAGCATTGCCGTAGCCACAGCATTACTCTTCGGTAAGTTTGTAGGCATATTCTTGTTTACCTGGCTGGCTATTAAAAGTGGTTTCGCACAAATGCCTCCCGGGATGAATTGGAAAAGTGTGGCAGGAGTATCTTTGTTAGGAGGTATCGGATTTACCGTATCTCTGTTCGTTGCCAATCTGTCTTTCGCCAATGGTTATCCAGAACTACTTAATCAGGCAAAATTCGGCGTTTTAATGGGGACTATTATTGCTGGTATTTTAGGATATGTTGTACTTTATCTGGTTTTACCGAGGCCCCGGCCTAAGTCTCTGGCAGCGCATTAGCAATGCTCCAACCACCAATCTATTAATTTGCGGGCAAGGCTCAACTTGCGCGGTATTTCAGGCAAATTGTTGCGGTCATAAAATTCAGCGGCACTTAATTCATCTTCCTGAAGTTTGATGTCTCCACTTTCGTAATCTGCTATAAAGCCAACCATTAGACCGCTTGGATAGGGCCAGGGCTGATTATCGAAATAAGTGATATTCTTGATGCGTAATCCGGTTTCCTCCATTACTTCACGTTCCACACATTGTTCCAGCGTCTCACCTGCTTCGAGGAATCCGGCTACTAACCCGTAAAATGTTCCACGGAAATTGCGGGCATGCACCAACAATATTTTATCTTCCCGACGTATTAAAACAATGACCGCAGTGGCTACCGGGGGGTATATTTCAAACCCACAGGACGGGCATTTCTTCATGATTGGAGTCTGCTGTTTGGTTGGAGTGCCACATACCGGACAATACCGACTGTGCTTGTCCCAATAGAGAATCTGATAAGCTTTTCCTGCGGCAGCATACTCTTTGTGATTGATGTGTTCGTAAGAAGCCCGGAGGTTCATCATGGTCCAATCGTCAGTATCGGCAATAAGCTGGTTAACAGATACGGTATTTATTACTCTACCATCCGGAAGAGATACTTCATGGACTATATTTCCATTTAATCCTCCCACTGGAGCTTCTGTACTATAAGGTACGGAATAACTCACAATATTGCTATCTGATTTTGCTATTGTTCTCTTTTTTAATAACAGTTGATCTTCAAAGAAGATGTACCATTGCGTAGGAATTGATTTTGTTACAGTTTCCATAAGAAAAGTACTTTATGTAACGGAATGATTTCCGGCTGCAAAGGTACAAAAATGAGCAAATACTTTTTCCTCTTAAAGCTATTTTAAGTATATTTCTGTACCGGAATATGTATTTCGGTGGTTATATCTTTCTCCTCTGTGTTATCTGGATTATTGAGATATTTTTCAAACCTGATGCAATCTCGTAGCTGATAGTTGCTATTCGGAATCCAAAATCTATAAATGTAAGAATAAGCTTCTGATAATAGTTTGTGCGATCCATGAACTGTAAAGACTGCATACTCTCCACCTTCGATTTTGTCTGTTGCTCCGATGCCTTTGTGTTGTTGATGGCATTGGAGGTGTTGATACAAACATAGAATCGTTGCCGGTCCGGTTGTGTGATAGTGGGGACATCAATACTCAGGCTATAATAATGTATGTCATTGTCCGGTATTCCACGGAGCATAGTATTTTTCATCAGCTTATCCCATGCCACAGTAAATGCATTCTTATATTTATAAGGATTGGGAACCCGGATGCAAAACAGTTCGGTTGTATCTATGTGCTTGATTTCCGGGATATAAGTATGTGAATATTGTATTTCATTCGTTGGAATACTAAGATCTCCGGAGGACGTTTTGTATGCTGATGGTGTTATTTGAAAACGTTTCTTGAATGCTTTCGATAATGCGTACGGAGTCTGATAACCGGTTTCTTCTGCTATTCACCAATCATACGCCGTGGATTTGCAGCTTCATAGTGGTCCGTCCATTCAAAATCCCATTCTCCTATTAACGCCTCGAAATAATTATCCTCTTCCGGGATTCGATCGTTTTTTCTATTACAAATCAATGCTTTTGCAAATTCGTTGTTCATCGTACCATTCTTTTTATGTTATGATACAAATGTACGACTTTATGATTTATTCTATAATATCCATTATTGCTATATTGAAAAATCATGTTAGAGTGAAATCTATTCGATTGACACCAATTCATGTTCACAATTGATTTCCTTGAGGAATTCTTTATCATGTGAAACGGTTAGAACAGTTCCGGTGTAATCCCTGATAGTAGCAGTAATGATTTCAATACTTTCTATATCCAGATTATTAGTCGGTTCATCCAGAATGAAGATATCCGGAGTATTGTTGGCAATCATTAAACAGCAGAAGGAAAGGCGCATCTTTTCTCCACCACTAAGTTGCTGACACGGCTTGTTCCATGTTTCCTTTGGGAACAAATAGCGGTTTAGAATCATCTTTATTTCATGCTCGGGCAAATGTCGTCGATTGAAAGATTCTGCTTGCTCTACAATGCTGGGCTCGTTTTGTATCATAGAGTATTCCTGGTCCAGATATACATAAGTAAAATCAGAACGTTCCATTATTCCGGTGGTTGGCGATAGTTCTCCTGTGATTAACTTGAGTAAGCTTGTTTTCCCGCTTCCATTATTTCCCTTTATGCAATACCGGTCACCGCTTCGTAATTGAAAGTTCAGGGGTTCTGTCCAAATATTGGTTTCTATTGCAGGGTAGTGAAACAGGACGTTTTTGGCTGTTACAAGTATTTTGCCGGGATGAAGTTCTGAGGCGTTGAAGTTTGTTTTTAGTTTTTCACTTAAAGGCAGAGTGTTCTTTATGATCTGAATTTCCTGCTGAAGCTTTATCGCTTTTTCTGCATGGATGTCATTTAGTTTACTGGTGCTCTGCTCAGCTTTATTCCTTAAATAGTTCAGAGCTATCCGCGGAACGCCTTTTTTTATATTTCTTTTTTCACCCCGTACATTTTGCTTTGCCTTCTGCTCTTCTATCTCTTGGGCGGTTTGCCTAGTCAATTTTAGCGAATGCTGCTTTTCTATCAACTGTTGTTGTAAAGCATTCAGTTGAGCAACCTTTTGTTCTTTATAGAAGTCGTAATTTCCACCGTAACGGATTATTCCTGTGTGGGATAACTCACAGACAGTTGGTAACAGATTGAGCAAAGCGCGGTCATGACTAATGATCAGTAAAGTGGCTGTGCTATGTTGTACATAATTATAGAATTGATTTCTGCCTGCGGTATCCAAATGATTCGTTGGTTCATCCATTAAGATAATAGAAGGATGGTGCAGTTCCATTCCAGCGAGAAAGAGACGGGTCTTTTCTCCACCACTCAGCTGTTTCAATAGGCAAGTCATGGAGAGATGATCTAAACTCCATGTCTTCAGGGCGGCATGAACCCGCTCTTCAATGTTCCAATCATTATCCAGTGTAGAGAAATTGCTCTCTGATGCATCACCGTTTAAAATGGAATGTAACGCTTCTATTTTGGAATTGATGCCTAATGCTTGTGCTAATGACAGGGTGTCATATTGCCCGAAGTGCTGTGGAATATAATACATCATTCCCAATTCCGAAGATATTATGCTTCCGGAAGTGGGAGACAGCTTTTGGGAAATGATTTGCATGAGCGTTGATTTGCCGCAGCCGTTATTACCGGTTAGGGCAATTTTTTCTCCTTCGTTAATAACCAGATTTAGATGTTCAAATAAGGTTTCCTTATCGGGATGAATATAGGTAAGATCTTTGATGATGATACTCATAAAATAAACTGTGTTTCAGATTAAATAATAATGCACGTTGGTGCATGAGTGATTCTCTGTGGGATAGGGATTACCGGACAAACACAATTTAAACTAAACATCTATGGTGATGCTTATATCTTTAAAGAAAAAGCGAATGATAATGATTGATGTTTACTGAAATGCGTTATGTCCTTATTCGGATACTTTCATTGGGGTAGCTTTTTAAATAATGGGCGCAAAGATAATATGTTTTGCCGGATTATGCAAAAACAGGTCTTGTCTTTTGAAAGATTATTAATGGAGAGGTTTGCTGATGTCGGGTTACGTACGCGATGAAACGAATAAACGATATAAATATAAATTGTAATGAAAAAGCGGGTTCATTGATTGTTTAGTTTAAAAAAGAGCGTACCTTTGCGGAGGTGGTTGTTTGACCGCACATATGACTTCTAAAGTTGTATCTTGTATCTTGCTTAGTTGTTTCAGACAAAATATTTGCTTTTAATAAAGGGCAGGTAAAATATAACATTGGTATTATTTAAATGATAAGTGGTTATGATGAACGAAATTATAGCTGATCGGGAATTGATAGCTTACTGTGGGCTATATTGTGGCGCATGCCATAAATACCTTAATGGTAAATGTTCTGGCTGTCGCTTGAATGATAAAGCAACGTGGTGTAAAATTCGTAAGTGTAACATGGAAAGCGGGAACCACACTTGTGCTGACTGCAATATGGATGTAGCTGATTGTGGTAAATACAGTAATTTCATTAGCAAGGTATTTGGATTAATTTTTCGTTCCGATCGTAAGGCATGCGTATATCGCATTAAGATGATAGGAGAAGAAGCGTATGTTAAAGAGATGAGCGCGAAGAAAGCCATGACAATAAAGAAATGAAGCGTTGAAGGAAGAAATTAGAAATATAGTATTAGAGTCTGGCGCCGATGTGTGTGGGTTTGCGAATATTGATAGGTTTGCAGATACACCTGAAGGGTTTTCTCCTACGGATATTTATGAGGGATGTCAGTCGGTTGTGGTTTTAGGTCTGGCTTTACCACATGGCTTGTCGGAGGTTGATCCTCGGTTTATTTACGGATATTTTAATGAGTTGGGTTGTTCTATGCTGGACGGGATAATCTTAAAAGTTGCTAGAGCTATTGAACGTGATTTTGGCGGCATTGCTGTACCACTTCCCAGTGATTCGCCTGTTAGCTTTTGGGATGAAGAAACAAAAACTGCCCGTGGAATACTTTCCATGAAGCATGCAGCGGTAGCTGCCGGTGTAGGTTTTATGGGTAAGAATACTTTGTTGATAAACCAGATGTTTGGTAACCAGCTGACGGTAGGGGCTGTTTTATTATCTCTTAATTTACCTTCCGATGAATTATGCGTTAATCTCTGTCCTCCGAAGTGCCGTAAATGTATTGATAATTGCCCCGTTCATGCTATTAATGAAAATGAAACCGTAAATCAAGAGCTTTGCCGGGAGTATACTTATAAGACAACGTTCGGGGGTATTGGAACAGTGGAATGCAATAAATGCCGTATGGGATGTCCGTTGCGTTTTGGCTTAAGATCAAGTAATTAATAATAAAAGAGAGCCGATATGAAGGATTTTGAAACAACACGATTGCTACTACGCCATATTGTAGAAAGCGATGCTGAAGATATATTTGAGTATGGAAAAGAACTAAATGTGGGTCCCAATGCCGGTTGGAAACCTCATGAGAGTATTGAGGAAACTCGCAAAATAATGAGTGAGGTATTTATTGGACAAGAGAATATATTTGGTATCGTATTGAAGGAAACAAATAAGATGATTGGGAGTATCGGACTCATTCCCGACCACAGGCGTACGAATCCTCATGCTTTGATGCTGGGGTATGCGATGTCGGAGCATCACTGGGGAAAAGGTTTAATGACTGAGGCTGCCCGTGCTATCATTGAAAGAGGTTTTCAGGAATTACCGGTAGATATCATTACCTGTACTTGTTATTCTATAAATCCCCGTTCGCGAAGAGTTATTCAAAAGTGCGGATTCCAGTATGAAGGTTGCTTGCGGCAGTGTGAAGAGAGGTTTGACGGCGTTATATTGGATATGGAATTTTATTCGTTATTACGGAAATAATTATTAGTTCAGATGCTTTCTTTCTTCATTCCATGGATGAAGCTTTGAAGGATAGTGGTAATAAATCGCCTATTTCTTTCATTTCATAGATACCTTTTTCACCATAGAGCAATACCCGCATGGGATGATTAAACCGTTTTTCTGTCTCCAGCATGACTTGTCGGCATGCCCCACATGGAGGAATGGGATCGTCAAGAAGTCCCTGACCATTGCGGGCGGCAATAGCCAATGTTTCGACCGCCTGATCCGGATATTGCGAGTTGGCATAAAACAAAGTGGTTCTTTCGGCACAAATCCCTGACGGATATGCTGCATTTTCCTGATTAGAACCGGATACAATAATTCCATTGGTAAGCCGTGCCGCTGCACCTACCGAGAAATGGGAATAGGGCGCATAGCTTCGTTCGGTTGCTGCTATAGCCTGATCCATGAGTTCGCGATCGGCATTGCTTAGCTCATTGTAATCATATATCTTGATATTGATTTGCAGGGATAAATTCTTCATAACAACCTTTGTTTTTTTATTGGGGATACAAAGTTAGAAAAGAGATTGGTATTCTCAATTTTTTTTAAGATTTTTGTGTTCTCAATTAAAGATGATATGAATAAAATCAACTTATATAAACCTTTTCTTATTTGTCTTGTTTTGCTGGTTTCGGTATCAGCCGGTGCACAGAGGCGGAACAGCCGTTACGTGGAATATATCAAACAATATGCACCAATGGCTGTGGACCAGATGAAGCGTCATAAGATACCTGCGAGTATCACGCTGTCGCAAGGCTTGCTTGAGAGTGGAGCGGGATATAGTGAGTTATCTCGTGAAAGTAATAATCATTTTGGTATAAAGTGTGGAGGAAGCTGGAATGGGCGTTCTGTCAGGCATGATGATGATGCGCGGCAGGAATGCTTCCGTGCCTATCGTAATCCTAAGGACTCATATGAAGATCATTCTCTTTTTTTAAGACGGGGGGCGCGTTATGCTTTTCTGTTCGATTTGAAAATAACCGATTACAAAGGATGGGCGCGTGGATTGAAGAAGGCTGGTTATGCCACCGATCCGTCGTATGCTAACCGATTGATTACGATTATAGAAGATTATGAGTTGTATCGGTATGATCGAAAAGGAGCTTTTGTTGCCGTAGAGACAGAGGAGCCTGTTTACCAACATCAGGTGTATATAGCCAACGACATTGCCTATATTGTAGCGCGTAGTGGAGATACCTTTAAAGGATTAGGCAAGGAATTTGGTATCAGATGGAAGAAGTTAGTGAAATATAATGATCTGCATAAAGACTATACCTTGACGGATGGTGATGTCATCTATCTAAAGTCGAAAAAGAAGAAAGCTGATAAGCCTTATACGGTATATATTGTGAGAGATGGCGATTCCATGCATGATATTTCCCAACGGTTTGGCATTCGTCTGAAGAATCTTTATAAGATGAATCGTAAGGATCCTGATTATGTTCCCGAAATAGGTGACAGATTGAGGTTGCGTTAATATCACAGAATGTTTTTGTTGCAAGCCTTTAGTATGGAAAGGAAGATCATTCTTTAAAAAGAGAGTTAGAAAACTATGATGAAAGACGAATTTAATTATCAATTGGTACCCTATAACTATGCTCATTGCTTTAATAGTCAATGTCAAAAGACTGGGGAGTGCCTCCGGTATATTGCAGCACAACATTGTCCCAAGGAATGTACTACTATAAACATTATCAATCCGGCCTGCATTCCGTCGGATTCCAGAGCTTGTGCTTACTTTCATTCGGCTAAAAAAGTTCATGTGGCGTGGGGAATTAAACATTTGTTTGATAGTATTCCCTATAAACAGGTTTATGAATTGAAAAACAGAATGCTGGGGCATTTTGGAAGAAACAAATACTATCGTTTCTATCGTAAAGAGTTATTTCTTACTCCTGAAGATCAGGAATACATCCGTCGCTTGTTCCAACAACAAGGAGTTGTAGAGGAACTCGCTTTTGAATCTTATAGTGAAGAATATCAGTGGTCATTTGACTGATTGTGTTTTATGCTTCAAAATGCTTTGTTTTGATGCTTAAAACAAAGTGTTTTGACGTTCAAAACAACTCGTTTTGAGTAGCAAAACAAGTTGTTTCCCTATAGAAAACAGAACCTATGCTACGTTCTACCGGTTAATAGTGTGTAAGTTAACTTATTAGGTGGTTCTTCTTTAATTTAGTTGAAAACGAATACTACTTCACGAAACAAGAGGTGAAATTCGAATAAGGCTACTATAAAACAGGCTTTTAGATAAAAGATCTTTTTGTCTTTAGCCCTTTTCAACTAAATTGAAGAAGCACCAAATAGGTTGTAAGTTTGCATTCATTGCCTCTGAAGAGGTTGTCAGTTTGCCCTTTCAATACTTAATAAAGCTCTTGGCTTATTGATTTTTGCTCTTACCAAGAAAGGTTATTCCTTCTCGGAATATATGGTGGGTACAGTCAGTTCTATTCAGGGTAAAACAACAGGGTTTATAATTAATATGAAAAATGTTTTTTATCTTTGTCAGATATTACGTTAACACTTAAATTGAAATGCATAGTTAACCATGCGGCATATCTAAAAGCAAAGTCAAGGAATCATGTGGAGTAGAAGAGCTATATTGTGGGTTGTATTTGGGATTTGTGGAGTTTTGCATGCAGCAAATGCCCCTATAGATTCATTATTGTTGCAATTAGATCAAGCCATTCTAAATCGCCCCGTATATATAGAGCAGAAGGAGCGTAGAATGGAAGAATTGAAACAGCAACTGAAACGACCTCTTTCTGATGAAGAACGCTTTTCTCTTTTAGGTAAACTGGTTGATGAATATCGTTCGTACAATACAGACTCTTCTTTGTCAGTGGCGCGTGCCCGTTATCAGGTTGCCGTGCGTCTGAAAAAGCAGGAACATATTGATGACGCCCGGATGAATATGGCTGAAATCATGGGGACTGCCGGAATGTATAAGGAGGCGCTCGACTTGATGCATACCGTGCACATTGCTCAATTGCCCGATTATCTGCATCCGTATTATTATCATATCTACCGCATTGTATATGGATTGATGGCCGATTATGCGGTAACAGATCAAGAGAAAAAAATATATTTGGAATATACCGATCGTTATCGTGATTCATTGCTGTTGGTAAACAAGAAAGATTCATTGATCTATGTGCTTATAAAATGTGATCAGTACAATGCGCGGAATGAATATGATAAAGCCATTAATACACTATCTTCTTTTATGCGAAAGAAGATGGATGACATCCATGACATGGCCATATATGCTTATACATTATCTGAATCATACCGACTGAAAGGAGATATTGAAAAGGAGAAGAAATATCTCATTCTTTCATCAATAGCAGATATGAAATCGGGTGTCCGTGAATATGTTTCTTTGCGAAAGTTAGCAGTTCTATTGTACCATGAAGGAGATCTGGACCGGGCTTATTCCTATTTAAAGCTGTGTATGGATGATGCTGTGTTCTGTAATGCACGGTTGCGCATACTGGAGATTTTGCAAATATTTCCGATTATAAATAATGCATATCAAAAGAGGGAGGAAGTACAGCAGAAACACATGGAAATCGCATTAATCTCTATCAGTCTGCTTTCCATCTTTCTTATTATAGCTGTTTTTTATGTCTATAAGCAGATGAAGAAGGTTGCGTTTGCCCGTCGTGCGGTCATTGAAGCTAATCAAAAGTTGAAAGAACTTAATGGGGAATTGCATCGTTTTAATGACCAATTGATGGAGGCCAACCGGAGTATAGCTGAAAACTCCTATTTAAAAGAAGAATATATCGGGCGATATATGGATCAATGCTCTGTCTATCTGGAGAAGATGGACAATTATCGCCGCTCATTAGGGAAAATAGCTTCTACCGGTAAAGTGGAAGAGCTCTATCAACATATTAAGTCTACTAAGTTTATAGAAGAAGAACTAAAAGATTTTTATGAGAATTTTGATATGACTTTCTTGCAATTGTTTCCAACTTTTGTAGAAGATTTTAATACGCTGTTGGCCGAAGGAGAACAAACCTATCCAAAGGGAAATGAACGGTTGAATACCGAATTACGCATTTTTGCATTGATTCGTCTGGGTATTACGGATAGTGTGAAGATAGCCCAGTTCCTTCGTTATTCTGTTACTACAATCTATAATTACCGGACGAAAGTGAGAAATAAAGCAGCTGGTGATCGTGATCGGTTGGAAGCAGAAGTGATGAAAATAGGCAAGTTAAAAGCCTAAAAACTTCTCTCTTTCTTTGTATAAGTGTTTCCTTTACGCTTATATTTTTACTACTTTTTTAGCCTATACTATTTTGCTTAACTAATTGTTTATTAGTAATATAACAGTTGTTATTTCCTATAATCAACTACTTTCTTTCTATTACACTCATTGTATTCATATTCTATCCGATATTTTTGCTGTTGTCTTTGGAGAAGCAATTCGGAAGGACACGTATACATTGAGTTTTAATTATTAACTTTAAATTCTTATATTATGCAAAAGTACAGGAAACCAATCAGGTTACGGGTAATAGCTTACCTGATGGGAATGTTGTTTCCAATGTGCGTATCAGCACAGCAAATTACAGTACAAGGTGTAGTGAAAGATCACACAGGAGAACCGGTCATTGGTGCCAGTGTGGTGCAAAAGAATACTTCTAACGGAACAATAACCGATGTTGATGGGCAATTTACCTTGAAGACCCCTTCAAACAGTGTGATACAGGTTTCGTTTGTGGGGTATAAAACTCAGGATATTCAGGTCAATGGAAAGAAACGCTTCCAGATTGTACTGTCGGAAGATACTGAATTGCTAGATGAAGTGGTTGTAGTAGGCTATGGTACGATGAAGAAGAGTGACCTGACAGGTGCTGTTGCTTCTGTGGGAACCAAACAAATAAAAGATGCTCCTGTTTCTAATCTGGGGCAGGCTATTCAAGGAAAGATCTCGGGCGTACAGATAGTCGATGCCGGTAAACCGGGGGATAATGTTTCCATTAAAATCCGTGGGTTAGGCTCTATTAATAATTGCGACCCGTTGGTGGTGATTGACGGAGTTCCCACCGATTTAGGACTGTCTTCATTGAACATGGCGGATGTGGAACGTCTGGATGTACTGAAGGATGCTTCGGCAACGGCCATCTATGGTTCTCGTGGAGCGAATGGAGTGGTGATGATCACAACTAAGCGTGGTGCGGCAGGTAAAGGAAAGCTAACCTTCTCTGCAAATTATGCGATTCAAAATGCCACTCGCGTGCCGAATTTGTTGAATGCGTCACAATATGCCAAGTTGAGCAATGACATGATGGTGAATAGTGGGCGTAACCCAAATCCTGAATGGGCGGACCCTTCTTCATTAGCTGAAGGGACGGACTGGTTGGATGAGCTGCTTCGTACGGGTCGTATGCAGAATTATACGGTTAGTTATTCCGGTGGGGGAGAAAAATCACATTATTATGTATCGGGAGGTTTTTTAGATCAAACGGGTACGGTACGGAGTGTAGGCTATAAACGCTTTACTTTCCAAACAAATAGCGATGCACAAGTTCTAAAGTGGTTAAAGTTCTCCAATAACCTCACATTCAGTGCAGACACTAAGAAATCAGGATCATACAGTATTGGAGATGCTTTGAAAGCCCTACCGACTTTAGCTGTGAAAGATGCAAACGGTGCATGGAGTGGTCCTGAAGGAAATGCCGAATGGTACGGTAGTATACGAAATCCGATTGGACCTACTGAATTGAATAAAAGTGAGACGAAAGGCTATAACTTCTTAGCTAATATGACGGCAGAGCTCACTTTCACTAAATGGCTAAAGTTTAAAAGTACTTTTGGTTATGATGCAAAATTTTGGTTTGATGATAGTTTTACTCCGAAATATAACTGGAAGCCTACTCCTATAGAAGAATCATCCCGTTATCGAAAAGATAGCAAGTCATTTACTTATTTGTGGGATAACTATTTCCTCTTGGATTATACTTTTGCTCAAAAACATCATGTCGGATTGATGGCCGGAACGTCAGCCCAATGGAATGAGTCGGACAATTTAAGTGCCCAAAAGAATATTTTCATGTTCGATAACGTGCATGAAATGGATAATGGGGAGAAGATGTATGCCATTGGCGGAACTTCAAGTGAATGGGCGTTGATGTCGTATATGGCTCGTGCCAACTATTCTTATGAGGACCGTTATTTGTTGACAGCAACAATACGCCGGGATGGATCAAGCCGTTTCGGGAAGATGAATCGTTGGGGTACTTTTCCTTCTGTATCAGCCGCATGGCGTCTTTCACAAGAAAAGTGGTTTCCAAAGAATACTTCTATCAATGATTTGAAATTACGTGTAGGATATGGGGTTACAGGAAGTCAGGCCAGCGTAGGCAACTATAGCTATTTGGCCTCTTACAACACAGGAGTATATCCTTTGGGGACTACGGGAGCTAATCAAACGGCACTAATCTCACTTACACTTGCCAATCCTTATATTCATTGGGAAGAAGTGGCACAAACCAATATTGGTTTTGATGTATCGCTGTTTAACTCACGCGTAAATCTCTCACTGGATGCCTATCTCAAAGAAACGCGTGATATGTTGGTCAAAGCTTCAATCCCTATTACATCGGGATTTGAAGATACAACGACCACATATACCAATGCCGGTAAGGTAAGTAATAAAGGAGTTGAGATGAGTTTAAATACGGTAAACCTGACTGGTCCGTTAGGTTGGGAGAGTAGTATAACTGCAACTTATAATAGAAATAAAATTAAAGATTTAAATAGTGATGTACCCTATTACATCAACCAGATTGGGAACTCGTATGTAACTATGTTGGCTAAAAACTATCCGATCAATGTCTTTTATGGTTATGTGACGGATGGTCTATTTCAAAATCAGGTAGAGGTAAATGATCATGCTGTACAGCCCGGGGCAGAAGCGGGAGATATACGTTTCAAAGATCTGAATAATGATGGAGTGATTAACGATAAGGATCGTACAGTAATAGGTAATCCGAATCCTAGCTGGCTCTTTTCCATGAATAATAGTCTGACCTATAAAGGTTTTGAACTCTCTGTCTTTTTGCAAGGGGTGGCTGGGAACAAAATTTATAATGCCAATGATATAGACAATATAGGTATGGCGGCTGCATATAATCAAACAACCGATGTGTTGAAACGTTGGACAGGCGAAGGAACCAGTAACTCTATGCCTCGTGCCGTCTATGGTGATCCGAATCAGAATTGCCGGGTATCCGATCGCTTCGTGGAAAGTGGTTCTTACTTACGTTTAAAGAATGTGACGCTTTCCTATAGTTTTCCGAAACAATGGTTAAGTAAACTCCAAATTGAGAATGCACGCCTTTCAGTCTCCTGTGAGAATGTAGCCACTATTACGGGATATTCAGGGTTTGATCCTGAAGTGGATATTAATGGAATTGATTCTTCCCGTTATCCGATTTCGCGTACGTTTAGTGTGGGCTTGAACTTTAACTTCTAATATTTTATAGGTATGAAAAAGATAACAAATATAATATATGCATTGGTTGCAGTGATGCTGGCATCGTGCAGCGATTTTTTAGATAAAATGCCAACGGATGTCGTTGATCCTGAAACCACAGTGACCGACAGTGTAGCAGTGGCTCTGACTACTGCATGTTACAGAACCTTGCAATCTTCAAATATGTATAATCAGCGTATTTGGTCATTGGATATAGTCGCAGGAAACAGCTTGGTTGGTGCCGGTGGCGGAACAGACGGGTTGGAAACAGTTCAAGCTTCCAACTTTATTACGCAGAGTGACAATGGAATGGCATTATATATGTGGCGTTCGCCCTGGGTGGGAATAGGACAGTGTAACATCGTGCTCAATAGCCTTGCACAAGCAGATGGGGTATCTACTTCCCTTCGGGATCGTTGTATGGGCGAAGCCTCTTTTCTACGTGCTCATTACTATTACATATTGGTCCGTTTATATGGAGGAGTACCTCTGCGTTTGGAACCTTATAACCCTGGTGAATCAACGGATATTGCACGTGCTTCGGCTGATGAAGTTTATGATCAAATTATCTCCGACTGTAAAAGTGCAATCAAGTTATTGCCAACTAAAGCTGCATACAGTGATTCCAATAAAGGGCGCGCTTGCCAAGATGCCGCTATGGCTATGCTTGCTGATGTGTATATGACTTTAGCTCCTAATAATTCCGGGTATTATAAGGAGGCCGCGGATTTGTGTGATGATATTGCGAAACTGGGATATGATCTGTCTGCATATAACTATGCAGATAACTTTGATGCAACCATCAATAATGGCCCCGAGTCATTGTTTGAAGTGCAATATTCGGGAAGTACGGAATATGATTTCTGGAGTGGAAATGTACAGTCTTCCTGGCTATCTACTTTTATGGGACCGCGTAATTCTAACTTTGTAGCCGGTAGTTATGGGTGGAACCAACCAACAGAAGAATTTGTCAGTCAATATGAAGAAGGAGACAAACGTAAAGACTTGACGATCTTTTATAATGGTTGTCCCGATTTTGACGGGCATGTATATAAGAGCTCTTATTCGAACACAGGATATAATGTGCGCAAATTCTTAGTAAAGAAATCTATCTCTCCGGAGTACAATACAAATCCTGCTAATTTTGTGGTTTACCGGTACGCAGATGTGTTATTAATGAAAGCCGAAGCTTTGAACGAAATGGGGAAGCCGGATGAAGCTGCTGTTCCTTTAAATATTGTACGGAAACGTGCCGGACTGGCTGGCGTGTCAGGACTTTCACAAGAAGCCATGCGTGATAAGATTATTCATGAGCGGCGTATGGAGTTGGCCTTTGAGGGGCACCGTTGGTTTGATATGATTCGTATAAATAACGGTGAGTATGCTATCAATTTCTTAAAATCAATTGGTAAGACTAATGTGAACAAAAACCGTTTGTTATTTCCCATACCGCAAACGGAAATGGATACCAATTCTTTGATGACACAAAATCCAGGTTATTAATCGCTTTAAATAAAATGATATGAAAAAATATATCTTACATCTGGTGTACTTGCTGCTCGGAGTAACTCTGTTTACTTCCTGTATAGATGACGATTACACCATATTAAATAAAGGAAATGATGAATTGACGTTAACTGCAAATACTTCCGAGTTAACGTTGACCGAACAGAATTATAGTAGTGATGCTTTAACGCTTTCCTGGAGTACAGGGACCAATTACGGGACGGGTAATAAAATATCGTACAAATTGGAGATAGCTAAAGAAGGAACAAATTTTGCAAATCCGTATGTTGCTATGGAAAGTAGCGTGCAAGAATATTCCTGGTCGAAAACAGTAGAAGAGCTGAATACCATATTACGTGAAAGTTTCGGTGCTGAAGGGGGTGAAACACTATCTTTGGAAGCACGTATAACGGCTACAGTTGCAGGCCTAAATGAGCCTCAAGTTTCTACGACATCATTTAAGGTCACTTCGTATAAACCATTGACTTCCACATTATACCTGATTGGCGATGCTACTCCTAATGGTTGGAGTGTGGATAATGCCACTGTTATGACACAATCGGATAAGGGTATCTTCACTTGGACTGGTAAATTGACAGTTGGCTCTTTTAAGTTTATCACTACATTGGGGAGTTTCTTACCTTCTTATAATAAGGGAACAGATGGAAACTTAGTGCTTCGTACAAGTGATGAAGAAGCGGATGGACAGTTCTCTGTTGAAGAAGAACATTATTATAATCTTAAGGTCAATCTGTTTACCGGCAAACTCACTTTGGTAAAGACTGATAATGCTGAAACCGGTCCGGCTTATGATCAACTCTATTTTGTAGGTAATCCTACAGGATGGTCGTTTGTGGAAATGAAGCAAGATGCGTTAGATCCGTTCTTATTCCGGTACGGTCGGCTCTTTGCTATCGGAGAAGGAGGGGAGTTTAAATTCGGAACGTCCGACGGTTCTTGGGAAAATATGTATAAGGCTACAGTAGCTAATGCATCCTATACCGATACTAATGTGGAACTGGTGAAAGGAACTGATCCTGATAATAAATGGTTCCTGAAAGATGAAGAATGTGGAAAGGCATATAAGATATGTGTGGATATCCGTACCGGGAAAGAACGTATGATGATGAATGCATTTACTCCTTATGAGATGGTTTATCTGGTTGGTGATGCCACTCCTAGTGGATGGAGTATAGGTGATGCTACTCCGATGGTAGCAACGGATAGTCCGTATATTTTTACTTGGCAGGGAGTACTGAATGCAGGAGAATTGAAGTTTACTTGTGATAAACAGTCCGATTGGAACGGGGCTTGGTTTATGGCTGTAAAAGATGGTGATGCACCTACAGGAGAGAGTGAGCCGATGTTGTTTATAGATAAATCGAGTGATGCATTTGCTGCTCAATATTTGGATGTTTCCGTTGGTGGGGTAGATCATAAGTGGAAAATAGCGAGTGCAGGTACATATAAAATCACATTGAACCAATTGGAAGAGACTATTTCAATAGTGAAGCAATAATAGAGTAATGGTAAAAAGTTTGTTTTAAAATAAGAGGAGGTATGTCGGGAGTAAGTCTTCTGGCGCATCTCCTCTTATAATTTAGGCCTATGATAAAAAGAATTTTAGTTCTGATAGCAATAGTTCTTGCATTGGGAGCTTGTAGTAAAGATCATGAAGGAACTGATAATCCCGGTTCCGGATCGGGAGACGTTACAGGGGGAGTTACAGATGTGACGCCTGTGGTATCCGATTTAACTGTTAATCTGACAACGGATAAGGCTTGTTACAATCCGGGGGAGAAAGTCCATTTTACAGCGGATAATATGCCTTCGGGGGCTAAGATACGTTATCGCTCAATGAATAAGTTAATTGATAAAGTGGATGCTTCGGGTAATGCTTGGGCATGGACGGCACCTGCCATTGATTTTACCGGTTATCTGGTGGATGTATATCGTACAAAGAGCGATGGCACGGAAGTCATTTTGGGAACGATTGCTGTGGACGTATCCAGCGACTGGACTCGTTTCCCCCGTTACGGCTTTGTAGCAACCTTTGGTGCTGAAAAAACGATAGAGGTGATTCAAGAAGAAATGACCTCTTTAAATCGTTATCATATCAACGGTGTGCAATTTCAGGATTGGCACAATAAACATCATTGGCCTTTAGGGGGAACAAGAGATCACTTGGAGGAAGTGTATAAAGATATAGCCAATCGCGATGTTTACACCAATGTGGTGAAAAATTATATTGCAGTGCAACATAGTTATGGCATGAAATCCATGTTCTATAATCTTTGTTATGGGGCTTTGGACGATGCTGCCTCGGATGGTGTAAAGGAGGAATGGTATATTTATAAAGGGACAAATCATTCTGAGAAAGATTACCATGATTTACCTTCAAGTTGGAAGAGTGATATCTATTTGCTTGATCCGGCTAATAAGGAGTGGCAAGCGTACATGGCACAGCGTAATGATGATGTATATGTCAATTTCGATTTTGATGGTTATCAGATAGACCAATTGGGCAATCGGGGTGATCGTTATGATTATAATGGAAATAAGGTAAACCTTCCCAAAGGCTATGCTTCGTTTATTGAAGCAATGAAAGCCAAGCATCCTCAAAAAAGGTTGGTTATGAATGCTGTGGCCCAATATGGAGCATCTCAGATTGCCGGCACAGGCGATGTGGATTTTCTATATAATGAAGTTTGGGGTGATGAGGCCAACTATAATGATTTGCGTACTATTATCCGGGCTAATGATGCGTACAGCAATCATTCCTTGAAAACAGTATTTGCTGCTTATATGAATTACAATATGGATAATGCCTCTTTTAATACCTCCGGAGTATTACTGACAGATGCCGTAATGTTTGCTTTAGGTGGTTCTCACTTGGAATTGGGAGGAGATCACATGTTGTGTCGTGAATACTTTCCTTACGCAGGTCTTAAAATGACTGATGCACTTAAAACGGCGATGATACATTATTATGACTTCATGACTGCTTATCAGAACCTATTGCGTGGAGGGGGTGAAGAACAGACCATGGCATTGACTACAACGAATTCTAACTTAAAATTAAATGCGTGGCCGCCACAAACCGGTGCGGTTACGGCTTATGCTAAGATGGTGGGAGGAAAGCAGGTGATTCACTTGCTGAATTTTAGAAATGCAGATAGTACGAGCTGGAGGGATACAAATGGTACGATGCCGGAACCGGCTTTATTGACCGATATATCTTTTAATTTGAGTGTATCTGGTAGTGTCAGTAGAGTATGGGTTGCTTCGCCCGATCAACTGGCGGGAGCTTCGCAGGAGTTGGCGTTTGAGCAGAAAAGTGGTATGATTTCGTTTGTGCTACCGTCATTGAAATATTGGACAATGATTGTAGTGGAGTATAAATAAGAAAAAGAATTAACTATGAAAGTCTTAAAAAGATATAGGCTGACTATCTTATTCATCTGTTTATTTGTTCCGTCGGTATTTGCAGGTAATAAGTCGGGAGACTGTGTCTCTTACTCGGTAGCGGGGCGGGAAGTAATTTTTAATTTGAGTGATAGTTCGGTAGTGCAATTGCATCTGTGCAGTTCTTCCGTGTTACGTATCTGGTTTTCACCAACCGGAAAATTGCAAAGACATAATCCTTCCTTTGCCGTGATAAACGAAAACTTGGATGATAAATTGGAAGCTAAGGTGAATGAAGAACCTTCTTGCTATGAAATATATACCTCAAAGTTGCGTATCCGCGTTAATAAGATGCCTTTCGGATTGCAGGTGTTCGATAAATATCAAAAGTTACTGTTTAGCGATTATGCTGATCAGGGGCATATAAGTAAAGGAGAACATAAGATTGAATATAAGACTTTGAGGCGTGATGAGCACTTCTTCGGATTAGGTGAGAAAACCGGTAAACTGGACCGCTTGGGACAATCTTATAAAATGTGGAATAGTGATAAGCCTTGCTATAGTGTGACGGAGGATCCATTGTATCAAAGCATTCCGTTTTTTATGAGTAGTTATCATTATGGAATTTTCCTAGATAACACTTATAAAACAGAATTCAAGTTTGGTACCGAAAATCCCGATTATTATAGTTTTGAAGCTCCAAAGGGAGAAATGATTTACTATTTTATTTACGGAAAGGATTACAAAGAGATACTCAACCAATATATTGGTCTGACAGGAAAACCAATTATGCCTCCGCGGTGGGCTTTAGGATTTGCCCAGTGTCGCGGTTTGTTAACTAATGAGAAATTATCATATGAAATAGCGGAAGGATATCGGAAACGGGGAATACCTTGTGATGTGATTTATCAGGATATAGGTTGGACACAATATCTGCAAAACTTTGAATGGAGGAAAGGAAATTATCAACATCCCCGGAAAATGTTGGCTGATTTGAAAAAGATGGGATTTAAGGTGGTGGTTTCCCAAGATCCCGTTATTTCGCAAGAGAATAGGAAGCAATGGCGGGAAGCCGATAGTCTAGGTTATTTTGTGAGAGATTCTGTTACAGGGAAAAGTTATGATATGCCATGGCCTTGGGGAGGTAATTGTGGAGTAGTGGATTTTACACTACCTGAGGTGGCCGACTGGTGGGGGTGTTATCAACAAAAACCGCTTGATGACGGAGTACAGGGATTCTGGACGGATATGGGAGAACCGGCTTGGAGTAATGAAGAACAAACCGGGCGTTTGGTTATGAGGCATCATCTGGGGATGCATGATGAGATTCATAATGTATATGGCTTGACGTGGGATAAAGTGGTGAAGGAGCAGTTTGAAAAACGGAATCCCAACCGACGTGTTTTTCAAATGACCCGTGCGGCTTTTGCCGGATTGCAGCGCTATACTTTTGCCTGGACCGGCGATTGTGGCAGTGGAAATGATGTATTGCAAGGCTGGGGGCAAATGGGCAATCAAATTTCCGTGTTATTATCTTCCGGTTTGGGAGGTAGCCCTTTTCTGACTTGTGATATCTCAGGATATTGCGGGGATATAGAGGATTATAGTGCGATGGCGGAATTGTATGTCCGTTGGATACAGATGGGAGCATTTAATCCTTTAAGCCGTATCCATCATGAAGGAAATGTGGCTGTTGAGCCCTGGTTGTTTGGGATAGAAGCGGAACAGGCGGCAAAAGCTGCTATTGAATTGAAATATCGTTTGCTGCCTTATATTTATACGTATGCGCGTGAAGCATACGATAAGGGTTACCCTATTATGCGCCCTATGTTTTTGGAATATCCCGAGGATGAACAGACTTTTTCCACTGATACCCAGTTTATGTTTGGGGATGAATTGCTGGTTGCTCCTGTTGTCAATAAAGGAGCACGCAGCAGAAAGGTGTATTTACCGGAGGGGACATGGATTGATTTTCATGATAAACATACTAAATATACAGGTGGGCAATGGGTTACAGTGGATGCTCCCCTGAATGTTGTTCCTATGTTGGTAAAGAACGGTAGTATTGTTCCTGAAATGCCAATAATGAATTACACGGATGAAAAACCGGTCTATCCGTTGACTTTTGAAGTCTTTCCGGCCTTGAAAGGAGAGCAAGCTTCTTTTTCTCTTTACGAAGATGATGGGGTGGACTTGGGATATTTGCGTGGAGAATATTTGCGCACTCCAATCGTTTGTCGCACGGTGGATAACGGGTATGCACTTGATATTAAAGCGCGTGAAGGAGAAAAATATAATTTGCCCGGACAGCGTAATCTGCTGTTTCGCATCTATACCGAGCAAATACCAAAGAAGGTGTTTATAGATGGAAAGAAGGTCAAAAGACAGAAGGAAGAAAGTCTGAGCCAGTCTATGGAAACGGTTTTTGATCGAATAGTCTGGTCTGTGAATAAGAAGGACGGAATTTGTCTCTTTCGCTTACCGGATGATGGGCAGCAGCATAGCATAAAGTTTTTATATGAATAGATAAAGTAATATGTTTATGAAAAAATTATTAATTGCCGTTTCAGGGTTGTTTTTATGTTTGGCATTGAATGCGGAAAAGGTGTCTTCTCCTTCGGGAACGGTTACAGTGAATTTTGAATTGACAAAAAGTGGAACACCGGCTTATGAAGTAGAATATAAGCATAAAGTCGTGATAAGACCGAGTAAATTAGGACTAGAGTTAAAAGATGCTCCCGATTTGATGGATGGATTTAAGGTGGTGGGCACTACTACTTCTATATTCGATGAAACTTGGAAGCCTGTATGGGGAGAGACCAAAACAATTCGTAATCATTATAATGAAATGCTCGTGCAATTGGAGCAGACCGATACGCAGCGTTATATGAATATTCGTTTTAGGGTTTATGATGAAGGAGTGGGATTTCGTTATGAATTTCCGGAACAAAAAAACTTGGTCTATTTTGTGGTGAAAGAAGAGCATACACAATTTGCCATGACTGGTGATCATACGGCTTGGTGGATTCCCGGTGATTATGATACTCAAGAATATGATTATACAGAATCCAAACTTTCTGAGATACGCGGGTTGATGAAAAGCGCAATTACCCCGAACGCCTCACAGACTCCGTTCTCGCCTACTGGCGTTCAGACTTCTTTGCAAATGAAAACTGCGGATGGACTGTATATCAATTTGCATGAAGCTGAATTAGTGGATTACTCATGTATGAGTTTGAATCTGGACGATAAGAACTTTATTTTTGAGTCCTGGCTGACTCCGGATGCTCAAGGGAATAAAGCGTATATGCAATCCCCCTGTCACACTCCATGGCGCACAGTGATGGTCAGTGATGATGCCCGTGATATATTAGCCTCCAATTTGATTCTAAATCTGAATGAGCCTTGTAAGTATAAAGATACTTCCTGGATTAAACCGGTGAAATACATTGGGGTATGGTGGGAGATGATTGCCGGCGGAAAGCCGTGGGCTTATACCTTTGATTTACCTTCTGTGAAACTTGGAGTCACGGACTATAGCAAGGTGAAGCCAAATGGCATACATCCGGCTAATAATGCTAATGTGAAGAAATATATTGATTTTGCCGCGAAGAATGGCTTTGATGAAGTTCTAGTGGAAGGTTGGAATGTTGGCTGGGAAGACTGGTTCGGCAAAAGTAAAGACTATGTTTTTGATTTTGCGACTCCTTATCCCGATTTTGACATTAAAGCGCTTAATGAATATGCGCATGAAAAAGGAGTACGTTTGATGATGCATCATGAGACTTCTGCTTCTGTACGGAATTACGAGCGGCACATGGAAGCGGCTTACAATCTGATGAATAAATATGGTTATAACGCTGTGAAAAGTGGGTATGTGGGTAATATTATTCCACGTGGGGAACATCATTATGGACAATGGATGGTGAATCATTATTTATATGCAGTGAAGCAAGCGGCTAAACATAAAATAATGGTTAATGCGCATGAGGCGGTGCGTCCTACCGGATTGTGTCGTACCTATCCTAATCTGATTGGTAATGAGTCGGCACGGGGTACGGAATATGAAGCTTTTGGAGGAAGTAAGCCCTTTCATACCACAATACTTCCTTTTACTCGTCTGCAAGGTGGTCCAATGGATTATACACCGGGCATTTTTGAGATGGATATTCATAAGCTAAATCCTAATAGCCATGCTCATGTAAATTCCACTCTGGCGCGTCAGTTGGCACTTTATGTTACCATGTATAGTCCTTTACAAATGGCTGCGGATATCCCTGAAAACTACGAACGCTTTATGGATGCTTTTCAATTTATTAAAGATGTTGCAGTGGATTGGGATGACAGTAAATACTTGGAGGCAGAACCCGGACGTTATATTACAGTTGCTCGCAAAGCGAAAGGAACAGCTAATTGGTTTGTTGGTTGCACAAGTGGAGAACTAGGACATAGTTCGGCTTTAAAATTGAGCTTTTTGGATAAGGATAAAAAGTATATAGCTACAATCTATGCCGATGCCAAGGATGCTAATTATAAAACAAATCCTCAGGCATACACCATTTCTAAAGGAATCGTTTCATATAAAACAGTTCTGAATTTAAAAGCTGCTCCGGGTGGGGGATATGCTATTAGTATAATGGAAGCAAAAGACAGAGGAGAGTTGAAAGGGCTGAAAAAGTTTTGATGAAGTATAGATTATTTGCCTGGATTTTAGTAATCCATAATAAAGGCTTTTTCGTTTTAAAAATGTACAAGGTGTCCGATATCGGACACCTTTATTTTTATTTATCATCTCATATTCAGTTAATTATGATTTTGGCATATATTTAGCATATCAGTGAATATATAGAATCTTTTATTAAAAATAGTATAGAAGTATATGGATAGAGAAATCCCAAAAGAAGAACGGAATAAAGAGCGGAATAAAAAGATTATTCGCTATGGAGTTATTGGTATTGTAGGTATTGTGCTCATCAGTATACTTATCTCTGTTATGCGTACAGGGGTTAAAGAGAAAGATTTGGCATTTTCTACTGTGGATAAAGGTACCATTGAGGTGAGTGTGAGCGCATCGGGCAAAGTAGTCCCTGCCTTTGAGGAAATTATAAATTCTCCGATCAATACCCGTATTCTGGAAATCTATAAAAAAGGTGGTGATAGCGTGGATGTGGGGACGCCTATTTTGAAACTTGATTTGCAGAGCACGGAGACCGATTATAAGAAACTTCTTGATGAAGAACAAATGCGCAGCTATAAGTTAGATCAGCTTCGTGTGAATAATCAGACTAAACTGAATGATTTGCAAATGCAGATTAAGGTTTCTGCGATGAAACTGAACCGCATGAAAGTGGAATTACGTAATGAGCAGTATCTGGATAGTCTTGGTTCGGGTACCACGGATAAAGTTCGTCAGGCTGAACTTAGCTATAATGTTGCTCAATTAGAATATGAGCAACTGAAGCAGCAATATGCAAATGAGAAGCAGGTACTTGCAGCGGAATATAAGGTGCAAGAATTGGATTTTAGTATGTTCCGTAAAAGTCTTGCCGAAATGAAACGGACATTGGATGATGCACAGGTTCGTTCACCGCGTAAAGCCATACTGACTTATATCAACAATCAGATTGGGGCACAAGTGTCCGAAGGTAGCCAAATTGCTGTTATTTCAGACCTTAGCCATTTTAAAGTAGAAGGTGAAATAGCCGATACGTATGGCGATAGAGTGGCTGCCGGCGGAAAAGCTATTGTTAAGATAGGAAATGAAAAATTGGAAGGTACGGTGAGTAGTGTGACTCCGCTTTCCCGGAATGGAGTGATATCATTTACGGTTCAGTTGAAGCAAGATAATAATAGACGTCTTCGGTCCGGATTGAAGACTGACGTTTATGTGATGAACGCAGTGAAGGAAGATGTGATGCGCATTGCAAATGCTTCTTATTATGTAGGGCGTGGGGAGTATGATTTGTTTGTGCGAAATTCAGACAATGAACTTGTGAAACGTAAAGTCCAATTAGGCGATAGTAATTTTGAGTATGTTGAAGTTGTTAATGGTTTGAAACCAGGTGATCAGGTGGTGGTCAGTGATATGAACGAATACAAAAATAAGAACAGGTTGAAATTGAATTAAAATGAATTACTGTTTGAAAACAGTTCGCCTAATATTGCTAATAAATACGATCTAAATGATGATTAAAATCTATATTAAGCAGGCTTGGGTTCTATTAAAACAGAATCCTTTGTTTAGCACCCTATATATAGTGGGGACAGGACTTGCAATTGCTGTGACGATGACAATGGCTATTGCCTATTATGTTAAAATAGCTCCTATCTATCCTGAAGTGAATCGTGAACATACGCTATACCTTACGAGTGTGCGGATTCAAACTGCTTCCGGTGGAGGTACTTCTCAGTCATACTCTTCATATAAAGCTTTGCAAGAGTGGTTTTATCCGTTAAAAAATGTTGAATGTGTTTCGGCTGTATATCAGAATTGGCAAAGCGAGAACTATATACAGCCTGCTGACCAGAGTGGAGACTATCCGGTTCAGGTTAAGTTGACTGATACTGCCTTCTTTCGGATCTACGATTTTCGATTTATAGAAGGTAAGCCTTTTACACAAGCTGATTTTAGCAGTGGCATTCATTCAGCTGTAATTACGGATGAGATGGCGCGTCGTTTATTTGATACTGATCGTAATGTGACCGGGCGTATGTTTAAATTGAATTATATGGACTGCAAAGTTGCCGGAGTGGTAAAAGCGGGCAGTTATCTTACTCCCAAATCTTATGCGCAAATTTATTTACCTTATACAATTCAACGTGATTATGATAAGGCATGGAGTTTTGACTATTTGGGTAACTATCAGGTTCTGTTTCTTGTAAAATCTGCGAAGCAGGAGCAGGCCTTACATCTGGAAGTGGAAAATCTTGTACGTAAGGTGAATTTGGTTCATGCAAAAGAATGGAAATTAATGATTTGGAAGCAACCGATATCACATTTGCAGAGTGTTTTTCAAGCTTATCCGGGTGCTAAAGACTTCTCGGTTTGGGGGACAATACGACATTATTTACTGATTATATTAGTGCTTCTTTTAGTCCCGGCTCTTAATTTGAGCGGGATGATATCCAGCCGTATGGAAACACGGTTGGCTGAAATGGGGGTACGTAAGTCATTCGGTGCCCATCGAAGCAGCCTACTTTCGCAAGTAATGTGGGAAAACTTGTTATTAACACTTATCGGTGGCTTATTTGGTATGCTATTGGCATGGGGTATTTTATATACCGGTAGGGTATGGGTCTTTTCTCTTTTTGAGTCTATGCCGGAACAATTACCTGATGGGGTTGTACCAGCGATATCGGGAGAAATGCTGTTCGCTCCGATTATTTTTATTTCAGCCTTAGTACTATGCATAATTCTTAATATGCTTTCTGCTATAATTCCGGCATGGAGGTCGTTGCATAAACCAATTATTAATTCATTAAATGAAAAGAGATGAGTTATAAGTTGTGACTATAAATAATTGAATCAAAAAATAGATAAGATATCCTATGTTCAAAATAATAATTAAGAATCTTTGGGCACGGCGCCGGCGAAATGGCTGGTTGTTTGCCGAACTAATAGTAGTAAGTGTTGTGACGTGGGTAATATTAGACCCGGTAATTGTGTTGACGCATGATCGCCATCTTCCGCTTGGCTATCAGGATGATCATCTTTTTGTTCTGTCATTAGGTGCTTTAGAACCTGGTGCTTTGGGATATAATAAGACGGCAGCTGATTCCGCCAATTTGGTAGACAACTATTTGCAATTGATACGTAGGGTTAAAGATTATCCGGATGTAGAACAGGCAACTCCTATTTTAGGCTACTGCTATCCGAATTCCCAAGGCAATAGTAATAGTCAATTCCGGGCTGAAGGAGACACGGTGGATATCAATTGTATGATTATGTATTTTGTACCTCACACTCATTTCTTCGAGACTTTTGGTATGGAAGGAGGAAAGCGCATGAGTGCGGAAAAATTGTCTGATTATAACTATACTAATCATGATCTTGTAATTACAGAGAATTTAGCTACAGGCTTGTTTGGAAGTGCTGATATATATGCTAAGCGTTGTTACTCTGCAAACAAAACAGATACCACTTATATGCCTGTCATCGGTACGTTGAAAGATATAAAGGCTTATAGCTCATGGCGTCCATCACCTGTAGTTTTTCAACCGCAGCTAACCTTTAATGTTCAGGATATCCCCCAAAGTGCTCTTATTGCTATCCGTCTGAAATCAAGTGCCAGTATCAATCGTTTTTCTTACGAGTTCCGTCCTTGGATGACAAGAAACTTGAGAGCTGGCAATCTATTTGTGCGTTCGGTTAAACCTTACACAAAAATGATAGAAGATCGCGAATTTACCGAAGGGGTTACAGGAACTTATCGTATGAATATGGCTTTAGCACTTTTCTTTTTGATGAACTTGTGTCTGGGAGTTGTCGGTACATTTTGGCTGCAAACGCGGGTACGCCGGGAGGAAGTGGGAATTATCTTATCTTTTGGTGGAACTCCGGGGCATATTATTCGTTTGCTAATGGGAGAAGGGGTAGTGTTGACAACATTGAGTACATTGATAGGCTGCATGCTTTATTTACAGTACGCTATTAAAGAAGGATTATACGAGGGGAATGGTTGGGGAACTTTTCAAAATAAATATTGGGTTTCCGATTTTGTACCGCATTTTGTGGGAGTTTCTTTAATTGTCTATCTTATTTTACTCGTCGTTGTTTTGATTGGTATTTATATTCCAGCTCGCAGGATTAGTAGAATAGCCCCGACGGAAGCATTGCATGATGAATAAAAAAAATAACAAATTAATAATTTAATACTCATTATTATGATTAAGTTAACTGGGATAAACAAGATTTATCGGACCAATGAGATTGAAACCGTTGCATTGGAGAATGTCAATCTCGAAGTGGATAAAGGAGAATTTCTTAGTATTATGGGACCTTCAGGGTGTGGAAAATCTACCTTATTGAATATTATGGGATTATTGGATGCACCTACCAGTGGAGCGGTCGAAATTGACGGCATACGCACGGAAGGTATGAAAGATAAAGAATTAGCCTCTTTTCGTAATAAGAAACTTGGCTTTGTGTTTCAATCTTTCCATTTGATCAATTCATTAAACGTGGTGGATAATGTGGAGCTTCCATTATTGTATCGTAAGGTTTCGGCCAAAGAGCGTCGTCGGTTGGCGGAAGAAGTTCTGCAAAAGGTTGGTTTAAGTCACCGTATGCGACACATGCCTACACAACTTTCCGGTGGTCAATGTCAACGTGTTGCTGTTGCCCGTGCTATTATTGGCAATCCTGAAATTATCCTTGCTGACGAACCTACCGGTAACTTGGATTCCAAAATGGGAGCGGAAGTAATGGAATTGTTGCATCAGTTGAATAAAGAAGACGGGCGTACCATTGTGATGGTGACACATAATGAAGAGCAAGCCAAGCAGACCAGTCGTACCATACGTTTCTTTGATGGACGCCAAGTGGAATAAAAATAGCAAGCCATGCATATTATTCGCCAAACCTTTACATTATTACGCCAAAACCTTCTATTAAGTATAATCTCAATATTAGGTACTGCATTTGCCATTACTATGATTATGGCTATTGTCATAACAGGAAAGACGAAATATTCCGATTTAGAGCCGGAGGTAAACAGAAGCTCCTGCCTTTATTTTAGTGCAATGCACTTGCACAGCAAAGATAATGAAAGGAACAATTGGGGAGAATGTTCTCCTGCTTTCATGAAAGCATGTGTAATGCCTTTAAAAAAAGTAATTGTGTGTACGGCTTTTTCTTCGCCGGATATTGCTTTGGTTTCTATGGCGGATGGTTCAAATCGGGTGAAAGTGGACTTGAAGAAATCTGATCCCGGATTTTGGAAGATATTTCGATTCCAGTTTTTGAATGGACATGGATTTACGGAAGAAGATCGTATTAATGGTACAAAAGCTATAGTTATTTCAGCATCTGTAGCTCGTAAAGTGTTTGGCAAAACTGATGTATCAGGGCAAAACATATTGCTTAATCGTGAAGTTGCACGTATTTGCGGGGTGGTTAAAGACGTGTCTGTTACGGCTAAAGATGCTTATGCCCAAGTGTGGACAATGTATCCTTCCAGCTATCTGAATATTACTTCCGAATCGAGTTATGGAGGTGGAATGACGGTTGTGGCATTACCACGCAATACTGACGATATCCCGGTTATTAAACAAGGGATAACTAAACTGGTGAAAGATGTGAATGCCGGGATGAGGGATATGCAATTGGATATTATGGATCAGCCGGATGGGATCGTAGCACATGTTAATCATGTGTGGGTTAATGTAAGGCCTAATTTAAGTTTGCTATATTTACAATATATCATAGCTCTTGCCATTATCTTATTAGTGCCTTCACTCAATTTGTGTGGACTAAGCAACAGCCGTATGCAACAACGCATTAGTGAATTGGGGGTACGTAAAGCCTTCGGTGCAACTCGCGGGATATTGGTTAGACAAATTCTTAATGAGAATATGTTGCTAACCTTGTTGGGTGGTTTATTGGGCTTATGCTTGAGCTATTTGGCGGTGTATGGTATGCGTATATGGTTATTTACAAACGGTCAGAATATTGGAACATCCGGAGATTTTTCTTTAAGTATGGGAGCCTTATTTAATCCTTGGGTCTTTTTCTTGGCTTTCCTGTTCTGCTTCTTGATTAATATGTTGAGTGCAGGATTACCTGCCTGGTTGGCTGCTCGCCATACTATTGTGGATTCATTAAACGATAGATAACAATTGCCTTATGAAATTCGTATTACATAATCTTCGTATGATATTTTCCCGTTTCCGTTCTAACGGATGGGTATTGGCGGAACTTTTTCTGGTATTTATTGTCTTGTGGTTTCTTTGTGACTCTTTGGGCTGCATGAAATATACTTTTTATAAACCATTAGGATACAATATAAATCATGTATATCAACTTTCGATGATTATGGGAGGAGAGAGCAAGGACTCAACGCTGTCGCGTGCTGATAAATATGTCAGTATTTTAAAGAAATTGAGAGAAGAGCCCACGGTTGAAGCTGCCTGTTTTTGTTATTGGAGTCTGCCTATGAGTGGAAGTAGTAGCTATAGTTCTTTGGCTGCAGCAGATTCTGTGGGAGTGGATGTGCGTATGATTGAATCCACTAAAGGATATACCCGTGTGTTTCGAATGAATGAAGATAAAAACCACCAGTTTGATAAGATGCCAGCAAATGATAATTCCGTTATTTTAAGCGAAGGTGCATTTGACCTTTTCCGTGAAGAGATGCCGAAATTTTCTCGTGATACTCCTTTGCGCTGGGTTGGGGATTCTTTGTATTCCGTCCGGCAATATGGAATTATCGGACGGTTCCGAGGGTGGCGTTATGGTGCGGATGCGGCATGGTGTTTTACGCGTTTGGATGAGAATAAAAAAGATAAAGATCTGCTGAACGATCAAGGTCAAATTGTATTCCGGGTAAAGGAACACGCAGATGGAGCAGATTATCGCAGCCATTTTTTGAAGGATATAGCTCCGCGATTGGATACGGATAATATGTTTGTTGCAGATGCCGCTCCATTCTCCAATCAGCAGTTGCAGTATGAAGTGATGCGTGGGGATGTTGATAAAGTAAATAGTCAAACCATTATTGCCGTATTTCTGCTGGCAAATGTCTTTTTAGGCTTGATTGGTACGTTTTGGCTACGTACAAGGAAAAGACGGGGTGAAGTAGCGTTACGGTTAAGTATGGGATGTACCAGAACCGGAATATTTCGTATGTTAACTGGAGAGGGGCTGCTTCTGCTGACTTTAGCTGCTGTTCCCGCTATGGTTATATGTTATAATATCGGCATCTCTGAATTTTCAATCGGACGAACGGAACTAATAACAACTTGGCCGGTTAAATGGAGTTTTGTCCGTTTTCTTTTAGGGTCTGCGGAGGCGTGGTTATTGATGGCGTCTATGGTTGTTATTGGAATCTGCTTTCCTGCGCATCGTGCAATGAATATTCAACCGGCTGAGGCTTTACATGAAGAATAATACATTTAAAATATAATTAGTATGAGAACTTTGACTATAACTTTGGGCTTATTATTTGCCCTTGCTGTAACTGCCGTTTATGGTGCAGTTGATAATAAAGATGTGAGAGTGAGTGAGAAACGAAAAGTAGAGAATTTTTCTTCTATAGATATTACAGCTGTTGCTACAATCTATTTTGAACAGAGTGATCGCTGCTCTTTTAAAATAGAAGGAAAAGAGAAAGGGGTAAAGAAAACAAAAAGTTATGTAAAAAATGGCGTTTTAACTATAGAAAGAGAAAAGGATAGTAACGGGAATTTGACTGTGCAGAATGGGAAGAAGGACGGCGTTGTGATTTATCTTACGGCTCCTGACTTGAAAGAAGTTGAATTTGCGGGAGTAGGCTCTTTTAATAGTAAGTCTTCTTTAAAATTAGGTGATGTGAAATTTGAAATTGAGGGAGTAGGAAAGGTCAATATTGTTGATTTGAAATGTCGCACTCTAAAGGTTGAAATAGAAGGTGTAGGTAAAGCTAATATACATGTAAACTGTGATTATTTGAAAGCTGATGTTGAAGGCATAGGAAGTATGGAATTAAGCGGTTCGGCTGGTCGTGCCGATATTTCGAAAGGTGGAATAGGCCGAGTGAATACTCGCCATTTATTTATCGGAAAGTAATGTTACAGATATATAATATTTCTGCTCATTAAAGGTGTCTCATTTATAATTAATATGATGAAATGATAAAACAATATTTTAAACAAGCTATTGCACAATTACATCAACAACCTGTAATCAGTATTATTACGGTGTTGGGTACGGCGCTTGCCATATTCCTCATTATGTTGGTTGTTATGATTCAGCAAGTAAAGGTAGCGCCTTTTTCGCCGGAAAGTAATAGAAATCGTTTCTTGCATGTTCGCTATATGAGCATTACAAGCAAGGATTGGAGAGAGGGAGATAGCAGCAATGGACCGATGAGTGTGCGTACTGCGAAAGAATGTTTTAAGAGCTTAACACTGCCTGAAGTTGTTACCACTTATCTTGCTTTTACAAGAACTACTCCTGTTTCGCTGCCAGGTCAATCTGCTACGGGAGCTGATATTCGGGAAACGGATGATAATTTTTGGCGGGTATTCGATTTTGCTTTTATTCAAGGGAAACCATATAGCAAAGCTGATTTTGATGCAGGACTATCTGTTGCAGTAATTACAGAAGGAGTGGCACGTACGCTCTTTGGTACGACTGATGTAGTGGGAAAGACCTTTCTATTGAATCATGCTTCTTATAAAGTTTCTGGGGTAGTACATGATGTTTCTACTCTTGCTGATTCCGCTTACGGACAAGTATGGATTCCTTTTACTTCAACTGATTCTCCTAAAGATACGTGGTGTGGAGGCAATATGGGAATGTTTTCTGTAACGATACTTGCTCGTTCACGAGATGATTTTGATAAAATAAGGGGAGAAGTAGAGCGTCGGCGGGATGCTTATAATAAAACAATAAGTGAAAGCACTGGATTTCATTTCATTTATCGTAACCGTCCTTATGATCAGGAGAAGCAGGCAATAGCTTTTGCTGCTAATTGGGAGCCTGATTTGAAAGCGGATCGTATGCATCGGGCTATTATTTTTATTATTCTTCTTTTAGTTCCAGCCATCAATTTAAGTAGCATGACGCAGAGCCGATTACGCCAACGGGTGGCGGAGATAGGTGTTCGCAGAGCCTTTGGGAGTACACGTCTGGAGATGGTTGGGCAGATTATAATGGAAAACTTAGTAATTACGTTGTTGGCAGGT
Source organism: Bacteroides sp. (assembly GCA_022648295.1). GTDB lineage: Bacteria > Bacteroidota > Bacteroidia > Bacteroidales > Bacteroidaceae > Bacteroides. Next base: position 16,405 of record JALCME010000007.1, on the reverse strand, counting down.
ATTGTAGGGTTAATCTTCAGTCTTATATTTGCTTATGCAGGAAATGTGCTACTATTTTCACAACCATATAGTAATACATTTAACCCTCCAACCATTGATGCTTCTATTTTATTACATGCCTCCACATTTCTATATGCATTGTTTTTTTGCTTTGTACTTAACCTGTTGAGTAGTGGCATTCCGGCATGGAGGGCATCGCGTACGAGTATAGTAAATGCTCTTGGAGGAAAAACGTATTAAATAACCCTTGAATATGAATAAAAAACTTTTTATACAAATACGTAATGAATGGCGAACTAATTTATGGCTGCTCATTGAATTGTTTCTAGTAAGCATTGTAATGTGGTTTATTATTGACTATCTTTATGTACAATATTCTGTTTACAACGAGCCGCGCGGTTTCGATGCAACTCATTGTTATTTAATTGAAATGGAATACCTTACTTCAAAGAGTGCTGATTTCAATCCTGCAGATACACTTACTACGGATGATGTTGCAGAAATAATGGATCGCTTGCGACATCGTCCTGAAGTAGAAGCAGTAAGTTTATCCCAAAATTCTTATCCTTACAATGGAAGTAATAGTGGATGTGTTATTCAGTGTGATAGTTTGAATAGTATAAATGCCCATAGTTATATTGTACGGCGGATGGTAACTCCTGATTTCTTAAAAGTATTTCGATATCAGGGTACACAAGGAGAAACTTCTGAGCAACTAGCTAAAATGTTGACAGAAAATACATTCTTAGCATCCGATAATATCTTCACGAATCGGTATGGAGTTAAAATGACAGACTTAGTGGGAAAATCATTCTTTCTGGAGGGTGATACAACAAAGTCGTTCAAGTTGTCAGCAGCTCTAAAAACAGTCCGTTATATTGATTATCAGTCTGCATATAATAGCGCGAGTATTGTTAGGCTCTTGCCCCATTCACAATATAGAGTAGGCGCGGAACTTTGTGTTCGTGTGAAAGCAGACAAAGATGTGGACTTCATGTCACACTTAAAAGCCGATTCTGAAAAACAATTCCGTATTGGAAATGTATTCATCTCGAATATTCGTTCTTTTCACGATATACGTCGTAACTTTCAACAATACCAAACAAATCAATTGCGCAATTATCTGGCCGGTATGGGCTTCCTTATGCTGAATATCTTCTTGGGATTGTTGGGAACATTTTGGTTTCGTACGCAGCAGCGTCGGGCGGAAATAGCTTTGCACATGGCATTGGGGAGTACTACTAGCAGTGTTTTTGGGCGTTTATTGGCAGAAGCTTTGTTATTACTATCTTTTGCAACTATTTTAGCGATTATTGTAGATTATAATCTGGCGCGTGCCGAATTAAATGCTTGGTATAACGGAACGACGCTATCCGTAGGACGGTTTATTATTACAGTTTTAATGTCTTGGGGGGTAATTGCTTTAATGATATTGTTAGGTATTTGGTTTCCTGCCCGAAAAGCTATGGCGGTTCAACCAGCGGAGGCTCTTCATGAAGAATAGTGCTTTTTAGTTTATAGAGGATGAAACAATTATTTATACAAGCTATTAATTTGGTGAAGCAGAATCGCTTCTATTCAATAATCAGTATTGTGGGGACGGCTGTGACAATAGCCTTTGTTATGGTGGTGGTGATGATTTATGATTTTCGAACTGCGGATATTGCTCCCGAAACAGATAGATCCCGTATGATTTATACGGATATAGGCCAAACTCTCAGAAAGAATGGAACGAATGTGAATACAGGTATGGGGAAGGTCGCTTTTGACGCTCTTTTTACAAAGTTACCCGGTATAGAAGATGCTACCTGGTATGAAGGAATATCAAGAATTCCCTGTTCCTTACCGGCCTCTCAATCCACATATAATTGCTTCGTTCGTTCGGTTGCATCTAATTGGTTTTCCTTTTTCCATTATAACATTGTTTCAGGGCGTCCTTTTACCCAAGAAGAATACGATGCCCGGCGCAGGGTTTGTGTGATAACAGAGCATACGGCACGCCAATTATTTGGCACCGTCGATGTTGTAGGAAAATATTTCTTTGCAGATTTTGTTTCGACCAAGGTTGTTGGAGTAATACAAGATGTTAGTTCTATTTTTCAGGTTGCTTATGCTGATGCTTTTCTTCCATTCTCATTAGAAGATGAGGATAATTATCAAATGTGGACTGCAGGTTTGGGAGGATTTCGAAGAGGATTATTAAAGATGTATCCGGATACAAAATTTTCATCTGTGGAAGCAGAAGTTCAGCGTCGGCAGGATCGTTTAAACAATAGTGGACAAGAATATATATTTAAGATGCAAAATCTTTATACGCAAACTAATTATTCTTTTTTCCGAGGGAGTAGTATTAATGCCTCTTTGGCATACGGGCTATTAATTATCGTACTGCTGATTGTTCCCGCAATTAGTATATCAGGTCTTATGCATGCACAAATGCAGGGTAATTTAGCTGAAATGGCGCTCCGCAAAGTTTATGGAGCTTCCAACTTATCTATAATGGGGCGTCTTTTTACTGAGAGTTTGGTGACGACTTTATTAGGTGGGGTAATAGGGTATCTGCTATCATGCCTTTTAATCTTTATCGGGAGAACATGGTTATTGGGCACAGGTGGAGTTGACTTAGATGGAATTGCTTTAAGTGGAGGGCTGATGTTGCGTCCTCTTCTATTCATTATAGCATTAGGAACGTGCGTGGTTTTTAATCTGTTGTCTGTTTGTCTGCCTGCCTGGATTGCAGTGCATCGTAATATCGTATCTATATTAAAAGGAGAATAGAAGTATGTGGAAGAGTTTACTCAAACAGATTTGGGCTCAGCGGTATGCTAACTCGTGGGTTGGAATAGAATTGGTGATTGTTATTGTTTTGTTATGGTATGCCATTGACTTGGTCTATAATTACGAAGGAGCTGCCTTGCAACCTAAAGGATATGATACGGAATCTGTTTTTGATTTAACTGTTAATCTGAAACCCGGGCAAGAAAAGGATTCGGTTTTAATGAGTCATTCTTCTGATTATATATGGCAGATTTATAATTTGGTAAAACATTATCCCGGAGTTTGTGAAGCTTGTTATTATTATGGTTCTATTCCATATACAGATCAGATAACATATGAGGGGTATGCGTCTCATACAGACTCTACTCATGTAACCGGTTGTTATATTCGCTATGTTAATCCGACCTATTTTAAAGTGTTTCACTTAAAATCTTTGTCCGGAACCTTTCATTCAGATCAGTGGAAAGAAAGTGAATATCCGATGCCTGTGTTGATGAGTGTTTCCTTGTGTGATTCGGTTTTCCATAGCTCCAGTCCTGTAGGAGAGACTTGTTTTAATCCTTATTTCATAGGGAGTAACAATCCTGTCACGAATTATAAGGTGATGGCTGTTTTGCCTAAACATAAATTAGGCGATTATGAGCGTTACGAACCGTTCATCTATCTGCCGGCGTCGGAACAGATGGGGTGGTGGTGTCATATTGCTTTCCGTGTAAATACCAATCAGCTATCAGATTTTAGAGAGCGCTTTTTGGAGGATATGCAATCAAAATTGGCAATCGGTCCCTTTTACCTTGAAAATGTCCAATCCTATTCTAATATGAAGAGAGTTTATGATCTTGAAACAGGTACGGTGAATTATTTAAATACAACTTATGCAGTCATTGCCTTTTTTATGTTCAATGTATTCTTGAGTATTTTAGGAACCTTTTGGTATCGGATGAGAAGACGAAGAGGAGAGATTGCATTGAGAATGGCTTTGGGTAGTACGCGTAAAAATGTATTCGGTTATTATGTATTGGAAAGTATCTTTCTATTGTTAATTGCAGCTATACCGGCGGTTATTATCTGTATTAATATAGATATAGCAGATCTGACAGTCCATACATTGATGGAGCCTACAACAGGGCGTTTCATCTTCTGTTTTTTAAGTGTATTGATTTTGCTGAGCATAATCATACTGTGTGGAGTATGGTTTCCTGCCCGGAATGCGATGAATCTGCAACCGGTGGAAGCACTTCATGAAGAAGGTTAAGGTATTACTTTATCTCATTCGCTTGCAATTGTTGGCTTCCATGAAATTTTCCAATACTGTTTCATAGTTACCTTGTAGCATAATGTGATGATTACCCAGAGGATTTTTCAGAAAGTAATCGGAAGGAGTGTCCATTTTTATACGTACCTGAGTACGGCACATGTTAATGTAATTTGTATTTTCTATTAATGTCCCTGTGCTAAGATAATATTCGTCCAAACATTCCCCACCACATTTTACTACAGTCACGTCTCCTGTTGGAAGAATTCCTTTAATACTGACTCCTTTTTCTGTCTCAAAATGGTTACGGACAATGTAGCGTTCTGTTTGCTCGAGGCCTATAGAACAATGTGCCAGTACTATTTCATTATTATGGATATTAATCATGGAAGGATTAGCCATAAAAGAAGCTTTTCCTGTTAGCGCTTTGACTGCAATTTGAGTAAAGATGGATTGTAAGTCTCCTTCGCATCCAGCCATAATACCTTCATCATTTAAAAGTGAAAGTGCTAAACAGCCTGTCGTATCAATATTTTCTATGAGTTTAAAGCAATTAAGCGTAATTGCCCCCAAATGTTCATCCTGCACCAATTTTTTTAGGGCGTAATAAAGTCGCATTGCTTTTTCTATATCTTTTGGGGAAGCTTCGCGGATAGCGAGTGCCTTATTGGTGAGCGTAGTGCAGGCTTCTTGCACTTCTTCGTCTTTAATCTGATGAAAATACTTATAGACTTTATCTAAAGATATATCAATATACTCAATGCCCCAACGTCGCTTGGATAGTAAATAATCCACATTGCTTGCTATAAGCCAAGGAGAAGGAGTACCAATGACTCCAATGCGATATTTTGCAATGACGTGTTGAGCCTGATAATTGTTGTGTAAAATAAAGACGCGTTTGACAATATCAACAGGATCACCATGTAGTATTTCGCTTTTCATACCTCTGGTACGGAGCCAGGAAGAAATTTCCAATGCAGATGCCAAAGAGTTTTGAATTCCGTCTGCAAGCAGAATAGCCGGTCTGGGGAGCTTTTCGAAATATTGGGCTACGAGTCCTTCAACACCTCCGGTAGCAATGAATAGTAAGCAAAAATCATCTTTGGTAAGTGTGCCGATATCCTGATGCTTTATGAAGTTTACAGTAAAATATTTTTCTAGTTCATTGATTAAAAGTTCGTGAGATTGGAGGATTGATGTCTTTTTATGAAGTGGAGACGCAAAGGTAATCAGATTTAAAACCATAATGCTTTCTGTTTATCAATTGTTTATTAAATATCTTTTTCGGTCTGATCTAGAGAAATACAGCTTTAATGCCGACCTTCAAAGGTACAAGTTTCTTTTCATACATTCCTCATTTTTTAGTATAGATAATGAATTTAAAGTTTTTGTATCACTACTACCTTTTTGTTTCAAATAAAGTGCTACATTTGCAAATTTGATGGATAAAAGGAAGTAATATCTTATCATTCAAGATTAAATTGTCAAAGTAAAAGTAATTATTTAAACATGCCAACAATTTCTATTCGCGGAATGGAGATGCCTGCATCTCCTATCAGAAAGCTGGCTCCTCTTGCTGATTCAGCAAAACAGCGGGGGGTGCATGTATTCCATTTAAACATTGGACAACCTGATTTACCAACGCCTCAAGTCGCGATTGAGGCGATACGCAATATTGATAGAAAGGTCTTGGAATACAGCCCAAGTGCGGGTTATCGTAGCTATCGTGAGAAATTGGTGGGATACTATGATAAATTTAATATTAAGCTTACAGCAGATGACATCATTATCACATCTGGCGGATCGGAAGCGGTATTGTTTGCTTTTATGGCATGCCTCAATCCGGGAGATGAAATTATTGTTCCGGAACCTGCCTATGCCAATTATATGGCATTCGCCATATCAGCCGGAGCGGTTATTCGTACGATAGCTACAACAATAGAGGAAGGATTTTCTTTGCCCAAAGTTGAGAAGTTCGAAGAATTAATTAATGAACGGACTAAGGGAATCTTAATCTGTAATCCTAATAATCCGACAGGCTATCTCTATACCCGTCGTGAAATGAATCAGATTCGTGATTTGGTGAAGAAGTATGATTTGTTTTTGTTCTCGGATGAGGTATATCGTGAATTTATTTATACCGGCTCTCCTTATATCTCAGCTTGCCATTTGGCTGGTATTGAAAATAATGTGGTACTGATTGACTCTGTTTCCAAACGCTATTCTGAATGTGGTATTCGTATAGGTGCTTTAATTACGAAGAATAAAGAAATAAGGGACTCTGTAATGAAGTTCTGTCAAGCCCGTTTAAGTCCTCCTTTAATTGGTCAAGTTGCGGCCGAAGCATCCTTGGATGCCGGAGAGGATTATTTACGTGATACATACGATGAATATGTTGAGAGGCGTAAGTGTCTGATAGATGGGCTGAATCGTATTCCCGGTGTCTATTCTCCCATTCCGATGGGGGCCTTTTATACCGTGGCTAAATTGCCGGTGGATGATTCTGATAAATTTTGTGCATGGTGCCTTTCTGATTTTGAATATGAAGGACAGACTGTCTTTATGGCTCCTGCTTCAGGGTTCTATACCACTCCAGGATCGGGCTATAATGAGGTTCGCATTGCTTATGTACTTAAGAAGGAAGATTTAACGCGCGCCCTCTTTATTTTGGAAAAGGCTTTGGAAGCATATCCGGGGCGGATAGAATAAACGAGTATTTCCTCTGAATATTCTTTTTTTCGTGGTCTGTAAAACTTGAAAAATGTCATTATCTCTATTTATTGCCAGACGTATATATCGTAACAGTGATGCAGGTAAACATGTTTCACAACCAGCTGTGCTTATTGCTTTGATAGGTATCGCTATTGGTTTGGCTGTGATGATAGTTACCGTATCCGTAGTTGTGGGCTTTAAAAGTGAGGTGCGTGATAAGGTGGTAGGTTTTGGCTCTGATATTCAAATAGGAAATGCTGATGCGGTTCAGTCGTATGAAACAAGGCCGGTTGTTGTTAATGATAGTTTATTAGCCGCTCTTTCCAATTATCAGGAAGTAAAACATATACAGCGTTATTCTACCAAACCGGGAATGGTTAAGACGGCGGACAGCTTCCAAGGAATGGTATTGAAAGGGGTGGGACCGGAATATGATGCCTCTTTTTTTCGTCATCATCTGGTAAAAGGTGTATTCCCTCAATTTAGTGATTCTGCTTCTTCCAATCAGGTTGTCATATCTGAGACTTTAGCAACAAAACTGAGACTGAAGCTGGGGGATAAAATTGATACCTATTATATACAGGACAATGTGCGGGCTCGTCGTTTGAAGATCGTTGGTATTTACCGGACTGATTTCTCCGAGTTTGATAATCTTTTTCTGATTACGGACTTATGTTTGGTAAATCGTCTCAATAATTGGAAGCCCCAGCAGGTTAGCGGAGTGGAGCTTCAAATACGTGATTACGATCGTCTTGATGCTACAACTTATGAAATAGCCGCAGATATGGACGAGCAGACGGATGAGTATGGTGCTAAGTATTGTGTGCGAAATGTGGAACAGCTCAATCCACAATTGTTTGCATGGCTTGGCATTTTGAATTTGAATATCTGGGTTATTCTTGTTTTAATGATTGGAGTAGCAGGATTTACAATGATTTCCGGATTACTCATTATTATTATAGAACGGACTTCAATGATTGGGATATTAAAGTCTCTTGGTGCCAATAATACCACTATCCGTAAGATATTTCTATGGTTCTCGGTTTTTCTTATTGGCAAAGGAATGTTGTGGGGAAACGCTATAGGATTACTTTTCTATTTTGTACAAAAATGGTTCGGTATTTTTAAGCTTGATCCAGATACTTACTATATGGATACCGTGCCAGTATCTCTCAACTTAATATTGTTCATATTGTTGAATGTTGGTACTTTATTGGTTTCCGTATTAATGCTTTTAGGACCATCTTACTTAATTACCCGTATTCATCCGGCTGATTCCATGAGATATGAATAGAAGATGAATTTTCCTCTTATTTTCTTGTAAAGTCGCTTTTCTTCCTGAATAGGCAATAAAGATTCCATTGTAGTGATTGTAGAGGCTGTAGAATATCAAACAAAGGAAGAGAAAAATAATAGCGTCTCTTTTCGTTCAATTCCTTTGCCGTTGTGTTGATGATAATGGCCTGCATAGTGAATCGTAATAGAAACAGGAAAAATACAATAGCGGGAATAATCCAATTCTTATTTAATAATCCAACAACAACCGTTGTTATCCACGATAGGTGAAATAATAGCCGGGAAGCGGTTTCCATTCCTATTAGATGACGTTGTATGCCATGATAGTATTTGCCGGTGGAACGGTAACCTATTTTTTCTTCCTTCCAATCTTTGGTGCGGGGCACAGGCTGCATGCGCACAATTGCGTCTTTATCTATTTCTACGCGGGTATTTTCTGTTGTAGCTATCTGATTAATAAATAAATCATCATCTCCTCGTTGTAAGTTAAGATAAGTGGAAAAGCCTTTTTGGGCATAAAACAGTTCTTTTCGATAGGCCATATTACGTCCGATACCCATATAAGGATGCCCGGCTAGAGCCATTCCTAAATAGCGCATAGAGGTAAACAGATTATCAAAAGAAATCTTCTTATGTACCCATTTATTACCTCGCTCATAGCCGCTGTAGCCCAATACAACTTGTGCACGTGAAGTGAAATTTCGTGCCAGCATGCGCAGCCATTGATTACTTTCAGGGCGACAGTTCGCTTCCGTAAATACGACCCAATCGTATTTACTGGCTTTTATTCCTAAGGTTATGGCTAATTTCTTGCGACTAATGTATCTGGATGAGTCGGGGACAAAGCTGTGATAAAGATTCCGGTACCTCTCACTGAGTAAAGTCAGGTAGTCTGCACTTTCGTCGGTATTTCCATCATTGATTACGATTACTTCAAATTGCGGATAATCTTGTCTCAATACAGCAGTTAAGTTATTCCGTAGATTATCTACTTCTTCACTGGCACAGATTATGACTGATACGGGGGACAGCTCCTCGTTGAAGTGCACATTCTCTTTTTTTACAGCCCGGTTACGCAGGTGAATGCGATTGTAAACTAGCAAATAGTATAGAGACTGGACAATGAAAAGAATGCCGACTACAGCCAGCAGGATCTGCTCTATCGTATCAAATGTAAATGTATTCATATTTATTGCACCGAATATTTATGCGATGCAAAAATACACAATTTATTTCATTTCGGGTACAATCATAAATTGGGTTTCTGGAAAATTCTTTTTTAAGTATTTCTCGATGTATTGTAAGGTATCTTCTTGTATAGTGGTATCTTTAGCTACGGGATACAAGTTGTAGAGCACATAATCGAGTCGGATATTGCGGTGTTGTATGGCTTCCAGACTTAATAAAGTATGATTGATACTTCCTAACTTCCCTGAAGTTACAAATACCAGTGGATACTTTTTCTCTTGAATATAGTCTATAGTAAGGAAGTCTTCCGTGAGTGGGACCATCAATCCGCCTGCGCCTTCAATGAGAACAGTGTCATATCGTTTGGCAAGTTCCTGAGTGGCATGTTCTATTTTGCTAAAATTAATGGCCCGTTTATCAATGCGTGCTGCCAGGTGAGGAGAGCAGGGATAAGAGAATATTTCGGGCATGGTTAATTGCTTCAAATCTTCTGGTGTAGGTGGAATATTCATTAGGCGACGATGAAGCTCAATGTCTTCAGAGCGTCCGACATTACCTGTTTGAATAAACTTTTGGGTAATTACATGATGACCGTTTTGTATCATGGTATTAGCCAGATAGGCTGTACAGTAAGATTTTCCGGTATCAGTATCAATGCCACTAATAAAATAAATGTTACTTTTCATGTTTCTGTAATTCTTTTATTTAAGTGTTATGTTCTATTGATTTCTTTTTCGACAAATGAAGTATTCCGGATGATAGGTTAGTCTGACTTTATCGTCCGGTTGCGAGTATGCTCTGGTATATTCATTACTGAATGACTGTAAACGGCTACGCGTCCAGGTACAATGTTCGGTTCCTGTAACACCTGTATGCTTAAGGTGATAAAGTACTTGGATGGGAGAATCAAATATGAGGGATTGCAACTCTTCTTCACAATGAATGACTTCAAAATAAGGAGCAAGCATTTCATGCAATTGCTCTGTTGAATAGTAATTCAAGCCTTTTCCGGTGAGTTGCTTTATTTCCTGAAGGTTCTCTTTCCCGAATGTACTGAAAGCCAGATAACCATTTGTATCCAGAAAACGTTGACAGCGGATAAAAAAGGCTTGCGGATCATCAAACCATTGCAGGGTGGAGCAAGACGTAATCAGATCGGTTCCTTTTGGAAAGTTCAGACGCTCGGCATCTCCGGCAATGAATTGTACGGACGATTGTTGCGCTGTTTGCAGTGGAACTTGCAGGTAGTCTTCCATTGCCGGGCAGAGATCGTTCAGTAACAGCGTTTTGGAATGAAACTCTTGCTGTAGAATCCTGGAGTAGATGCCCGTGCCACATCCAAATTCTACAATATGTTGAAAAGAACGGGATGAAGTGTGAGTCAGTAAAAGCCGGATCATCTTTTCTGCAATGTGATGTTGGATATATGCCGTGTCCGTATAGGTGTCTTTTGCTTTGCTAAATCGCTTCGCTATTAGTTCTTTGTCCATCTCTCTTCTAAGTAATAGTGGAATAATTCAGCTTGGTAGTGGGCATCTTCCGTTTGGAGGGTTTGGATGCCCTGCCAGGCTTTTAATTGATTTTCCGGTGGAATGATCCGGTCGTTAGTTCCGATGACGGTTTCTTGCCATTGAAAAGTCGGAGTAGGAAGAGTTAGGTACATCTCTTTTATTCGGATTAATTCTTCTTTCAATTCCGCTAGCGGGCGTGTGGGGGTAACTGTTAGAAATTCACGGAACGCCTCTTTCCCGGCACACATTCGTCGTAGGAATTTATGTAAAGAAGCTCCTGACAGGCCGTCTAGTGTTCCTTCGTAAATATGTGGTGGTATGCCACGCTGTTCGTCAATGGGATAGGGGGTTCCGTTAAGGGCTATACGACTTTTGATAGGAAGGTTACATTTGGCATTCCACGTACCGAATAGCTGTGTGGCTGCCCAGACTCCCATGGACCAGCCTACCAAATTTATTTCAGAGTAACCCGCGAGGTCCTCTGCGTTGAAGAAGAGGTCGCGGTAGTCATAGCAGATCATATAATCGCTATGAGTTGGATGGTAACTCTTGAAAGGTGTTTCGTCGGCTCCCCATCCGGCAAAGAATAGTAATAGCCGGGGGTGATGTTCTTGTATAATAAACTTTTGTTTCATTCTTATTAGTGTTATTCTATTAGGTATAATTGAATTGTTTCTTTTATGATTACTTGTTACTTAAGTTTTATGATGTAAATTTTTAGTCTTGATGCTCTTATTGGATGCTTTGAATCAATTGGTTGATTTCATCTGCTGATAGTGCTGCCATAAGTGAAAAACGAATGCGGGAAGTTCCTGCAGGTACTGTAGGCGGACGTACGGGTAGGGCATAAAACCCATGCTGTTGTAGGGCTTCTGCTTGTAAAATAGTAGCTTCGTTTGCCCCGACAATCATGGGGATGATGTGGCTGATACTTGGGCATTTATATCCTTTTAGGATAAGTGCTGCTTTAAGTTCTTTACTGATTAATTTCAGATGTTCCCGCTGAGACTGCCATTCTTTTAATTGTTCTACAATGAAAAGTGTCCAGGCTATATTGAGCGGAGGCAGGGCGGTTGTGAAAATAAATGTCCGCATCCGGTTAACTAAATACGCTTTGATAATGCGTTTGCAAACAACGAATGCACCTACTGAAGCAATGGCTTTGCCAAATGTACCGACTAAAAAATCGATGTCGTGAATACAATTTTCTTCTTCTGCATATCCCAGTCCGTTAGCTCCCCGTACCCCGAAAGCATGCGCTTCGTCAACATAGAGTAGAACATTATCGTATTGATATTTCAACTTTACCAGTGCATTTAGGTTGGCTGCATCTCCATTCATGCTGAAAATACTTTCCGTAACGATGATAATCTCACGATATGCCAAATGGTTTTCATGTACCAAACGCTCAACTTGCCCCATATCATTGTGGCGATAACGGATGCAATGTGCAGATGATAAGCGTATGCCATCAATCAGACTTGCATGTACTAGTTTATCGGCCAAGATTAAAGTCTGTGCATCACTTACCGCCGGTAGAATGCCGGTGTTGGCGTGATACCCACTATTGAAGATCAAAGCTTCTTCCGTACCAAAGAGTTTGGCAAGTGTTTGCTCCAATTCGTCATAGATGCTAAAATTGCCGGTCAGCAGACGCGATGACGATGAAGTGGGGAAGAAACGTTCGGGAGTGATGTCTTTTAAGAATCTTTCTTTGAGTTCCATGTTGGTTGATAATCCCAGATAATCATTGGAAGACAGATTCAGCATCGTTTTTCCCTTGACAATGATATTTTTGCTTTCATGCAATAAAGGGGGGAGAGTACGCAAATTCCCTGCTGATTTAAGGGCTTGCATCTCCTGTTCCATTCGATTAATGATTTCCATAGTTACTGTTTTATCCATTGATTTGCCGGACAACATTGATCAGACCATGTGTCAGGGAGGTTAGTTGTTCTTCTTTGATGATGTAAGGAGGCATAATATAAACCAGTTTGCCGAATGGACGTACCCAGATACCTTCTTTCAGAAATAGCTTTTGCATTTGCTCCATGTTTACCGGTTGTTTGGTTTCAATCACTCCAATAGCTCCCAGCACCCGTACATCTTCAACTTGAGGCAGTTGACGTGCAGGTTCCAGCTCCTTACGCATTTGCTGTTCTATTCGATTTATTTTATCCTGCCAATTGGATGATAATAGAAGGTTGATGGAGGCTACTGCAACAGAACATGCCAATGGATTACCCATAAACGTGGGACCGTGCATAAATACTCCCGGATCATGGTTGGATATTGTATCGGCCACCTCATTGGTGGTCAATACGGCGGACAGGGTCATATATCCTCCGGTTAGTGATTTCCCAATGCACATGATATCCGGTTCCACGTTGGCATGTTCCCAGGCAAATAGCTTTCCGGTTCGTCCGAATCCTGTCGCTATTTCATCGAATATTAAAAGAATGCTATGCTCTTTGCACAGTTTATCCGCTTCCCGTAAATATTGCGGGTGATAAAACCACATCCCTCCTGCACCTTGTACAATAGGCTCTAAAATAAGAGCTGCCAATTCGTCTGCATGTGCTTCTATGGCCGTTTTTAGTGATAGAATGTCATCGGGATTCCATTCTCCGTCAAAGCGGGAGTGGGGATGATCGACAAAATAACGTATGGGTAATGCACTGCCGAATAGTGAATGCATGCCTGTCACTGGATCGCATACTGACATGGCATTCCACGTATCTCCATGATAGCCGCTTCGTATGGTTATGAAATTATTCTTTTCACTCTTTCCTTTAGCATACCAATATTGCACTGCCATTTTCATTGCAACTTCCACGGCTACCGAACCGGAATCAGCATAAAAGATCTTTTGCATTGAAGGTGGAGCTATTTTTAGCAATAGTTTGCCTAATTCAATGGCGGGCTCGTGGGTCAGTCCTCCGAACATGACGTGGGACATTTGTTTAAGTTGACTTTCAATGGCCTGGTTTAATACCGGATGATTGTAGCCATGTATGGCACACCACCAGGAAGACATTCCATCTATTAAGGTCTGCCCATTCTCAAGAAACAGATTCACTCCATCCGCCCACTTTACTTTATAAACCGGTATCGGGCTGGTGGTTGAAGTATATGGGTGCCACAAATGTTCCCGGTCAAAGTCCGAATCACTGAAGTGATACCCTGCATCCTCTATCAATACTTTGTCTTCGGATACTTTAGACCCCAGGGTGGTAAGCAGATCTCCCACAATTGCTGAATTGATGCCTATATACAATGCCTTTTGCACAGCTTCACGACTTAATTGAGAACGCCCGCCGGCAAAGCGGAGATAAGCAGTGGGATTGATAAAGCGAAATAATGCGATTGTTGTCAGAACCTCTTCTTCAGAAAGAGACGGCTGACCTTGAAGGGGAGTACCTGTTATCGGTTGTAGTAAATTCAGGGGTATGGATAGCACTTTTAAATCTTTGAGTGTAAAGGCAAACTCAATGCGTTGTTGCATGCTTTCACCCATACCTATGATACCACCACAACAAATGTCCATCCCGACTTTTCGTGCAGCCTTTAATGTTTCCAATTTATCTTTCTGTGTGTGTGTGCTGCATAGCGTTGGAAAATAAGAAGGAGCGGTTTCCAGATTGCAGTGATAGCGGGTCACCCCGGATTCGTGTAGTGCCCGTAACTCTTCCTCATTCACTAGTCCCAAAGATGCGCATAAGGCTATGGATGAGTGGCGGCGCATATGTTTTGCTGTTTCACAAAGCTTTTTCATATCTAAGGATGATGGTTTTCGTCCGCTGGTTACCAACGAAAAACGCACTACTCCTTGCTCTTCATTATGAAGGGCATGTTGAAGACATTCCTCCTTACTGACTAGTCCGTAAACTTCAGCTTGCGTTTGATAGTGAGCGGATTGTGCACACCACTTGCAATTCTCGGAACATTTTCCGGAACGGGCATTAATGATGGAACACATGTCGAATGTTTGTGAAGCCATTATACGGTTGATTTGATGTGCCGCTTCATATAGCAGTTTTTTGTCGGCTTCGGTAGCTAGCCATTTAGCTTCCGCCGGATTAATAGCTAAACCTTGAATAACCTTTTCTTTCAGTAGATTGATTTTAGAATGTGATGTATTGCTCATCCTTTCTCTTCATTTATGTGGTTAAAAAATAAAAAGGTGCATGAAATTTGGGTATTCATTACGAATAATTTCCCATATTCCATGCACCTTTTTGGTGATTCGATTATATAAAACGCGTTGATTGAACCGCTATTTTGTTGGATACAAAAACATGGTTCAACTATTGTTTCTCTTAGTTTTATTCTTTCTGTAATTAAAGATAGTAAGTCTTCATATTCCGGTGGGAGCCCATTCTCCTTGTTCTCTCCTTTTACTGTACCGGAATAACTTTCAAGTCCGCATTTGGCTGCACTACTATTTTGCTGTTTAGATAAAGAACTGTCTGCCACACTTTTGCGTAAGCAACCAATGGTAACGCATTTTCCTATGCTGGCAAATGCTGCATAAGCCTTTCTGCTCCAGCGTCGGAAACGGATAAATTGATTATTTGACAGTTTCTTTTTCATTTTCGTTCTCTACATGCTTTACCACTGTTAACGGCTAAGCGTCGGCAAAGGTAAGAAAAATGTCTTTGTTTGTGCAATTATTCGTTTTTATATCTTCCCCGCAATTGAACAGGTTAATAGTGTCAGAACATTCGCCGCATATATCTACTCCTATGATTTGCTGCTTTTTAATAATCAAATCTAATAGTTCTTTTAATTCCTCCAAAGATAAAGTCCCTTGGTCCCAATTTGTGATAGCATACTTCCTGCTAAGTACATCTTTATCTACGGAAATATAAATAGGTTCTTTGATGTGAATAGCTGCGAACTGTTTCCATGTCTCCTCTCTTTTTAAGTCATTTTCGCTGTAGAATACGAGCCGGTTTTTGTAAATGGGGTCTCTTTCTTCATTGATTAGTTTTTCCGATGCTCCTATGATACATACCTTTTTGCATTGGGGATTAGTGTCTAATATTGTTTTTACCCAACACCCACAGGACATGAGTCCTTCAAATAATGAAGGTTGCATATCAGGATGGTGGTCGAAAACTACAAGTGAGAAAGGATGCTCTATTTTATCCGTCCATAGCTTGGTCACGTAGTGATAATTCCCGGAATCAATAAAATGAATGCCTTCTGGTGGATATATAGCTATTTTTTGTTGCAATACATTGATGGCATCCGAATCGCAATAACAATTACATCCGTACACGTCAGTGCAGTCTATCCATTGGAAACGAGCATTTTGCAGGAACTTTTCTTGCTCGTAGATATGACTGAAGTTCATGATTACAATATTATCTGCTTTTCTCTTCTTCATATCAAGACAAAGTTAGTAAAAAAGTGGAGATTACGTTATATTATACTATGCATTCACGAATGATTTCATCTTTCAGGCAGAAGATGCACTTATCTGATTATCGCAAATAGATAGCGATTTAGTAGCTTTGTCTTTTGTTTTAATAGCATGACAGTATGTATTATAATTATACATTTAGGTTGCCTTCCTAAGTTATTATCAATTAAAAGGCTTTTAATACTAAAAAGAAAGGCTTTCATTGATGTATTAAAAGGCTTTTAAAACATGATTAAA
>JALCME010000006.1 GCA_022648295.1 Bacteroides sp. | reverse complement strand
GCATTAATGCTTATAAAAAAGAACCCAAGAAAAGGGAGTATCAAAGCAAAAAGAAAAGCTGCAGGATGGGACGAAGAGCTACTTTGTGAACTTTTATCTATGAAATATTTTTAATGCGTCAACCCTGATTAAGCATCCTAAAGTTTTTTCAGGAGAATCAGGATAAAAGTATACGGGAAATTCCGGGAATTTCGTCTAATGTTTACTGAATGGTTATTGAAAGACATTTGACCGGAATATATGTAGCAGGCTGAATGCAAGGTAAAGTACACATGGGCAAAGTTGTTGATCAGGATGTGGTGATGGTTCATGTAGAGATTGACACTTCGTTTCTTGTACATCTACTTTAATTTTGCGATAAAAAGGGCATATCATAGGGGATTTGTTATGTGAGTTGCTAATTTTTGGAATAAGAAAAGTAAGCGTCTCCGCATTCGCATCTTTTTTCTTTTCTTTCTCTTTTTACCTTTGGCGGCAAAAAGCAATGGAAACTCATCCCTTATTTTCCCGTACCATAGAGGCATATAGCGCTTATCTTCGTGATAGCTCAGTCAAACACATCACTTTTCAAAGCTTTTGTCGTAAATATCATGTCGACGGCAAAGGTATTCGTCATGGTATCAGTCTGGAAACCATCCTCTATGAGATACATCTATTCCATGCCGGTGGAGAGGATCATCAAGTTCTTTGCCGAGAATGGTTTTGAACTGAACAAATCCACCGCTCATGGATTGGTAAAGAAGGCGGCGCAGCTGCTTGACAGCCTGGAGGAAGTCTTGGGGGAAGCCGTTCGTGAGGATGACTACCTGCACATGGACGAGAGCTATTACACGGTATTGGACAAAGGCAAAACGAATGTTTTGGGAAAAGCATCCGGTAAGGTATATATCTGGTCGGCTTTAGCCCACCATCTGAATCTGGTACATTTCTTTTATGAGAACGGCTCACGGGCCAGAAACGTGCTCACTCAGTACATAAAGCCGGGGTATCGGGGAGCAATACAATCCGGCGGGTTGGGAAATTATAAAATATTGGAAACCGATGAATATCCATATGCTATACGTCTGGCATGTTTCCAGCATTGTAAAAGAAAGTTTCTTGATATTGAAGGAAACCCACAAGCCAAAGAAATTGTAGAGATCATTAACAGGCTTTATAGACAAGAGCATAAAATACCACCGCAATACTCACCTCCACAAGTACTGGCACAAAAGAAAAAATATGCGGAACCTATACTGAAGGAACTCAAAGAGAAACTGCTCGCACTGCAAGCAGACAGGAAGGTCTTGCCCAAGAGTGCTTTGGCAAAGGCTGTAAACTATGCGTTAAAGGAATATCCCGCATTGTGCAATTATATACTCAAACCCGAATACGAACTCGATAACAATGCCATCGAAAGGCAGAACAGGTATATCAGCCTGAGCAGAAGAAACTCTCTATTCTCCGGTAGCCATAAAGGTGCCAAAAGATCAGCCTTGATATATTCATTGGCTTGTTCATGCAGACTTAATGGTATTAATACATTTGAATACTTTAAAGATATACTGAACAAGTTTATTGAGGTTAATCCAAACACCGACAAAGAACTCCTAAGAAATTTGCTCCCTGACAAATGGAAAAAGCAGAGCTAAAACGGAGACGCTTACGGGTTGTAAAGTATAAAATAAAAGAGAGAAGTAGATGAAAGGGGTTAAAAACGTTTGCTAATAAGGTTATGCATAAATCATGCGAAATTGAATAAAAAGAGAGGGGTCCCTCTTCCTTTTTACAGGATGACGAGACTCCTCTCAAAAATAAAGCTATAAATTTACTGAATCTATTTTTTATTCAGCGGCATTCCAATCTTCTTGAGCCATGCGTTTGTAGCTCTTATAACGCCATTTTGCATTATCCTCTGCTGCTTGGAATAATTCTGCAGCTTCTTTCGGGTATTGTTTCATAACCGAAGAATAACGTACTTCACCCTTTAAGAAGTCTTGGAACTTACTCCAATCCGGTTCTTTAGAATCCAGTGAGAACGGATTCTTTCCTTCTTCTTCCAATGCAGGATTATAGCGCCACAAGTGCCAGTATCCGCATTTTACTGCATCTTCCTGCTCTGCCTGGCTCTTACCCATGCCTGCTTTCAATCCATGATTGATACAAGGAGAGTAGGCAATGATGAGTGAAGGTCCGGGATAAGCTTCTGCTTCACGGATTGCTTTTAATGTCTGAGCCTGATCTGCTCCCATGGCAATCTGTGCAACGTATACATATCCGTATGTTGTAGCCATTAAACCAAGGTCTTTTTTACGTACACGTTTACCTGCGGCTGCAAACTTGGCAATAGCTCCTACCGGAGTTGATTTTGAAGACTGACCGCCCGTATTGGAATAAACTTCCGTATCAAGTACCATAATGTTAACGTCTTTTCCAGAAGCAATAACATGGTCAAGACCTCCGTAACCTATATCGTATGCGGCACCATCACCACCGATAATCCACTGGCTGCGTTTAACGAGATATTGTTTTAAGTCGAATATCTGTTTGCAATAAGCGCATTCATCTTTTGCAGCTTTTGCTATAGGAATAATCTTGTCTGCTAATTCCTTAGTCTTATCTGCATCAAGCATGTTCTCAATCCATTCCTTAAATAATTCCTTAGTTTCGGCCGTACATTTATCATCGGCAATAGCTTCTTGCATTACTTTAGCAATGCGGGCACGCATTTTCTCATTGGCGAGTTCCATACCCATTCCATATTCGCAGAAATCCTCAAATAAAGAGTTTGCCCATGCAGGTCCGTGTCCCTGTTCGTTTGTAGTATATGGAGTGGAAGGTACTGATCCTGAGTAGATGGAAGAACATCCTGTTGCATTGGCTACCATCTCGCGGTCACCGAATAATTGAGTAATCAATTTGATGTAAGGAGTTTCACCACAACCGGAACATGCTCCTGAGAATTCAAACAATGGAGTAGCAAACTGTGAATTCTTAACATTAGCCTTAGTGTCAACCAAGTGTTGTTTGCTCTTTATGTTTTCGGCGCAGTAAGTCCAGTTCTCGGCTTCTGGCAATTGGCTTTCAAGATGCTTCATCGTCAGTGCTTTGCCACCTTTCTTCGGATTACCCGGACATACATCTGCGCAGTTACCACAACCTAGACAGTCGAGTACATCTACCTGAATGCGGAAGGTCATGCCGTTAAATGTCTTGCCTGTTGCCTTTAACATATCGAATTTGACATTCTTTTGTTCTTCTTCGTCTAAAACGAACGGGCGGATAGAAGCGTGAGGACAAACATATGCACACTTATTACATTGGATACAATTTTCAGGATTCCACTCTGGAACGAAAGCTGCTACACCGCGTTTCTCGTATTGAGCAGTTCCCTGATGCCATGTACCGTCTTCAATTCCTTTGAAAGCAGATACAGGAAGCAAGTCGCCATCTTGAGCATTAATAGGACGAACTACTTCGTTGATGAATGCCGGGTCGTTATTTTCAACTTTAGCATCATCTGGTAGGTTAGCCCATGTGGGATCTACAGGTAATTGTTTATATTCTCCTCCACGGTCAACAGCTGCATAGTTCTTATTGACAACGTCTTCACCTTTCTTGCCATAAGATTTAACGATGAACTTCTTCATTTGCTCAACAGCTAAATCTACAGGAATAACGTTTGCTATGCGGAAGAATGCAGATTGAAGGATTGTATTGGTACGGTTGCCTAAACCAATTTCTTGTGCAATTTGAGTGGCGTTAATGTAATATACACTAATATTATTCTTCGCAAAGTATTTCTTAACCTTAGTTGGAAGATTCTTTGCAAGATCTTCTCCCTTCCATATGGTATTTAACAAGAATGTACCATTTTTACGTAGACCACGCGTTACATCGTACATGTGCAAATAAGCTTGTACGTGGCATGCTACGAAATTAGGGGTGTTAACCAAGTAAGTGGAACGGATAGGCAGGTCACCAAAGCGAAGGTGAGAACTGGTAAAACCACCGGATTTCTTAGAGTCATAGGCAAAATATGCCTGACAATATTTATTGGTATTATCGCCAATGATTTTGACGGAGTTCTTATTCGCACCAACTGTACCGTCAGCTCCTAAACCATAGAATTTAGCTTCGAAGTTATCAGCACCCATTGCAATTTCTTCTTCCTGAGGAAGAGAACTAAATGTAATGTCATCTACTATACCTATGGTAAAGTGATTCTTAGGCATTGGTAATGCCAGATTTTTGTATACAGCCAAGATTTGTGCAGGAGTTGTATCCTTTGATCCCAAACCATAACGGCCACCAACAATAGTCGGAGCATTTTCTGTTCCGTAATAGCAGTCTTTTACATCAAGATATAAGGGCTCTCCAGTAGCACCCGGTTCTTTTGTACGATCCAATACTGCAATATATTTTGCACTCTTCGGCATAGCAGCTAAGAAATGTTTGGCAGAGAATGGACGATACAAGTGAACAGCCAATAATCCGACCTTCTCTCCTTGTGCTGCCAGATAATCGATTGTTTCCCGAATGGCTTCCGTTACAGAACCCATGGCGATGATAACACGCTCTGCTTCAGGGTCACCGTAATAATTGAATAAGCCATATTTACGACCGGTTATCTTATAGATTTCGTTCATGTAGTCTTCTACAATTTCCGGTACTGCATCGTAGAAAGCATTTCCTGATTCGCGGTGTTGGAAGAAGTGATCCGGGTTTTCAGCCATACCACGGGCTACTGGTTTCATTGGATTTAGTGCGCGTGCACGAAATTCGCCTAAAGCTTCTTGATCAATCAAAGGTGCAAGATCTTCATTTTCCAACATCTCAATTTTTTGAATTTCATGAGATGTACGGAAGCCATCGAAGAAGTTTACGAACGGTACGCGGCTTTTAATGGTTGCCAAATGAGAAACACCTGACAGATCCATAACTTCCTGTACTGAACCTTCTGCCAACATGGCAAAGCCGGTTTGGCGAGCTGCCATTACATCCTGATGGTCACCAAAGATAGATAACGCATGAGAGGCAATAGCACGTGCTGATACATGGAATACACATGGTAGATATTCTCCGGCAATTTTATACATGTTTGGAATCATCAGTAGTAAACCTTGTGATGCAGTATACGTTGTAGTTAGCGCACCTGCTTGCAAAGAGCCATGAACTGCTCCCGCAGCACCACCTTCCGATTGCATTTCCTGTACTAAAACTGTCTCGCCGAAGATGTTTTTACGACCTGCGGCAGCCCATTCATCTACGTATTCAGCCATCGTAGAAGAGGGAGTGATGGGATAGATTGCTGCCACCTCGGAAAACATGTACGAGACGTGTGCAGCAGCTTGGTTACCATCACAAGTAATGAATTTCTTCTGTTTAGTCATAACCAAATTGAATTATTAAGTAAATAAACCTTTTTTAATATAAAAAACCAAACAACCAAAGCGGTATTTGATTACCACGTCCTATGTCCATTTGGTTTATGGCGTAGGTCACGCTGGGGTTGTTTTTTATCTTTATGCCTCTACAACATATTTTGAAAGGCATAGTTTCATCTATTAAGTATGATATGTTTTTATCACCTTTGTTCACTTTATGATCTTTCCATATCGTATTTACGAAAAATGTATCGAGCAAATCCTGTTCTTCTACTTGTAGAGGATAAATGGAATACATCAGGTTTGTATTATGCATCATGATCTTTGATGGCTTTTTAGGAAATTCTTCCTTCTTTGGATATACCATATTGATAAGACGCGCATCTGCAAGGTATTTGAGGTAGTTCATCACCGTTGCACGAGATGTCTCGATATCATTTGCCAGTTGACTGACATTCGGAACTTTGGGTCCATCAATAGCTAGCATGTAGAGCAACTTCTTTATTTTAGATAAATACTTCAGCTCAATTTGCTTAATTAACAGGATGTCAACCTCTATCATCATATTCATTGTCTTTAGCAGATTCTCTGAGAAGTTCCGCTTTTCAAGGAAAAAAGGATAGAAGCCATGATGCATGTAATCTTGGAAATAATCTAACGGACGGACTTTAGAAAGGATCCCTTTTGTTATTTGCTCGTGGTTGTTTAGTATTTCTTCTAACGTATATGCATGGAATTTCATGCCTGTTTGAAGGTTTAAAAACTCCCGGAAAGAAAATCCCCTTAAGTTATAGCTCTTCACAATGTCACGAAGTTCTAGGTTTTCTTCCTTTAGCCTCATAACGGATGAACCGGTAAAAACAATCTTAAGATTGGGGAAACGGTCATAGCATAACCGAAGTTCATTGCTCCAGTCGGGATGTTTGAATACTTGGTCTATCAGCAACACTTTTCCGCCACGGCTTTGAAAATCAGAAGCAAAGTCAACAATGCTATGGTTGCAAAAGTAGAAATTATTCATGTTTATGTAGAGACATGACCGTTCGGTTCCAAATTTCTCCTTTGCATATTGTAGTAAAAATGTTGTTTTACCCACTCCACGCATTCCTTTAATGCCGATTAAACGGTCGTTCCAATTGATTTCATCCATAAGGTCACGGCGGACGGGGGCATTGGTATGCTCAACAAGATAAGCGTGTGTGCGGTAAAATGCTTCCATGTTGTTATCGGTTTATCGGGCGACAAATATACTCCTTTTTTATATAATTGCAAAGTGGAGATAGCAAAAAAACATTTTTCTTTGTGAAGTTTATACATTTGTTTCCTACTCTTTTTCTGCGTACTTTTGGCCGCTGAATATTGAAGGTTTTGTAGCTGTATGAAAATCTATCTCTTTAATCCCGATACGGATATGGCTTTAGCTAATAACAACGAAAATTATATGCCTCCGGCATCTACACGTCGTATGGCTGAAGATCTTTCCTTATTGCCAATTTGGTATGCCGAGCCAGGGAGTGCGGTTTTGGCTTCTTCTTCATATAATACTGATTTTTTGGAGGAGATGAAGCGCTTGTTTTCTCTCTCCGTTCAACTAGTTACCGAACCGGAGTTCTTGTGTTATCATGAGGAAATACAGCCTATACCGTGGGGCTGGAATCCGGCACTATGCAAAGGGCTGTTGAAAAAAGGCATATTGGAAGATAAGCTTCCTGCGGATAAGCGTTTGCGTGCATTAAGAATTCTTTCTTCTCGTAAAGCGGTAGATAAAGTTCTTGATTTATTTAAAGAAGACAACTTGTGCTGTGGGGCATCGTATTATTTGCCGGATCTGTTTTCTTGCGAAGAATTTGTAATGAAAACTAATCCTTGTGTGTTAAAAGCTCCCTGGTCTGGAAGCGGTAGAGGCTTGATGTGGTGTAAAGGAGACTTTAATAAGTGGGTTTCAGGTTGGTGTGAGAATATTTTGAAAGAACAGGATGGAGTTGTTGGAGAACCGGTATATCATAAGGTCAAAGATTTTGCTATGGAATTTTATTCCGCTGGTAGTGGCAAAGTGTTTTTTGTAGGCTATTCTTCGTTTACGACTAATGCTAAAGGCGCTTATGTTGGCAGCTTACTTGCTTCATCTGAATATATAGAGAAAGGCTTGATGAATTATGTTCCTTTATTGAAACTTATACGCATAAGAGAAACGTTACAGAAGTATTTGACCAATATCTTTAGTCGACATTATACTGGTTATTTTGGAGTGGATATGATGATTTGCAAAGATGAAGAGGCTAAAAGTTATCTTATCCATCCGTGTGTAGAGATTAATCTGAGAATGAATATGGGAGTTGTGGCTCGGATCTTTCATGATAATTTTATGGAGCATGATAGCATTGGTACTTTTACAATCAAATATTCTTCCTCTTATGATGAGTTATTGGAATATCATAATCAAAAAATAAAAGATTACCCTTTAACTGTAAATAATAAGATGCTCATTTCCGGTTATCTGCCACTGGTTCCTGTTACACCGAAAAGTAGATATGTGGCTCATATTTTAATTTAAAAATTTAATGTTAGCCTCATTCAATTATTGGGCAGGACCACTTTCATTGCCGTATCTGTCAACAGCTGTTACTGTAAAATGTGTTTTTGCATTCCACGGACGAATAGAGGTATAGACATACTCTGTTCCCTGAACGCGTTGAGCAATTATATTTTCAGGATTGGTAATATCTACCGGATAAGTATTTGAACCATAAATGACATAAGTTGGAGCATTATGTGGATCATTGTCTGTAGCAGGACTCCATTTTAAGCGAACATATCCTTCACTCTCATGCGTTATGGCAAAATGAGTGGGGTGTGTTGGAGGAATACTGTCCAGCCAAGGCATGGAGGGTTGTAATGCCGGTGTTGCATAATAGTTCTCTACCAGTGCGTTGTACATGCCTTGCACATTGTCCATTAAATATTTTACCCGATAATGGCCTTCACCCGCCAATTTGTGAGCTCGGATAAAATGGATCTGTCGTTCTACTTCGTCTACGGTCCAGTTTCCTTGGGATGGGTGTAGAAAATAAATGCCCAATCCGGGAATAATATGGCGTCCGTTACTTTGTTCTTGCCAGTCGAGTGCAAATGGATAGAAGCTATTTCCCCGGAAGTACATCATGGGATAGATTTGGTCTTGAATACCTTCTCCCAACCATCCCTGGACATCTTGATGGACTGTATAAAGTGCATTCCAACCGTATGAGGAGTAGCGGGAAGTGTCTTTATACTTACCTACCGGACACGTGCTGACTTTTACCCAAGGTTTTAGCTTTTTCACTCCTTTATAGATGTAACGTACAATTTCTGTAATATTGTCTCTTCTCCATTGGGCGAGATCCCTTCCCTTCCCATATTTACGGTAATCGTAAGAATCAGGGAAGTGAGGTGCATATTCCGGGTAACGGAGATAATCGAAGTGGACGCCGTCTACGTCATAATGTTCCACGATTTCCCGTACAATGCTCATTATATATTCTTTGGTTTCGGGGTTCCCAGGATTTAGAAAATATTCTCTTTTATAGGGTACGCAGATGTTAGGTTTACGTTTGGTTATAGACATTTTGCCTAGTGTGCTTACATGTTTACGATTACCCAAGGGGATGGTTACTATCCATGCATGACATTCCATTCCACGTTTGTGACACTCTTCTATGGCAAAAGTCAGTGGATCGTAACCTGGGTCTCCATTTACTGTCCCTGTTAAGATGCTATTGAAAGGCTCTATTTTGGACCGATAGAGTACATCACCCCGCGTGCGTGCCTGAAACAGTATGGTATTGAAATTAGCAGCCTTTAATTTATCCAAGATATCAATAAGTTCTTCTTGCTGGCGACGGATGTTGTCAGGAGAAGTTGCTCGGATACGAGGCCAGTCCAGTCCGTATGCAGAGGTAATCCATGCTGCACGAACCTCGTACTTAGGTGTTTGTGCAGAAATAGAGAGGACTGTGGTATATATTAAAATGAAGATACTAATTCGTTTCATAACTTAACTTCAACTTTTTAGTTGTCTTTGTTATTTTTCGTGGCGAAGTTAAGCAAAACAGTCGGATTTGTTGTGAGGTTTTCGTATAAACCGTTACTTTTGCATCTATTAAAAAATGATATGCCATGATAACATTTACGCTGTGCCTACTGGCATTAATAGCAGGCTATTT
Organism: Bacteroides sp.; assembly: GCA_022648295.1. Taxonomy (GTDB): domain Bacteria; phylum Bacteroidota; class Bacteroidia; order Bacteroidales; family Bacteroidaceae; genus Bacteroides. The sequence goes on along the minus strand of JALCME010000006.1, from coordinate 156,992 downwards.
TATTTATGGGCGTTTCATCGAACACATCTTTGGTCCTGACGATCGCAAAACTCCAGCTTTGACAAAGGCTGATGGGGTAGACTTTATCCCGTTGTCTACTTGGAAAATCTTTATGATACAATTTTTGAATATTGCAGGTCTTGGCCCTATCTTTGGAGCCATAATGGGGGCTAAATTTGGCACGGCTTCTTATCTCTGGATTGTTCTTGGAAGTATATTTGCCGGTGCAGTACACGATTATATTGGTGGCATGCTTTCATTACGTCACGATGGGGAAAGCTTACCTGAGATTATTGGACGTTATCTTGGCTCGACAACAAAACTGGTAATGCGTGCCTTTACTGTGATATTAATGATATTGGTTGGGTCGGTTTTTGTAGCCGGTCCTGCCGGTCTATTGGCAAAGTTAACGCCCGGTAGTCTTGATACTACTTTTTGGATTATAATAGTGTTTATTTATTATGTGTTGGCTACTTTATTACCAGTAGATAAGATCATTGGGAAAATATATCCGATATTTGCTGCCGCCTTGCTTTTCATGGCCATCGGCATTTTGGTTATGATTTATGTTAATAGTCCCGATTTGCCCGAGTTTTGGGATGGCTTACAGAATATGCATCCTAATGCAAAACAACTGCCTATTTTCCCTATCATGTTTGTTAGTATAGCTTGTGGCGCCATCAGTGGCTTTCATGCAACGCAGAGCCCTCTAATGGCACGTTGTATGAAAAGTGAGCATTATGGACGTTCCGTCTTTTATGGAGCAATGATTACCGAAGGTATTGTAGCTTTGATATGGGCGGCAGCTGCTACCTGTTTCTTTCATAGAAATGGAATGGGAGAAACAAATGCATCAATTATTGTAGATAGCATTACCAAAAATTGGCTTGGTGCCATAGGAGGTGTTCTTGCTATTCTTGGGGTGATTGCTGCGCCTATTACGAGTGGAGATACAGCTTTTAGATCGGCGCGTCTCATTGTAGCTGATTTTTTGGGGATGGAACAAAAGATTGTTCGCCATCGTTTATATATTTGTATTCCGATGTTCCTTCTTGCCATCGGTTTATTGCTGTATAGTTTGCAGGATGCTGAGGGATTTGATCATATTTGGCGCTATTTTGCATGGGCTAATCAAACTCTTTCTGTTTTTACTTTATGGGCAATAACTGTTTATTTGGTACGTGCAAAAAAGCTTTATTACGTATCATTGGTTCCGGCTTTTTTTATGACAATGGTTTGTAGTACGTATATTTGTATTGCTCCTGAAGGTTTTGGACTGTCTAGGCAGATTGCTTATAGCGTCGGCTTTTTAGGATTATTTATAGCAATTGTATGGTTTACGATATGGAAAATCAAGTTTGCGAAGAAAGGTGCTTATGAAGAAATTTAAAAAATCAACAGGAATAACATTGGCTTTATTCATCTATATTTCTCTTACAGCTGCATATATTCTGCCTAAGAATATGGTTATAAGCAGTGCAGAGAAATATGTAACGGTTTTGATCGCTTACTTTATTGTTTTTCTTCTTTGGTTGGTTTTACGAAAAAAAGAGAATTTACAACAGAAACGTCAGAAATAGAAATAATTATTAATATAGTATTATGAAACGATGTGCATTAATTGTTTGCCTGCTTGTTGCAACTGTAGCTGCTCAGGCCCAATTTGAAAAGGGAAAATGGATTGTAAGTCCTTCGATTACAGGACTTGAATTGTCTCATAACACAGATGTTAACAGGACTTCTTTTGGGCTTGAAGCTCAAGGTGGGGCATTCCTTTTGGATAATGTGGCATTGCTGCTGCGTGCTGGTGCCAGTTGGAATAGCGGTGGTTCGGATGCGGATATTTACGGTCTTGGTGTTGGCGGACGTTATTATATTAATTCAGTCGGCGTTTTTTTAGGTGCTAATGTAAATGTGGATCGTTGGGATTGGGGAAGTAGTCTGGATGCTACTAAATACTCATTAGGGGTAGAAGCAGGATATGCTTATTTTCTTTCGCGCACAGTTACGATTGAACCGTCTGTCTATTGGAATGTAAATGATGATCGTTCGAAAATAGGATTGAAAATAGGTTTTGGCTTTTATTTTTGAATTATATTGTTTAGGAACATTTACCGGATGTTCCTAAACGATATAAATTGTGTAATGTTCGAATAGATCTATTTGTCCTTGAATTTATATTCTATCTTCATATTAGTTATGAAGTTTTTCTTTTAAAAAATGTCCGGTGTAGCTATCTTTACATTTAGCTACTTCCTCAGGGGTGCCCACTACAACGATGTTGCCTCCACGATCACCCCCTTCGGGACCGAGGTCTATTACATAATCGGCGCACTTGATAACATCTAGATTATGTTCTATGATGATTATAGAGTGTCCTCTGCGAATGAGGGCGTCAAATGCCTCAAGTAATTTGCGGATATCATGGAAGTGGAGCCCGGTAGTCGGTTCGTCGAAGATAAATAAAGTAGGGTCTGCCTTTTCCTGGCTGAGATAATAAGCCAATTTCACCCGCTGGTTTTCACCTCCCGATAAGGTGGATGAGGCTTGTCCCAGTTTTATATATCCTAAACCTACATCTTGTAAGGGAGTAAGTTTCTTTACAATCTTTTTTTGCCCGTATTGAGTGAAGAATTCTATAGCTTGATTGATTGTCATTTCAAGAACATCATAGATATTCATATCGTGAAATTTAACTTCAAGCGTATCTGTTTTAAAACGTTTACCATGGCAAGATTCACATTGTAATACAAGATCTGCCATGAATTGCATTTCAACGGTAATTGTACCTTCTCCTCTACATTCTTCACAACGCCCTCCTTCGCTGTTGAAGCTAAAGTGACCGGCGGTATATCCCATTTGTTTAGCTAATGGTTGGTCTGCCCATAGTTTACGAATTTCGTCGTAAGCCTTAATGTAGGTGACCGGATTTGATCGAGAGGATTTTCCTATTGGATTTTGATCGATAAATTCTACATTACGCAAGTTTCTTAAACTACCCCCAATAGATATGTATTCCCCGGGAGTTTCGTTACATTCATCCAGTTCCCGTTTCAATGCGCGATAAAAGATGTCACGTACTAATGTACTTTTCCCTGAACCACTAACTCCGGTTACTACGGTCATTACATTTAAAGGGAAACGTACATCTATGCCTTTCAAATTATTTTCTCTTGCTCCCTTTAGTTCAATATAATTATTCCAGGAACGTCTTTGCAGCGGGATTGGAATTTCTTCCTCACCCAGGAGGTATCGTACGGTGTAACTATTGCTTCCTTTTTGGAGGTCATGCATGTCGCCTTGGTATATAACTTCTCCTCCAAGTCGCCCGGCTTTGGGTCCTATGTCAATGATGTAGTCTGCAGCTCGTATGATTTCCTCATCATGTTCTACAACAACGACTGTGTTGCCTAGTTGCTGCAACTGTCTTAGTACGTGAATAAGTTTGTCTGTATCGCGACTGTGCAAGCCGATACTTGGCTCATCAAGGATGTATAATGATCCTACCAAGCTGCTACCAAGGGATGTGGCCAGATTAATGCGCTGACTCTCTCCTCCAGATAGCGAATTACTAAGGCGGTTCAAAGTAAGATAACCTAGTCCCACATCAAGTAAAAACTGAATACGGTTATTAATCTCAGTTAAGATGCGTTTGGCAATATCTGCATCATGCGGGTTTAAGTTTAAGCTATTAAAGAATGCTTTCAGTTCCGTAATAGGAAGATCTACTAATTCCGAAATATTTTTTCTTCCTACCTTTACGTAAGATGCTTCTGGCTTAAGGCGTGTACCATGACATTTGGGGCAGATTGTTTTACCTCTGTACCTTGCCAACATGACGCGGTATTGTATCTTATACTGATTTTCTTCCAACATTTTGAAGAAACTATTGATGCCTTCAAAGTAGGAGGTACCTTCCCATAGCATACTTCGCTGTTTGTCAGAAAGTTGATAATAAGGGACAAATATAGGTAGTCCCACTTTATCTGCATTTTTTATAACTTCTTCACGCCATTCTCCCATTTTTTCACCTCTCCAACACACTATTGCGCCATCATAAATGGATAAGGACCGATTGGGCACTACTAAATGTTCATCAATCCCGATGACTTTTCCGAAGCCTTCACATTCAGGACAGGCTCCAATGGGTGAATTAAATGAAAACATTTGGTCATTGGGCTCTTCGAAAGTAATTCCATCCGCCTCAAATTTTGTACTAAATTCATGTAATTTAGTACTTCCGTCAGATAGGTAAAAACGAAGCAGGCAGTTTCCATTACCCTCGTACATGGCTGTTTCGGCCGAGTCGGTTAAACGGCTTATTGCATCTTTGTCAGAGGAGGCACTCATACGGTCTATCAATAAAAAAACGGTATCCATTTTTTTCGGTTCGTATTCATCAATACGTACCATTTCACCGTTTACTTCAAGGCGATTGAATCCCTGCTTCAGATCAACTTCCAACTGTTGCTTTAGGTTTCTTCCTTCATGAGGCAGAATCGGAGTAAGCACGGTATATCGTGTTCCTTCCGGATATTCCAGCATGCAACTGACGATATCTTCTATGGAATGCTTTTTGACTTCTTGTCCACTAATCGGGCTGAATGTGTGCCCTATCCGCGCATAAAGTAACCTGAGATATTCATATATTTCTGTAGAAGTGCCTACGGTAGAGCGTGGATTACGGCTGTTTACCTTTTGTTCTATTGCAATCGCTGGTGGAATTCCTTTGATGAAGTCGCATTCGGGCTTGCTCATTCTTCCTAAAAATTGTCTTGCATAGCTGCTTAGACTTTCCACATATCGGCGTTGTCCTTCAGCGTAAAGCGTATCAAAAGCCAGAGATGATTTGCCTGATCCTGATAATCCTGTGATAACCACTAATTTATTGCGAGGTATTTCTACGTCTATATTCTTTAAATTGTTGACGCGTGCTCCTTTGATGAGTATAGAATTTTCTTTTGTCATAATTGAGGCTCACTAATTGGGTTACAAAGATAGTCACTAGGATTTGATTTTGCATTATGATTGCTTGGTTAAGATTTGTTATACTTTTAAATGCATGTTAAGTTACTACGAAGTTTTGTCGTACTTTTAACCGCTTTTTAAGTTGTTAAGATTTAGTTAAAACCAGATGAAAAATAGATTCTTTGTATGTATATGTGCTTTGCTTTTCATGATCGGAGGTAAAGCTCAAACTTTATCAAACAGATATCCAAAACGTGAGTTTCGGGGAGCATGGATACAAACTGTAAATGGACAGTTTCGAGGCCTTCCTACGGAAAAAGTGAAGCAAATATTAGTTAACCAGTTAGATTCCTTACAACAGGCGGGAATTAATGCTATTATTTTCCAGGTTCGTCCAGAAGCAGATGCTCTGTATGCTTCATCTTTGGAGCCATGGAGCCGTTTTTTGACGGGAGTACAGGGAAAAGTGCCTGATCCGTATTGGGATCCGATGCAGTTTATGATTGAAGAGTGTCATAAGCGTGGAATGGAGTTTCATGCATGGGTTAATCCGTATCGGGTGAAAACAACATTAAAGAATAAATTGGCTCCTAATCATGTATATAATATTCATCCGGAATGGTTTGTTACTTATGGTGATCAGCTATTTTTTGACCCAGCTTTACCTGAAAGCCGCCATCATATTTGCATGGTGGTGAGTGATATTGTCTCTCGCTATGACGTGGATGCTATTCATATGGACGATTATTTTTATCCATATCCAATAAAGGGACAAGATTTTCCGGATAATGATAGTTTTGCCCGTTATGGAGGGGGCTTTTCCAATAAAGGAGACTGGCGGCGTAGTAATGTTAATTTATTGATAAAGAAAATACATGATACGATACGTCAAATAAAGCCATGGGTTAAGTTTGGTGTTTCTCCATTTGGTATTTATCGCAATGAGAAGAATGATCCGTTGGGAAGCAAGACTAATGGTTTGCAAAACTATGATGATCTTTATGCTGACGTTCTTTTGTGGGCGCGTGAGGGATGGATTGATTATAACATTCCCCAACTATATTGGCAAATAGGTCACCCCGTAGCTGATTATAAAACATTGGTGGAATGGTGGGCAAAAAACACGGAGAACCGTCCTTTATTCATTGGGCAATCTGTGGAAAATACGGTGAAGAATGTAGATCCGGAGAATCCTTCTATTAATCAATTACCTCAGAAGATGGCTTTGCAACGGGCGTATCAAACGATTGGAGGTAGCTGTCAATGGCCTGCAAGTGCAGTAGCTGATAATGTAGGGAACTATCGGAGTGCACTACAAGCGGAATATAATAGATATCCGGCAATTCCTCCTGTTTTTGATTTTATGGACAATAAAGCTCCTCAAAAAGTGCGGAAGTTGAAGCCTGTATGGACTTCGGACGGTTATATGCTCTTTTGGACACCTTCCCGCTTTCATAGCGAAATGGACCGTTCGGTACAATATGTCGTTTATCGCTTTGATGCTAAGGAAAAAGTGAACATAGATGACCCTTCCCATATTGTGGTTATTACACGAGAAAATTTTTATAAGTTGCCTTATAATGATGGTAAGATGAAATATCGTTATGTCGTCACAGCGCTTGATCGGTTACATAACGAATCAAAATCAGTTTCTAAAAAAGTGAAACTCTAGACTATATTTTAAGAATTTAATATAAAATCAATCCTATTACTCCGCAGACTACGATCATGAGTATGGGATTGATTTTATATTTTTTTGTTCCAATAAAGGCTATTATAAAAATAGCACAGCTTATTATAAACGAGTATGTGTCTTTGCTGGGAGAGTTAAAGTTTTCCACATTCATTAATCCTAAGGCTGCCGATGCTAGTAATCCAACTACTGCCGGACGTAATCCTCTGAATACAGCTTCTACTGCAGGGTGCTTTTGGTATTTTAGAAAAAACTTACTGATCATTATCATTAGTATGAATGAAGGGAGTATAACAGCAAATGTTGCAATGAGGGACCCCCATACGCTTCCCGTGGCTGTGAAGCCGACGTATGTCGCCGAGTTGATACCTATTGGCCCCGGCGTCATCTGACTAATGGCTACAATGTCCGTAAATTCTTGTGGCTTTAACCAACCGTAGTGAGTTACTACTTCTCTTTGTATCAGGGAAAGCATAGCATAACCTCCTCCGAATCCGAAAAGGCCTATTTTAAAAAAAGTATAGAATAACTGAAAATATAACATTATAGTCTATTCTTAAATTTACCCCATAAATATCCTCCTGTTCCTGCTATAATAATCACCCAAATGGGTGAAAAATCCAGAAGCCATATCAATAGAGTGGATACAATAGGTATCCAGATATTATATCTATTTATTTTTGCTGATTTTGCCATGCTGAAAGTGGGCACGGCAATGAGAGCTACTACTGCCGGACGGATGCCTTTAAATATACGCTCTACAATTACATTATCCTTAAAGTTATGGAAAAAAAGAGCGATTGATAAAATAATAAGGAAAGAAGGTAATATAGTCCCTAACGTAGTAATGATGCTCCCTTTCATTCCCCATAGTTTATATCCGATAAAAATTGCGATATTGACCGCAAAAACCCCTGGAGTGGATTGTGATATGGCAAGTAAATCAATAAAGTCTTCTTTAGTAATCCATTCCCGTTTGGCTACAATTTCTTCCTCTATTAACGGTACCATGGCATATCCTCCTCCAATGGTAAATGCTCCAATTTTAAAGAAGATAGAAAAAGCTTCTAAATATCTTTTCATAATTTATCTTTCTTCTTATTCTCGTTTATTGTCTGTTGTCTTTCTTTTTTGCATATTGACTAGGACTTACTTTGAAGTGCTTTTTAAATACTTCACGAAAGTATTTTGCATCACTAAAGCCCGTCTTTTCAGCGATTTCCGTGATGCTGTAGCGTTGTTCTTCCAGTAATTGAGTTGCATACTTTAAACGGATAAGACGGGCATAGTCAGCAGGTGCTTGATCTGTTAATGCTTTTATTTTATTATAAAAGCTTGTACGGCTCATGTTCATTAAGTTGCAAAGTGTATCTATATTAAAAGTAGAATCTTCCATATTATCTTCTACACTTTTCTTCACCGTAGCTATAAACTTCCAATCAAGGTCACTGGAGCAATTAATGCAATCGGGATTATGCTGCTCATCACTTATTTCCAGATTGGCATATTTATGTCGTAATAGGGCACGGTTGGCTAGTAAATTATCAATGGTTGCTTTTAAAATGCTTATGTTGAAAGGTTTGAGCAAATACTCATCAGCATCACTATTCAAGCCTTCTACTGTACCTTGATCATTATTGAGCGCAGTCATTAAAACAATGGGAATGTGTGACGTTTCAATATTACTTTTCAATATATTACATATTGCCCCGTTGGGCATTTCTGGCATTATTGCATCGGAAACGATCAGATCGGGCGTCTCTTCCTGGGCTATCTTTAGTACTTGCTTTCCATCGTTACATGTCTTTACCATATATTTATCCGACAACATTTTCTGCAAATATCCGCTCAATTCTTCATTGTTTTCTACAACTAATATCTTGGCACAACATTTATTATTAGGAGGAGTGGTGTTGAACTCAAGAGTATTTAAAGAGGCAGCCTGAGGAACGCCGGACTCAGAATAAATAATTCTTTCAGCCTCTTTAGACGGGCAATGCTTTGCTTTCGAATATTTTTTTTCTCCTTTTGGAAAACTTACTTTTATATATATTCCGTTCTTGGGGATATGATTTATTTTTATTTTTCCTTTGTGTAGATGTACCAGTTTACGAACGAGCAATACTCCGATTCCGCTACTTACTGTTTCTATGTTCGGTGAACTGAAGTCGGAAAATAACTTTGTGAACAAGCTTTTTGATCTATTTATTTCCATGTAAGACCCTGTATTTCTTATCTCCACGTTCCATGCTTCATTAGCTTCTGTTACGCGTAATTGTACCTCTCCATCTTTGGACGTATATTTTAGGGTATCGGAAATTATATTCTTTAAGATAGAATCCATTTTATCTCTATCCAGCCAAATCTTGAGGCTATGGAAATTACTTTCATACGTCAAATTAATATGCTTGGCTTTTGCGTAAGTTTTGAAAGGAGCTAAAAGTTCCTCCATATAGGTGCTTAATTCATACTCCGAGACATATAGTGAATCTATGTAAGTATCTATTTTTTCAAGATTGACGAGGTTTGTTGTCAGGTGAAGCAAGACATCTACATTCCTTATCGCAATATTTACATTGCTACGTCCGTCTTCACTCATCTGTTCTTTTTCACGAAGCTCTTCCAAGGGTGCTTTAATTAAAGTTAATGGTGTACGGATGTCATGTGCTATATTGGTAAAGAAACGGGTGCGTGCATCTGATATTCTTTGTTGTCTGCGTAGTATAAAAAAGTGCAAGGCTATAAACACAATTATAGCAAAAAACAACACATATAAAACTAACCCCCAGATAATGAGTGAAGGATAATCATAATTGATCATGAACAGAAAAGCAGAAGTAAGCTCTTTCATAATAGTTAGGGGCGTAACTCTTAGTTATAACATAAATACGCTATGCAAATTTATGGATTTTGTGGGATAAAAGCAAAAAAATGCCCCTGCTAAAATCTTTTGTAGCAGGGGCAAGTCTATGGAGTTATGATTTCTCCGATCGCTGCGATATTTTTTATTTGTTTTTCTCTATCCAGTTACGGGCATTGACAAATGCTTCCATCCATGGAGTAATCTGGTCTTCGTTGATGCGTGCATGTGGATAATATGCGTTTTGCCACGGGAATATGGCCCGTTCCAGATGCGGCATCATTGCAAGGTGGCGTCCGTCTGTACTGGAGAGGCCTGCAATAGAATAATCGGAGCCGTTGGGATTACCTGGATATTCGTCATAGCTGTATTTGGCTACTACATTGTATTTATCTTTATCATATGGCAAAGAGAACTTCCCTTCTCCATGGGCAACCCAAATTCCCAATTTACTTCCACTTAAAGAACCGAACATTACACTACGATTGGTAGGAATTGTAACGCCAATGAAAGATGATTCAAATTTGTGTGAGTCATTGTGCTCCATCTTGCCTTGTTTTTTATGCTCAGGATTGATTAAACCGAGTTCCATCATCAACTGGCAACCGTTACAGATTCCTAATGAAAGAGTATCCTTCCGGGCATAATATTTATCGAGTGTTTCTTTTGCTTTTTCATTGAATAAGAAACCTCCGGCCCAGCCTTTTGCCGAACCCAATACATCGGAATTGGAGAAACCTCCGCAATAGACAATCATATTAATATCTTCCAATGTTTCCCTTCCACTGATTAAGTCGGTCATGGTGACATCTTTAACGTCAAATCCGGCCAGATAAAGGGAATAAGCCATTTCTCGTTCTCCGTTAGTTCCCTTCTCGCGGATGATTGCAGCGCGGATGCCACTAGGTTCACGACGATCAGGATTTATCTTGTATTGAGAGAATTTACCTTTGAATCCCTCCATGAAAGCAAATTCCACCGGTTGCATTTTGTAATTTTCAAAGCGCTTCTTGGCACAACCATTCATGGATTGTTTCCTGTCAAGTAAGTAGGAACTGGAGTACCATACATCGCGTAGATAATCAATACCAAACTGATAAGTAGCGTCGTCTTTTGATACGAGAATTTGACGCTCGTCTGCTGGTTTACCTATTTTAATGTATCCTACACCTGCGTCTTCCAATATCTTTTTAACTTCATCTTTATGCTTGTCACTTACTTGTATGACAATGCCCGGATTCTCTGCAAATAATATTTTGATGAGATCGTTCTCTTTCATTTTATCAAGATTGATTTCTATGCCTCCTTCTACATTTGCAAAGCACATTTCCAGAAGAGTCGTGATGAGGCCGCCTGCTGAAATGTCATGACCGGAGAGAATCAGATTCTTCCTGACTAATTCTTGTATGGCAAGAAATGCGTCACGGAAATATTCGGCATCTTGTACGCATGGAACATCATCACCGACTTTTCCGAGTGATTGTGCAAAAGCGGAGCCTCCTAATTTTAGGTTATCGAAGCTGAAATCAATATGATAGAGGGAGCTCTTGGGGTCATTTACAAGAACTGGCGAAACCACTTTCTTAATATCCGATACTTCACCACCAGCTGAAACAATTACTGTTCCCGGAGAAACAATTTTGCTACCGTCCGGGTATTTCTGAGTCATGGAAAGGGAGTCTTTACCCGTAGGCACATTGATTTGTAGTGCACAGCAGAAATCACTTAACGCTTTTACTGCGGTGTAAAGACGGGCGTCTTCCCCTTCTTGTGACCGGCAAGGCCACATCCAGTTGGCTGAAAGAGACAGACTATCCAATCCTTCTGCTAAAGGAGCCCATACAATATTGGTTAATGCTTCGCTTACCGAAAGTATTGAACCTGCGGCAGGATCGGCAAGTGCAGCTTGGGGAGCATGTCCCAAAGAGGTGGCAATTCCTTTTTCTCCTTTATAATCAAGAGCTACCACGCCGCAGTCGCTTAGAGGTAATTGCAATTCACCCTGGCATTGTTGGCGGGTTACCTTACCTGTTACGGAGCGGTCTACTTTATTTGTTAACCAGTCTTTGCAGGCAACGGCTTCCAGTTGCAATACTTTTGTCAGGTACTCATGCAGTTCTGATAGTTTATAGGTTGGCATTTCATAATGCCGTTCTACCGTTTTATCTATCATGTATGTTTTGGGAGATGAGCCGAACATCTGGTCTACAGCCAAATCGAACGGACGTATGCCATCCGCCTGTTCAAAGGCGAAGCGGTGATCGCCTGTAGTTTCACCTACGACATACATTGGAGCACGTTCACGCTCTGCAACTTTTCGTACATGTTCTATGGCTTCTTCTCTGATTAGTAAGCCCATGCGTTCCTGGCTCTCGTTGGCTATAATCTCCTTGGCGGAAAGGGTTTTGTCTCCGATAGGTAGTTTACTCATATCGATCAATCCTCCGCATTCTTCCACGAGTTCAGAAAGGCAGTTTACATGCCCCGCGGAACCATGGTCGTGAATGGAGACTATCGGGTTGGTATCTTCTTCACAAAGGGCACGGACTACGTTGTAGGCACGCTTTTGCATTTCTGCATTTGCGCGTTGTACGGCGTTTAATTCAATGCCACTACTATAACGGCCTGTATCTACTGAAGATACAGAACCACCTCCCAAGCCTATCCGGTAATTATCGCCACCGATAACTACTATTTTGTTTCCGGTTTCAGGAGTCCCTTTCAGACAATCGCGTTGTGTTCCGTATCCAACGCCTCCCGCAAGCATGATTACTTTGTCGTATCCATATGATTCACCATTTTCCTGATGTTCAAATGTCAGTACGGAACCGCAAATCAGCGGCTGGCCGAATTTGTTTCCAAAATCACTGGCACCATTGGAAGCCTTGATCAGGATCTGCTCAGGTGTTTGATACAACCATTTGCGAACGGGAAGAATCTCTTCCCATGAACGGTCTTCTTCGGTGCGTGGGTAGGCTGTCATGTAGACTGCTGTTCCGGCAATGGGCCAGGAGCCTTTTCCTCCTCCCATGCGGTCTCTGATTTCTCCTCCCGTACCGGTTGATGCTCCATTGAACGGTTCTACGGTTGTCGGGAAGTTATGTGTCTCCGCTTTTAAAGAGATCACACTTTTTATGTCCTTTACTCGGAAGTAATCGGATTTGGATTGATCCGCCGGAGCAAATTGCTCAATGACGGGTCCTTCGGCAAAAGCTACGTTATCTTTATAAGCAGATATTATTTTATTAGGATTTTCCTGCGTGGTCTTTTTTATCATTTGGAAGAGGGAAGACTCTTGTTCCACTCCGTCTATGATAAATGTACCTCCGAAAATTTTGTGCCTGCAATGTTCGGAATTGATCTGTGCAAAACCAAAAACCTCGGAATCTGTTAACGGACGTCCGAGGTCTTTTTCTACTTTTTTAAGGTAATCCATCTCTTCTTTGGAGAGCGCTAAACCTTCTTGCTCACTGTATGCTTCCAAATCTTCAATATGGATAATAGGTTCCGGCTTTCGGTTGGTGGTAAATATATCCTGGTCAAGAGCTTTGTACATACGTTGCAGCATCGGGTCGTGTTCTGCATCTTCATTGCTCACCGGGAAATATTCTTCTATACGGGTTATGCCGGTCAATCCCATGTTTTGGGTGATTTCCACAGCATTTGTACTCCACGGGGTTATCATTTCGCGGCGCGGACCGACGAAATACCCTTTCAAGTTCTTTTCACTTTCGAGAGTGGCTTCTCCGAAGAGCCAGCAAAATTTGTCATTGTCTACAGAGGACAGTGCATGGTCACATTCTACTGCAATCACGCTTTTGGATGGGGTTCTAAAAAAAAGAATCATACTTATATTTTCGATTTGACGATTTACGATCTTTTAATTGAATTTTCAAGGAATAATGTGAAAAACATTCATAAAGCGTATATTCCTGTTCTTTCTTGCTGCAAAGATAATATTTATAATTGAAAGATTGATGTGCTTTTTCCTGTGATTTTTGTGTTAAACAGATATGATAAGCCAGATGGAAACAAGAATCATTATACCTGCAACAACCTTTTGATAGCGTTTTTTATTTATCTTTTTTATAAAATGCATGGCTATAAAATTTCCCAATATCATTGCGAATCCTATGTAGAGACCATTTAAAAGAAGGTGTAAATTAACATAATCAAGCTTATGATATATTATGATTTTGATAATATGCATCATAGATGCTGCTGCAGCTTCGCTTGCTATGTAAGCAATGGGTGAAAGTTCTAACGTGAGAAACACTGCGCTACTTAGTGGGCCCGATATACCAAGCATTCCATTGATTAACCCTGTGATTCCGCCTCCTATAATTATTGTACCTTGTTTTTTAGGGAGCCGCATGCGTCCTGTAATCTTCAAAATGGCAAACATGATTAGAAACACACAAACTATTCGTGTTAGTAATTGCTTTGGAACAACTGCAAACTCAAATGCACCTAGTGCGGTCAATGGTGCGGCTAGAATGAGAAATCTCCCGGTTGCCTGCCATTTAATATCTTTTAAACCCATTCCTGCTTTAGATAAATTGCTCATTAATTGTGCTATAGTTGCAGTGGGAACCGCTATCTCTACTCCGTAAAAAAATGTAATAACTGGCATAATGATCATTCCACCACCGAAACCTACGGCTCCGGAAAGTAACCCTGCTAAGATACCTGTGATTATAATGATAAGGAATTCCATCTTAAATATGGTTGCTTTTTAGATGAATTTTAATTTATTATTGGAGTATTTCTCACAAAGGTAAGCAAAATCGTTAAGAGGATGTCAGGGCTAACCGAAAAAACGTTAATGCTATTCGTCCTTCTCATAAAAAAATACGATATTTGCGGCATGATACAAATCGAAACCGTATTTAGTATATTGTGGAAAGGGTTTATTATTGGCGTAGTTGTGTCTGCTCCCTTAGGCCCGGTGGGAGTTTTATGTATTCAGCGTACACTGAATAAAGGGCGTTGGTATGGTTTTGTAACAGGGCTCGGTGCTTCATTAAGCGACATTACGTATGCACTATTGACAGGTTATGGAATGAGTTTTGTTTTTGATTATGTCAATAAAAACATCTTCTACTTACAGTTGCTGGGAAGTATTATGTTATTGGCTTTTGGGGTGTATACCTTCCGAAGTAATCCGGTACATTCCCTGCGTCCTGTTTCCGCAGGTAAAGGTAAGGGTTCGTATTTTCATAATTTTGTCACCGCTTTTGCCGTAACTCTTTCCAATCCACTTATCATTTTTCTATATATTGGCCTCTTTGCCCGTTTGGCTTTTGTCAGTGAAGGAGTCCTTGTCTTTGAGGCGGTCACGGGTTATATAGCTATTGCATTGGGGGCCTTGACATGGTGGTTTAGTATTACTTTTTTCGTAAATAAAGTCCGTAGACAGTTTAATTTGCGCGGTATCTGGTTGTTGAATCGTATCATTGGGGTAATAGTTATGGTGGTGTCATTGCTAGGGTTGGTATTCACGCTTATGGGTGAATCCCTATATTGAAAGGAGCATAGTAACCATGAAGATTGCACAACAATTAAAAGAAAAGAACATTGCCGAATACCTTATATATATGTGGCAAGTGGAAGACTTAATACGTGCTAACGACTGTGATATTGATAAACTCAAAGAATGTGTTATTCTTCAATATCCAAAAGAAGAGCAGCATGCATTGGAGGAATGGTATGGGCATTTAATCAGGATGATGTATGAAGAGGGGATAAAAGAGAAAGGACATCTTCAAGTTAATCGTAATATCATTCTCAATTTGACCGAACTTCACAATCAGCTTCTCACTTCCTCAAAGTACCCTTATTATGGAGCTGCCTATTTCAAGGCTTTACCGTTTATTGTAGAACTTCGGCAAAAGAATGGGAAGAAAGAAGAACCTGAATTGGAAACTTGTTTTGAAGCTCTGTATGGTGTATTACTACTACGTTTACAGAAAAGAGAAATCACTCCTGAGACAACAAAGGCAATGGATGCAATAAGTCATTTTATCTCTCTGCTTGCTAATTATTATGATAAAGATAAAAAGGGTGAGTTGGACTTGGATGACTGATGGTTGTAAATTCTTAATAATATAATGCAATGAATATTTTAGTGACCGGAGCTAATGGACAGCTGGGTAATGAAATGCGCGTCCTTTCCGTAGAAAATCCGCAGCACGTTTATTTCTTTACCGATGTGCAGGAACTTGATATTTGCGATGAGGAAGCAGTAAAGAATTATATAGTTGATAATTGTATTGACATTATTGTAAACTGTGCTGCATATACAGCTGTTGATAAGGCAGAAGACAATCAGGAGTTATGTGATAAATTGAATCATATTGCTCCGGGGTATTTGGCTGCGGCGGCGGAAACTGTTGGGGCGGCGATGATACAGATCTCTACGGATTATGTTTTTGACGGAACAGCGCATATTCCGTATACAGAGGATACTCCTACTTGTCCGGCATCAGTCTATGGCTCTACCAAGTTGGCGGGTGAATGTAGCGTATTGGCTTCATGTTCCCGTGCCATGATCATCCGTACAGCATGGCTCTATTCCATATATGGCAATAATTTTGTGAAGAGTATGATTCGTTTGGGGAACGAGAGAGATAACTTAGGGGTCGTTTTCGATCAAATAGGTACTCCGACCTATGCTAATGATCTGGCTCGTGTTATATATGCTGCTATTAATCATGGCATTGTTCCGGGCACCTATCATTTCAGTGATGAAGGGGTGTGCTCCTGGTACGATTTTACACTTGCCATTCACCGCATTGCTGGTATCACCACTTGCAAGGTAAGGCCTCTGCATACTGATGAATATCCTGCAAAAGCTCCCCGTCCACACTATTCGGTACTGGATAAGACCAAGATTAAAACTACATTTGGAGTGGAAATTCCCCATTGGGAGCAGAGTCTGGAAGTCTGTATCAAGAACTTGCCGGAAGCTTGGAGTTAATTCACATCCTATCATTAGAATTTATTTAGAGAAATAATTTAATCGTCTTTTATGGCAAGTAACAACGAAATAGAAAGAAGAAGAACTTTCGCTATTATAGCACACCCGGATGCCGGTAAAACTTCGCTAACAGAAAAGCTGTTGCTTTTTGGAGGGCAGATACAGGTTGCCGGAGCAGTTAAAAGCAACAAAATAAAGAAAACTGCTACATCGGACTGGATGGATATTGAGAAGCAGCGTGGTATATCGGTGACGACTTCGGTGATGGAGTTTGACTATAAGGATTATAAGATTAATATCCTTGATACTCCCGGACACCAGGACTTTGCTGAAGATACCTACCGTACGTTGACGGCGGTGGATAGTGTTATCATTGTAGTGGATGGGGCAAAAGGTGTGGAAGCACAAACCCGTAAATTGATGGAAGTCTGCCGTATGCGCAATACTCCGGTAATCATTTTTGTGAATAAGATGGACCGTGAGGCTAAAGATCCTTTCGATTTGATGGATGAGCTGGAAGAAGAGCTTGCCATTCATGTACGTCCGTTGACTTGGCCTATCGAAAGTGGTATTCGTTTTAAGGGCGTTTACAATATCTATGAACATAATTTGAATCTCTTCCAACCTTCCAAACAGGTGATGACAGAGAAAGTGGAGGTGGATATCAATACGGAAGAACTGGACAAGCAAATCGGTTCTCCGCTTGCAGATAAGTTGCGGAGTGAACTCGAACTGATAGACGGGGTATATTCTGAATTTCAGGTAGCAGATTATCAGAAAGGCGAAATAGCCCCCGTGTTCTTTGGTTCAGCATTGAATAACTTTGGTGTGGAAGAACTGCTGAATTGTTTTGTGCGGATTGCTCCAAGTCCGCGCCCAGTGAAGGCGGAAGAGCGAGAGGTGGAACCGGAAGAACCCAAGTTTACCGGATTCGTTTTTAAGATTACGGCAAATATAGATCCCAATCATCGTTCCTGTATTGCTTTTTGTAAAATCTGTTCGGGTAAATTTACGCGGAATGCACCTTATCTGCATGTCCGTCATGGAAAGACCATGCGCTTTTCTTCCCCTACACAATTCATGGCGCAGCGTAAAACGACTGTTGATGAGGCATGGGCGGGTGATATCATTGGTTTGCCCGATAATGGAACGTTTAAGATCGGTGATACGCTGACCGAAGGGGAATTGTTGCATTTCAAAGGATTGCCAAGCTTTTCTCCTGAGATGTTCAAGTATATCGAAAATGCGGATCCCATGAAACAGAAACAATTGGCTAAAGGTGTTGATCAACTGATGGATGAGGGTGTGGCCCAGTTGTTTTTCAACCAATTTAACGGGCGGAAGATTATTGGTACGGTAGGTCAGTTGCAGTTTGAGGTAATCCAATATCGTTTGCTGAACGAATATAATGCCTCTTGCCGTTGGGAGCCACTCAGCCTGTACAAAGCTTGCTGGGTTGAAAGTGATGATGCTGAAGAGCTGGAAGCCTTTAAAAAACGTAAATACCAGTATATGGCGAAAGACCGCGAGGGTAGGGATGTATTCCTTGCCGATAGCGGGTATGTATTGCAGATGGCACAGATGGACTTTAAACATATCAAGTTCCATTTCACAAGTGAATTCTGATTCTTGCATTTTGTGATGTTTTAGAAAAAACAGAAGTTTTTCTCTGATAAATTTTAACTTTGAACTCTTCAAGGAACAGGTCTGTGACAAAGAGTTCAAAGTTATTATACGGAATTTAGTTCCATACATTGAGGCGTTTTTCTTAAAGAATCGGGATAGATATAAACGCATAGCAGCGCAATTATCCTCTTATGTGAAAGGAAGCTTCTTAAGAATGAACCTATTTTCCTTTAATAATCGTATCTTATCCTAATTTGACCTGATGCTAAATTGCCTGTTCTCCTTTTCTTATATAATCTTTCGGTAATATTCCAAACTGTTTTTGGAAGCAACGGGCAAAATATGAGGGATTATTGAAGCCAACGATATAGCAGACTTCGTTAATCCGGTATTCTCCTTTTTGCAGCAGTTCTCCTGCTGTTTTAAGTCGGATAAGTCGAATATAATCATTCGGTGGCATCCCTGTCAGGCCTTTTAATTTACGTTGTAAATTAGAGCGGCTTATTGCCATTTCTCCTGCTAGCTTATCAATTGTAAAGTCTTCATTAGTGAAGTTTGTTGTTATTATTTCGTTAATCGTATTGAGCCATTTTACATCAGTCTTATTCATCAACATCTGATCATATGACATATCAGGCACTGTAGTAAAATGATTAAAAAGCATACGTCTATTTTCCAGTAGATTATTGATAGTCGCCTTCATGTGATGTAAAGAGAATGGTTTTTCTATGTATGCGTCTGCCCCATAGTCGAGACCTGCTATTTTTGAGTCGACGCTATCAAGTGCCGAAAGCAAGATAAACGGAATATGGCATAGCATGTTGTCAGCCCTGATTATTTTTAATAGCTCAAAGCCATCCATATAAGGCATGACAATATCACTGATGATAAGATCTATTGTCGTTTTTTCAAGACAGCCTAATGCTTCCTGTCCATTAGAAGCTGTATGAATAACATATGAGCTACCAAGATTTTTGGAAAGGAATTCAAGCATATCTGTTGTGTCCTCTACTACAAGAAGGGAATAACTGCTGGACTCTGCTTCTTCGTCTGATGTAAGTTTTTCATTAAATACCGGGAAGATAGTATGCTCCATAGAAATGCTTTTTTCTAAATGGGGGATTTCTACGCATATCTCACATCCAGCCATATAATCAGTATTTATATAAACTTTACCGTTATGCTTTTCCACTAATAACCTTACCAAACTTAGCCCGATGCCAACCCCCGATCCACTGTTACTTACATTTCCTACCTGATAGAACGGCTCGAAAACTTTGCTGCATTCATCTTTGGGGATTCCCGGTCCATCATCGCGTACTCTGATAGAAAGGATATGAGCTTCGGCAGATAGGTGTTCATCCAGCATTATCATAATTTGAGTACGAGCAAATTTCATGGCATTGGTCAGCAAATTACTGATAATTTTAGTCATTGCTTCTTCGTCCACGTTGTATTCTAAATGCTTTTCAGGCAGCGAAACACTAAAAGAAATACCTGCTAAAGAAATAGTACGGAAACGCTCAATAATGTTTTCTATCATTTGATTAATATCAGTTTGTCTAAATGAGAGAGCATACCCTTCTTTATCTACTTTACGAAAATCGAGTAACTGTTTGACGAGTTCTATCAGTCGGTTTGAATTTTTTTGTATTACGGATAAGTTGCTTTCTACTTCATTATTCCATTCATGCATTTCCATAATAGCTTCCAATGGAGCATTGATAAGACTCAATGGGGTTTTTATTTCGTGTGCTACTTGAGTAAAAAATGTAATTTTGGCCTGAAACAGTTCTTGATTTTTAATTTGTTCTATTTCTTTCATCTTTCTTTGTTTCACAATTTGTTGCTTATGTAGATAGAGCCGTACCAGATAATAGGTGAAGCCACAAGCCACTAACAAATAAAAGATCTTTGCATAAATCGTTTTCCATGGCGGGGGCAGAACTTCTATATGTAAACAACAGTCATTATTGCTCCAGTATTCGTCGTTATTACTTGATTTCACACGAAAAGTATATTTTCCCGGAGAAAGGTTTAAAAAAGATACGTTATGTTTGTTAGTGTAAATCCAGTCTTTATGAATTCCGTCCAGTTTGTAGGCATATAAGTTTTTGCCGGGAGCTACATAACTCAGGCTTTCGAACATGATATCAAATGACACTACTTGATAGGGGATAGTGATTTTTCCACTAAGTGCAGGCACTCGTTTACTACGGCTTATCTTATCATCTGGACTGTGCATATATACAGCGGAAATAGATGCTGTAGGTCTCACTTTATTAACAGATAATTTGAAGGGATAAAAGGCATTAAAACCATTTACTCCTCCGAAATAAAACTTTCCGTCACTAGCTTGCAAGGAAGAGCGAAAATTGAATTGATTGCTCTGCAATCCATCTTCTACAGTATATAGTTGTGCTCTTTTACTTTGCGGTTCATAGCGGATAAGTCCCCTGTTAGAAGAAAGCCAATAGTTCCCGGATTGATCATCTAATATGCCATAGATAATATTGTTGGGTAAATTATCTCTGGTAGAAAAGTTTTCAAAACAGTCTTGCTTATAGTGATATCGGCATATACCACCTCCTTCGGTGCAGAACCATAGGTTTTGTTTGTGGTCAATATATACACGGATGACCCAGTTACTACAGGGAGAATTTTTCTTTTGGGGATTATGACGATAGTTGTGTAATTTTCCAGTTTGAGGGTTATAACGCCAGATGCCGTCCCTTTTGCTTGCCATCCATAAATTTCCGTATTGGTCTTCTATGATATCGTAGATAAAAATATGGCTTAATGACTTCAATGTTTGGAATGAATCCCTTTTGGGATCATATTGGCAAAATCCGGATAAAGTGCCTATATAAATATTACCATTTTTTGCCTTATAAATAGAGTAGATATGATCATTAGGTATTGAATAGGGATTAGTTTGATTGTGACGGTAGTTCTTAATTTTTTTTGTTTGAGTATTTAAAATATATAAACCTCTGGAAAAACTCCCAATCCATAATTCCCCTTTATTATATAGAAGCGCATGGATATTATGATAGCCTATCTTGAAATTACTTTTTTTCGATAAATGGTTCGTAAATGTTCTACTGCGAGGATTAAAGACATTCAGTCCTCCATCTTCAGTGGCAATCCAGATATTACCCTGAGGATCTTCACAAAATTGGCTGATTACGTTGCCTGAAAGAGAATGTTCTGTTCCATTAGAATAATACCATTCTATATCCTTATACTTGGGCGACAGATAACTTACCCCGCTAAAATAAGTACCGATCCAAATGCCTCCTTCTCTATCTTGATAACAGGCATAGATACTCTCCTTGGCGTGCTCTTCATCCGTTAATACGCATTCTCCTGTAGTGGGGTTGAAAGTATAAAGTCCGTCGTCAGAACCCAGATAAAACGAATTGGCTGTCCGTTGAAATAAAGTACGGATACGTGGGATCGTAAGTGTATCTCCTTCCCCGAAATAATAACGAAACCGTCCTGTCTCTTTGTTAAATCGGGCGAGCCCTCCATACCATGTTCCAGCCCATAGCACACCTTGCGAACTTTCCGTCAGGGAAATTATTTCGTTGCAGGCAGGATGACCAAATGAAGTTCCTTTCGTAATGAAAGTTGTGAAATTATTGGTATGCTGATTGTATTTTGCTAAGCCATTCCTGGTTCCTATCCATATTGTTCCGTATGAGTCGTTATAGATGACCCATACGTGATTATCCGGTAATGAATAAGGGTCAGAGAGAGAATGTAGATATCGCTTTAAGGTTCCTTTTTTTTCGTTATAGACAAACAATCCGTTGGCCGTTCCTATCCATAACTGGCCGTAATTATCATATGCCATTCCAAATGCACTGTTAACAGTAGCACCGTCATTCGTTTGTTTGTCGAATGCAGAAAACCTTTCGTTCCGGGAGTCAAATAGGTAAAGCTTCTCTGTACTTGCTATCCAAATGTGGTTATTATCGTAGTGCTGACAAATGGTTACAATATTCATATAATTATTATCACCATTTTCTGATGAATGGCCGTAATTGGTAAACTCGATGCCATTAAACCGATTTAATCCGTCTTGAGTCGCAAACCACATATAGCCAATGCTATCTTGTAAAATGCTACGAACACAATTTCCTGACATTCCAGATCTTACATCATATCTTTTATAGATATTGGCAGAGATCAAAGATACTAGAATAAGTGGCATGCATGCGGACAGTATAAATCGCTTTATCATATCCTTTTATTTTATATCATTCCATGTATCTGTCCGAAATGGAAAAGCTGTTATTCCAAAGGTGTTGCGTAAAGTAATGCTTCCGACATAGTTGTGGAAGGCGTATCGCACTGCTACCGGTTGTGGAACCTGTTCACTCCATACTTCTACATTACTGGTACGTCCTGAAATCCTTGCTTTAGCCTGATAAAACTTCTTGTCTTCCCCTGCAATTTCAAATCCTTCGAGATTGCAATTACTTGGAGCGAGTCCGGCAGATGCGTTATTAAAAGTCACTATTGCCTTGCCATCAGAATAGTTGACTTCTGTCATCATAGGTCCGGTGGACGGCAATCTGCGAATGTGGTATGTCTTGGTTAGTGCGAGAGTAGCCAGTCGAAGTCCTACTACATCCTTCTGAGGAGGATGGATGCAAAATTCATCTCCGATGTCTGTCGTAGGTATAATTCCGGAATTAGGAATCGTTTTTAATGCTTGAGTTTGCGCTTCACGCAATAAAGCAGCGCTGGTATCTTTGCTATCCTTATATTTATGCGGGGCAATTTGTACATAATAGAAAGGCATATCAGGTGCTTCCCATACACTCCTCCAAAGTTGCACCATAGCGGTCATCATCGAAGCGTAAAGTTGATAATTAAAAATGTTAGATTCTCCTTGATACCAGAGGAAACCACGAGCTGTGAAGTTTTTCACAGGATATAGCATTGTGTTATATAGACATCCCAAACGATGGTGCATATCTAGCTTAGGACTTTTGGCATTCTCAACATCTGCTCCTTCAATATTTGCCAATGTCTTTTCGTCCATCCATGATTCAATTTGCGAACCTCCCCAACTATTAATAATCAGTCCTACAGGTACGTGGAGACTTTCTGTCAGCTGTCTGGCAAAGAAATAGCCAGTAGCGCTGCAATCAATAACTGTTTCCGGTGTAGAGACCTCCCATTTTCTCTCTTCGAAATCAGTTCTCCGTTTTTCTTCTTTACTTCTGGGTACAGTGATAAAGCGGATACGGTCTCGATAATTACTTGCATTTAGTAGAGTTTCCAAGGCTTGATTAACGGGCTGGCCCGTATTACCCATCATGCGCATTTCCATATTCGACTGACCAGAGCATATCCAAACTTCTCCTATTAAAATATCAGACAGACTGACCGGAGTTCCATCACTAATAGTAATAGTGTATGGGGTATAGCTGCCAGCAGGAGTGCCTACTTTGATTGACCATCTTCCTTCTTTATCTGTTGATGTTTGATAAGTTTTATTATTCCAGGAAGTAGTTACAATCACATCTTTACCATCAGCCCATCCCCATAATTTAACGGAACTATTTTGTTGGAGCACCATATGAGCTCCCATCATTGCAGGGAGTTTCACTTTACTTTGTATAAATGGGAAAAACAAGAAAGATAAAGCTAAAAATAAAAAAAATCTTTTCATATAATTTATATTAGATATTCGGTATATATTTTATTCAGGTATGGAGCAAAAATACAATCTATTTCTAAATATGGAGTAATAATCGTTAGTCATTTTCTGATAAAATCTAGTAGATTTACTAAAACCACTTTATTCCCTTTCTATTTTCAACTGAATTTTATTAATTCGTGGCATTTATAGCCTAAAGCGTATTATTAGATTGGCTAAATATGGCATTCCTTTGTAATGTGAGTTTAACAACCTAATAGTTTCATTAAATCTAATAAAATGAAAAAGAAGCATTATTTATTATTTCTATTAGCTTCGTTCCTTTTACTGACAGATATTGTCTGGGCTCAGACCTCCGCAACGGTAAGTGGTGTGGTGGTTGATGAGAATGGGGAAACCCTCCCGGGTGTTTCTGTTGTTGAAGCAGGTACTACCAATGGGGTCTTAACAGATCTGAACGGACATTACATCTTAAAAACGACTTCGTCCAAGCCCTCCATTTCATTCAGTTACATTGGATACGAGAAGCAAACATTTCTTTTGAATGGACGAACTACTATTGATGTCCGGATGAAAGTGGACACAAAAGTACTGGATGAAGTTGTGGTAGTAGGTTATGGCGTTCAGAAGAAAGTTAACTTGACAGGTTCTGTAACTTCCATTAATTTCTCCGATCAGATGGAAGGGCGTCCGGTGATGAATGTTTCATCTGCTCTTTCTGGACTTGCAGCTGGAATGAATGTGACACAAAGTTCCGGTCAGCCAGGTTCAGATGGTGCCACAATCCGTGTACGTGGTAATGGTACTTTTAACAGTAATTCTCCACTTGTATTAGTGGATGGCATTGAGTGGAGTATGGATAACGTAAATCCAAATGATATCGAAAGTATATCCGTGTTGAAAGATGCTGCCTCAACAGCTATTTATGGTACACGTGCAGCTAATGGAGTCATATTGATCACCACGAAAGCGGGGAAAGGTAAACCTCAGATATCCTATTCTTATTCAGGAATAGCACAGATGCCATATAACAAGTTATCTTTTGTCAGTGACTATGCTCGTTATATGGGTTTGGTTAATGAAGCTTGTGAAAATGTGAATACAAAAACTATTTTTTCACAAGAGAGTATTGATCTTTGGAAAACGGCTTCTCCCAATCCAAATGGTCTGAATGAATATGGAGTCCCCAATTATGTGGCTTATCCAAATACCAATTGGTTCGATGAAATATTCAGTACTGGATATTCTCAAGAACATAATCTGTCTGTTTCTGGTAGCTCGGAAAAGGTGAAATATATGCTTTCACTAGGTTATTTAGATAACCAAGGGGTAATGAATAAATGGAATCTTGACTCAAGTACTCAAAAGATAAACTTTCGCACAAATCTAGAAGCCAAGATTATCAAATGGTTGACTATTGGTACGCGTTTATACCGGCAAAAACAAGATTATGGCATGGCTAATATCAGCAATGGTTTTAAATATCTCTATCAGACAACTCCAGGGGTATATCCAGGAGAGCCAAATTATTGGGGACGCGCTGCATTGGCCAGTGAAGAATCTTCAAATGCAAACAATATCTTTGGTCAGATGGCTGGGGCTACTGGTTACAATACCGTTTGGCGTCTGAATGCTTCAATTTATGGTATTATCTCTCCTTATAAAGGTTTGAGTATAGAAGGAACATTCAACTATTCTCCTACTTTTACAGATAAATCATCGTACAGCCGTCAGAATGGTTACTGGGACTATGTGACCGATCAGCGGGTTAGTGAAAGTGCTTTGGCAAATGCTTCCATTGCGAATACAAGTGCCCGCAACTGGCGGCAAAGTGCGGAGGTTCTTGTACGTTATAATACGACTATTAAGAAAGATCATGAATTGGGAGTGTTATTGGGGTACTCTGCTCAGCAGTATTATAGCAAAAGTTTTGCAGTCTCTCGTCAAGGTGCTACCGACTGGACGCTAAATGAATTGAGCACTTATGAAACGCTAGTCAGTTCCTCCAGCTCCGCGCCAAGTAAGTGGGGACTTCTCTCTTATTTTGGTCGCATCAACTATGGATACAAAGGGCGTTATCTCTTTGAAGCGAATATTCGTGCCGATGCCTCTTCACGTTTTGGAGTGAATCAGCGTTGGGGCTACTTTCCTTCTTTTTCCGGCGGATGGCGTATTTCAGAAGAATCTTTTATGCAGGGAACCTCTGATTTTCTTTCTAATCTGAAATTACGGGTTTCGTGGGGGAAAACCGGTAATAACTCTACTGGTAACTATGATTGGCAGGCAAACTATGCTACAGCTAATGTGGTTGTTGACGGTGAAGGAACAAAGGGGCTCATACGTGAAAAGTTAAGTAATGACAAATTGCACTGGGAAAGTACTGCTACTACTGATGTTGGCATTGATTTTGGTTTCTTCAAGAATCGTCTAAGTGGCGAAATAGATTATTATAATAAGTATGCTTCGGATATACTTTATCATCCGGAACTATATTTGTCAATGGGAGTTATAGAGTCAGCTCCGGAAAATTTAGGTGAGGTGCGTAATCGTGGTTTAGAGTTTACTCTAAACTGGAATGATCGAATTGGAAAAGATATTGAGTATAAGGTTGGCATGAATTTTTCTTTCAATACCAACAAAGTAATGAAATTCAAAGGGAGGCTTCAAAAATACTGGACTTACGATGAACAAGGAAACAAAGTTAGTTATGTCAACAATTTTAGCGATGTATCTGAATCCGGTTTCAGCGGATATATTAGTGAAGGCCGTCAATTGGGAGAGACGTATTTATATAAAGTCTATAGAGGTTCGGGTGAAGGATATACTGGTGGTGCGGTTGATATTTATGCAGGTCCGAAGGATGGGATGATACGTACCAAGGAAGATATGGTTTGGGTACAAGCTATGATTGATTCAGGTTATTCGTTTGGTGGAATGAAGACTATTGCGAAAGACCAGCTCTGGTATGGTGATATTCTATATGCAGATAGTAATGGAGATATGAATTATGGTGATGCAAATGATCGAGATTTTTCGAAGCATACTAGTGTTCCAAAGTTTAATTTAGGTTTCAATTGTGCTTTCTCTTATAAGAATATCGATTTCTCTATGCTATGGTCAGGTGCTTTTGGACACTATCTCAACTGGAATACGGATTATTACAATTCAACTTTAGTTAGTCATGGATATGGCATCATTGAGCATATTGCTGATAATCATTATTTCTATGATCCTTCTAATCCAGATGATCCCCGCACTAATCAAACCGGTAAATATCCGCGCCTGACATATGGGACAACGTACAATAACAGAATACAGAGTGGCTGGAATGAATATAAGGCCGATTATCTCAAATTGAAAAATGTCCAGATTGGTTATACGATACCACAAAGAATTTCAAATAAATTCCTTGTAAATAGATTTCGTGCTTTTGTCTCGATGGATAATATTCTGACAATTACCAGCTATCCGGGGCTTGATCCAGAGATAGGAACTGGGATTGGTTATCCATTAATGCGCCAGATTTCTTTTGGCGGACAAATAACATTCTAATAATTAAAGAACTAAAAACAAGATCTGAAATGAAAAAATTAGCACTGATTTTATTGATGACGCTGATAACCACTTCCTGCATGGATATATTAGATGTTGCTCCGGAAGATCAGATAGCGAGCGAAAATATGTGGACTACGGAAGAACTTGCGGACAAAGGTATGGCCGGACTTTATTATCCTTTCTATGCTACCCAACTTTCGTCCACTCAGCTTCGGCGTGCCGACGGACTGAATCGTCAGGGCATTGAAGCGATGGGCTTTGCAACTGATTATTATTCCAATAACTATCCTGTAGAACTGCTTTCTTTAGCTACTAAACCAGCCAATGATTTTCAGGTATGGTACGAATGGAAGTTTTGCTATACAATTATTCATGCTTGCAATGATGCAATAACTAATCTTTCGAAAGCAGGTATGACCGTCAATAAACTAGCTCGTTATCAATGCGAGGCTCGTTTTTTGCGAGCTTGGGCATATAATCGTTTGAACATGCTCTATCAAGGAGTTCCTATTTATCTGGAACCTATCAATAACGAAGATTGTACACGTACTCAATCTTCTGCAGATGATGTCTGGCAAGTCATTTTAGACGATCTGTCTTATTGTATTGACAATCCGGATTTTCCTGATAATACTTTGGGTGAAACAAATTATGGGCGCCCTTCTAAGGGAGCAGCTTATGCCTTACGCGGCATGGTATACATGTGGAAAAAAATGTATGAAGAAGCTGGAAATGATTTCAAGCAAGTGGAAACCTGTGGATATGGTTTATGGACGGGAGAATATGCTGACTTTTTCAAGTATGAAAATGAAAAAAATAAGGAAATGATTTTCTCGCTCCAATTTAGTGAAGATACCGGTTATTGTGATAATATTCAGCAGATGACTGGAGCACGCGATACATACGATGGTTGGACAGAGATAAAACCTTCTGCCGATTTTGTGGACTATTATAAGAATGCTGATGGTTCTGATTTCAAATGGTCGGAAGTAGAAGGTTTGGAAGATTGGAATTTATTGACTGCGAAACAACGTGAAATCTTCTTCTGTCGAGACGGTTTGGAGTCAATGTCTTCACAAAAGAAAGCAGTAATTGCCCGTGTAGGGGAAGATATTTATCAAAAATATTATCTCAATGATGGAAATGAAGCACGTATTAAGAAAGCTTATGAGAATCGTGACCCACGATTGCAACAAACAGTTGTTACTCCGTATGTTCCTGTTGACTGTTATAAACAAAATTATAACGGGGATGCTAATCAAATAGGCAAACAAGCTCGGTGGCCATTGAAGGAGCAGGGTACAAATGGTGGAGATTTTTGGCTGGATAAACGCACTTCCGCTTTTTACTGTTATCGTAAATATAATGAGTTTGAAAAGGGACGCTTAATTAGCCGTAGCCGCTGTCAGACCGATTGGCCACTGATTCGATACACCGATGTTTTATTGCAGTATGCTGAAGCACTCACTCAAACAGATCAGATTGGTGATGCTATCCGGTTGGTGAATAAAGTTCGTACTCGTGCCCACATGCCGTCATTGACAGAAGGAGGAAGTGGCCCCTGCGCAGTAACAGGGAAAGAAGATATGCTTGAAAGAATACGTTATGAACGCCGCGTGGAACTTTGTTTGGAAGGTATTGACTTTTTTGATGAAATGCGTTGGGGAACATATAAACAAAGCAAATTTCAGGGAAATGATATAAATGGAGGTAAATCATGGTGGGGTGATTTGGTAGAATACAACTGGTACTATACTGATTACATGTGGCCTTGGACAGCTCCTATCTCCGAAATACAGAAAAATTCAAATTTGACCAAACGTTCTGGTTGGGCATATTAATCATAAAGAGAAAGAAGAAGAATGAAAAAAATATTCATATTATTATTCATTTTTGTATTTGGTTACACATTTGTGTCTGCACAACAATTTGATTATGACAAAATAGCACCTCATCCACGGCTTTTATTGCCTAAGGGGGGAGAACAAGCCATAAAAAAGATGATAGCGGAATATCCTCCATTGGCAGCTGTACACCATAGGATAATGAAGCTGTGCAATCAGATACTAAGTGAACCTCCTGTGAAGCGTATTAAAGAAGGAAAACGCTTACTAGCCGTTTCACGCTTAGCATTAAAGCGAATTTATTATCTATCGTATGCCTATCGCATGACGGGAGATAACAGGTTTGCTCACCGTGCCGAACAAGAAATGAGAGCAGTGAGTTGCTTTACAGACTGGAATCCGACTCACTTCCTTGATGTGGGCGAAATGACGATGGCGTTGGGTATCGGTTATGACTGGCTGTATGATTATTTGAAGCCTGAGACCCGACACATGATACGGCAGGCTATTTTAGAAAAAGGATTCGAAGCTGCAAAAAACACTCGTAATGCTTGGTTCTATACAGAAAAGAATAATTGGAATTCCGTATGTAACAGCGGTTTGGTGTATGGCGCACTAGCTCTTTATGAAGAAATACCGGATGTCTCTAGGCGTGTTATAGAAAAATGCATGGAAACAAATCCGAAGGCGCTGGTTAGCTATGGACCTGACGGTGGTTATCCGGAAGGATATGGATATTGGGGATATGGGACTAGTTTTCAGGTTATGCTCATTGCCGCACTCGAAAGTGCTTTGGGGACGGACAATGGGCTTTCCCAGGCTCCCGGCTTTATGGAGTCTTCTCGATTTATGCAATTTATGGCTGCCCCTAGTGGTGATTGCTTTTGTTTCTCGGACTCTCCGGTTAAGGTGGAGTGCAACACTATGATGTTTTGGTTTGCCGGTAAATTGAAGGATCCTTCTCTTTTATGGCTCGATTATCAACTACTGGATAAACCTAATACACATTTCGAAGAAGATGATCGCTTGTTGCCTAGTTTAATGGTCTTCAGTTCATCGCTTGATCTGAAAAAGCTTAAACAACCATCAACACACTTTTGGTACAATAGAGGAGTTACTCCTGTATTTATCTATCGTAGCGGATGGAGTAATAAAACTGATACTTATCTGGGAATAAAAGGCGGTTCTCCTTCTACTTCGCATGCTCATATGGATGCTGGGAGTTTTATATTTGAGAGAAGTGGGGTTCGTTGGTCGATGGATTTAGGTATGCAGAGTTATATTACTCTTGAAAGCAAAGGTGTTGATTTATGGAATATGTCTCAGAATTCACAGCGTTGGGATGTTTTTCGTTTGAGTAACATGGCACATAGTACTTTGACTATCAATGGCGAGAGACATCTGGTTAATAGTTATGCTCCCATTACTAACACTTTCCGTTCGGAAGAACAAAAAGGAGCGGAAGTTGATATGACAGGCGTTTTCGCTAATAGTCTGAAAAAGGCCATGCGTGTAATAATGCTAGATAAAAGAGATTGGTTGGAAGTAATTGACCAGTTAGAAACTGGAGACAAAGAAGCAATTGTATCATGGGTAATGGTAACCCCGGCGAAGCCCCAAATGAAGGCAAAGAATCAAATTGAATTAGAAAAAGATGGCAAACGAATGTTGCTGGAAGTAGATGCTGCAACAAATGTGGAAATGAAAATTTGGTTCAATATCCCTCCACATAAATACGATTGCCCAAATCCGGGAACAGTTAGGGTCGGCTTCGAAACAAAGATTCCAGCAAACAGTACGTCCCAGTTGAAAGTAAGGCTGATACCTTTAAACTAACAAAAAGTTAATAATCAGATTTTCTCAAGGATAGTAACCCTGCTTATTCGGTAGTATTAATTTTAGTCTCGACGATCAATGTCCGATAATTATGCAATTGGTACTAAAGGCAAGGTTTTCATATTTGAGAAACAGTTTAGAAAATTAAAAAATTGAACTATGAAAGCAATTCTTTTTAAAATATTAGTGATATCCTTCTTTGTAGGAGCGGCCTGTAGTTGTTCTGACGAAGATGAAAACCGGTTTCGTCCGGGTTCTACTCATACGGGAACAAATCCGACAGGCCCAGGAGAAGGGCTTGACTTTTCTATGTTGACAGCAACCAACCATCCACGTCTATTGATGAATGCCAGTGCATTTACCGCATTGAAGAGTAAAATCCAATCTAATGCAAGTCCTAATCTGACCATTCTGCATAATACCATAATGAGTCTGTGTAATAGCAAAGGCATGAATACGAAAGCGTTGACTTACCAATTGGATGCCAGTAATAAACGGATTTTGGATGTTTCACGCGATGCTTTACTGCGTATATTTACTTGTGCTTATGCTTATCGTATGACGGGTGACAGTAAATATCTGACGAAAGCAGAAACTGACATGAATGCAGTATGTAATTTCTCGGATTGGAACTCAAGTCGTCATTTCTTGGATGTAGGTGAAATGGCTACAGCTGTTGCTTTTGGCTATGATTGGCTTTATAATGAGTTGAGTGAGGGAACCCGGAAGAAAGCAGCCGGTGCATTGTTGAATTATGCTTTCAAACAGGCCCAAAACAAAAATTGGAATTTGAACTTTTATGAAGCAACAAATAACTGGAACCAAGTTTGTAACGGTGGACTGGTTTGTGCTGCATTAGCTTCTTACGAAAACAATCCTTCTGAAGCTAAAGATATAATTGAGAAAGCTTTGGAATCAAATAAATCTGCTCTGAAAGTGATGTATTCACCCGATGGAAATTATCCTGAAGGTGCAGGGTATTGGTGCTATGGAACACTTTATGAGGTTTTGATGCTTGCAGCCCTTAACAGTACTATTGGTACGGATAACGGGCTTTCAGATACATCTGGATTTTCAGAAACTGCGAAATATATGCTTTATATGACCGGGCTTAATAGTAAGTTTTTTAATTACTCCGATTGCGCTCCTGCTTCTACCGCAGCGTTGGCTACTTGGTGGTTTGCCGATAAGTACAAAAATTCGTCTCTGTTGTATAATGAGTTGCGTATGTTGAAAAATGGAGAATATACCAATTGTGCTGAAAATCGCTTATTGCCGATGATAATGGCTTTTGCCAATAATATAAATTTGGATAATATCTCAGCCCCTACGGAGAAACTGTGGAGTGGTAAGGGAGAAACTCCGGTTGTTCTGATACATACTGATTGGACATATACTGATACGGATAAGTATTTGGGTATAAAAGGAGGTAAAGCGGGTACAAGTCACGGGCATATGGATGCAGGTTCCTTTGTTTATGATGCTTACGGGGTGCGCTGGTCTATGGATTTTGGCTTGCAGAGCTATACCACTTTGGAAACCCCTTTAGCTAATCTTGGGGGTGATTTATGGAATATGGGGCAAAACTCTATGCGCTGGGACGTGTTTAGGATGAGCAATCTGAATCATAGCACAATTACGATTAATGATGCCAAGCACTTGGTAAATGGAGCAGCCACTCTAACTGCAACTATTAATACTGCTACGGAGTTGGGAGCTACATTTAATTTGACCAATGCTGTATCAGATCAGGCAGCATCTGCTATTCGTACTGTTAAAATTGTTAATGATCAGGACTTGGTGGTAATTGATGAAGTAAAAGCACGAACCGATAAATCGGCTAAAGTGCGTTGGTGTATGGTAACTCCTGCTGTTCCAACAGTAGAAACAAACCGGATCATATTGACTAACGGAAGTAAAGTGATGTATCTCACCGTTAATGGTACAGTGAAACCTGTTTATAAAACATGGAGCACTACTAGTACTAACTCCTATGATCAGGCCAATCCCGGTACTTATATGGTGGGATTTGAAGCAACTATCACAGCCAATCAAGATGCTACTTTTACAACAACCCTCACACCGAAACAAAATTAAATAAACGCATGAGGATTTTATTATTTATATTATGTTTCCTGCCATTGGTCTCTTGTTCACGGCAGGAAACCATGACAGAATTGACTGACAGGGTATTTACTGTTGCCGAACAACAATATGCATGTATGGATACCCTTTTGACTGATAAAACACTCCCCCGCACACTATTGTCTGGAGGCAAGTTTGTTCCATCCACTATTTATTGGTGGTGTAGTGGCTTTTATCCCGGTTCCCTTTGGTATATATATGAGTATACCGGGAATGAACATATTAAAGCTCTTGCTCAAAAAAATACCTTGAAACTTGATTCTGTACAATATGTGACGAGAGACCACGATGTCGGTTTCCAATTAAATTGCAGTTATGGGAATGCTTTCCGATTGACTGGTAACGAAATATATAGAAAGGTCCTTTATCAGGGTGCAAAGTCTCTCTCTACACGGTTTAGTGCTAAGACCGGAGTCATTCGTAGTTGGGATTTTGTGCGTAAGGGCTGTGACTGGAAATATCCTGTAATAATAGACAATATGATGAATCTGGAATTGTTACTCTCCATGTCGAAAGCCTATGATAACGATTCGCTGCAATATATTGCCTGCACGCATGCCAATACCACCATTCGAAATCATTTCCGGGATGATTACTCCACTTACCATCTGGTGGATTATGATCCCGAAACAGGCAAAGTGCGTCATAAGCAAACAGTGCAAGGTTATTCCGATGAGTCTTCCTGGAGTCGTGGGCAGGCATGGGCATTATACAGCTACACTATGATGTTCAGAATGACAGGTTTTCAAAATTACCTCTTACAAGCCGGTCATATTGCTGACATGCTTATTAGGCGTTTACCCGCAGACGGCATTCCTTATTGGGATTTTGACGCTCCTGACATTCCGAATGCCCTGCGTGATGCTTCTTCTGCTGCTATCATGGCTTCTGCTTTCATCGAATTGAGCCATTATATTCCGAGAGTAGAAGCAAAAGAAACCTATCTTGATATGGCTGAAAAGCAACTTCGTACGCTTGCATCTAAAGAATATCTGGCGGAACCGGGAACAAACGGAAACTTTATCTTGAAACATAGTGTTGGCTCTTTTCCTGATAAAAGCGAAGTAGATGTCCCTTTGACGTACGCTGATTACTATTTTCTGGAAGCATTGCTGCGGTATAAAAACTTATTAAAATAGAACTAACAGATCTTTGATGATTATGAAAAAAATACAAATAAATAAGGCATTTATTTTTGCGTTAATGCTGGCATTTGCCTCTTGTACGGACAAGGATGAATCAACTCCCCGTATTATCCCGACTATGGCTTTAACTGTTTCGGATATTGTAGAGAATACAGCACAGATTACTTCCGAACAAAAGACTGGTACTACTTATGGCGCTAAAGTGATTGATTTTTATCCTGTATCTGATATCGGTTTCGATTATAACATAGAAGTAAAACTGGTGAAGTTTGTAGAAGAAAACGGAGTTCCTGTTTCCTTACCTTATAGTAGTAAAATAGAAACAGGATTAAAACCGGGTGTCAATTATATCAGTGCTATTATAGCTTATAATGAAGAAGGGCGGGCTGTATGCTCCGCTTTTCAAACGTGGAAAGCTGCTGGAACGGAAGGGGCGTGGAGTGATGACGCTTCTGCCGGAGATCTTGAAGAAAATGAATGGTAAAATGGTGTAACTTAAAAGGAGAAATCAATATGAAAAATATATTATTTGCGGCATGTGTGACAGCTATGGTAGTGTCTGGCTGTACGCAGGATGAAATACTTTCATCTGAAAATGGAAAGGAAGCCAATCAAATACATTCACGCCTCACCTTGGTAGGAAGTTCGTCTCCGCAAACACGCATTTCAATTGGCGATAAAACGAGCGATGCATATCCGTTACTTTGGAGTGAAGGTGATGCTTTAGGAGTCTTTTCACGTACGGAAGGAGCGAGTATTGATAATGTACAGTCTTTACTCAGTGATGAATCTATCGGGCAGAATTCAGGCGTTTTTACTTCAAATGAGGTAGAGATTGCAGAAGAGGGAACTACGGAACTTCTTATTTACTATCCTTATCTGCAAAATACGACATTGGCTGAAGGAGGCAATCAAATAACCTCCTCTTTGTCTTCCGAACAGGAGCAAAGTACTCCGGGTGATAGTCGTCACATCGGGAAATATGGTTTTGCTTATGCCAAGGCAACGGTTAGTAATTCGAACATGCTTGCTAAGTTTACGTTGAAGCATGCAATGGCCTATGTAAAGTTCACTATTTCATCTAAAGAGTTCTCGGCATACAAACTGAAAAGTGTTTCTTTGTATGACAAAGAAACAAGGACTCCTCTTTCCGGCACATTCACTGCCGATTTGGACAAAGATGAGTTAACGTTTGGTACAGAAACAAAATCATATGCTACTGTTTCATTGACAACGCCGGAAGCTCTTGCCTCTGCTCAGGATGTTTATTTAACGACTTATCCCGCTGATTTGACGGATAAAGAGGTCTATATTGTTGTAACCTTAGAGAATGATTCACAAACAGTCACTATTCCTATCCTTAAAGAAGGCAAGCAATTAAAAGCAAATGCAGTAAATGTAATTACTATTAATGACCTGAAGCTTTCGGATAATTCATGCGACTGGTATGAGCCTGTAGAGACGCGTTTGCTGGCAGATGGATGGGCTTACGGAGAATCCAATTGCATCATGACGAATATTTCAACAAGTGGAATAAATAATATTATTAGTGTCAAGGCCAGGGGTAATTTTATGGAAGTGGAAGAACCTAAATATGCCAAAACCATTCTTAACTGTGACTTGAATGTTAATCATAAAATGGTTGGTGTAAATGGTTCAACTACAGATATTTCTCCTGTTGCCAGTGATTATACTATTACCGTCAATGCATTTAAAGTCAGCGGTGGGTATGACGGAGGTTGCGGGCAAGTTGCTATCTATGGAGATGATCAGACTACCGTATTGTGGAGTTTTATTGTGTGGATGACACCTCCTCCGGCAGAACAGACTTATGGTAATACAGGATATGTTGTTTTAGATCGCAATTTGGGAACATATATGACGGGAGAAGACAATAATTGGAAGGCAAATGGTGTATATTTCCAGTGGGGGCGACCTACTCCTATTGGTTGGTCCGGGTCTGTTGGTACCAATATACCGACACAGGCTACAAATGTCAGATTCTCTATAGAAAATCCTCGTGCGTTGCTTTATACAAATGAAGTCGAAAATACGAAATCTGACTGGTATTTGGGTGCATGGACAGGAGCACGTACAGATCGTAAAGATGATTTCTGGGGAAATCCGAATGAATCGAGTACTTATCTCAATCCTTCTGATGGGCATAAGTCTATTTATGATCCTTGTCCGAAAGGATATCGGGTAGTATCTCCTCATGTATTGGATGAGATAGAGCAGAAAGGAGAGCTTGTGAATTTAAGTGCAATTGCGGTACTTAAATACTGTTATGATGGAACGAATTATGCTTATTGGCCGTTGGCAGGTTGTAAATGGGGGTCTAACGGTGGTAATAACGGCAACAATACAGGCTTAAATGAAAGTAAAGGTGCTGCATGTTACTGGTCCAATTCTTCAGCCAGCAGCTATGGAAACGATAAAGA
This sequence comes from Bacteroides sp., assembly GCA_022648295.1. GTDB lineage: Bacteria > Bacteroidota > Bacteroidia > Bacteroidales > Bacteroidaceae > Bacteroides. The sequence goes on along the minus strand of JALCME010000006.1, from coordinate 120,223 downwards.
TCAAGGTGCCACTTCTTTGTACTATAAAGTTGTTGACAAAACATGGACACATTCTTCCGGTCGTTCCCATGCGTTCTCTGTACGCTGTATGAAGGATATGGAGAACCGCTAGTTCTGATTCTCTGTTGAAAGGTGATTTAGCCACTATGTTAGTAATGTTGCATTAATAGCATAGTGGCTAATTTTTGTCAATCTTATGTTCTCAGACCTTTATTATTACAGAATGTGTTATCTTTGCATCTTGTAATGAGTAAAAATTGACTACTGATGACTATTGTGCGTCTTTTCCTTCTGACTTTTCTTTTGGGACTACTATCTTGTTCGAGCCCTGCCGATAAATCTTTGTTGGATTATGAACAATCTCTTTGCCGTACGGATTCATTGCTACATACAGGAGTGGTGGATAGTACCCGTGCTGTGGGTATGGTTTCGGATTTGCATAGCAAATACGAACGGGTGAAGGAACTCTCCGGGGGGAAGCGTGTCCGGCTGACGCCTTTTAGTGGAAAGGAAAAGCTTCTCTTAGGTACGCTGGCGGTTGCTTTACTGGGAGTAGTTATCCGGCTGATATTTATGTCCGTTGACGAAAAAAAAGAGAAGGAACATCGTCACTATACTGTTAGTCTCAGTGAGAATGAACAACATTTGCGTAATAATGAACGGGAGATGGCGGAACTGGAAGCCTATTTGGATGATATGCCGGTGACGGACGATATGCGTGAAGAAGTACGGGCATCCCTGGTGACACTTATGGATCGCAATGGCCTTTTACATGAGGAAAATAACTCTCTTCGTGATCGTCTTAAAGGATATGAAAAACGTCCTCTACCTCGTGAATTGAAACTACTTAAGGAACAGGATGAACGCATTACCCTCTTAGATGGTCAGGTGCAGACGCTTACCTCTGCATTAGTTGATCGCGATGAGGTGGTGGAGCGTTTACGTCGTATACCGAAGTTCCTTTCCGATGCTGACTGGGAGCATTTGAAGCAACTTACAGATAAGGCATACAGTCGTTTCACAGACCGTCTCACCGAACGCTTTCCTGTATTGACAGCTGCTGATTTGCAACTTTGCCAGCTCATACGCTTGCGCTTTTCCAATGCAGAGATTGCCACACTTATTGCTGTGTCACCTGCTTCCGTTTCACAGCAGAAATTCCGTTTAAAGAAACGTCTTCTTCAAGTAGATGAGGCGCTTTTTAATAATGGAGAAACAGTGGATATGTTTGTCTGGGGATATTAAATCTTAGAGTAAATAGCTCTTAATCAATTCTTTTCTAGTTGTTATTTTGTGCTTTATATCTTAGCATAGCAATGCTAATGGTCGAAATGGTATGGCTTTTTGTGTTTATATGACACTAAAGTCCGATTTTTAATATCTTATTGTTTACTTATTCTTATATTTGCTGGGCATTGTGTTGTTCTTAAAATAAGAGCACTGTATAGTGCTGTAATAAATTCAGTATTGTTCCAATAAAGTGAAGTTAGATTATGTACGACAAAAGTAAAGTCTATTTGGATGAATTTGCCAAATACGTTGTGATGCAACCGTTTCCATTTGTTGTGGACTTAAAACATTCACATGGCATGTGGATTCATACCATTGATGGTGACGAACTATTTGACTGGTGTGGTTATTATGGTTCGCGACTCATAGGACACAACCATCCCATGATGTTTGAGCCGGATTATGTTGAAAAGCTGATCTATGCCGCCAACAATAAAATGGCAAATCCTGACTTTCTTACTCCTGAATGTGTGGAATATTACCGTAAGGTCTATCAGTGGGCACCTATATGCATGAAGAATTCCCGACTCGAAATTTATGCTGTGAACTCCGGTGCTGAGGCTATTGAAAATATGCTGAAGTATTTCATTAATCTCTATGATGCTAAAATGAAAGCCAAGAACAAGCCGATCGGGGCTAAACGTATGATTTACTTTGACCAGGCTTTTCATGGACGTACCATTTTTACGCTCAATATTACCCAACTGTCGCATGTACCCGTCATCACCCGTAACTTTGAACACATGACGGTGGATAATATCAAGGTCCCTTTTCCGGCTGTTGACAATGATTTGTCCGAAGACGAAAACATGGAAAATATACACCGCAGTCTTGCCGTTATTCGTAAGGAAATAGAATTGGAACCGGATGAAATTGTCGGTATTATTGTGGAACCTATTCAGGGAGCCGGGGGCCAGCGTGCTACTTATGCCTATTTCTTCCGCGAACTGAGTAAGATAGCGCATGAATTCGACATCTATCTGGGCTTTGATGAAGTCCAGACAGCCGGAGGACAATGCGGTACTTTCTTTGCTGTGGATAGTTACGACTTGCCTTATCCACCGCAGGCCATTGCAACCGGTAAGAAACTTGCCAACGGGGTGGTTTATATGCTTTATCCCATGGAAGATAAAGGTATTCTCGATTCCACTTGGGGAGGGAATCTTGCGGATATGGTGCGCTTCTGTCAGGAAATGAAAGTGATGGAATGTGAACACCTCCTGGAACAAATACCGCAAAAGACAACCATCTTGCTTGAGGGCCTGAAGGCTCTTCAGAAGAAATATCCTCAGATTATCCGGAATATCCGTGGCATGGGATTGTATCAGGGCTTTTCATTGGCTGATCCCGAGAAACTGTCCAAGCTGATTGAATACGCCCAGGATCATGAAAAGTTTATTCTACTGGAAGCCGGAGTAGATAGCATCCGTTTCCGTCCGGTGATGAATGTGACTATTGATGAGATTCATTTGATGCTGCAATTGCTCGATAAGTGCCTTGCCATACTCTGACGATTATCATTGAGTCCAGTTCAATTGCGTCCGCAGTGTGGACGCAATTGGATCGGTTTAATAAAATTGGCGAATTCTTCCTAAGTGTACAGTGTTATTGATGCTTTACAGTTGCGACAACATATTCCGAGCGGGTTCCAATACGGAACTTGCCTCCCCAGATACCTATTCCCGAACTGATATAATACCGTGTATTTCCTTTCTGATAGGCACCAAAAGCTTTCTCGTAAATAAAATTTGTAATCCATGATATGGGCCATACCTGACCGTAATGGGTGTGTCCGCTAAGTTGGAAATCGACGTGCTGCTGTTCGGCAGCTTCCAAATTGAATGGCTGATGATCCAATAACACCATGTATTTGGAACGATCAATACCTTTCATTAGCTCTCCTAATTTCTTACGCTTGAAATCCGTACGGTCATTGCGCCCGATGATGTAAATGTCATCTATTTGCATCACCGAATCGCATAGCAGGGTAATGCCCGCTTCACGATAGAATCGTTTAGCATTCGGCTCTCCTGCATAATGTTCATGGTTACCAAGACAGGCTATGGCGGGAGCTTTTAGGCGATGAAATTCTTCGGCTGTCTTTTCTTCTTCCAACGGTCGGATACTCCGGTCGATGATGTCTCCAGCAATTAGAATCAAGTCCGGCTGTTCGGCATTTACCAAATCCACCCATCGTGCAAACTCTTTGCGCGAGTTGTGATAGCCCAGATGCAAATCGCTCATCATGACAATTTTCAATGGTTTACTGATTTCCTTGCCCGTAGTGAGTTCCAGTGGTTGGCGTACTTTATGGTTATAGTGTATATTGCCATAAACGAGAATCACCAGCATGAATGCTGTAATGCTAATGCTTCCCCACAGGCTATCCTTGAGGAACGATGCGGGGACCATGTGCAGTAATCTCCCCGCATCAAGCACTAGAAATATCATCAGTAAATAGAGCATAACAATAGTCCACGAGGTGCCTATCTCGTAAATACCTCTTGAAATGCTCATTGGCAGTGTGTCCATTTGTGGAGCGAAGTTGGCGAACAGAAGACAGAAGGATAATGCCATCAATGTTACGATAATAGCTTTTGCCCATGTCGGCAGGGGGAGGATTTTCCACACATGCCAAAATATAAAGACATTAGCTGATAGAAAGAGCAGTAGTATGGATATCCAAATTATTCCGGTTCTCATTGATAATCTAAGTTTTTGATGTTTTTTATTCTAGTAACATAGAACGTCTATAATCAGTACTTTGTTTATATCGCTTCTTCGAGCCTTCAAAATCGCCCTTACATACTGTCTGGGTGTTTGTCAACTTTATGCCTTCCCTAAACAATCCTTTATCAAGTGCAAAGATACGAGGTTGTACCAAATGCAATGATGTGTTCATTAAATCGTATGCAGGAGACAATCTGTATTCTTGTCCCGTATTTAATAAGGAGAAATCCGCATAATTTTCATAGCTGGCGTTGCAATATTTATAGTCACTTTGATAAAAGCAAGCATTAATCACAAAATATTGTGATTAATGCTTGCTTTTGCATGATGATCTTGAATAGGATAATAAAAATCACAGTATAATGTGAATATCACCGTGTGGGTTTACTCCTGTCTGAAGTGATTACATTAGTCTCTACTATTTATGTCGGAAAATTTTAAACATTTTCTACTCCAGACTAATCTTTTTGGGACCTGTTTTTCAGTCGATGATACATTGATCTCAACCTCAGCCAAGGTCAGTTCCTACCTTTCCCTATCTCAGTTCCTATCTTTGCCTATCTCAGTCCCTACCTTTGCCTACCCTCGTCAGAAGGTGCTCTGGATGGGGGTGACAATCGTTCGTGATCTTTCTTGTAGATAGCAAACCTAAAATTGAAAAAACATTATGTTTAAGTGTCTATTTGCACTTCTGTGAATATACTACCGCTAAACTTTTTCGTTGTTGGGGAGATTTTCAGATTGGCTTGATCTAACTATGGATTTTCTTGTTTTTAATCGGGAGAATTTATAAAATATGGTCTGTCGGTCTTGTTTTTTGGTATGCTTCCATTTGTAGAGTTAATAAAATGCTATATCATTAATAATGGGCTGTTTACTTTTTATTCATGTAGAGGTCCTATCTATTTCTTTCCATTTCATGCTTATGGGTCATTAATAGCATGTAGAAAAAAGTATATTGTAACTTGTTGTATATGAGATGCTTATTGAGAACTTCCGTAGATGCTGTTTTCTTGCTTTTCCCTTTTCCTCATTCTAACTTTGCATCATCGAATTTGAGAGAAACAAAGGACATAACCGTTGAGGCCTCACGGCAAAAATTCCTTTTATCTTTTAAATAAGATGCGGCCCCGGTCAGTCCATAACCCGATCGGTCAAAGCAATGATGACAAGTTCATTTGCACTAAATTATAGTATTTATAAAATTTATTATTATGGCTTTTTTTAAAAGAATTCAAAAGAAAATCAACAATTTGTGGTATCCGCAATCTGTAACAGTGGGTAAACCTGTAACTACCGACCAAATAGCCGATCAGTTAGCTATTCTTTCTACCGTGACCCGAGGTGATACTTATGCGGTAATGAAAAATCTGGGGACTGTGTTGGGTAACTACATGGCGCAAGGACGTTCCGTAAAGGTTGACGGAGTGGGTACATTCTACTATACTGCTTCTTCCTCGAAGAAAGGAGTGGAGAAAGTAGAAGATGTAAGTGCCTCACAGATAGCAAAAGTTCGTGTCCGCTTTATTCCTGAAATACGACGCAATAGCAGCAGCCAGGTGACTACCCGTTCTATGGTCGATAGCAATATCTTTTGGGAAGAATGGGGTGGTAGTAGTACTTCCGGTGAAAACAGTGGAAATGAGGGTGGTAATACCGGCGGAGGAACTGGAACCGGTGATGGTGGCGATAATGAGGGAACCATAGACGAGAACCCATTAGGTTAATAAACTCTGTTCCTGTAATGACCTGACTCTTTGAACTTTACTGGTAGTAAATGGTTCCCGTGCTGTCTTTTGACGACACGGGAACTTTTAATTTTAGCATATTTTATTATTCTATTTCTATAATCTTTCACTGATTATGCCTAATTTCGAACGATTTTTCGTAAAACAGACCGAATATTTAATGATTTATAATATGGAGAACTTAGAAACAGCGCTCTTGTTGATGGTAGTAGGTATGACTACCGTCTTTGCTATTCTGCTGATTGTGATTTACTTAGGTAAAGGATTGATTCTTTTGGTGAATAAATTTGCTCCTGAAGAAATAGTACCGGAAAAGGTCGTTCATACTCCCGCTCCAATTCCCGGAAATATACTGGCCGTTGTCAGTGCAGCTGTGAGTGTAGTTACTCATGGTAAAGGGAAAATCACTAAAGTGGAGAAAATCTAATCCTTTTGTGAACGATAATCTTTAATAAAAAACACCGAATTATTTGATATGAAAAAAGAAATTAAGTTCAGTTTGGTCTTTAGGGATATGTGGCAAAGTGCCGGAAAATATGTCCCTCGTGTAGATCAACTGGTGAAGGTTGCTCCCGCTATTGTTGAGATGGGGTGTTTTGCCCGTGTGGAGACTAATGGTGGAGGTTTTGAACAGGTCAATTTATTGTTTGGGGAAAATCCGAATAAAGCCGTACGCGAATGGACAAAACCATTTCATGAGGCTGGTATACAAACTCACATGTTGGATCGTGCTTTGAACGGTTTACGAATGAGCCCGGTGCCTGCTGACGTGCGTCAGTTATTTTATAAAGTAAAAAAAGCACAGGGTACGGACATCACCCGTACATTCTGCGGATTGAATGATATTCGTAATATAAGCCCTTCCATAGGTTACGCCCACGAGGCCGGAATGATTTCACAATGTTCGCTTTGCATTACGCATTCTCCTGTTCATACAGTGGAATATTATACAAATATGGCATTGGAACTTATTAAGCTTGGTGCCGATGAAATTTGTATTAAGGATATGGCAGGCATAGGACGTCCGGTATCATTAGGTAAGATTGTTGCCAATATAAAGGCCGCACATCCTGATATTCCTGTTCAATACCATAGTCATGCCGGACCCGGTTTTAATATGGCAAGTATCCTTGAAGTTTGCGAGGCCGGATGCGATTATGTAGATGTGGGGATGGAACCTCTTTCCTGGGGTACGGGGCATGCTGATTTGCTTAGTGTTCAGGCTATGTTGAAAGATGCGGGATTCCAGGTTCCTGAAATCAATATGGAAGCCTATATGAAGGTGCGGGCCTTGATTCAGGAATTTATGGACGATTTTCTCGGTTTATATATTAGTCCGAAAAACCGTTTGATGAATTCCCTTCTTATCGGACCGGGACTGCCTGGTGGTATGATGGGAAGTCTGATGGCCGATTTGGAGACCAATTTGGAGTCTATCAATAAATATAAGGCTAAACGCAACCTGCCGTTTATGACACAAGATCAGCTACTGATCAAGTTATTTGCTGAAGTTGCTTATGTATGGCCTCGTGTCGGTTATCCTCCATTGGTTACTCCTTTTAGTCAGTACGTAAAAAACTTGGCTATGATGAATGTGATAGCCATGGAAAAAGGCAAGGAACGTTGGGGTATGATTGCCGATGACATCTGGGATATGATATTGGGCAAATCAGGAAAATTACCAGGTACTTTAGCTCCTGAAATTATAGAGAAGGCTGAACGCGAAGGACGTAAATTCTTTACGGGCAATCCACAGGATAACTATCCTGATTCACTCGATAAGTACCGTAAGATGATGAAAGAGAATAAGTGGGAAATGGGTGAAGATGATGAAGAACTCTTCGAATATGCCATGCATCCTGCTCAATACGAAGCTTACAAAAGTGGAAAGGCTAAAGCTGATTTCTTGGAAGATGTTGCCAAGCGTCGTGCAGAAAGAGATAAGTCACCGTTGGATGATACTAAACCAAAGACTCTTACCGTACAGGTAGACGGGCAGGCTTATCACGTAACGGTTGCTTATGGTGATGTTGATCTGGCATCGCCTGCTACTGTGCCTGCTGCTGGAGGAAGTGCAGCTTCTGCAGCTGGTGGGCAGGATGTTCCGTCGCCACTGGAAGGAAAATTCTTTTTAACTAAAAACACGCAGGAAACTCCCTTGAAAGTGGGTGATCATGTTAAAAAAGGAGATTTGCTATGCTATATAGAGGCTATGAAGACTTATAATGCCATTCGTGCCGATTTTGACGGAACCGTAACTGCTATTTACGCAAATCCAGGTGATTCCGTATCCGAGGACGATATATTAATGAAGATAGGATAAACAATGGAAGATATATTTGGAAAACTCTATGATATGACGGCATTCAGTAATATTTTTGCTGATCCGTCGTTTCTGGTGATGTATGCCATCGCTTTCATTTTGCTTTATTTAGGCATTAAAAAGCATTACGAACCTTTATTGCTCGTGCCTATTGCGTTCGGTGTGCTTATTGCCAATTTCCCCGGTGGAGATATGGGGGTGATTCAGGCGGATGAGAATGGAATGGTTTTGGTGAACGGAGTAATGAAAAATGTGTGGCAGATGCCTTTGCATGAGGTTGCCCATGATTTGGGAATTATGAACTTCATTTACTATATGTTGATTAAAACCGGATTCTTGCCACCTATCATCTTTATGGGAGTAGGAGCTTTGACAGACTTTGGACCGATGTTGCGTAATTTGCGTCTTTCTATATTTGGAGCCGCTGCACAGCTGGGTATATTTACTGTTTTAATCGTAGCCATTCTGATGGGATTTACTCCTAAGGAAGCTGGTGCACTCGGCATCATTGGAGGTGCGGATGGTCCTACGGCTATCTTTACCACTATTAAGCTGGCTCCCCAGTTGTTAGGCCCTATTGCTATTGCAGCTTATTCTTATATGGCTTTGGTGCCGGTGATTATACCTTTGGTTGTGAAGCTGCTTTGCACAAAGAAGGAACTAATGATCAATATGAAGGAACAGGAAAAATTGTATCCTTCGAAAACCGTGATTAAGAACCAACGGGTGGTGAAGATTCTTTTCCCGATTGCTGTAACTACAGTTGTTGCTCTTTTTGTGCCAACTGCTGTACCTTTGATTGGTATGTTGATGTTTGGTAATCTGATTAAGGAAATTGGTTCCGATACCAGTCGTTTATTTGATGCCGCTGCCAATAGCATTATGAATACAGCTACCATCTTTCTGGGTTTAAGCGTAGGAGCTACGATGACCAGTCAGGCTTTCCTGAACTGGACTACTATCGGTATTGTAGTAGGAGGTTTTCTGGCTTTTGCTTTGTCTATTTCCGGAGGTATACTATTTGTGAAGGTTGTCAATCTCTTCAGTCGTAAGAAAATCAATCCGTTGATTGGTGCTACGGGATTGAGCGCAGTGCCTATGGCAAGCCGGGTGTGCAATGAGATTGCCACTAAATATGATCCTAAAAACCATGTGCTGAATTACTGTATGTCTAGTAATATCTCGGGTGTTATTGGTTCTGCAGTTGCGGCAGGTGTATTGATCTCGTTCCTAGGATAGTTAATTATTTTCTCGTAAATATCATTGGTTAACTGTGTCGGTAAAGATTTTCTTTATCGGCACAGTTTGTTTTTATCGAATCATTCTATCGGAATAACCAATTCCTTTTCTTTCCTTAGCTTATAGCTCTTTTCGTAAACAGTTATAGCTAGATCATTACCTTCTATTAATGAAATTTTGATCTCATTTCCTACCTGTATATGAATAGTGCGCTCATGGTAATTCACTTTGAATGAATAGCTTTTCCACTGTTTCGGTATGACAGGAGCAAAGCAAAGATTTGCATGTTTCTGTATCTTCATCCCTGCAAATCCTCTCACAATGGCGAGCCAACTGCCGGGCATACTGGTAATGTGAAGTCCCTGTTGTGTCTCGTTGTTATAATCATCCAAATCGAGGCGTGTAGCATGCATAAAAAGCTCATACGCCTTCTCCACGTATCCGATGCGGGCAGCAAGTATAGCGTGGATGTGAGGTGACAGGGAAGATTCGTGCACGGTCATTGGCGTGTAGAAATCAAAGTTCCGCTGAATAGTTTCTTTATCGAAGTTGAAATAATAGAGGTATAATCCCAGTAGCACATCGCTTTGCTTGATATAGCAGGAACGCAGAATACGGTCCCATGACCAATGTTGATTGATGGGGCGTTCTTCTGGCGGAATGGCATCGGCACTCTCTATTATTTTGTCCAGATACCCGTCGTTTTGTATAAAGATGCCTTGTGCGTTGTCCTCAGGCAAATACATTTGGTTGATGATATCTTTCCAATGCTCGGTTTCTTCCTGTTGCTTAAATTCCGTAATACGCCGGATACGCATATACTCATCTGGATAATTATCGGCTATCTTTTCAATATAATAAAGTGTCGTTTTGAGGCATTGTACACAGGAGTAATTAGTATACCAGTTATTATCCACATTATTCTCATATTCATCAGGGCCGGTCACTCCAAGTATAACATACTTTTGTTTTGGCTGTGAAAAAGAAACTCGTTGACTCCAGAACCGGCAGACGGCAATCATTACTTCCAGCCCATATCGGGCGATGTAATCGTCATGCCCGGTCAGCATGGCGTGTTGCTCAATAGCGTAAACAATGATATTATTCCGGTGAATCTCTTCAAAAGTAATTTCCCATTCGCTGTGGCATTCCTCTCCGCTATTAGTAACTTGGGGAAAGAGTGCGGCACCATTCTTAAAACCTAATTTGCGGGCATTCTCTATGGCTTTTTGCAGTTGGTTATAGCGATAGAAAAGTAAATTCTTCGTGACCTCCTTGGAGGTGGAAAGTAAGAAAAACGGTACACAGCAAAGTTCTGTATTCCAATACGTATTTCCTCCGTATTTTTCTCCTGTGAACCCTTTGGGACCAATATTCAATCGCGGATCATCTCCCCGGTAAGTCTGGTATAACTGGAAGATGTTATAACGGATGCCTTGCTGGGCTTCCGGGTCTCCTTCAATGGTTACGTCGGTATCATCCCATATTTCTTGCCAAGCCTTCCGGTGCTCATCGGTTAGTTGTTCCCATCCTTGGTTTTTGGCTTTCCGGGCTTCATCAGCAGAACTTTCTACCAATCCTTCTCGTTCATGATAAAGGGAAGAATGAATGGCTGTATACTTGATAAGAGTCACGGTATCACCCGGCTTTACGTCAGACCCGATGCTGAATCCGGTTTGTCTCTCTTTCTCAATGCGTATGGGATTGGCTGCTATTTCCTTATTGTTCTTGAAGAATTGGCAAGTCATGGCATAACATACCTGAGCATCTTCCCGCCGGGTTTGTGTCCATAAGTAGGCGCAGTCTTTGTTTATGCCGGAACGGAGAATATTCCATATCTTACCTTCTGATTCATCATTCTTTTCGGAGACATCAATGCTAAGTAGTGGGACAAAAGATATTTTTCCTGTATAATTAATAGAAGTAACGCGATACATGATATGGCATAAATCAGGGTGTGCCCTGTTGATGATATGCTCTACATGTACGCGAAGACTGTTCGCTTTAGCAGAAGTAACTTCAAAATCACGGTACGAAATTCCAGCCTTCATGTCCAAACGCCGTGTAAAGGAATTTACGTCCCACTGCGCTAGATCCAGTTCTTCGTCAACAAGGCGTAGATTAATGCGGCTCCAATCGGCGGCATTGGGAATACGTGCGTAATAATCGGGAAATCCGTTTTTCCACCATCCTACACGTGTTTTATCTAAAAAGCTTATTCCCGCAATATATGATCCACGATAACCGTCACTACTGTATGGCTCTTCAAAGTTTCCCCGCTGACCGAATCGTCCGTTTCCCAAACTGAATATACTCTCTGACATGCGTAAATCTTCCGCATGGAAATCTTCTTCAATAATGTTCCACTCATCAGTTTTAAGGTATCTTTTCATTGTGCCATTTCATTAGTTGTTATGGCTGTAAAGATAACCATTTATTTCTTTTCACCTTCACCCTTTGTTATTTTAATTAAATAAACACAAATAGCGCCGATGATGAGCATAATACCTGCTGTGACTAACATATTGATTTCAGGAGGGAGCATGCCCTGTGGAGTAAATATTGACAGAATACTCCCGCCCAGTGCCGCCGCTACAATTTGTGGAATGCATATGGTACCGTTGAATAATCCCAGATAAGTACCCATGTGACTGCCGGACAAGGCATTTGTCAGTATGGTGAAGGGTAGGGCGAGCATTGCGGCCCATGCACAACCGATAAGTAAGAATGAAACAAACAGGAGGTATTGGTTATGAATGAAATAAGTGGAGATGAACCCGATGCCTCCCAATACCAAGCTAAGGGAGTAAATGAACCGGACGTTCTTGAATAAAGGAATGCAAATGGCCCAAAGTACCGATCCGATGGCTTGTACGGCGAATAATACTCCGACCCAGTCGGCGGCATTTTGATATTGAACGCTTTTGGTATCAAGCATCGTTTTGCTGGCACCATGTATCAGATTTTCTACGGTGGGAGCATCAAATACATTGGCGGCTATGCTACCGTTGGTATATGTCCACATAAACATAAAGGCGAACCAACAGAAAAATTGTACAAGCCCTACGGTCCAAAAAGCCTTGGGTGCTTTTACCAGCAATTTCAGCATATTAATCTTTTCCCTTTTTTCCTCTTCGCTGATGCCATGGTATTCGGCATATTCCGCCGGCGGCATTTCTTTCACTTTTGCCGAAGTATAGATGACGCATAAAATGAGAATTGCAGCTCCGATATAGAAAGAATAAATCACCGAGTCCGGTACCACTCCTTTAGGAGCGATGTTACTGATGCCTATATAGGTAAAGATGAAGGGGAATAGATAACCCATTAGGCTACCGGCATTGCACAGGAAACTCTGAATGGAGTAGGCCAATCCTTTTTGCTTTTCGTTGACCATATCACCTACCATCATCTTGAAGGGTTGCATAGCCATGTTTATTGAAGTATCCAGTAGCATAAGGGAAAACAGCCCGAATATCATTGCCGTGCTCACAGCCATCCCGAAACTACCTGCATTGGGTAGCAGGCACATCACCAATACGGCAACCAATGAGCCTATGAACAAATAGGGAATGCGCCGGCCGAAACGGGTCCAGGTTTTATCACTTGCCGCCCCTACAAGAGGTTGTACGATGATACCGGCCAGTGGAGGTAATATCCAGAAATAGCTCAGGTTGTGAGGGTCGGCTCCTAAGGTGGAGAATATTCTACTGATGTTCGCACTCTGCAAAGCATAGGCTATTTGTACACCGAAGAAGCCGAAACTGATGTTCCATAACTTCCAAAAGCTCAAATCCGGTTTTACTTTCATTATTGTCTGATATTAGGTGTTTTTTATTTATTGTATTATTTGGTGGTTCCTCTTACCACAAGATTGGTACGGACGATTTTATTATTACTTTGATTGTCATTTCCTTCCAGTTTGTCGGCAAGAATGCTGAAGGCCATTTTACCAACCTCATCACCGTGTTGTTCCACGGTAGTCAGTTTAGGGTCGGTGTTCTGGGCAATGGCTCCGTCTGTAAATCCGCAGATGGATACTTCGTCCGGGACTTTTATTCCCACATGTTTACAAGCATGGAGAATACCCGAGGCCGTTTCGTCATTAATGGCGAAGAAGCCGTCCGGGCGGTTGTTTCCTTCCAGAATATCCGGGGTGATGGCAATGGCACGTTCGCGGGTGTCACATAGCTTGATCATGCTATCGTCCACGGGTATCTTATATTTCTTCATTGCATCCAGATAGCCGTTACGCCGGTTCTTGGTAATTTCCAGATGGGGAGACGCACCATAGAAAAGAATGCGTTTGCATCCGGTTTGTATCATATACTCCACGGCGGCAAACGATCCGGCATAGTCATCCACCACTACACGTTCCGTTTTAATGCCGGTGCAGATCCGGTCATAAAATACAATAGGTATGTTATTGTTTAGCAATTCCTGGTAATGATCATATTGGGATGTGGCTTTAGCTAATGATGCTATTACCCCGCAAACACGGGCTGCAAGAAATGAATGAACTATTTTTACTTCCTGTTCGTATGATTCATTGCTTTGTCCCAATAAAATATTATATCCGGCCTCTGTGGCCATGGTTTCTATGCCACTTAGTACGCATGAAAAGAAATGGTGTACCAATTGCGGAACAATGACGCCGATGGTATTGCTGCGACTGGCTCTGAGGTTTATTGCCAGTTCGTTGGGCTTATAGTTGTGCTCACGGGCGTATGCATGAATGAGATCGCGCGTTTCCCTACTGATATCAGGATTGTCTTTTAAGGCCCTCGATACAGTGGACGGTGAAACATTCAGCGCCCGGGCTATATCTTTGATGGTTATTTGCGGTTTATTCATGGTGTCATATTAGTTCTTAGCCAAAGGTAATGCAATTAATTTACTTACCAAGTGGAAGGGAGGTAAGCTTATTAAGTTAAACGCAAAAATAATGTAATTTGTGAATGAGGGTTTCTTCCATAACAAGTATCTTGTTTGAGATTTATGCAAACGATTGCACCTATCGGTTCTATTTACTCCAGATAGGACTTTCATTTGACGTAAATAGAACCGCTATTGCTATTAAATGGAACCGCTATTTTTATTGATTATAAACCTCACACTTCCTTTCTCTATATATTGCAGACTATTGCTGTTTCTTATCCCCTTTCTACAGTTTACTGTGCCGGTTGGAAATCGGTGAATAACCTGAATCCAAATGCCGGTACTGCAATTGTCTGTGAGGTGGAAGCCACCGACAGGCTTTCCTCGTTGATGTAATTATACCATGTACCGGTATGAGGGAAAGTAACGGTGTAGTTCCCGGATGCATTAGTGAAATTGCCTGCAACAACTAAGTTCTTGGTAATGCCTTGGAGGGTAAGGAAACGTCCGCTATCCCAGTTCGCCTCTTTCACCTGCCAGCCAAAGGTGGACGGGGTGTCGAATAAACTTGGATTGTTATTCCTCAGTTGCATGAGTTTGGCGTAAGTATCGTAAAGTTCCTTCCGGTTGGCATCATCGTAATAATCCCATTTAATCGGTTTCCGGCTTGTGCGCTCACTTTCGGCGGTGACTCCTGTGATTCCGTTATAATTAATGGAATAATCATAGCCCAATTCACCGAACTGCCAGATCATTTTGGGGCCGGGCACAGTAAGGAAGAATGCCGTATTGACCTCTAATTCTTTCATCCGGTCGGCTAAGCTTGTCTTCAGCGTATAATTGCCCCATGTTTTTTGTTTATAACTCATTCGTTCTTCATCGTGGCTTTCCATATAGCCCACTAAAGAACAGGCGGGCATATCAGTATCGTACAGTCCCGAGAAATCACTTTCATCACTCCATCCCATGGCGGACTGGCAATAGGCATAGTTCAGGTTACGCCACAAATACATTCCGTCACCGGCCAGTTCCGCTTCTTCTCTTGTTTCGCAGAAATGCTCCAGAATGACCATTGCATCGGGATTAGCATCCTTCACTGCGCTGTTGTAGTCTTTCAATATGGCAATGCGGCTGGCATCATAATTGGATGCCGTGTTTACCGTGCTGCTTGTTTGAGTAAAACCTTTGGTGAGGTCAAAACGGAATCCATCAATCTTGTATTCACTGAGCAGGAACTGGAGATTACGTTTTACAAAAGCACGTACCAGAGGGGATTCGTGATTGAAGTCGCAAAATACGGAGTAAGGATGCGGGGCATCTGTGTTGAACCATGGATTGTTTGAAGCAGGTTTGCTGTTGGTGCCGTCCCAGTATAATTTGGCAAACGGCTGGTTACCGGTGGCCTGATTATAAACGACATCGAATATGACGGCAATACCCATTCCGTGGCATTCATCAATGAACTGTTTGTACATCCTATCCGTGCCGTAGGCTTTATCCAGCGCAAAGTAGAAACAGGGATTATATCCCCAACTGTCATTACCGTCAAATTCCTGTACCGGCATCAGTTCAATGACATTGACTCCCAATGATTTCAGGTAACTCAGTTTTCCAATCGCTCCGTTAATATCGCCTGAAGAGGTGAAATCACGGAGTAGCATTTCGTAAATCACCAGATGATTTTTATCCTGTATCTTAAATGAAGGATTTTTCCAGGAATAAGTGTCTTCCTGAATTTTGAATGTGGATACTATTCCAGAGCCTTGTTCAGGATAAACTTTATTATCCGGATAAGTGGACGCCGGGATTTGCGGATCATTATCGGGGTCCAGTATTTTGCGGGTGTACGCATCCGCAAGCCGGATTGCTCCGTTCGTTTTAGTACCTATATAATATTGGAAAGCATATTCGGTAGTGGCAGTCAGTCCGGTTAATGTGATCCACCAGCATCCGGCATCATCGTCGCGATACATTTGTGAACCGGCATCATTGGCCAATGTCCAGTTATTAAAATCACCGATCACGTAAGCGTAATCCTTATGATTCCCGTTTTTATCTTTATCATACAGGACGAGGGTAACGGTGGAGTTGTCCACAACATTGATTCCTTGTTCCATTCCGGATGGCAAACTTTTATAAGAGATGTCTCCCGGAGTGAAAGGTGTATATTTTGTGTCCGTGATAGTGACGAAAGAATCACTTTCAATGCCTTTCTTGGTCCCATCGGAGCTACGGATTACTATTCCTAACTTCTGTATGGATGTCTCTCCCGAACTGAACCATGTCCTGATGGAAGGAGATAGCGCGATGCTCCATACGTTACTCTCTTCTTTTGTCATTTTACATTTGGGTAAATTTTCATCCCATGCAGCCGGTACGTATTTCCAGGTATTGTCTTCCACTATGCCGGTGTGGATGTAAACGTCTCCCGTATAATTATATAATGCAGAAGCGCTTCCGGCTTTGAAGGTAATGGTTAACGGGCTGTCGGCATCAGGTGAATCCGTTGAATAATTCAGGCCGTCTTTTATGACTACAGGAGGAGGTGATATGATTGGATCATCGCTTTTGCTGCAAGAATTGCTTAATAATGGAATAAGCAGCAGATACAAATAAATGGCTTTCTTCATGATATTAGGGTATAATGTATTTAACGTTCAATGGACAAAAGTATGAAAATCAGGTTATGTGTGAAGTAAATGGATTAAAAGAGAACGGATTGATAAGTGCAATCGTTTGCATAACCATATGCGCATATTTTACTGTTTTCTTATGGAATGCTAACCCGATAAAACATATTTTTGCTCTGTCATGTTATAATTACCTGGGAGGTATCTTGGGACTGAAGTGCAAGCTTTGGATATTATGGCGGCATATAGTAAGTGAATTATATTGTTAACTTTAATTTTTGAATGCATGAAGCAAGTTAATCTTAGAATCTATCGAAAGATTCTTCCCGTATTATTGGGAATATTCTTGTCTGTTGGCGCTTATGCACAGCAAATCACCATTAAGGGGCATGTAAAAGATGTACAAGGTGTGGCGGTCATTGGCGCAAATGTCGTAGAAAAATCGAATACGATGAATGGTACAATTACCGATCTTAATGGTAATTTTGTCTTGAAGGTTCCTAAGGGAGCTATGCTTACAATTTCTTTTATTGGCTATAAAACGGTTGATGTAACAGCCGCTCCTTCTGTTGTCGTAACTTTGCAGGATGATTCGCAATTGCTTGATGCCGTTGTGGTCATTGGTTATGGAACTGTAAAGAAGAACGATCTTACAGGTTCTGTTACGGCTATTAAGCCGGATGAAATGAGTAAAGGTATCACAACCAATCCACAGGATATGTTGGCCGGTAAAATGGCTGGTGTGAGTGTTATATCCAATGATGGTACTCCTGGTGCCGGCGCTCAGATCCGTATTCGTGGAGGATCGTCTTTGAACGCCAGCAATGATCCCTTGATTGTTATTGATGGTCTTGCTATTGATAACCAGGGTATTAAAGGCATGTCTAACGGACTGTCCATGGTAAACCCTGCTGACATTGAGACCATGACGGTATTGAAAGATGCTTCCGCCACTGCTATTTATGGTTCGCGTGCTTCCAATGGAGTAATTATCATTACGACAAAGAAAGGGAAGAGCGGACAGGCTCCAAGCATAAGTTATAATGGTTATGTATCTTTTTCCACTACTCAAAAACGTTATGATGTATTGAGTGGCGATGAATATCGTGCATACGCTACACAGTTGTGGGGTGATAATTTGCCTGCCGAACTGGGTGCGGCAAATACCGACTGGCAAGATGAGATATTCCGTACTTCTGTGAGCACGGACCATCATGTTTCTATCAATGGAGGGTTCAAAAATTTACCTTACCGTCTTTCTTTGGGCTATACGGATGATAATGGTATCGTAAAAACTTCTAATTTCCAACGTTTTACCGCATCTGTAAATTTGGCTCCTTCATTCTTTAATGATGATTTAAAGTTTAATATCAATGCCAAGTACATGAATGGCAAGAATCGTTATGCCGACACCGGTGCAGCCATTGGCGGTGCATTGTCCGTTGATCCTACCCGTCCCGTTTACGGAACCGGTGACGCTTACCAGTTTACCGGTGGGTATTGGCAGAATACGGCTTCCACCAGCGGTTTCAGTGATCCGTCCTGGGTGTATACGGTGAATCCGAATTCTCCTCAAAATCCGCTGGCCGCACTGAAACTTAAGAATGACAAGGCCAACAGCAATGATTTTGTGGGAAATGTGGATGTGGATTATAAAGTGTATTTCCTGCCTGATCTTCATATTCATGCAAGTGTGGGCGGAGAATATGCGGAAGGAACTCAGACTACAATTGTTTCCCCATACTCATTCAGTAATAATTATTATGGATGGAACGGCATTGCTACGCAATATAAATATAACTTCTCTTATAACGCTTATGCGCAATATATCAAATCTTTAGGAGTTCATGATTTTGATGTCATGGTCGGTGGTGAGGAACAACATTTCCATCGTAATGGATTTGATGAAGGTCAGGGCTGGGATTCCTATGCCCAGGAGGCGCACGATGCAACTTTACGTGACCAGACTGCTTATGCAACCAGAAATACATTGGTTTCTTATTTCGGCCGGTTGAACTACACGTTATTGAAGCGTTATTTGTTTACGTTCACCATGCGTTGGGATGGTTCGTCACGGTTCTCCGATAATAACCGCTGGGGCACATTCCCTTCATTGGCCTTAGGGTGGAAACTGAAAGAAGAGGGATTCCTGAAAAACGTGTATTTCCTTTCCGATTTGAAACTGCGTTTGGGATGGGGTATTACCGGACAGCAGGATATCGGTGATGATTTTGCTTATTTGCCTCTTTATGTGGCGAATAACGACTATGCTCAATATCCTTTCGGCAATACCTATTACTCAACTTCACGTCCGAAAGCCTTTAACGAAGAATTAAAGTGGGAAAAGACGACTACCTGGAATGCCGGTTTGGATTTTGGTTTCCTGAATGGGCGGATTAATGGAGCGATTGATGGTTATTACCGCAAAACGGATGATTTGCTGAATAGTGTTAAGATACCGGTGGGGACTAATTTCAATGCACAAATGATGCAGAATATCGGTTCCTTAAAAAATACGGGTGTCGAATTTTCTATTAACGCCAAACCGATTGTTACCCATGATTTCACGTGGGATTTGGGTTACAATGTTACATGGAACCATAATGAAATCACGAAGTTGACCGGTGGTAATGATGCTGATTATTATGTTGAAACCGGGGATGCTATTTCCAGAGGTGTTAATACGAAGGTTCAGGTTAACAAGGTTGGCTATGCGGCTAATTCTTTTTACGTTTACCAACAAGTGTACGATGTGAATGGCAAGCCTATTGAAAACATGTTTGTTGACCGTAATGGAGATGGCATAATTAATAGCTCGGATAAATATGTCTATAAGAAACCTGCCGGTGATGTGTTGATGGGGCTTACTTCAAAGATGCTATATAAGAACTTCGACTTCAGCTTCTCTCTGCGTGCAAGCCTGAACAACTATGTATATTATGATTTCTTAAGCAGTAAAGCCAATGTCAGCACTTCGGGATTGTATTCCAATAATGCATATTCCAACATACCTGTAGAAGCTCTCGCACTCGGATTTACCGGAAAGGGTGATTACTATATGAGTGATTATTTTGTACGTAACGCCTCATTCTTGCGTTGTGATAATATTACGTTAGGCTATTCTTTCCAGAATTTCTGGAAGACTCCGACTTATAAAGGTTTCGACGGGCGTATCTATGCCACGGTACAGAATCCGTTTATCATCAGCAAATACAAAGGTCTTGATCCGGAGGTGAAGAGTGGCGTCGATAAGAACCCATACCCCAGGGCTATGACTTTCTTATTAGGTTTGAGCCTGCAATTCTAAATATTATAAAAATGAATTTATCATGAAAACAAGAACTATAAAACATATATTTTCCGCTGCACTGATTGCTACCGCCGCTTTGGGAGTGACTTCGTGTGTGAACGATTTGGATATTAGTCCGATTGATCCTCAAACAAGCCCGTCATTCAATCAGGATGAAGTCTTTGTAAAGGGATATGCCATGCTTGGAGTTACCGGACAGAAGGGCATTGCCGGTTCTCCCGACCTGGATGGACAGGATGAAGGTGAATCCGGTTTTTACCGTACTACTTTTAATTGTAATGAACTCCCTACCGACGAATGTGTATGGGCATGGCAGGATAATGTGGATATTCCCCAGTTTACCAAAATCGGTTGGAATTCATCCAGTCAGCGTACCGAATGGACTTACGTCCGTTTAGGCTACGACATTACGCAATATAATTTCTTCTTAGATCAAACGGAAGGTAATACGGATGCGGAAACTTTGCGTCAGCGCGCCGAAATACGTTTCTTGCGTGCTTTACATTATTGGTATTTCCTTGATCTGTTTGGGAAGGCTCCGTTTAAGGAACACTTTAATAATGACCTCCCGGTTGAAAAGAAGGGTACGGAACTTTATACGTATATTCAGGATGAACTGGCTGCCATAGAAAATGACATGTATGATCCCCGTCAGGCTCCGTTCGGTCGTGCGGACAAGGTGGCAAACTGGTTACTTCGTGCACGTCTGTATCTGAATGCCGGGGTATATACGGGGACACCTGATTATGCAAATGCCGAGACTTACTCCACCAAAGTGATTGATTCGGGCTATGAATTGTGTCCGGATTACCGGTTGCTGTTTATGGCGGATAACGATGAAAACGCCGAAGCCATGCAGGAAATTATCTTTCCAATCCGTCAGGATGGCGTGAAAACCCGTAATTACGGCGGATCCACTTATTTGGTTTGCAGTACACGTACTACCGGAATGCCTCGTATGGGGACTACAAACGGATGGTCTTGTATTTTTGCCCGTGCTGCGATGGTACAGAAATTCTTTCCTGATCTGTCCAATGTCCCGATGTTACCTTCGGATGTAACTGTACCGGCTAAATCGGATATTGATACTGATGATAAAATCGATGCTTTCGATGCACAGTATGGAGTTCGGACATCCGATTTGATTACGGCCGCCGGAGACGATCGTGCCATGTTCTATTCCGGAATAGGCGGTGGAAAAAGAAAACTGCAAACGGATGCCATAACCGGATTTAACGACGGATTGTCTATTGTAAAATGGCAGAATATCCGTTCCGATGGGCAGCCTACCAGCCATACCGAATTTCCCGACACGGATATTCCTTTGTTTCGTTTGGCCGAGGCTTATCTAACTCGTGCCGAAGCTCTGTTCCGTCAGGGAAAGGATGCAACAAGTGATATCAACGAGCTTCGCAAACGCGCCCATTGTACAAGAATGGTGCAAACAGTTACCGAACAGGAGCTTATCGATGAATGGGGACGTGAATTCTATTTGGAAGGACGCCGTCGTTCCGATTTGGTTCGCTTTGGCATGTTTACTACCAGTAAATATCTCTGGGACTGGAAAGGCGGAGTGGCAAATGGTACGAGTGTCGCATCATTCTATAATGTTTATCCCATCCCTGTATCGGATTTGAATAATAATGAGAACATGTCACAGACTCAGGGCTATTAATCAGTCGTTAACCATTTTATAAAAGAATATCGTTATGAAGAATATATTCAATATCTTATTAGCCGTCTTGTTCGTATTGTCCATGTTTACTGCTTGCGATACGGATAACGGCAGTAATCCCGTTTTAAATGAGCCTGACACATTTGCGCTCAATACGCCTGCGTATGCCGCCAATAATGTGTATGACCTGAAAAATGCCACGACACTGGAATTGGCTTGTTCGCAGCCCGATTACGGTTTTCCCGCATCCACCACTTATGCGGTGCAAGTTTCTTTGGAAGCTGACTTTAAAGACGCCACGGACGATACCAATGCTAATTACGTGGGACTTGAAAGTACTTATACCACTGCAAAAATGAATGTGAATGCTTCCGAGTTTAACAGCGTCCTCTTGGATTTGTGGACCGCTGCAAATGGCGAGACCGTTGCTTTTCCTACCGAGCCAATCAGTGTGTATGTGCGGTTGAAAGCTGCCATCACAGATAGCGAAAGAGGGGTATGCTACTCTAATGTAATAAACTTGCCAAAAGTATTAGGCTCTAAAGAAGCCAGTTCATTAGCTCCTCCTAAGACATTGCTTGTTGTTGGATCTATGCTTGACAATTGGAGTGTATGGAAGCCAATGGTCGCAGTTACCGGATTGGATGGACAGTTCTGGACTATGATTTACTTTGATGCAAACTCTGAATTCAAATTCGGTACTAAAGAGAATGAATATATAGGGGTGACTGATAATCGTTTGACCATTACTGATAACGCGAACGCCGGAGTAGCAGGTGACGACAATATAAAAGTGGCGAATGCCGGTTGGTATGTTGTTTATATCAAAGCTACGGTTAAGAATGATGATTATGCATTTGCCATGACGTTCTATCCGGGTGACGTTTATTTGTTTGGTGCTACTACCGGTGGTTCGTGGGCTTACACAGATGAGTGGAAGTTCACTGTTCCCGGAACAAAGGATGGAAGTTTTGTTTCTCCTGCAATGACGGCAAGTGGTGAGGCTCGTATGTGTGTGAAGACAGATGTTGATTGGTGGAGAACAGAATTCACTCTTTATAAAGGTGAGATCTTCTATCGTGAGAATGAAGCTATAAACGATAGCTGGAATGCAGACAAAGGTTCCGACTATTCGATACAAGGGGCGACCGGGAATGTGATACAATTGAATTTCACTGCTGGAACAGGAGAGATGAAATAATTAACCTTTAAAAGAACGACTCATTATGAGAAAACATTTAATATATGCAGGGTTATTTCTGACAATGATGGGATTCTCTGCTTGCAACGAAGATTTTAAGGACTGGGCTGACCCCCAGTCCAATGCCCCGGAAGATGCAGTGGGGCAACTGACTGCAACTTATGCGGCAGGGCAAGATGCCAATATTGTAATAGATGAGGCTACAACGGATTCTGTTGAAATAGCCCGGCTAAGTTCAACTACGGCTGAGGAAGGTAGTACAATCTCATTTAACTCTTTGACGCTGAATGATAATTATACCGTTCCATACGTTGTTGAGGGTGGAAATAGTATAAAGGTTGCATTGGCTCAACTGGATAGTGTAACTCAGTTGGCTTATAAGAGTCGCGCCAGTGTAAGCCGCGAATTAAAGATTGCAATCAAAGCATCTGCTACGACTTCTTCCGGACAGGGCATTCAACTTTCGGGAAATGACGTGACAATCAACTTGACACCGGGCGCAACTCCTGCTGTTGATCCTGTCGGTTATTATGTTGTGGGCGACTTTAAAGGTTGGAATGCTGCCGGTGCCATTGCGATGACTAAAGATCCTAATGCAGAAAACCTTTATACGCTGGAGTTGGACAACACGGGAAGTTCGTATTTTAAATTCTTCCCGGCTTCGGCCATTGATGGAGATAATTTGAATTGGGATAAGGCTCTTGGTAGTTCGGTGGATGGCGATACTTCCGGTGATAGCTTTATAGTATGGACTAATACACAAGCTGTTAAAGTGGATATGGTTGGTAAGATTAAGATTACGTTGGATGTTACCAACTATCGTTTTACCGTAAAAGACAATAGTGCTCCTACAGAACTTTACATGACAGGCAGTGCTTATAGCTGGGGAGGAACCTGGAATCAATTTATTCCTGTTAATAGCACAAAGGGTGCATTCTGGGGAATCTATTATTTTTCAGCCGGAGATGAAGTGAAATTTGCTCCACAAGCCGGATGGGGAAATGATTTTGGTTTTAATGCCACTATTTCGGATGCATCCATTCAGCTTGCAGGGTTGTCTGATTCAGGCGGTAATATAAAAGTAGCGAATGCCGGCTGGTATATGGTTTATGTTTCTGTGATCGGCACCGATAGAGTTGTTGCATTCGAAAAACCGAATGTCTATTTGATGGGTGACACTTCTTATGATGGATGGAATTCGCAATTAGGCGATCAGGACTTATTCACTATACCGACTGCATCCGATGGTGAGTTTGTTTCTCCTGCATTTGCGAAGGATGGCGAAGTGCGCATTTGCGTTCATCCCGAAGCAGCAGCTACCGACTGGTGGAAAACCGAATTTATTGTACTTTCGGGACAGATTGCCTATCGTGGAAATGGAGGTGACCAAGATCGCGTTCAAGGTCAGACCGGACAGAAAGTTTATTTGAATTTTGGTACTAATACCGGAAAAATCGAATAGAGTTTATTGTTTATATTTGATTGTTAGGAATACGTTAAGTTAACAATAAGTTCTATACTCAATAGAGCGTAGGACTCTAAAACAAGGAATCACTCTTGCTATAGCATTCTGTAGCAAGAGTGATTTTCTGTTTTAATAACTTTTTAGAAGCCTCGTTTTGTGGCGTATCATGCCCGATTCATGATCTAATGCTGTAAGTCTTTTATGCGCGTGTGGAAAATCTAAGCTTATATATTTGTTTAAGTATATTGTATTTTCATTTATTAAGATGTTATCTTTAAATGAAATTTCTATCAGGATAGCTTTTCTTTATCCAGTCGTTATACTCGTTTCTTACTTCTTTGTATATGACATGCTACAGGCTATTGTAGAAGAGTGTCAATGTGAAATAGCATTAGGAATGATTAATACAACCTCGTTATTGCAGTCATATCTATCTGCAATAAATGAACATATCAGGAATTCACAATTTTATAATTGTAAATTATTAGTAAATAAAGGTTCATCTTGTGAATTAATCTTAGCGTTGGTCCTTTTGAGAAGTATAATACCTGGCTATTCTTTCTTTATGCTATAGGTTAGCTTATTCGTAGATTTTGCTTAATAGTTTATTTAGCCATGTCCAGCGGAAGCGAAACCATCGGCGCGTACTGCTTTGTTTGCCTCCAAATCGCAATACAAACTCCCGGTAACCATGTTTGCGAAAAGGCAGTCCCACATCCATAAATTCCAGATGCCGGTATCCCCGCTGTTTTGCATCTACCAACGCCTGCCATACGGCAAGGATGCCCGGATACTGCAAAGCATACGTCTTACGCATTCCTCCGGAAAACCAGAGATAGACACTGTCACCGGAATAAATACATGTACTTCCTCCTATAATCTTGTTTTTATAAGTAATGATGAATATTTTGCTTTTCCCTTCCTTTATCATTTGTTGCTCAAGATGAAGGAAAAATTCCCTACTCGGAAAATGCCTTCGTACTTTAGAGGAATAAACGTGGTGCAACATGCGGGAAAAAGCTTTTATATCATCTACGTTACATGCCTCTCGTATCTCAGCTCCATTCTTTAGTCCTTTTTTCACTTGGCGGATACGCGAAGAACTAAAGCGCTCTTCCACTTTATCAATGCTGTGTAGCGAATTACGTACCCGTAACCAGTTGATAGCAAAATAGTGATTTTCCTTGAATGCCTTATAGCCGAAAAGTGAATTTTCCAGATTACGGAATTCTATGAGAAATGTGTTTTTGATGAGAGCTTCGTCAGTAAGGCGTTGAAGCATTTCACTGAATATATATTCTCTGTCATCTTCCTCATTAAAATATTCCCCGGTGCCAAATATATCGCACCGTTTGATTATTGCCGGCGGAAAAATACGAACGCTTTTACGTAAGGTAGCCAATAATTTTCCAACGGGCTTGCCTTCTTTTGATGCTACAATGAGTAAAGGAATATAACCCGGAGTTGCTTCATATATCCGAAATAACTCTTGAGAGTGGAATGTGTTGTTGCCCGGCAATTCAGGTAAATCAATTCCGTGATAGTATGTAGTCAGTTTCAAAGGCATTGCCTGCAAATTTAGAAAATAATCTTGTATATTTGCATGCGGTAAATGATATTTTGACGATATTGTATCGTATTGTTTACTCTTGCGTATTTATTTAAAATTGTGTATATGGAAAGTTTCAGTGAATTACTAAAGACCCGGCGTAGTATGCGGAAGTTTACGGAGGAAGAATTGACGCAGGATCAGGTTGTTACACTTATGAAAGCTGCCTTGATGTCGCCTACTTCAAAACGTTCCAACGGATGGCAGTTTATTGTAGTAGATGATAAGGAATTACTAAAGAAGCTTTCGTTTAGTAAAGCACAAGCTTCACAGTTCGTAGCTAATGCTTCACTGGCTATTGTGGTAGCAGCCGACCCGTTGGCGAGCGATGTCTGGATTGAGGATGCCTCTATTGCTTCTATAATTCTCCAGCTTCAAGCCGAAGATATGGGATTGGGTAGTTGTTGGATTCAAATACGTGAACGATTTACTGCTTCCGGTGTGCCATCTGATGAATATGTGCGGGAAGTGCTTGATATCCCATTACAATTACAAGTGCTCAGTATTATCGCTATAGGTCACAAGGGGATGGAACGTAAGCCATTTAGCGAGGAGCATTTACAGTGGGAGAAAATCCATCTTAATAAATTTGGAGGAAAATAATTGTGAGTGCAACAAGAGCAAATAATAATCGCGATACTTACAAGGCTACGGCTCTTGCATTAATTGTTTTCGGTGTGCTTTATCTTGTTGATAAATTAGTGCATTTTTCCACCCTTGGCTTATCGTGGGTGATGAACCGGGACAATTTTTTACTTTATACAGCGGTCATCTTCCTGATATTTAAGCGTGACAAGTCGGTAGGGTTGGTATTGGTAGGGTTGTGGATCATATTGAACTTTGGTCTGATTACGACTTTACTTGGCAGTATGTCTACTTATCTTCTGCCATTAGCATTATTATTGATAGGGATTATTTTATATTGGTTAGCTGCAAGATGAAAAGGAGTGTACAAGATACGCCGATTGTATTTATCGGTGCAGGGAATATTGCGACAAATCTGGCGAAAGTGCTTTACCATAGTGGCTTTCGCATCGTACAGGTATTCAGTCGTACGGAAGAAGCAGCCAAAACTTTGGCTCAGGTAGTAGAAGCAGATTATACTACGGATTTGGATAAAGTAGTGAACAATGCACAGTTGTATATTGTAGCATTAAAGGATGATGCTTTTCTAGAGCAACTTCCGCGTATTGTGGCAAATAAGGGTGATGCCCTGTTGGTACATACGGCTGGGAGCATTCCTTTGGATATTTGGGCGGGTAAAGTGTCCCGTTACGGAGTCTTTTATCCCATGCAGACATTCACTAAGGAACGTGAAGTTGATTTTCGTACTGTCCCGTTCTTTGTTGAGAGCAACTCTCCCGAGGATACGGTATTGTTGAAAACAATCGCTTCTATTTTATCAGACCGGGTGTATGAAGCAACCTCGGAACAGCGGAAATGTCTGCATTTGGCCGCAGTATTTGCATGTAATTTCACAAATCATATGTATGCTCTTGCAGCCGAATTATTGAAAAAATATAATATGTCTTTTGATGTCATGCTACCTCTCATTGATGAGACAGCCCATAAGGTCCATCAGTTGGAACCTGCCTCTGCGCAAACCGGTCCTGCTGTCCGATATGACGAGAATGTTATAAATAAGCAAATTGGGATGCTGTCCGATGAACCGGCAGTGCAGGAACTTTATCGGCAGATCAGCCAAAGCATCCATAAGTTGCAAACGGATCATCGGTAATAGCCTTTGATCCTAGAACTTACGAATTTTTCACAAATAAAAAAAAGTCGGCTTTGAGTACAATAAACTATGATTTGAAAAAAATAAAGGCTCTCTTGTTTGATGTAGATGGAGTATTGAGTGCCAATGTTATACCGATGAGTTCGGAAGGTGAACCGATGCGTACCGTTAATATTAAGGACGGTTACTCTCTTCATCTGGCGGCGAAGCAAGGTGTTTTGTTAGGTATTATAACGGGAGGACGTACGGAGGCGGTGCGTAAACGCTTTTTAGCTTTAGGCATTCCTGCTGAAAATATTTATTTGGGTTCTTCCGTAAAAATTCACGATTATCGGGATTTTCGTGAACGTTATGGGTTGAAGGATGAAGAAATATTGTATATGGGTGATGATATACCCGACCTTGAAGTGATGCGTGAGTGTGGATTGCCTTGTTGTCCAAAGGATGCGGCTTTTGAGGTAAAGTCCGTTTCCTGTTATATCTCTTATGCTAAAGGTGGATACGGTTGTGGACGTGATGTGGTGGAACAAGTGCTTAAAGTGCAAAACCGTTGGATGGCCGACGATGCTTTTGGCTGGTAATTTGAATCCGGATGTTAGATAACTTAAAAAAATATAAAGTCATTTTGGCTAGTAATTCCCCTCGCCGGAAAGAACTTTTGGCAGGATTGGGAGTTGCGTTTGAGGTACGGACGTTGCCTGATGTGGATGAATCGTATCCTGAGTGTTTGCAAGGAGGAGATATTCCTCTTTATATAGCTAAAAAAAAGGCAAACGCCTACCGTGATACAATGGTTCCTGATGAATTAGTTATTACTGCAGATACCATCGTTTGGCTGGATGGTGAGGTTCTCGGAAAACCAAAGGATCGGAATGATGCTTCCAGAATGATTCATGAAATGTCGGGGCGTACTCATGAAGTTTTTACGGGAGTTTGCTTCACAACGGTGAAAAGGCAGCATGATTTTGTTGTACGTACAGAAGTGCGTTTTTCGCAACTGAACGATGAGGAAATTACCTATTATGTCGATAATTTTCAACCGTTAGATAAAGCGGGAGCCTATGGGGTACAAGAATGGATTGGTTTCATTGGGGTGGAAAGTATTATTGGCAGCTATTATAATGTAATGGGATTACCTGTACAGAGGCTCTATCAGGAATTGCAGAAAGTCTGATTAGGTCATATTCCTCTCTTGAATCAATGCCATTTGTTATGTGTATTATTTAGTAAAGGAGTTAATATAATGAGGTTGAATGTTCAACGGCAAAAAACAATTATTCTCCCTGACAAAAAGAGAGTTATTGCACGTTATTTTTTTTATGGGCAAGAACGAGCTGAAAAGCTTATTGAGCATGTATTGAATTTACCAGAAAAGGAAATCGTCTGTCTGCTAAATCAGATTCAAAGAGAGTTTTCGAAAAGGCATCGAAGTATTTCCGGCATTTTTAAGAGGAATTATCAAGGAGTGAAGCCTATTGTGGAGGATAAAAATCACGGTAAAGCTCTTTCTGAGGAGAGAAAACTTTTAATTGGCTCTTATTTCACTATGGAATATGCTTTGGAATCTGCTGCTCTTTTTAATCCTTCGGTGGTGGAAGATTTTGATCAAAGTGAGTTGCAGCCTGGGGAGAAGAGGTATATTGTCAGTTTAAGAGCTACGGGGGAGGGGCACATCTCTTCTTTAGTCTTTCGTAGGGCTGTGATCGACGCAAACAATCAAGTCCGGATGATTGAGCCCGGTGATCAGATTGGTGAAGCGGAATCTATAAAAGACCGTATTTATGAAAAGGCAAATTTCATTGCTAAGCTTATAAGTATGAAGATCGAACCGCCCATTCTAGAGGACTTTTTGAAAGAGCTTTCTGATAAATTTACCTATGATGAGATAAGAGAAACGGTAAAATCTATTCAACTTAACAATGAAAATCTAACAAGTGAGGAAAAGAGAGCACTTGAAGAAGTCTTGTGGTTAGCAGATTCGCATACAGAGCTTCGTTTCTCCTTGGATACTGACCTTTCCGAACGGGTGATCTTTCCTATTTCCCAGTTTGAAAAAAAAGGAATAGAAGATGCCCGCTTTACGCTTTTCACGAAAGATAGCGGGGAGAAAGTTTATTATGGCACTTATACAGCATACGATGGGTTTACTATTTTACCTAAGCTCATTGAAACCAAAGACTTCTTGAAATTTAAAATTTCTCCGTTGAATGGTAAGTATGCCATAGGTAAGAATATGGCTTTATTTCCTCGGAAGATTAATGGTCGTTATGCCATGCTTGGCAGAATAGACGGCTTTAATAATTATTTGATGTATTCTGATAACCTTTATCTGTGGAATGAAGCGCAATTGCTGACTACTCCTAAATATTGTTGGGAGCTTGTGCAGATGGGAAATGGAGGCTCTCCCATAGAGACGGATCGGGGGTGGTTGATGATCACCCATGGAGTGGGACCTGTACGGAAGTATGGATTAGGAGCCTGTCTGCTGGATCGCGATGATCCGTCAAAAGTAATAGGAAGGTTAAAGGAACCGCTCTTGTTGCCTGATGAGGATGAACGTTCCGGCTATGTTCCCAATGTGGTGTATACGTGTGGTGCATTTATACATAACGAAAATCTGATTATTCCTTATGCAATGAGTGATTATGCTTCGTCCTTTGCAAATGTGAATCTCAATGCACTGCTAGATGAGTTGCAAGCTGATTAAGCTTTAAAAGTGTGTCACGAAGTCCAGCATTGAGAGATGGGCTTCGTTGGCACTTATTTTATTATCCTTTATTATCGTTTACATATAAATATTCATTCTCCTGCGCGGAAAGAATAGCTATGTGAGAAATCCAATAGGCTAAAGTGCTTTCTGCTCCTTGGTTTCGGTTAACTCCCTGTTGCCCTAATCCATCACAACATCCTTGTGTCTCATGATCGAAGAGAGGAAGGCGTAGGGTATTTTCGCCCAAAAACCACAAATAACATTTAAACATCTTTTCTATATATATCTTTTCGTGGGTTATTTGAAATATTTGATAATGCAATAGAATCATGGCCATCACATCTATGGATTGTTGGTCATACTCAGATGCACTTTCTTCTTTTCTTAGCCACCCTTTGTTACCTATGGGGGTAAAAAAACCCTTTGCCATTGTTTCCTTTTCCAAAAATAGGCTTGTTTCTTTAGCTACTTGAA
This sequence comes from Bacteroides sp., assembly GCA_022648295.1. Taxonomy (GTDB): domain Bacteria; phylum Bacteroidota; class Bacteroidia; order Bacteroidales; family Bacteroidaceae; genus Bacteroides. Next base: position 89,203 of record JALCME010000006.1, on the reverse strand, counting down.
GTATTTCTTCATCGCTCAATATTTCGTAAGCGGAGAAAAGAGCTAAAGGAATAATAGCATTATCATAAGTCATCTTATCTTCATACCATTTCCAATGAGCGGTGCTGTGCTCTTTATAGTTGGAAATAATCAATTGCACTAAACTGCTCATATCTTTGACCATTTTTTCATTGTTTGATTCACTTTTAAGATAATGATAAATTCCGATAATCGTATTTGCTGCTCCGCGTATAGTTGTAAGTTGTCTGAAATGTTGGGTGGATAAGGCGAAGATGTCTTTACTCATCTGTCGGAAAGAATCATTTGGTGGAAAACGTAGTAAGTAACCTAATGCCCAGATTGTTCTTCCGAAAGAGTCTTCCGAGCCGTATTCGTCAAGGTATTGCCGACTGAAACTTAAAAAATTTCTGAAATCTCCGTTCTCGCGTTGCATGTAATGAATGAAACTAAGATATATTGGCATTAATTGTAAGGCATCTTTGTCTTTATTCTGTCGGTAAGCCATGACCATTAAGAGCAAAGCTCTGGAATTATCATCTACACAATATCCTTTCTTTAAATTGGGGATGCCATATTTGGCATGTTGAATAATGCCTGTGTCATCAGTTAATCTTTTCACGTGTTCTAAGGTATATGTAGGCATTATCCGGATATCTATCACTGCCTTTTCACTTTCTGCGTTCTTATCCCAGTTATTGCTTACATATTCTGCTAAATCCAAGTATTGTTTTCCTATTTTAGGCCATTTTATTTTTTGACCATAGGCCATGGCTTTTTCACGGATGAGCGCGAGTTTATTATTATCTTCAAGTAAATCAATAAGAATGTCGGAAAGCTGGTCCGAGTTCTTGAAGTCGAAGAGGCAGCCGCGTCCATGCGCTAATAATTCCTGGGCATGCCAGTAGGGAGTTGAGATTACGGCGCATCCGCTTCCTACGGCATACGACAATGTACCGCTTGTGATTTGGGCTTCGTTTAAGTAAGGGGTGATGTAAATATCACAAGCGTATAAATATTCGAAGAGAGTGGCCTCTGTGGCAAATTCTTTATTAAAATAGACATTGTCATTTAGCCCGAGTTTCTTCACTATTCGTTGTAGGTAGCTACGATATTCTTCTCCTGAATGTTTTAAGATATTGGGATGTGTTGCTCCTAATACAATATATAACAGATCAGGATGTTTCTCCACTACTTTAGGAAGCGCATTAATAACTGTCTCTATTCCTTTGTTTCTACTTAATAGCCCGAATGTGAGTAATACTTTCCGTTCTGAGAGTCCATGCTTTTGTTTGGCTACTTTCCGAGGTAGTTTTTCGAATTCAGGTACTCCATGTTCTATTAATACTATTTTTTCTCGTGGAATCTGGTAAATATCAGTCAAGAAATGAATAGCCTTTTTGCTCATGACTACAATTCGTGCCGCTTTTTTTCCGATTTCCTCTACAATAGATCGTTGGGTATATGTGGGTGATTTTAATACGGTATGGAACGTTACAATAAGGGGTATTTCCAAACGATGTAGCAGTGGAAGTATAAATACTCCATCGTCTCCTCCAAATATTCCAAACTCGTGCTCAAGGATACAAACCTCTGCATCACTATAATTGATAAATTTTGCGGCCCCAATGTAGTCTGACTGATCGTTCTGTTGAATGACGTATTTTACTTCTTCCGGATAAGTGATGTTACTATCTTTTTCATTAATAGCGATAACCATTGAATCTTGTGCAATACTCTTACTGTTTGTATTTGATAAAATGGCTTTTACCAAATGATTAGTAAAGATACCTATCCCGCATTTGCGTGGAGGGTATGTTCCAATAAAAACAATTTTCATATATTCTTCCTATTTTATAAAACGGATATTTTCAAAACTATCTGTTTATGGTAAATATTAGTTTGGGTCAATTTAAGAAAAAAAAAGAAGAAATACAAGAATAAGGCGTATCTTTTATGGAAAATTGTTTATGAACATTTTCCTAAATAATGGTTTATCTCCTCTATATTTATTGCTTAATGATATTTGTAAATAAATAATCTTTATGATATATATACACAGAAAAACTGTAATTTGATTTAAAGAATTTATATTACTCAATTAAGTCCAACATGAGGGGAATATCTTCTTCGTCAATACACTGTTTGATGAGATTACTTTTGTCCTTATTGAATGTTTCCATGAATAGTTTTCTGCTTCCACTTTCTACAATAGCTTTTCCATTCAGTTCCGTAGCTTGTGATGCAGAGCATCATTAAAGTGCTCTAATTTTTCTAGACAACTTTCTGTATGGAAGAGTATGTTATGATTCTCTAGTTGGATTTTTTCTATCTGGTGGTAATATTCTAAAGTTGAATTATAATTTTTTATTAGACGGTAACATGTTGCCATATGTCTGAAGGTTCATAATTGATTGGGTTTTATCATATCTGCCTTTAGATAGGCATTGATTCTAGAGTTACAGATAACACGCTTGCTATTCAGTTTAACCTTGTGGATGGTGTATTTGATGGACTTTTTTATCTGCTTAAAATTTCTGAATCCATTTTTTTAGTTATGGATTATTGGCAGTCTGTTCGGTTCACCTTTAGACATATCATTTTCTATGTATTCATGTAATTTCTCAGCTAAAACTGCAAATAGATTGCATAGGTCATGGCTTACACTTTACTCCGGTATGCATAATTTGCATTTTTTAATGGGTTACATACTATTTGTTGTATGTAACATTACTTTTAATAGCACTGGCTTTCTTTGTTTTGTATAAGTGAATTTCGTGATGTTTAGTGTGCTATTTTCTATTCTTAGTGACAGACTTATGTAACATTTTTATTTTGTTACTTATTTGATATACAGTGTTTTGTTTGTTTTTTATGTTACTTAAAGTCACTTTTTAAAAGTGCTTCTAAAAAAGATGTTTTACTGGGTCTATATTGTGTTACATGTGTGCATGGCGTTAATGATCCCTCTTTATAATTTTGTAATACAGAAAAATATATGTTAACTAATTGGAGAATATTATGGGATACACTTTTGATGACAGTTAATAAGGTCCTTTTGAAACAAAGAAAAACAGTATTTAATAGTTCTTTAAATCTTAAACTAATAGTAATGAAAAATGTAAAAAAGCAGATTAAAAAGATTCCTTATCTTTTTCTGTTGATGTTGTTTGGTTGCCTGACAACTTGGGCTCAGCAGGGAATAAAGGTGAAAGGAGTAGTGGAAGACAGCAAAGGGGAGACTGTAATTGGAGCTTCGGTTGTTTTAAAAGGTAATAATTCAGTAGGTACGATTTCAGATATAGATGGTAATTTCGTTTTGACCGTACCTAGTGTAAGATCAATTCTTGTTGTCTCTTTTATAGGTATGAAAACACAGGAGATAAAAGTAACTCCTAAGGGTATTTTAAGAGTAATTTTGGTTGATGATACCCAACAGTTGGAAGAGGTGGTCGTCGTCGGCTATGGGCAGCAGAAGAAAGCTTCGGTGGTGGGAGCTATTACTCAAACTACCGGTAAGGTACTAGAACGTGCCGGCTGGCATTACAGATATTGGTTCGGCTTTGACTGGTAATTTGCCAGGCGTCATTACAACACAGTCTACGGGCATGCCGGGTGAAGAAGAACCCCAGATTGTGATTCGTGGTGCAAGTTCTTGGAATGGAAGTGATCCATTAGTACTTGTAGATGGGGTAGAACGTCCAATGAGTAGTGTTGATATGGCTTCTGTACAGAGTCTTTCAGTCTTGAAGGATGCTTCAGCTACAGCAGTATACGGCGTAAAGGGTGCTAATGGTGTTATACTTATTACTACCAAACGTGGTGTTGAGGGTAAAGCTCAGATTAATGTGGCAGTCAACGCAGTTATGAAGGTTCCTTCAAAATTACCCAATAAATTAGATTCTTATGATGCCTATATGGCGCGTAATACGGCAATAGAACATGAGTTGAGTTTGAACCCTGATTCATGGGATTATGTAAAATCACAGGATTTTATAGATAATTTCCGTAATCAGACTACAGTGGAACAGCAGGAGCGCTATCCGAATGTAGATTGGCAGAAAGCTTTGTTTAAAGATTATGCTATGTCTTATAATGCTAATGTAAATGTGAATGGTGGCACAAAGTTCGTGAGATATTTTGCTTCTATGGATTATGTGAATGAAGGTGATTTATTCCGTAGTTTTGATAATGGACGTGACTATAATTCCGGTTATGGTTATAATCGTGTTAATGTTCGCAGTAATTTGGATTTTCAGATCACAAGAACTACACTCTTCAAGATGAGCATCGCAGGATCTAATGGTCAGCAAACCACACCATATAGTAATTCAATTTATAGCTCGTCTTCAGATTGGGGAGTGGCACAGCAGTGGGCTGGAGCTTACAATATTGCCCCTGATGTCTTTCTTCCGCAATATAGTGACGGTTCTTGGGGCTTTTTACCAGGTAGTACAAATGTGTCAAACTCAGCTCAGAATATTTCTTTGGGGGGAACTATGAAAACAACTACGACACGTATTACTACTGATTTTGTTTTGGAGCAGGATTTGAGTTTTATCACTAAAGGATTAAACATTCGCGGTATGATTGCTTGGGATAATACTTTCGTGGAATGGAAACGTGGAATTAATGACCTTTATAATGATGCACAGCTCAAATGGATAGATCCGGAAACAGGCGAAGCCAGTTATAAGCAAGCCTATGAAGCAAATAATCGGTTTGACTTTATGCAAGGCGTCATGTGGAATGTTGAAGGCGGTACGGTAAAAGACTGGTCTACTCAACGCAATTTAAATTATCAATTACAATTAAATTGGGCGCGTGATTTTGGTAGACATAGTGTAACTGCTATGGGATTGTTCAGCCGCCAAGAAACTGCTACAGGAAGCATCGTTCCTAATTATCGCGAAGATTGGGCGTTTCGTGGTACTTATAACTATGCAGACAGATATTTCGTGGAATATAACGGTGCATATAATGGTTCTGAGAAATTCAGTGCGGACAATCGTTTTGCTTTTTTTAATTCCGGTGCTGTCGGCTGGATGATTAGTGAAGAGCCATTTATGAAATTCTTAAGGGAACGTAAGATTTTGGATATGTTGAAACTTCGTGCTTCTTATGGAGAAATAGGTGATGATAATGTGAGTACACGTTGGCTATACATGAATCAATGGGCATATGGAGGTACTTCTTCTTTGGATATAAATCGCGGTGAAAGTCCGTATACTTGGTATCGTGAATCATCTGTTGGCAATCCTGATGTGCATTGGGAAAAAGTGAAGAAGTTCAATTTCGGTATTGATTATTCTTTCCTTGAAGGTTTATTTGCTGGTAGTGTCGAAGTTTTTCGGGATAAACGTACTGATATTTTGGTTGGTGGAAGTAGCCGCTCAATTCCTTCTTATTTTGGTCAGTCTGCTGTTACAGCCAATCTGGGTAAAGTGAATACAAATGGTTATGAATTAGAGTTTCGTGTAAACAAAACATTTGCTAATCAGATGCGTGTATGGGGAAACTTCAATATGACACATGCGGCAAACAAAATTATAGTAAAGGATGATGCACCTTTGTTATCAAGTTATCGTAAAGAAGCAGGATATGCGATTGGACAAAATCATGCTTATATAGATAAGGGATATTTGAATACTTATGATGAAGTATATGGTAGCCCCAAACATGATAGTAATGATAATCAGAAATTACCGGGTGATTATTATATTGTTGATTTTAATGGCGACGGTGTAGTCGATGCAAATGACTCAGCGCCTTATGGATATTCAAGTACTCCACAGAATACTTATAATGCTACATTGGGATTTGAATGGAAAGGATTCAGCTGCTTTGTCCAGTTCTATGGTGTAAATAATGTAACTCGTGAAGTTACATTGACGAGCTTTGGAAATCAGTTGAATACAGTCTATGATATAGGAACCTGGTGGTCAGAAGCAGGTGATGCCGCTGATGTAGTGACTCCCCGTTGGTTGAGTACACCAAATTCATCTTATAGCAAGGGTACTCAATATTTATTTGATGGTTCTTATATCCGTTTGAAGAATGCCGAGGTAGCTTATACTTTCAATAATAGTTGGACAAGACGTATGGGGATTTCCAACTTGAAGTTTTTTGTCAGTGGTAATAATTTATGGGTATGGTCGCGCATGCCGGATGACCGTGAATCTAATTTTGCAGGTTCAGGTAGCCAAGGTGCTTATCCTACAGTGAAACGTGTGAACTTTGGTATTAAATTCACTTTATAACAGAATAACGATGAAAGAAATATATAAAATTCTTATATACGGTACTGTTTCAATATGTTTGTCATTAAGTTCTATCTCATGTACCGATTATTTAGACAAAGAAGCAGATTCTACTGTATCGGAAGAAGAAGCTTTCAAGAACTTTACTAATTTTCAGGGATTTATAGAGGAAATCTATAATTGTATTCCCGATAAAGAGAAAAATAATTATAGCACAACTTTCAATTGGGGAGATGATGAAATTATGAACACAGGTCTGGGAGATGGTCACTTGACTCATCAGATTGATTTAGGTAATTTCAGAAGTTGGTCTACTAATGGACAATGCTGGTTGTATCGTTCGGGGAGTGATCCTACAGCAACCTATCATCCGAGTGACGATGGTAATGCAAAATTTAAACATTCCTTGTGGCCGCATGCTTGGTATTGTATTCGTAAAGCCAATTTAGGTCTTGCCAATTTGGATAAATTGACAGAAGCTACTCAGGAAGAACGGGATATAATTGAAGGTCAGCTCTATTTCTTTCGTGCATGGTGGCATGAAGAATTAATGGAATTTTTTGGTGGTTTACCTTATGTAGACGAAGTTCTATCTTCTACAGGGTCATTGACGTTACCTCGTCTTTCTTTCCAAGAGTGTGCAGATCGTTGTGCTGCAGATTTTCGTAAGGCTGCTGATTTGTTGCCTATCAATTGGGACGAAACAACTATTGGAAAGAATACGCTGGGTAAGAATGACATGCGCCTCAATAAGGTTATGGCATTAGGCTATCTGGGCAAGGTTTATTTGTGGGCAGCCAGTCCATTAATGGAGCATGGTGCACAGCTGGGAGGTAGTCAAACCTATAATTATAATACAGATTATGCTAAAAAGGCTGCTGAAGCTTTTGGTGAGTTACTTGCTCTGGTGGAAAGCGGACAGACGCAGTATGCATTGGCTGAGTTTAAATATGATGATATTTATAATCATGTGAAATCCTCTTCTGCTTCAACTTGCTATTCAGATATTTTCTATACCTATCAACAAGGATGGAAAGTTCCGGGTACATGTGAAGCTATTTTTCGTGGTCCTGCTGAAGATTTTAATGGTAGTAACTGGAATTTCACTAAATTATGGGGACCCAAAATTAATAGCTTGGTAGAACATGACGTTATAATACATCAACCAACTGCTAATTATGTCAATTACTATGGAATGGCAAATGGATTACCATTAAATGATCCTAATTCGGGCTTTGACCCAAGTCAGCCATTTAAGGATCGTGACCCACGTTTTTATCATGATATTGTATTTGATGGTTTTAAGTATGTAAATACTACTATTGATGCGGCGAGTGTAGATGCTCCTTTGCAATACTGTACGCTTTATACGGGAGGGCAAATGAGAAGCATTTCACAGGCCAGCCGTACAGGGTATTTTACTCAAAAGCTGACGCCACATACAGCTAATAAATATGACTTGGCCTATATTTGGTCAGGTAATCTTCATACTTATTTGCCATATATGCGTTTAGCTGATATTTATTTGATGTATGCTGAGGCTGGAGCAGCTATCAGCGGAGCAGCTTATAAATCTTCTAATTTTGGAAAAACAGCGGAAGAGGCTATCAATACGCTTCGTGATCGTTGTGGAGCAGGGCATGTAGCAGTTTCTTATACTGGTGATAAGCAAAAATTCATGGATGAGGTTCGTCGTGAACGTGCTGTGGAACTTGCTTTTGAAGGATTTCGCTTTAACGACTTGCAGCGTTGGCTACTTTTAACGGAATATCCGTACAATACCAAGACTTCTCAAGAATTTACTCGCTTGGAAGACGATAGTTTCTTTAAGAATAAAAATAATGACCCTAGAAATGCACGCGTAGCTGGTTGGAGAGAAGAGGTCATTTTAAAGAGAGTATTTGGCACGAAGCATTATTGGTTTCCGCTACTTGACAGCGATGTATATTTGTATCCGGAATTTGCACAAAATCCTGGATGGTAATCTAAAATCTAATTAAAAAATGATTGTACAATGAAACATATACAAAAAAGATTCTTACTGTTTGTCGTTGTTGCTGCTTCGACATTGATGCCGGTAGTGGCACAAGATTTGGGCGAACAGAAAATAGACTCATTGACCATTGGCGAGAAACAAGTGCAAGTCGCTTTTCGTAAGGTATTGAAGAGTAATATTCTAGGTGGAGTGTCAGTCGTTAATGTAGAAGCATTAACTCAAAAAAATTATAATACTTATAGTATAGACAATATGCAAGGGTACATTGGAGGATGGAATGGTAATTCACTTTGGGCTATGGATGAATATTTGGCTTTGGTGGATGGTGTGCCTCGTGAATTAAATAATGTAAAGCCGGATGAAATCGAAACTATCACTTTTCTTAAAGGTGCACAAGCAGTGGTACTTTATGGTAGTCGTGCGGCTAAGGGAGCTATTTTAGTGACAACCAAGCGTGGCAAGATATCCCCATTGACGGTAGATGTACGTGCTAATACTGGCTGGAATGTAGTAAAGGCCTATCCGGAATATCTTAGTTCTTCTGAGTACATGACACTTTACAACGAAGCACTTACTAATGACGGATTAGGTTCGAAATATAGTGCTGAAAGTATTTATAATTCCGGTTCGGGAGTAGCTCCTTACCGTTATCCAAATGTGGATTTCTATTCTTCTGATTATATAAAGAAAATGTATAATCGCTCGGATATAACAGCTGAGATTTCTGGGGGGAGCGACCGTGCTCGTTTTTATACCAATGTTAGTTATTACAATGTTGGTAGCCCATTGAATTTTGGCGAAGCGAAGAAAACTCGCTCAGATCGTTTCAATGTGCGCGGCAATGTCGATTTAAAATTGAATGATTTTATTACAGCCTATGTTGATGGCAATGTTTCATTTTATAATTCAAAGGCTTCGGCTGGTGATGATTATTGGAAGTTGGCTTCTACTTTTCGTCCGAATCGAGTTTCTCCATTAATTCCCTTAAGTTCTATTGATCCTAATGCTACAGCTGCTTTGGACTTGGTAGCTAACTCCAATAATATTATTGACGGTAAGTATTTCTTCGCAGGCACGCAAGAGGATTTAACGAATGTATTTGCCGATTATTATGCTGCAGGAAAAACCAAGTATACTAGTCGTCAGTTTCAATTTGATGCTGGGATTAATATTGACTTAAATAAGATGCTGAAAGGACTCTCTTTCCATACACAATTTGCTGTGGATTATGCTACTTCTTATAATACTTCTTATGATAACGAATATGCCACTTACATTCCTACCTGGTCAAATTATAATGGGCAGGATGTCATTGTTGCTTTGAAAAAAAGTGATACTAATGACAAAAAATCCGGTGTGCAGAATATTTCGGGAAGTGCTAGTAACCAAACTATGGCATTCAACGCACACTTTGACTATAATCGTACATTTAATAAAAATCATAATGTGAGTGCTATTTTTGTGGCTAATGGATACCAACAAACTAAATCGGGCGAGTATCATCGCACAAGTAATGTAAATTTGGGCTTGCAAGCTTCTTATAATTATGCCCGGAAATATTATGTTGATTTCAGTGGCTCGGCTATCCATTCAGCTAAGTTGGCGGAAGGGCATCGCCAGGCATTCTCCCCTTCTGTTAGTTTAGGCTGGAATCTGGCAAAGGAGAATTTCATGAAAGGCTCTGCTTTCGATGAATTGATGTTAAGTGTTAGTGGAAGTGTCTTATATACAGATTTAGGTATTGATGATTATTATATGTATGCAGGGGCTTTTAATCAGTCTGATGGCTCATGGTGGGGATGGTATGATGGTCAGTCCATTCATGCTACAAATTCTAAGAGAGGTGAAAATTTGAATTTGACTTTTTTGAAGCGAAAAGAGTTCTCTGCCAATGTAAAAACATCTCTTTGGAATAGAATGTTGACGGCTGATGCTTCCTTCTTTATCAATTCTATTGAAGGAAAAATTATCACTCCGAATAATTTGTTCCCGAATTATTTTTTCACTTATTGGCCAGATGCCACATTTCTTCCTTATTTGAATTATGATAATGATAAGCGTGTTGGTTTCGACTTTGCATTAAACTATAACAAGCACTTCGGTCAGGTGGATTTTTCAGCTGGTATCAGTGGCACTTATTACACAACAAAAGCTACTAAGCGTGATGATAGTGGATATGCAGATGCATATCAATATCGTCAAGGGAAAGCCATTGATGGTATATGGGGATATGAATGTTTAGGCTTCTTTGCAGACGATGAAGACGTGGCAAATTCTCCGGAACAGAAACTGGGAGGAACCATCAAACCGGGCGATTTGAAGTATAAAGATCAAAATGGTGATAATATTATTGATTCTAAAGATCAGGTCTATTTAGGACGTGGGGGATGGTATGGCAGCCCACTTACATTAGGCTTAAGCCTAACTGCAAAGTATAAAGGGTTTACTCTTTTTGTCTTGGGTACAGGCGGATTTGGGGCAAAAGCTATCAAAAACGATGCTGATGATACAAATTATTGGTGGATTTCTGGTGAAGATAAATATTCTAAAGAAGTACGTAGGCGTTGGACACCTGAAACAGCTGCAACGGCTACTTATCCCCGACTGACTACGGAAAGTGGGGTAAATAACTTTACAAATTCTGATTTCTGGATATATTCGACCGATCAGTTTAATTTAGCTAAAGTGCAATTGACTTACGATTTCCCGGCTAAGATGCTTAAGAAGACTCCTATAAATGCTCTTTCTATTTATGCTAGTGGATCTAATTTGTTGACAATAGCGAAAGAACGTGAAATTTTGGAAATGAGTATCGGATCGGCCCCACAAACTCGTTTTTATAATCTTGGTGTGAAAGTAACTTTCTAAACCTGTAATTAAAGAAATGAAACATATGAAAAAGATAATATTCAAGTTATTGGTTTTTGTCCCGTTGTTGACAGCTTGTGATGACTTGTTTAAGCCAGCTCCTGAAAACATTCGTGATATTGAGTCTATGTACGAAGAGCCAAGTTATGCGCAAGGTTTCTTAGCAAATGCATATATTTTACTTCCCTATCAGTCTATGCCAAGCAGTGATTTGGCTACGGATGATGCTGTGACAAATGAGAATGATAATTCCTATCTGAAGATGGCTACTGGTGCATGGACGGCTGATAACGATCCGTTATCCCAGTGGCAGGGGCGTTATAATGCTATTCAGTATATAAACATAGTTCTTGAGAGTTGCGATAAAGTTGTTTGGGCAAGTGAAGAGCCTCTTCGTACAATGTTCAATGATCACTTTAAAGGAGAATGTTATGCGTTACGTGCTTTGCATATGTACTATTTGTTGCGGGCTCATGGTGGGCGGACTGCTGATGGGACATTATTAGGAGTACCAATTCATCTTACCTCAGAAGATGCAACTTCTGATTTCAATCAACTGCGTGATACATATCAAAAATGTGTAGAACAAATTATGGATGATATTGAGAAAGCATTAGAGCTATTACCTTATACTTGCGGTGATGTAGCGTCTGATGAGGAAATTCCTGCTAAATATCAAGCTTTGGGAGCTACAATGGCAGGATATAATCGGGCTTTTGGCGATCATATGAAGGGTAAAATTGACGGACGTGTGACAGAAGCGCTTCGAGCACAGGTTGCGTTATTAGCCGCTAGTCCAGCTTATAATGATGCTTCCGGTGTAACTTGGGAACAGGCTGCTGATGATGCAGCCATAGTACTTGATCGTATAGGTGGAGTGTCTGGTATGGACTCTGACGGCTGGAAATGGTTTACTAATACAACTGAGATTGGTAACTTAACTGCTGGAGAAAATCCTGCTGAAATTATTTGGCGTGGAAATATGAGTGATTCAAATGACTGGGAATCAGATAATTATCCTCCTTCTATATATGGAAATGGTCGAGTTAATCCTACACAGAATTTAGTTGATGCTTTCCCTATGGCAAATGGATATCCTATTACCGAAAGTGCAAGTGAGTATAATGCTAATGATCCATATACGGGACGTGATCCGAGATTAGGAAGCTATATTGTGTTGAATGGAAGTAAAATGGGGACTAGTAGTAGTGAAATAATTACTGGAACATATGGTACTAACAGTGATGTGATTAATAAAGAAGGTAGTAAATCGACTCGTACAGGGTATTATATGCGTAAATTGTTACGTTCAGATGTCAATCTTAACCCGCAGAGTTCAACAACACAGAAACATTATGTTGCCCGTATTCGTTATACGGAAATTTTTTTAGATTATGCAGAGTCTGCCAATGAGGCTTGGGGACCTACAGGCAAAGGCTCTCACACTTATAGTGCTTATGATGTTATTAAGGCTATACGCCAGCGTGCCGGGATTGGTGTGGATAATGGTGATCCTTATCTGGAGTCTGTGAAGGGTGACGTTGCTAAAATGCGTGAACTCATACGTAACGAACGCCGTTTAGAACTTTGTTTCGAGAATTTTCGCTTTTGGGATTTGCGACGGTGGAAAGTTGATTTGAGCAAACTAAATGAAACAGCTCGTGGCATGCAAATTAGTAAAAACGCAGATGGTACATTGAAGTATGCGGAAATGTCTAGTATAGAAGTACGTAATTATAAAGATTATATGTATTACGGTCCTATACCTTACAGCGAAATGTTGAAATGGAGTAACCTGCAACAGAATAAAGGTTGGTAAACTTATTATAAAATGTAAAAAACAAAAAATATGAAATTATTTAAGTTGTTATTCATATTATCTGTAGGAGTCGTGCTTCTATTGATGTCTTCCTGTAAAAATCAAGATATATCATTCTCTGATTATGAAGGTGGCACTTCTGTCTATTTTGCATATCAGTATCCAGTACGTACTATTGTACTGGGTGAAGATGAGTATGACACGACACTTGACAATCAGCATAAATGCAAGATTTATGCTACAATGGGAGGTTCATATAATGGGGCTAATGTAAATGTCGGCATCAAAGTGGACAATACACTTTGTGAGCACCTTTACTTTGAAGATGGAACTTCGGTACAGCCAATGCCTTCTGACTATTATTCGTTGGCTGGGAATAAAATTTCTTATGGAGGTGATGTACAAGGAGGCGTTGAAGTACAGCTCTCTGATGCTTTTTTTGCTGACCCGGCTGCTTTGCGGAATACGTATGTCATACCTTTGATCATAACAGATATGACAGGTGCTGATCGCATCTTAACTGGTACTCCACTGATTGACGGAGATGCTCCCCAGAGGACAAATTCAGACTATTGGAGTGTGAAGCCAATGGATTATGTTCTTTATTGTGTGAAATATATTAATAAATATCATGCTTACTATTTGCGTCGTGGCATTGATAAAATTACAGAGAATGGATTGACTACTACAAATACCCGTCATAAAGAATCTGTGGAAAAAGATGAGGTTTGTGGGACTATAACTCGTTCCTTAAATTCTGTTATTTTCCCTGTCAGTACAAGTCTTGCAAGTGGCGAAACGTTGACTTGTGACCTAATTCTTACATTCAATGACAATGATGAATGTACGATCTCGTCTGGTACAGCAGATTATATAGCAAATGGTAGTGGAAAGTATGTAGATAAATCAGAAAAAAAGGCTTGGGGCAATAAAGATCGTGATGGCCTTTACTTAGAATATAAGATAGATTTCGGTGTGAAACAGTATGAAACGAAAGACACTCTTGTTTGGCAGCGTCGTGGAGTTGCATTGGAAGAGTTTATTCCGACATATAAAGAATAACATTAAATCTGAAATGAATATGAAAAACAATAGAAAGATTGTATTGGTAATTTTATCGATTCTCGTATTAGCTGCTTGTGCCGATGATAAGTTTGCCAAATATGTGACTGAAAAGCCTCAAAACCTGGCTCAGTACGAGTATCTTAATACTTATGATGCATTAAAAACATATGTGGATCGTAATGTAAATCCTAACTTTAAGTTAGGAATGGGAGTTTCTGTAAGTGACTTTTTGGAAAAAGGGTTAGTATATAGCTTGGCAAATTCTAATTTTGATGAGATGACAGCAGGAAATGCAATGAAGTATAGTTCGTGTGTGGCTGATGATGGTTCAATGGATTTTTCTCAAGTGACAAAGTTTGTTGATGCAGCCAAGGGAGCGGGACTAACTATTTATGGGCATACACTAGCATGGCATTCACAGCAGAATAATAAGTATTTAAATGGTTTGATTGCTGACAAAACTGTTGAGCCAAACCCTGATTCTGCAGATCCAGCTTTACATATGAAAACCTCTGCTCCGCAATCCAATGTTTGGGATTGGCAGATATTTTATATGTTGTCGGAACCATTGACTATTGGTCAGGAATATACGATAAGTATGCGAATTAAAGGTTCTTCAGCTACGGAGATACCTTTTTGGCCTAACACCGCTGATGGTTCCCAAGTACAGTATTTATCTAGCTTTACTGCAGGAGAGCAATGGAGTACGTCTTCTATTACATTTATACCGAATATTCCTATACAGAAACTTGTGTTCTCTTTTGGACTGTTTGGAGGAGATTTATATTTTGATGATGTAACATTGACAGCTACTGGCTCTGATAATAATTTGATTGCTAATGGTTCTTTTGGTGAAGATGATTTATCTTATTGGAGTAAACCCAGTTGGCATGGTTACTCTTTCGATATAGAGAAGGTAATGGAAAGTGCAACAGTATTAACTGATGTATATGTAGTTCAAGATGACTTCTCTAGTGGTACTGCTATGATGGGATGGGGAAATGGTTCTACTCGCCAAGTTGTGAATGGGGTATTTGAAATGACAAATCCATCTGAGGTTAATTCGTGGGAAGCGCAGGCAGGTTACGATTTTTCAGGTGCATTGACTGAAGGGACCACTTATTTCCTGAAAATGAAAATTAAAGGTAACGTAAATGGTTCTATTGGAGCGTCATTTCAAAAGCCAGAGGGTTATGCCGGACGTGGAGATTTTCCTTCCATACCAGTAACAACAGAGTGGCAGGAAATCACAGTATCTACAAATTGTACTGGTGATGCTACTACTCGCTTCCTCTTTAATTATGGCAAATACGTTGGAACTATTTATATTGATGATCTTGCTATTTATTGGCAGAAATCAAGTAATAGTATACCTCTGACTCCTGAGGAGAAGGAAGATACTCTCACCTGGGCAATGGATAAATGGATTTCCGGCATGATGGAGGCTTGTAACGGTTACGTCACGGCATGGGATGTAGTGAATGAGCCTATTTCTGGCAAAGACGTAAATGGTGACGGTTATTATGAATTACAATCCGTGACTCAGGGTACTGTTTCTGAGAATGATGCGCAAAATAACTTTTACTGGCAAGATTACTTAGGAGATGAAGACTATGTTCGTACCGCTGTTAGGTTGGCTCGTAGGTACTTTGCTGAATATGGAGGCAATTCATCTGAATTAAAATTGTTTATCAATGACTATAATTTGGAGTCTGATTGGGATGGTAATAAAAAGTTGAAAAGCTTGATTAAGTGGATTGAAAAATGGGAAGCTGACGGTGTGACTAAGATTGACGGTATAGGTACGCAGATGCATGTTTCTTACTATATGAATCCTACTACTCAACAAAGCACGGAAAACGCTATTGTAGAAATGTTTGAATTACTGGCTGCGACGGGAAAATTGGTTAAGATTTCCGAGTTGGATATGGGCTTGGTTGATGATGGAGGCAATAGTGTGCTTACTGAAAATGTAACGGAAGAGCAGCATAAAGCTATGGCTGAGTTTTATAAATTCATTATTGAAAAATATTTTGAGATCATACCAGTTGAGCAACGTTACGGCATTACACAGTGGGCAGCAACAGATAGTCCGACGGATTCTTCATGGAGAAAAGGACAACCTATTGGCCTCTGGAATTTAAACTACAATCGCAAGCATACGTATGCAGGTTTTGCAGATGGTTTGGCGGGAAAGTAATATGGTTAATTAAGTTAGCTTATTGAATAGTAGAGTATATGAAGTATTCTACTATTCAATATTTTCTAATTTGTGTATTATATGTTTGTATCAATGCCTTGTAATACTATGCCTCATAATTATAGATAGTGAAAATATATTTAGTAAGTGTAATAGAATATTGGTTAATATGAAGAATAAAAGAATTTTGGTAATTATATTTGTGTGTGCGGCATTATGTGTATATGCTGCTAAACCACTTTTGTTAGAAGAACCTACTTTAAAGTCTGTTCTTAGTAGCAAATTTCTAATAGGAGTGGCATTAAATTCAGCACAAATTACAGGTTGTGATACAAATGCAGTGAAGATTATTAAGAGGCATTTTAATTCTGTTGTTGCAGAGAATTGTATGAAATGTCAGGCTATTCATCCAGAGGAAAATAGATATGATTTTAGATTAGCTGATAAGTTTGTAAAGTTCGGCGAAGATAATAACATGTTTATCATTGGGCATTGTTTAATATGGCATTCGCAATTAGCCCTTTGGTTCTGTGTGGACAAGAATGGTGAGAATGTATCACCAGAAATTCTAAAAACGCGCATGAAAAATCATATTTACACTATTGTTGGTCGTTATAAAGGTCGCGTTAAAGGTTGGGATGTAGTAAATGAAGCCATAATGGAAGATGGTTCTTACCGTAGAAGCCGGTTTTATGAAATTTTAGGTGAAGATTTTATCCCATTGGCTTTTCAATATGCTCATGAAGCTGATCCGGACGCAGAATTATATTATAATGATTATAATATGCATGCAACAGGAAAGCGGAATGCTGTAGTGAAGTTAGTGAATGAGATGAAAACAAAAGGCTTGCGAATAGATGCTGTAGGAATGCAAGGGCATTTAGGTATGGACTATCCTATTTTGAAAGATTTTGAACAGAGTATTCTTGCCTATGCTTCTACGGGTGTCAATGTGATGATTACAGAATGGGATATGAGTGCGTTGCCTGCCGTTAATCATACTGCTAATATCTCCGATACGTTGGCTTACAAGAAGGTCTTAAATCCATATCCTGATTTTTTACCTGATAGTGTATCAAAACGTTGGAATTCAAAAATGGCAGATTATATGAATCTTTTTATTAAGTATTCTAATGTTATTAGTAGGATAACTGCGTGGGGAGTGAGTGATGGTGATTCTTGGAAAAATGGATTTCCTGTAAGAGGACGTAAGGATTACGCACTACTTTTTAATCGTAAATATCAACCAAAGGAATTTGTGAAGAAATTATTGAAAGAACCACTCAAGTTAGATAGAGATAAATAAAATAGTAAGAAATATCGTTCCCTTATTTTGAGGGAGTACGATAATTTGTGCATTAGTAATAATGATTTATCCTGCATGTTCTGTGAAGAACGTGCAGGAGCTCAAAAGAGAAACCTTCCAGTATGCCTATTGAATATAAAAGAGTTGTGAACCATGAAAAAGGTGAAGCTGGTTTATTTATTTTTAGTGAAGATTTGAAGGAGATAAAACTGTGAATGACTATATGAAAAAGAAAATGAAAAAGCTAGCAGTGATTACTCTGCTTTTTGTAGGCTTAGTATATAAATTGTCTGCTCAAAATCCTATTATTCAAACTTGGTATACTTCTGATCCTGCACCGGTGGTGTATGATGGTATTTTATACGTTTATACCGGACATGATGAGGATAAAGCGGATTTTTTTTGGATGAACGAGTGGCGGGTTTATTCCACAAAGGATATGGTAAATTGGACAGACCATGGTTCGCCACTCGCTTTAGAATCATTTGCATGGGCAGATGATCGTGCATGGGCAGGACAGTGCATTGAACGGCATGGTAAATTCTATTGGTATGTTTGTGCACATTCTAAATTGACGAATACTATGGCTATTGGGGTGGCAGTAGGTGACAGTCCTATTGGACCGTTCAAGGATGCTATTGGCAAACCGCTTTGCGATGGCGAATGGGCATATATTGATCCTACTGTATTCATTGATGACGGAGGGCAAGCCTATCTCTATTGGGGTAATCCTGAATTGTTTTATGCCGAATTAAATGAAGATATGATTTCTCTGAAAGGGAAGGTCAGTATAATAAAACAGACGGTGGAGGGTTTTGGTGCTCCTAATCCGAAAGAACGTCAGAGGGATATAAAATACATGGATACTTATGTGGAAGGTCCGTGGTTTTACAAACGTGGTAGGAAATATTATTTACTTTACGCAGCTGGCGGAGTGCCTGAACATATTGCTTATTCCATGAGTGATAACCCTGTCGAATCATGGAAATATATGGGTGAAATCATGCCGTTGCAAGATATAGGTTCGTTTACTAATCATTGTGGAGTGGTAGATTATAAAGGTAACTCGTATTTTTTCTATCACACAGGTAAGTTGCCTGGTGGAGGTGGCTTTTGCCGTAGTGTGGCAGTAGAGCAGTTCAACTATAATAAAGATGGCACATTTCCTATAATTAATCCCACAAAAGAAGGTGTTGGGCCGGTGGGGGTGCTTAATCCTTATCGTCGGGTAGAAGCGGAAACCTTTGCTTTTTCACAAGGAGTAAAATCTGAACCAAATGCCAAAACTGGTGTGTATATTTCTGAAATCCATGATGGTGACTATATTAAAGTCCGTGAGCTGGATTTTGGTAAACAATCTCCCAAAGCCTTTTACGTTGCAGTTGCCAGTGCTCTTCGTGGTGGTATGATTGAAGTTCGTATAGATAGTATTGAGGGTGTAGTGATTGCAAATATTGCAGTGACTCATACAGGAGGATGGGAACGTTGGAAGAGATTAAAAACGAATGTGCAGGAGTCGGTGGCAGGAGTACATGATGTGTATCTTGTTTTTAGAGGAAGAAAAGGTTGTAAATTATTTAATTTTGATTGGTGGAAATTTACTAAATAATATAGAAAGATTCTTTTTTATATTAACTTTGTTTATAATTCGGTTTACAATGATAAGAAAAGGATAGATAAAAAGTTTGGTTAGAATTCAGTTTATAGTGTAGTGGAGAATTATAATCGCAAATAAATCATATTAGCATGAAAAAATTATTATCTTTTGGCTTTGTATTGCTATGCTTGCTTCTTTTTAATGTAACTGTATCTGCTCAAGATACGAATTTTCATATTTATTTGTGTTTGGGACAATCAAATATGGAAGGGAATGCTAAGTATGAAGCACAAGACACTGTGGTAAATCCGCGTTTTTTAGTACTGTCTGCTGTGGATAATGGCGAAGTGGGTAGAGTGAAAGGAAAGTGGTATCCGGCTCGCGCTCCATTGTGCCGCAAAGGTACAGGACTTACCCCTGTTGATTATTTTGGACGAACAATGATAGAAAATCTTCCCCAAAATGTTCGATTAGGGGTAGTTGTTGTTGCTGTAGGTGGTTGTAAAATCGAATTGTTTCAGAAAGACAAATGCGCGGACTACATTAAAACTGCACCCAGTTGGATGACCGAAATGTTGAAAGAGTACGATAACGATCCATATGGCCGTTTGGTGGAAATGGCAAAAATAGCTCAGAAGAGCGGGGTCATAAAGGGTATTTTGTTGCATCAGGGTGAGTCGAATACTGGTGAAAAAGAATGGCCGGAAAAAGTGAAGAGTGTGTATGATAGTCTGCTGGCTGATTTGAATTTAAAAGCTGAGGATGTACCATTGTTAGCTGGTGAATTAGTTAATGCAGATCATGGCGGTAGGTGTGCAAGTATGAATCCTATTATTGCAACTTTACCACAGGTAGTTAAGGATAGTTATGTTATTCCGTCTAGTGGATTGAGTTGTGCTTCGGATCATTTACATTTTGATGCGTCCGGTTATCGTATTTTGGGACATCGCTATGCAATGCAGATGCTTAAATTGGAAGAAGTAAATGTTCCCACGTTAGAAGCAATTGTAAATAGTACAATTCCAGCGCCTTCCAATATGCATGGTTGTAGTTTTCCTAGATTGGATAAGAATAACCGTGCTTACTTTCGTATTTATTCTCCTAATGTAAGACGTCTTCAGGTAGATATCTGTGGCAAGAAATATGAAATGTTCAAAGATGAGAGTGGGTGGTGGACAGCTCAAACAGATCCGCTGGTTGTTGGCTTTCATTATTATTTTTTAGTGGTAGACGGACTCTCTGTTACTGATCCTATGAGTTGTACTTATTTTGGCTGTAGCCGTATGGCAAGTGGTATAGAAGTGCCTGAAGGAAAGGAAGGCGATTATTACCGTGCACAAGATGTGCCTCATGGTCAAGTACGTACTTGTACCTATTTCTCTAAAACTCAAAAGCGATTCCGACGTTGTGTGGTCTATACTCCTGCTGAGTATGAAAAAAACGCAAAAAAACGTTATCCGGTACTATATTTACAACATGGCATGGGAGAAGATGAGACTGGTTGGAGTACGCAAGGTTATATGTACAACATTATGGATAATCAGATTGCTGCAAACAAATGCGTACCTATGATCGTGGTGATGGAGAGCGGTGATGTAGAAGTGGGCTTCCGTCCCCGTCCAGGTAAAGATGTCAATGAGGAGCGCAATCTCTATGGAGCTTCTTTTGCTATACTAATGATAAACGATCTGATTCCTATGATAGACAAAACTTTCCGTACTTATCCTGATAGTGAGCATCGCGCGATGGCTGGACTCTCCTGGGGTGGTAAACAAACTTTTGATATTACGCTTACAAATCTTGATAAGTTTTCATATATAGGAGGCTTTAGTGGCGCAATTTTTGGATTAGATTTGAAAAAGGCTTTTAATGGTATATTTACAGATGCTGATAATTTTAATAAGAAGGTACATTATCTTTTCTTGGGTTGTGGAACGGAAGAAAATATGGGTACGTCGTATTTGGTAAAATCTCTTCGTGAAATGGGTATCAATGTTGCTTCCTATGAATCGCAAGGGACGGCACATGAATGGCTTACTTGGCGTAGATGCTTGAATGAATTTGTTCCGAATCTGTTTAAAAGAAAATGAATTTATACTTTTGTGCTTATATTCTAATCTATTTTGAGAGTCATGCCTTAGAATAGATTAGCAGTATTTCTGTGATAGTTAACGTTATAAAAATAAAAAGGGATGAAGAAGTGTTTATTTGTTGTTTTTATGATGTTTCATGCAATCTTTTCTTTCGGGCAGGGAACGAAATGGATTGATCTCAACTATGCTAATGATAGTGTAGTGGGGCACAAACTTGATATTTATTTGCCTGATGTCGTCGGACAATCTAGATATAAAGTTGTGGTTATTATTTATGGTAGTGCTTGGTTTGCTAACAATATGAAACAAATGGCTTTCCAGATTATGGGCAAGCCGTTGCTAAAGGGTGGTTTGGTCCAATTGATATGACACGTATGGAAAATTGTGATACGGTTAAAGGCGGTGATTCACCTGAAGCTGCTTTAATAGGCGGACTACCAGCTGAAAACTTGGATATGCTGTCTCTCCTTAATCCTATGACTTATATCGATAAATATGATCCTAAATTTCTCGTTATTCATGGTGATGCAGATAATGTGGTGCCTATTTGCCAGAGTATTTATTTCTCGGAAGCTTTGAAGAAAAAAGGAGTATTGGCAGAGTTTATTTCCGTACCTAACGGGCAACACGGCCCTATTACCTTCAATGATAATACCTTCAACAAAATGACTGATTTTTTTATAAAGCAGTCTGGTTTGAAATAGAGTAATTTTATCTATTTCAACAAGACTATTTTTAAGGAGAATTTATAGTTGAATAGTGATAGCGTGTTGCTTTCTTGTACGTACTGTTAACAGATGCATAGAGAAAGAAGAATGTTATGAAGGTTTATCTTTTATGGCATGTGCCGTTGCGTATTCTGTGGGTGTCATACCGTAAAGTTCTTTAAATGAACGTGAAAATAAGGTGGTACTCGAAAATCCAACTAAATCCGTTATCTCCGTTACATTATAGTGACTATTGGCTAAAAGTTTCGCGGCTTGCTTTAAACGCACATTCCGTATCAGATCACGGGTACTCTGGTTCGTCAGTTCTTTTAGCTTACGGTGCAGATGTACGCGACTGATACCAACTTCAGAGGCTATCATTTCTACGTTTAATTCTGGATTACTTAAATTTCGATTGATAACATTCATTATTCTGTCTAATAATTTATTATCCGTAGATTGCATTTCGAAAATTGGTTTTTTTGCTTCCTGCTCTTGATTTCCTGTATAGAAGTTGCGCAGCATCTCTCTTCTTTTAATCGAATTGTCTATTGTCTTCTTTACAATGTCAATGCTAAATGGCTTCGTTAGATAGGCATCAGCCCCGACATCTAATCCCTCTAAATTATCTTCTTCATCGCTTTTGGCGGTGAGTAGGATAACCGGAATGTAATTGATATTCACATTTTGTTTTATTTTTCGGCATAACGTCAGGCCATCCATTTCAGGCATCATGATGTCGCTAATGACGAGTGAAGGAGCTTTTTTGAGGATGAGAGACATAGCTTCTTTACCGTTACTACTCTCAATAATGTGGTAATAGCTGCTCAATTCTTCATAAAGATAGCTGCGGATTTCTTCGTCATCCTCTACAATAAGTATCCGATGCTTTGTTTTTGATTTGGAATGCATCTCATTCGGTTCGTCTATATTGGTTTGTTGTATCGGAGTTTGGTGATAGACATTCTTCGCATAGTTCTTTTCTTTCTCAATTTCATTGGGTAGTAAGTGGCTATTCCCAAGTGGAAGGCGGATAATGAATTTGCTCCCAATCCCATTTTCATTCTGTTCGGCATGAATTACTCCATGATGCATTTCCACCAAGGAACGCGTCAAATGGAGTCCTATCCCTGTTCCAGGGTTGGAGCTATTGGCATTGTTGTGTATTTGATAGAATCGTTCAAATATGCGGTTCATTTCTTTATCGTCAATTCCTATGCCCGTATCGGAAATGGTAATTTCTACATAGTGGCGTAAGGGGCCTGTTATTTCCAGATCGTCACCAGTATGCAGTAAGATATGCACTTCTCCTTCTTCCGGCGTGAATTTTAGTGCATTGGAGAGTAAATTCATTATGATTTTATCAAAGTTAGTTGGATCAATCCATACAGATAATTGTTGGACGTCAGGTATATATTTCAAAGTAATATGTTTAATTTGGGCTTGTTCTTCAAAAGCAGAATAAAGTTCATGAATAAATATAACTATATTTACTTCCTGAAAACGTAAAGTCATTTGGCCTTTATCAATTTTACGAATATCCATTAATTGGTTTACTAAAGATAATATACGTTCTGCATTCCGGTGTATAGTATGATAAAGACGTTGTCGAACAACATCGTTATCCATATTAATTAATTGTTGTAATGGACTGATGATAAGGGACATTGGAGTCCTGATTTCATGTGATATATTAATGAAAAATTGTAGTTTGGCCTCATTTATTTCTTCAGCATGAATATGTTTCTGTATCCGTTGTCTGGCACGGTAGCGGTGTTTGAGTTGCAATGCAGTGATAAAAGTTATCAATATGAAAAGCAGGAAATAGAGAAGCTTTGCCCAGGTCGATGCATACCATGCGGGAGCAATAAGGATTGTAACTTCAGAAATGTCTGATAGAATATTATAATCCATAGCACGTATCTTGAATGAATGGGTACCTGGCTGTAAGTTGTTAAATGATACTCTGTTGATTCCAGGACGTAATACGATCCAGCTGCCATGATCCATAGAATATGTGTAGGCTATCCGCTCCGGACAATTCAATTCTTTTGTTGTAAACTCAATTGTAAAGGCATTATCTTTATGCGAAAGATGAAATTCTTTTGCTTTAAAAACGGGTTGTTTTATTATATCTTTTCCTCCGGATTTCATTCCCATTCGTACCGGGATGTTGTGGAGGTAAAAATCGCTAATTCGAACGTTCCATTTCTTTGCTGGGTTAATGATTTCTTTTGGATTGAAATATGTAATTCCATTAACTCCTCCAAACCAAATAGTACCATTGGCGTCTTTGAATGATGCATTTTTGCTAAATTCATTTCCTTGCAATCCGTCGCCTACAAAGTAATTTATCACTTTTTGATTTTTAATACTGAATCGTGAGATACCTGCATCGGTACTAATCCAGAGATTATTTTGTTCATCTTCTTCAATGGCATAGATTACGTTGCTAGGAAGCCCTTCCCTTGTTGTATAGGTAACTATTTTATTTTTGACAGAATTCCAATATACCAGCCCATCGGATGTACCTAGCCAAATTCCTCCGTTTTTACTTTCGTGAATAGAGTGGATTATATGATCCGAGAGCTCATGTTGACAGGTGAATTTATTGTTGTTCAGGTCTATACAATATATACCCGCATAACTTCCTACATAAAGTTTCTTTTCTTTTGAATAGAGTAGAGAACTGATCCATTTATTATAGTGAAGAATATTCTCAGGTCGTACACACTGTTTGGTCATTAAATCGTAAAAATAAAGCCCCCCTCCCATTGTTGCAATCCACAAGCGCTTTTGGGCATCTTCTGCTATGGAATAAACACGTGGTATTTCACTGCCGCTCTGATCTGTTAGATTATTTAAGTAAGTACATTTACCTGTCTTTTTATCGATATATCCCATACCACTTGTGAAAGAGCCCAGCCATAGATTTTGATTTGAGTCTTCAAATAGATTGATGATAATATCTGGAATTGAAGAATTGGAAGATGTAAAATGGGCTATTTGTTTTCCCTGTTCGGTAATTCCATATAGTCCGTCATTGTCTGTTCCAATCCATAGGGTACCTTGGTGATCTCTTAGTAGGGCTGTTATGCAGCATGATCCAATAATATTTTTATTTATGTACTTATGGCCAATATATTTAAAACTGTTTGGTTGTGCGGGGATCATCATAACTCCTTTTTGGTAGATCGCTAACCAAAAGTTGCCTTCGCGATCTTTTAGTATCGAGTGTATTTTTAATTTTGTCAGATCGAAATAGTTATTATCAAAAAGCTTGTTTGTTATTTGTTTGGTATAAATATTGTAAACTTTTAGCCCTTCTCCATCTGTTCCTATATATAACTCATCCCGATTTGCTTGATAGAGTAGTTTCACTGGCAGGTCCTGTTTACCGTTGTTGGGTATTGGAATAAATCTGTCTGCTTTTTTGTCATATTTGAAGAGTCCGTTCTTTATACTACCAACATAAATATTACCTTTTGTATCTTGACTTAAGGCCGTAATGATAATACCTTTTTCTAATATTAAATATTCTGTCGCTTTTTTTCTTTTATCAAAGCGATAAATCTTATTTTCGTCTTTTACGACCCATAAATTTTCATTTTTGTCTTCTAATATATAGTCGCTAGTGGTTATAGGGATGGATAAAGATACGGGAACAGCAATTAGACTGTCTTTTTTTATTTTCAATGTACTAAGTTGATTTCCTGATATTAATATATCATTGTTTTTTAATTGTAATATCATGTTAATATTACTGCTAAAGTTGCTTCCCTTCTCCGTGATTGCAAGTTTGCTAAAACAATCTTTTTGAGGATCGTACATTTGCACTCCATTATAACATCCTATTAAGAGATGTCCTTCTTTATCTTCAAATATGCAACGAACAAAATTATGTGATAATGAATGTTCATTACCAGCTTCGTGTTTATAAATGGTGAACTTTGCTCCATCATAACGGTTAAGCCCATCTTCTGTAGCTATCCAAATAAAACCGTTTTTATCTTGATAAATTTGATTGATTAAGCTGCTTGATAGTTCCTTGTCAGTTGTGAAAAGTTTGCTTGATTGAGCATGACACAGTATGTTACTCCATAGTAATAGTAATGATAAAGTTAGTAAAGGTCTGATTTTCATAGAAGTATATTTTTATATGGCAAAGATAAGTAAATTATATAATTACTTTAGTAATTGTTTACAGAATTTGAAATGATGACTGTGTTACATCTGCTTAGACGTAATTATCTTATAATCAATGGATAATGTAAAAATCTGTAACATGTGAAACTGCTATGCTGTCAAAGAAGTGATGATATGTAACATAGGGTAAACTATCTGTTATAATTTGTCCTTATGTTTTTATTCTGTATGCCTTATCTTTGTTTCAAGAAATACTATTTATATATATGAAGCATTTTATCCTTTTTTTCTGTATTTTCTTTGTCTGTCATTTCTCAAGGGCGGATGATTTGAAATTGTGGTATAATAAACCTGCAGCCAATTGGACAGAAGCTCTTCCTTTAGGTAACTCTCATATAGGGGTAATGACATACGGCAGGGTTGAGCGGGAGGAGTTGCAATTGAATGAAGAGACTTTTTGGGCCGGATCACCATATAATAATATTAATCCGCAAGCAAAAAAAAGCTTACCGGAAGTAAGGCGCTTAGTCTTTGATGGAAAAAATCAAGAAGCGCATCAACTCATAGATCGTACATTTATGACAAAGCAACATGGAATGACTTATCTCACGGCTGGAAGTTTGTTCTTGGATTTTGTTGGTCATAAGCAGCCTGCTAATTACTACCGCGGTCTGGACTTAAGTAATGCTATTGCTACTACTCGGTATAAAATAGATAGCGTAACTTTTACACGTACTTTGTTTGCTTCATTTGTAGATGATGTGGTTGTAATGCGCATTCAAGCTGATAAAGTTGGGGCCCTAAATTTCTCTTTATCATATTCTGCTCCTTTGCCACACAAAGTAGAAATTAAAAAAAAATCATTGAATATTCAGTACGAAGGAATTGCCCAAGAGGGAATTCCAGCTGCGCTGTCTCTGAGAGGGCAAGTCAATGTGAAGTGCGACGGTGAAACGTACGTAAGTGGAGACAAATTATGTATAGCCAATGCAATGGAAGTGGTTCTTTATATATCATTAGCCACAAATTTTATAAATTATCATGATACTAATGGGAGTGCAGTTAAGCAATTGAAGCTGTCTTTGAATAAAGCAATGCAACGTCCTTATAATGTGGCATTGGATAAACATATTTGTGCTTACAGAAATCAATTTGCTCGCGTCTCATTTAAATTAGCAGAAACAGAAGGACCAAAACTTCCTACTGATGAGCGAATAAAACACTTTCATGAAGGGAAGGACCAAAGCTTAGCTACACTTTTGTTTCAATATGGACGGTACCTGTTAATTTGTTCCTCACAGCCGGGAGGACAACCTGCTAATTTGCAAGGTATCTGGAATAAAGAGGTACATGCACCTTGGGATAGTAAATATACTATTAATATCAATACGGAAATGAACTATTGGCCGGCCGAAGTCACAAATTTGAGTGAAACGCATGAACCACTTTGGAGTATGCTAAAAGACTTGTCTGTTACAGGGAGTGAGGCTGCAAGGGAAATGTATGGATGTAAGGGATGGGTTGCTCATCATAATACAGACATTTGGCGCATTACCGGATTGGTGGATGGAGCTTATTGGGGTATGTGGCCGAATGGAGGTGCCTGGTTGGCGCAAGATATTTGGCAGCATTATTTGTTTACCGGCAATAAATACTTTTTAAAAAAGTATTATCCGATATTAAGAGGAACAGCAGACTTTTATTTGGATTTTCTGAAGCCTCATCCTGTTTATGGGTGGATGGTAACGGTTCCTTCTGTATCTCCGGAGCATGCGCCTAACGGATGTTCCAGTCCTATTATTGCTGGATGTACAATGGATAGTCAGATCGCTTTTGATGCGTTGAGCAATACTTTGAAGGCTTCTTATATTGTAGGGGAAGATAAAACTTATCAAGACTCTTTAAAGCAAATGATAACGAAGTTGCCTCCTATGCAAATAGGAAAATATAATCAGTTGCAAGAGTGGTTGAGCGATCTTGATAATCCTGCTGACGAACACCGACATATATCACATTTATATGGCTTATATCCTAACAATCAAATTTCTCCATGGAAAAATCCGTTGCTTTTTCAAGCAGCAAAAAATACTTTGCTTTATCGTGGAGATATGGCAACAGGATGGAGTCTAGGGTGGAAAATTAACTTTTGGGCACGTATGCTAGATGGAAATCATGCCTATAGGATCATTCAGAATTTATTTAATCTATTACCTTCGGATGATGTGGTGAAGGATTATCCTGCCGGGCGTATTTACCCAAATATGTTTGATGCACATCCACCTTTTCAAATTGATGGGAATTTTGGTTATACCGCAGGAGTGGCGGAGATGCTATTGCAAAGCTATGATGGAGCTGTTCATTTATTGCCTGCATTACCCGATGCTTGGAAGACAGGCAAAATAACCGGTTTGGTTGCTCGTGGAAATTTTATGATTGATATGGAGTGGGAAGGAGCTCAATTAAGCAGAGCTATTGTTCATTCTCATATAGGGGGAATATTACGTGTCAGATCATATGTTCCTCTTATTGGCAGAGGGTTGAGAGAGGCGCAGGGAAAGTGTCCTAATGTTTTTCTTGAATCGGCGAATATACAGAAACCGCTTATTGCTAAAGGTATCCATCCGCAATATCCTGTTTTGTTTCGTATTTATGAATATGATTTGGATACAACTCCCGGAGGTATTTATATATTGGAACGGGGTGATGATAATAAGGTTCTTTAGTTGACTTGCGCATTTAATCAATAATATAAATAAAAAAAGTATGAATTACACATCTTTTAGTAGAGTAGCCAATTACATAATACTTGGGGCTATTCTTATGCATTTCTCCTTCCCGTTGAAGCTTGTTGCTGGTGAAAAATCAAGAACGAGAGTTTCACAAGATGCACCGGTTTTCTCAAATTTTAGTTATCAAGGTAATGATAAAGTGTATGATGTCCATCCTTTGAAGGCTGATGAATTTTATTCTCCTATATTACAAGGGTGTTATCCTGACCCAAGTATAACCCGTAAAGGAGATGATTATTATTTAGTATGTTCTTCTTTTGCAATGTTTCCAGGGGTACCTCTCTTCCATTCTAAAGATTTGGTGAATTGGAAACAGATTGGGCATGTGCTTGATAGAGAGACGCAACTTCAGTTGGAAAATTGTGGTATAAGTGCTGGGGTATATGCTCCAACTATTCGTTATAATTCTTATAATGATACATTTTATATGATTACGACTCAATTCTCCGGTGGCTTTGGTAACATTGTAGTGAAGAGTAAAGATCTGGCTGCCGGATGGAGTGATCCTATCAAGTTACAGTTCGATGGCATTGATCCTTCCCTTTTCTTTGATGATGATGGTAAAGCTTATGTAGTACATAATGATGCACCAGCTCGGGGAACAGAACTATATAATGGACATCGGGTTATTAAAGTCTGGGAATACGACTTACAAAAAGACTGTGTGATTCCGGGGACAGACCAGATTGTTGTAAACGGAGGGGTTGATATTACTAAAAAACCGATATGGATTGAGGCTCCTCATATGTATAAAAAAAATGGGAAATATTATTTAATGTGTGCAGAAGGAGGAACTGGTGGTTGGCATAGTGAAGTCATCTTTATTAGTGATAGCCCTAAAGGTCCGTTTATTCCAGCACCAGGTAATCCGATTCTGACGCAACGCTATTTTTCAAAGAATAGGGAATATATGGTAGACTGGGCAGGGCATGCTGATCTGGTAGAGGGACCGGACAATAAGTATTATGGTGTGTTTTTAGGAGTGCGCCCAAATGAGAAGAACCGAGTGAATACCGGGCGTGAGACATTTATTTTACCCGTCGATTGGAGTGGAGTTTTTCCTGTTTTTGAAAATGGATTAATTCCGTTGGAACCTAAGTTGAGGATGCCGCGAGGTGTGGAGAATAAAACGGGGAAAGATGGATTTTTTCCAAATGGTAATTTTGTAATTAAAGAATCTTTCCAGACGGCACCGCTTGATTTTAGTTGGATTGCTTTACGTGGTCCTCGCGAAAAATTTATTAGTTTGACCAAGAAAGGGTTGAAAATCATTCCTTTTTCTACGAATTTGAAGGAGATGAAGTCTACTTCTACACTTTTCCGTCGTCAGCAACATATGTGTTTTACAGCTTCCGTTGTTCTTGATTTTATTCCTAAAACAATGAAGGATTTAGCGGGTATTACTTGTTATCAGAATGAGCATTATCATTATCTTTTCGGTGTTACAAAGCAAGGAGACGATTGTGTCTTGTTGCTGGAACGTGTAGAAAGAGGGAAATCAACCATACTGGCTTCTACCAAAATTAATATGAAGTCGCCGGTTACGTTGAGGGTGGAAGCAAAAGGAGATGAGTATTGTTTTGCCTATGCTACGACTTCAGGAGAGTATATTAATATGGGAGGTACAGTATCGGGAGATATCTTATCTACTAATGTTGCGGGTGGTTTTACTGGAAGTCTGATTGGACTTTATGCTACTTGTGCAAGCGATGTTTCACTTTAATGTTGCATTATTATGTTGAAGAAGTATATTTTGCTTTTGTTAATTATTTCTTTATCGGATAATAGTGTTGGTGCAAGTGATGGGCAAAAGAATATAGTGTTTACCAATCCGATGATTAATGCGGACGTACCAGATATGTCCGTTATTCGGGTGGGTAGTAATTATTATATGATCAGTACTACTATGCATTTAATGCCAGGAGCTCCGATCATGCGTTCCAAAGATTTGGTTAATTGGGAAACAATTAGTTATGTTTTTGATAGCCTGACAGATCATTCGCGATATGATTTGATAGGTGGAACCGTTTATGGGAAAGGGCAGTGGGCCTCTTCCATCCGTTATCACAATGGGCAATACTATGTGCTATTTTCACCCAATGATGAACCTTATAAAAGTTATATTTTTACAACGAAAGATCCTGGCGGAAAATGGCACTTACTTTCCAGAATGAAACATTTTCATGATGCTTCGCTATTTTTTGACGATGATGGAAGAGTCTATGTTTTTTATGGAACAGGAGAGCTTCAGGAATTAAAAAGTGATCTTTCCGGTATAAATCCTTATGGAATCTCAATGAAAATATTTGAACGTGATGCTGAGGAATATGGTTTGCTGGAGGGTAGTCAGGTGGTGAAACATGGTGGAAAGTATTATTTATTAATGATTTCCATGGTGTATGGTCAGCTTGGCAGAGTACGCCGGGAGGTGTGTTATCGTGCAAATCATATTACGGGGCCATATGAAAAAAAAGTAATTTTGGAAGACGATTTTGCTGGTTATGGAGGAGTAGGTCAAGGATGTATCGTAGATGGTAATGATGGAAAATGGTATGGCATTATTTTCCAAGACAGGGGTGGCATCGGGCGTGTTCCCATGTTGATGCCTTGCAGATGGATAGACGGGTGGCCGATGCTGGGTGATGAAAAAGGGCATGTACCCGTAATAATGAAAGACCTATCCCAGCGTCATTCTACCTGCAAAGGCATTATGGGGAGTGATGATTTTAGTACAGATAGGCTTTCGCTTTATTGGCAGTGGAATCATAATCCTATTATGGAAAAATGGTCTTTGACAGAACGTCCGGGTTATTTGCGCTTGAAAACATCCCGTATTGTTGATAATATTTATAAAGCGCCTAATACCATAACGCAACGAATGGCAGGTCCTAAATGTAGTGCTGTAGTTGCAATGGATATTAGCCATATGAGGGATGGTGATGTTGCTGGTTTTAGTGCTTTTAACGGAATTTCAGGATTACTTTCAGTGGTAAAGGATAATCTCGGACAGCGTGTCGTAATGTCTGTTGACCAGGTGAATTTTGCTAAAGGCATAGAGAAAAAAATAGCAAGTGTTGATAAGAAAGAGGAAGAAAGTGCTGCTTTCTTTGGAAATAAAATTTATTTGCGTATTGATGCGGATTTTAATTTAGGGAAAGACTGGGCTTCTTTTTATTATAGTCTTGACAATCAAAGGTGGATAAAAATAGGTGTAGATGTTAAGATGGTATTTGATTATACTCGTTTATTTATGGGAAGCCGATTTGCCATTTATAATTATGCCACTAAGTCATTAGGTGGATATGTAGATATTGATAAATTCGAATATTCTTATTAGTAATTCTTCGTTTAATTACCCTCGTTCTAATATTCTTGGCGAGGGTAATTTGAAGTTTCTTGCTTTCCGAGGGCATGTACACTATTGAATTAAATCCAACATCAGGGGAATATCTTCCTCGTTAATACCCTGTTTGATGAGACTATTTTTGTCCTTGTTGAACATTTCCATGAATAAATCCCTACTTCCGCTTTCTGTGATTGCTTTGCCATACAATTCTGAGGCTTGTACCACTTTACCCAGGCTCCATGCGGTATGCCCGGCATTCAAGTAGTCTGTGGCAAGCGGTTTATTAGCCAGAATCTTTTCATAATATTTCATGGCCTGTTCGTGCTTGCCATTAACAAACGAGCACCAGCCTATGCCACGCCATGCTTTTATGCAATTCTCTTCCAGATAGTCTAATTTGAAAAAGTATTGTAAGGCATCGTTGAAACGTCCTAATTCAGCTAGGCAACTTCCTGTGTGAAAGAGTACATTATGATTTTCCGGTTGAATTTCCTCTACACGGTGGTAATATTCCAAAGCAGCATTATAATCTTTTATTAAGCGGTAGCATGTAGCCAGATGTCTGAGGGTCCATAATTGGTCCGGTTTCATCATGTCCGCTTTCAAATAAGCATTGATAGCCTCTTGATAACGTTTCTCTTTTTGCAGGCAATAACCTGCCTTTTGGAAGATCGCAGTATCGGCATTTTTTGAGTTAATCAATATATTATATATTTCTAAAGCTTCTACCGGATGTTCTTTACGGAAGTGGAAGTCTGCTACGGCTAGTAAGTATTCAGGCGCGTTAAGCATGCTTTTTAATATCGGGTTCCGATATAATGCAATCTCTTCCTGAAAGATATTACGGAACTCTGTTCTGCGTTGGCTTAGCTTGAAGAAACGGTATAAATCATGGATATATTGGTTGCTGATTACATCTGGACGTGCTGCAAAGTTTTTCATTTCCGCAGTATTTTGTTCGTCCATAAATTCCTGTTGATCCGGTGTCATTTGGCTAAGCATCATTTCCCGCTGATTTTGAGGAAGTTGTGCCATCGTAAAACAGAATGAATATTTATCACTGTTGCAGAAAAATCCTGATTGCAGAATGACAGACAAAACGCTTTCACTGTTTGTGGACACCAATCCCATTTGGTGTATTATGCTGGAATGATGTAAGTCAAAAGGATAGAACCAATTATGTGGTTCCCGGAAAAACGGATAGTTTTTAAGCTGGGCAAATGTACTCATGTAAACATCAGCTCCTTCCATTTGCAGTTCGTTCATTTCGCGTATCTTATCTCCTAATCCGGATTGCTCAAATGTCTTTTCCCAGTCGGGGTTATAGTCATTTTCATCCGTTTCCTCAAAGCCAAACTTCATGTTGCGCATGATATTTACATTCCTCATCATTTCCGGAATAATTTCCTCCCGCATCTTCTTATCAATCTTTTCAGTTTCCTGACTTCTTAATAACTGGATATAAACGCGGTTTAATTGTTGACGGAATTCAGGCTCTTCTCCATAAAGGGAAATCCGTGCCTTTAATTCCGGATATAGAATGATGCGGGTGGCATAAATGTGTAGTATAAAGATGAGCCCGACTAATGCTCGTTGGCTGACTTGTGGATTGGTATGACGAATGGCATCCAGTAACCAGTTTATTTTAGATGCATCAAAACATTCCATAAGGCTTAGCATAATAGCACTGGTGAATAGGCATAGGTCATTTGTTGGCAACGTTTCAGAGTTGAGCATGCCCTGAGCCTGTACTACTCCTTCAGGTGTCCAACTACTGTTGCTCCATGTGGTTAGAAACATCATTTGATGAGTTTCCTCATGGCGCTTCAATATTTCATCCAACCCTTGGTAGCCTGGCGTTAATTGGCATACGGCCATTTCGTCAGGAAATCCTTCCAATATCTTTTGTAAGGAAGCCATGTCATGTTTAGGAGGCAAATGATTTGAGTTTCTACGCAATTCATAATAATAATGCGTTGAAACTTCTTCCAATAGAGTTATTCGTGTTTGATCTGCAACGTCCCATGTCGTAGCAAGTAACTGGCGATATAGCTTTTGCTTATCCGGGTCTTTCAGCCCTTGACGCATATAATCCAGCATATATTGATAAGAAGTTTGTATTTGTTCCAAACGCTTGTGGAGTAGCTGGTTATCAAGATTATATAATAGACTCTCCAATTGAAAGAGAGCACTGTTTAACCGTTTCTCCTCTAATAGACTGACTACTTGCTGATATTGTTTTTGAATGAGTTGCTCGTTCATATTCCGACCTTTCTTTCTTTAATATGTCACTGACAAAAGTACAAAAAGGATGCCAAAAAGTTCAATGTAAGTAATGAGAAAAGTTGATTTATATAAAACTTGTTGAAGGAGCCTATAAATTTTTATTCTTTGCCGCCTATAACGTACCATTGATGATTACCAGCTTCCCATCTTGCTATCTTTGAATGGAGCCATTCCCGGAGTTCCGTTTCTTTACGAATATCTGATGACTTGATAAATAAGATGCTTTTTTGTTGTAACTTGTCCAGAGAGTCTAACTGTTGTATGGTTTGTGTATCTTTTATTTTTTGTCCAATGAATACTTCCATTTCGGGTGCCGTACGAAAGTTATAACAAAACAAATTAGTGATGTGTTCTGTCTCCGCTGCTCTTTTTGCGGTTTCTGCCATTTCCCTGTATCCGATATAGTTGTTATAATAAGGCAGTGCAAAAGCACCGGCGAAGCATAGGAGTAGAATTCCGTAGCCAATACAGGTAATAGCATTCAATGCTTTGTTCTTCAAGAGCATTATTATGGCGGAAGCACCTGATATGCATAATATTCCTAATCCTATGTAGGGTAGAATTCCGCTTAACTCATTTGGAATGAGCTTTTTTAATAAAATGGAAGATGGCAAAGCTAGTATGAATATAATAGCGGGGATGCTAATGCTCATTTTTATGATTCGATTATAAGCCAAAGCGGGTAAGAATGATGCACTGAGATATACTAAAAACGGATATACGGGAAGCATATAAATATCAAGTTTGGAGCTAATGAGGGAGAGCATGAAAATGTTTGTTACACAGATTATTGCAAAAAACAGTTGTGTGTCTGTTTTTAGCATTTTCTTGCGGACACCTTGTATGATTAGAACTATATAAAGGAGTATCCAGGGTGCAAAGGACCATAGCATACGGGGAAAATAAAACCAAAAAGGTTCTCTATGGTGAAATGAATTTACTCCCCGGCCAAAAGTTTGTTTGACGAGCAGGTTATTGAGATACTCGTGTCCTCCTTCAAGAAAGACACCTAAAAACCAGATCATACACAGCCCCAGCATAACGCTCCATTGCTTCCATCCAAAGTAATGTGTAAACGAGCGTATCTGCTTTTTCCATAGTAGAAAGACGACGATCGAAACAATGGGGATTAGAAAACCCAAAGGTCCTTTGGTGAAAACAGCCAGGAATATGTATACAGGTAGCAGAAATCGCTCTATGGGGTGGCATCGCTTTTGATAAATCTTAAAAAAAGTGTAGAGGGACAGTACAATGAAGAAAGTCATCAGCATATCCATCCGGACTATTAAGACTCCACCTGCAAACATTATGGTGGTTAGGAGAAGTATATTTGCTACAATGCGATTTTGTCCCATTGCAGAACTTCTCATCCATTTATCCATGATTATAAGCGTCCCCATGGCAGGTAACAGGCTGAATAAACCAATCAGCCACATATAATATTTTCCTGTTATCAGTTTTGATAACATGATTATCCAGAAATAAAGAGGTGGCTTGTCTGCATAAATCTCGCCTTGACTACAGAACGTAAACCAAGTATGGTTTTTCAGTGCTTCAGCTGCAATGTTGAGATATTTCAGCTCGTTGTCAGGTGTATAGTCCCGAAAGAAGAAGACAGGTAATAAAAGAAAAATATATTTGTATTGGCCAAATAGCCCAATTATACGTAATGCTATTGGTTTCGCCTTTTGAATCCTCAAAATCCTCATATCAGCTTTACTTTAAAGATCTTTCAATAATAATGCGACTTCAAAAATAGAGCTGAATTTTGTAGAAATTTTGAATAAAGTGCGAACCAATAGTTTACGAGTTGGAAAAAATGTCAGAATCTGACCTGCAGCTGAGCCTGTAGTAGATTTTTGTCCTCGCCTATATGACAATTGCAATGAGTGTATTGCGCTTGAACACGACAACGGGGATAGAACCAATACTGTACCCCGGCTACATAATTTGTTTGTTTATAGTCCGTATCCTTGTTCTTATTGAAATAATCGTATGAAGCGATGAAGTCAAACTTAGGTAGTATATGGGCACATGCCGTCATATAGTAACCTCCACTTTTCACATGTCCATCTTTCCCTTCCAGATATTCCGTACGTAGATCGACGGGTTTTGTCTTTATTAGAGCTCCAGCAGCCCAACGATTACGAGTGTAGTTGTCACCTATTTTGAGTTCGGGATTGGCATCGGAGAGTGCAATGGCACAACCTTTTCCATTGATAAATGAACCGCTTACCGATAGCCACTTCAGCGGATTGACAATTATTCTCCCTACGAGATCCTTTCGATTGTTTTTATCGTTAACGTTGATACCTTGGCCATTCATTACAGCAAAGTCATAGTGAAGGTATTTGTTGAAACAATCGCCATAAATCAATAAACCCGTATCACGTCCGCTGTTAGATCCATATAGAGGGTCACTTCCATTACTACCAGCTAAGTAGGCAACAGCTTGTGAGTTGCAGTTTATCAGTTCTTCCACGGTAGGTGAAAGTGGGTTTTCAAGGCTGAACATCGTTTTAAACTGTCCGGCGCGTAGGGTGAGCTGTGGCAGGAGCTTATATTCCGTGTAAACCTCCAATAAACTTCCTCCACTTTTGAAGTTATACATGAAATAACATGACCAATTATGGGTTATTTGCCCGTGAGCCATGAAAATGATTCGTTTTACCTCGAATGAATTACTTTTGTCGTCACTGTCATCATAAGTATATCCTGTTTGCGCATAGCCGGAAAGGCTGATTCGTTCTTTCAGTGTATTAACAGCTTTGTCTAATGATACATTTTGTGCCGGGAGTGAGAGTGTTGTAAAAAAAAGAACGACTGAATATAAAGTTCGTTTCATATTATTTAAAAAAAATCGATAAATGTGTGTGTATTGTAGTGAACATTAAAAAAGGCAACCCTTTTTTGAGGTTGCCTTATATATGCTTTAATTTTGCTTATTCTTGAATGGCTGCAATGCCCGGAAGAAGTTTCCCTTCAATAGCTTCGAGCAGTGCGCCTCCACCAGTGGATACGTAAGAAACCCCACTTGCCAAGCCAAATTTGTTGACACAAGCTACGGAATCTCCACCTCCTACAAGTGAGAAAGCGCCATTTTTGGTTGCTTCAACAATAGCTTCGCCTACAGAGCGTGAACCATGGGTGAAGTTTTCGAACTCAAATACGCCGGTTGGACCGTTCCATAAAATGGTCTTTGAATTTTTGATTACTTCAGCAAAAATCTTTTCTGTTTCCGGACCAATATCCAAACCTTCCCAGTTGTCAGGAATCTCATTGACTTTGCAGAATCTTGTGTTCGCTTCGTTAGAGAAAGAATCTGCAATTTTAGCGTCAACAGCCAAAACCAGATTTACTCCTTTTTCTTTTGCTTTCTTTATTAAATCGAGTGCCAGTTCCAATTTATCGTCTTCACAAATTGAAATACCGATCTTACCTCCCATGGCTTTTGTAAAGGTATAAGTCATACCACCGGTAATGATCAGGTTGTTTACTTTATTAAGCAAGTTTTCAATGATTTCGATTTTAGAAGAAACCTTTGAACCACCCATAATTGCAGTAAACGGACGATGAATATCATTCAATATTTTATCTACAGCTTTTACCTCTTTCTCCATCAGGTATCCAAACATCTTGTGATCTTTATCAAAGTATTTGGCAATCAGAGCTGTAGAAGCGTGTGCACGGTGAGCTGTACCGAATGCATCATTCACATAACAGTCAGCGTATGAAGCCAATTTCTTGGTAAATTCCTTTTGACTTTCTTTTACGGCCTTTTTAGCCGCAGCCTTTTCTTCGTCACTCGCATCTTCTGCTAGACCACGTGGCTTTCCTTCTTCTTCTGCATAAAAACGAAGGTTTTCAAGTAACAATGCTTCACCCGGTTGCAAAGCCGCAGCTTTTACAGCAGCTTCTTCTCCCATGCAATCATTGGCAAACTGCACTTCAACACCCAACAGTTCAGAAACATGTTTCAGGATGTGTTTTAATGAGAATTTATCTGCTGGACCTTTCGGACGTCCGAGGTGTGAACCGATAATGATGCTTCCGCCTTCTACTAAGATCTTTTTCAGAGTAGGAAGAGCCGCACGGATACGCGTATCATCTGTAATGTTGAAGTTTTCGTCCAGAGGTACATTGAAATCCACACGGACGAATGCCTTTTTTCCGGCAAACTTGAATTGATCAATTGTCATAATACTCTATTTTATTTAAAAGTGTTATTGAATCCTTTTGGAGACTGCAAAGTTAGTATTTATTTCTCTCTTTTGCTATTAAACAAGTATTTTATTCGCTCTCTTTTATGCCGGTTTGACTTACTTTATACTTCTCACAATAATACCGGCACATCAACTGTAATCCACAGGTTTCGCATTGTGGGTTACGTGCAGTACAAATGTATCGTCCGTGCAGAATGAGCCAATGATGAGCTATAGGAATAAGGTCTTCCGGAATGTATTTTACTAATTCTTTTTCCACGCTAAGTGGGGTGGTGCATTGTTCTGAAACCAATCCAATGCGGTGACTGACCCGAAATACATGGGTATCTACGGCCATCGCAGCTTTGTGAAATACGACGGATTGAATGACATTGGCTGTTTTGCGTCCCACACCCGGTAACTTGATCAGATCTTCCAATGTGTCTGGAACCTGACTGTTAAAGTCTTTCACCAACATTCGGGCCATACCTACCAGATGTTTGGACTTGTTGTTCGGATAAGATACACTACGGATATATTCGAATACAACTTCCGGTGTGCTTGCGGCAAGGGCTTCGGGAGTAGGGAAATCATGAAATAATGCGGGAGTTATCAGGTTTACCCTTTTATCTGTACATTGGGCTGAGAGGATTACTGCTATTAATAGTTCAAACGGATCTTCGTAGTGCAATTCCGTTTCTGCTACGGGACGGTTAATGCGGAACCACTCAATTACTTTCTCATATCGTTCTTTTTTTCTCATCTTAGTTTATTTTTATGGTAGTGCGGGGCCACTTTCAGGTTAAAGTACAGGGCCGAGAAGATGGTGAGGCATGCACCGAAAAGGTATGCTTTGTCAAAGGTGCTAATGTCGGCTATATAGCCTCCTGCGAGCATACCTATACCGATACCCACATCCCATGAGGTAAGGTAAGTGGAGGTGGCGGTGCCTCGTTTACTATTGGGTGCCAAATTGACGAACAGGGTATTATAGGCGGGAAACATGGTACCGAAGCCTATGCCCAAAAATAGGGAAACGATGAAAAAGGCAACGGTACAAAGCATGTTGTTTAGCTTAATGATATAGGCACAGGCCGATAACAGGAAGAAACTGAATATAACTAAATAAAGGGCGGCGGAAATGACTTGCGTGATTTTTCCACGATCTACTATTTTTCCTGAAAAGATTCGGGAAATGGCCATACCGATAGCCATAAAGGTGAAAAAAT
Source organism: Bacteroides sp. (assembly GCA_022648295.1). GTDB lineage: Bacteria > Bacteroidota > Bacteroidia > Bacteroidales > Bacteroidaceae > Bacteroides. Next base: position 49,297 of record JALCME010000006.1, on the reverse strand, counting down.
ATCCTGTAGTAACATTTATACCTATTTGTTTGGCATACATGGCTACGTAGTTGGTTGTCATTCCGTATGGTATGGAAAGCAGTAGCAGACTGATACCTGCCGGGATACCCTTTAGTAAAATGAAACGGTCTAATGATATGGCTTCTCTTTGTACCGGTGGTTTATAGGGTGTCTTCACGAAAGATGCACATAAAAGGCCCATTATGCAAGAGCCTAATGCACTGCCGAAGATCACCGGATAACTCATTCCTGCATCGTGTAGAAAGAGGCCTGACATAGGGCCTACAGCCATGGCTATGTTGTTGGACATGCCGAAATATCCTAAGCCTTCACCTCTCCTTGATGAAGGCATTATATCAATGACCACCGTGTTACCACTTACGGTAACCATCCCGAATGAGATTCCGTGGATTACCCGGAAGAGGATGAATAACGACAATGAGCCGGCAATGATGTAGCCTGCAAACATTGTCATAAAGATGAAATAAGCTAATATATACAATGGTTTGCGGGCAAATGTGTCGAGCAGATAGCCGGAGAAGGGACGGATACACAAAGCAGCCACTGTGTAACAGGATAAAATAATACCTATCGTCGAATTTCCGGCATGAAATATCTCGGATAGGTAAAACGGAAGTACCGGTATTAATAGCCAAAATCCAAAGTAGAGCAGAAAATTGGCTGCAATGATAAAGCAATATCCGGGAGTAACTAATCTATCTTTCATAACCCACAATCAAAAGATCGTTCAAATGAAAGTTCATTAATAAGCTGCTTCAAACTCTTTTAGGAATCGCGTATCGTTTTCAGAGAACATACGCAAATCTTTTACCTGATATTTCAGGTTGGTGATACGCTCTATACCCATGCCCAGTGCATACCCGCTGTATACTTTGCTATCAATTCCATTGCTTTCAAGCACATTGGGGTCTACCATACCGCATCCCAGGATTTCCACCCAACCTGTATGTTTGCAGAATGGGCAGCCTTTACCGCCACAAATATTGCAGCTAATGTCCATCTCCGCACTGGGTTCGGTAAACGGGAAGTACGACGGACGCAGACGGATCTTTGTATCGGCACCAAACATTTCTTTAGCAAAGAGCAGCAAAACCTGTTTCAAGTCGGTGAACGATACGTTTTTATCTACGTACAATGCTTCCACTTGGTGAAAGAAACAGTGAGCACGGTAACTGATGGCTTCGTTGCGGTACACACGTCCCGGACAGATGATGCGGATAGGAGGTTGGGATACTTCCATTACCCGGCTTTGTACCGATGAGGTATGTGTGCGCAACAAGATATCGGGATGTGATTCAATGAAGAAGGTATCCTGCATATCACGTGCCGGATGATCTTCGGGAAAATTCAAGGCGGAGAAAACATGCCAATCGTCTTCTATTTCAGGACCTTCCGCAATACTGAATCCTAAACGGCCGAATATGTCGATAATCTCATTTTTAACGATAGAAAGCGGATGACGTGTGCCTAGTGGAATAGGGTAAGCCGAACGAGTCAGATCAATATCCTCGCAATCGGAATCCTGACTTTCAAACTGTTCTTTCAAAGCGGCAATTTTTTCTTGCGCTTTGTTTTTCAGTTCGTTCAATCTCATTCCCACCTCTTTTTTCTGATCGGCAGCTACGTTGCGGAAATCGGTCATTAACTCATTAATGGCACCTTTTTTACTAAGATATTTAATGCGTAGTGCTTCTAATTCTTCTGCATTGGCTGCTTTGAGTGCTTCTACTTCCTGCAGAAGCTGATTGATTTTAGCTATCATATTGTTGCTCTTTATTTATCTACGGGATACAAAAACAGTGCAAAGATACAATTTTATCATGAGACCTGTCTTTCTCTATCCTATAAAATCCATCTGTATTTTGCTCTTACTATAAATTATTATACTCTTACCATAATTTATTTAGCTCTTGAAATAAAAAAAGAAGCTCTTGGCTAATGCTGCGTTGGCAAATAATTCTTTCTTGTTTTCATTTACTTCACGTTAATGTATAAGATTTTGAGGTATGGTGCCTTTTATAGAAGGTTTTGATTGAATTACAAAAAGCGGAAAAAGGCGTTTTGGGAGCCTTTTAGTGAACGTTTAACAGTCAACAGTCTTTAAGCGTCCCTCCGCACACAAATATTACTATAGTAATAGTATATATATCTGATAATTAGTGCGTTAATTGAGGTTTTCGTATCTGGCCTCTTTTCGCTTTCGTACTGCGGACGGCATAAAGGTGAATGTGGATTTACTATGACCCTTGTAACTTAGCTATGCTAAATGGCACAGATAGGGATTCTAGTAATAAAGATAATTCTTAGTTTAATGTACTTGTTGGCAATACTATGTGTTTTATTAAGATATAATTTTACATATTATATTCATTTTATTTTTAGTTGTGTGTACGGCGGGACGCTTAAGTGAATGCTGAATGTTGACTGTTGAGAACGGGGTGTTTTTAGTTTTCTACTTTTTTTAAACTCTTGTTTGATAGTGATATACAGATGTAATGAGACTTATACGTTGCAGTCATTCTTTTCATTCCGTAAAAAATCGAATGGTAAAATATTTATAATAACTATACGCTGGTATAATTACATTATAAACTTTTCCCTGCCTTTGATGCTATTATGTTTATAGGTTTGATTACTGTTGTTCTGCGTTTTTTATAGAGTATCATATCGTATTGTTAGTGGCAGTTTAATTTCTCTTTTGCACGCTCAATGATTCTTTTAGCTTTTTCTCTGAATGTAATTTCACTATCAGATATTGTTTCGCCACCGATGTCTTCTCCCATGCTTGTCCAAATGCCATCGCAATTATAAAAGTACCATATTCCATAGCCAAAGGAGTCTAAGTAGGCATCATTCACGACGCCTGCAAGTTTATTGTTGTACACAAACACTGTTTCAATGTTGATGCTCAAGATTTTGTTTGTTGCTGACTCACTTGCCTTGTTTTTATTTAGTCGTAAATTTTTAATCTCCAATACATATGCATTCAAGGGGGAAGATTGGTCGTTGGTATTTAGCAAATCGGCTATTTTCTTTTTCACTGTAAATGCATTGTAACTGCCTTCTGGTAATGCATCTTTGGCTAACAGAATTTTAGATTTCATTCTTTCCGATTCTATTCTTCCTTTTTTTGCATAGACAAAGTAAGAGTTTTGCCTGTCACTTTGGCTAACGAATTCAATGGCTTTTCTATTTCTAAAAAGAACTCCGGCCAATTCATCGCACGCGTATCCGGAGGATGTTTTTTTTGTTCTTATCATATTCTGGTATAGGTTTTTGCGTGCTTGCTCTGAATAGTGTGGGCAGTTGCTATAAGGCAAAATGCCCAACCCCTTCACCATGCTTAAGCTAACCGGACGGGAGTCACTAACCCCTTCTTGAAACCAGCATATAGACCCTGCACTTCCACCAGCCAGGATTATTCCTCTTTTCAACGCTTTTCTTAAAATCTGATCTATGCCTTGTGCCTTCCAAATGCCAAGCATATTTAATGTATTGCCTCCGCCAACTACGATTGCATCCGAATGGAGGAGTATTTCTTCGAAGGATTGATTTTTTTCAGATGAACTTACCCATACTTTTAAGACGAGAGTGTCGATCTTTAATTTGTTACAGATACTGCCCCAATACTTGATGTTGTCCGAGTTGTCAGCGCTTGCAGTTGGTAGATAACATATTTTCGGCTTTTCTTTTTTAGTTAGGTCGGCTATATATTGAGTAAACTTTAAATTAATGTCCCCTCCCCAAACAAAGATGGTTTCGTCTTGCTTATGGGCCTTTGTTTGAGCCATCGAACTCCCTATTCCCACAATACATAGCATGAGACATACGATATAAATGATTTGTGTGTGTTTCATTACTCTATTTTTTCATTAGTAATAATTGAGGTTTTTATGCAAATGCCCTTAATTTATGTCTTCGTTCTTTTCAAGTTCCAAATATAATAAATATTGCTTGATAATTGATGCTTGCTCTACGACGAACAGGGCTTTCCTCGTAGAGCAGGCATGCTTTATTCCGATAAACTAACAATCTTATTAGCCGGTAAGAATGGATTTGAGTTTTATCAATTACCGAATTATTTTAGGTCGTAGTTCATCCGGAGATTCATTCGTATAATTCTTCACTGCACCTGCCACTTTAGTGAATAATTCTTGGATCTGTTTAGGAGCTACACGGGTGGCCGGACGAAATTGATCGGAATTCATGTAATCCAGAATGGCTTTATGCATTTGCCGGGCAACGATTCGTTTATTCGGTTGGGAAGTGATGTCCATGCTGGTCATCATTAGTTTGCCGTTCAGTACTTTGGCTTCGAACAACATGCCGAGCTTGCGGCTGACAAACCAAGTGTCTATGCTTTGTATCGTAGGACGGAATCCCTTAGGAAAGCCGGTAAATTGCATCACTTGGGCTTTGTTGAGTAACTCCCACCATTGCAAGTCGCTGTAGTAATCCGTTGGGAATTCGTGGAACAGCGGGTGGTAGTTGTTGACGAAGATACCTGTTGTATGAGGTGGACGCATTTTGAACCATGAGGTATTCCAAAACACCGGGGTGAAGTATTGGACAACTTCCTTGCCGTATTTAATCTTTCCGGCAGCTGTGATGAGTACTTTACCGCCATTTTGCAGAATGTCCAAAGCTTTGGCATCAAGTGTATCGGTGGTATAGACTTCACCTTGATTGAGAGTCTCTTTGGCCGGATAGACCCAGAAGTTCCAGTCATTGATAGCAGAGGTTCCCGCAATGCGTACCTCCAAATTCAACTTTTGTGGTTTGGTGATTTCTTTGAGTTTGAAGTCTACGCTTCCCAGATGGATATTATTGTCTATGGGAATATCTTGAGTACTGAGCAGCCCATGCGCATAGATTTTTCCGTATTGGTCTTTTATACTGTATGTCGTATGTGCTTGTTTCATTGATGATTGACCAAAGTGAGCAACTTCTATATCAGCATGGAAAGTTTCATCATTGGTATATACGAACTTTTGGATACGGGCCAAAGGAACAGTAGGGCTACAGAAGCGTCGGAATTGGTTGGCATCAATATAACCTTTCTCATCAAAGAAGACATCGAGTACGCCTACCAATGCTGTTCCCTGTCCGGAGTAATCGTTCAATGATAACATTTGGAAGCCGGCATAGTCGGGAGTACGCAAGGTCTTTTCGATTTCGTTTTTGTAGCAGAGCGCCTGGAGCTTTCCTGAGGCCATCATAAAGTTGTGTGCTTCATCAGCCATATCATTATCAGCAAGGATGTCACGGAAGATTTCAAAGTTTTTGGCTTTGTTAACTCCTGTGTATTTGCGAATTTCATTGAAGTTGGGGAAAGCACACCATTGCCCCATTTCATGTGAAATGTAGGGCTGACGTACGGTATCAATACGAGAGCGGAAATCCGAGTAACTTTCCGGCATGTCATCTTTCCATGTCAGACCGCGTGCTCCTGCTTTAACGTGGTACTGATTGAGGGGCTGCCATTGCCAACTGTTGCCGACGGATGCGCCTGTATATACCCGGCGGGAATCAGTCGCTTTCCAATAATCGACAAACTTGCTTACCCATTCAACCCATCGTCCGGAAGGCTCATTGCCGCAGGCCATCATGCAGAATGAAGGGGAATTGCCATAGTATTTACTCATAGTAATGGTTTCATTCATGAGGTATTTGTCAATGGGTTGTCCGAGTCCTAATTTGGGTCCGTGGTTCGGCCAGCTCGGACCTTCAGGTTGGAGGTAGAATCCTACGCGGTCGGCTGCTTTGAAAGCTGCTTCGGGTGGGCAATAGGAATGAAAACGCATGTGATTGAGTCCGTATTGACGGCAGATACGAAAAACACGTTCCCAAGATGCTTCATCCATCGGAGGGTATCCGGTAAGTGGGAAGTCACAATTCTCCACGGTTCCGCGTAACATCGTTTTCCGCCCGTTGATATAAAACCATTTACCTTTAATGCTAAATTCCCGCATGCCGAATTCAACGTTACGGGTATCCAGTTGTTTCCCATTTGCCAATTTGGCGGTAAGCCGGTAGAGTGCGGGATTAAATTCATCCCAGGGCAGAAAATGATCTCCCATCGGGAGCTCTAAAGTGATGTCATTTTCTCCGTGATGAAGGACAATAGTATGGGTAACTGGGTAGATACTATCTTTTCGGTCGGCATTGAAGCTGCCTGCAGATAGTGTAATTTTGCTTTCGTGTGATGTTGGTGATATGATCTTCATCCGTACTTCTGCTTTGCGTCCGGCAAGGTCGGGGTAAATCTGAATGTCGTCAAAATGAAGTTTGGGAGTTGTCTGTAGCTCTAGACGTCCTACGATGCCGTTCCAATTGCCCTGGGTTTGGTCGGTAATGCTGTGTGAGTCGGGTCCTACATTTATTTCTTTAATACGATTATCTATGCGGATGGCAATGCTGCATGTTTTTCCGGGCTTGAGGTAATTGGTAAGGTCATATACGTGAGGTGCCGACAAACTGTTTTGCATACTGACTTTCCGGTTGTCTACCCATACGCTGGTTTCGATATGAGGACGTTCCAGAAAGAGGAGGATACGTTCGCCTTTCCAATTAGCCGGAATGTTAATTTGCTTTTGGTACCAGGCTACACCTACATAATGCCGGTCCGGAGTCAGGAAAAACGGGAGCTTGACTTGTCCGTCAATCCGGTATTTCTCCAGATAGGGGTTGTAATAATAAGAACTATCATACAGGCTTCCGGTCCACTTGGTGCGGACAGTGACTTTGTCACCTTTCAACTTTTCGGGCATGGAACCGGGAAGATTAATAGTATCATCAAAGCGCATTTTCTTAAACCATTGTTCTTTAATTCCAATATCCAGACGATCTATTTGAAAATTCCATTGCCCAGACAGGTCAAAAAAATGATTTTGGCTTGATATCGGTAATAAAAAAACGGTTAAGAACGCAATCAAGGTTAATAAATTTTTCATATATAAAGGGTTACTTGTTTTAGCGGGAGCTAAAATAGTCCATTTCAGTGAACTGCTGAATAGAAAGTCGTACAGATATCTGGAATATTGTGTTAAAAGCACTTGCATTGATGTGCAAAAGTGTACGAATATACAGGGATACGGAGGTTATTCTATCTTTTGTTTAATTTTAAAGCGGTATATTTGTAACGCTAAAATCATAATCGGATGTGAACCATGAAAAGAGTAATAACCTGTATCTTCTTTTGTCTTTTTTTTGCTGGAATATCCCGGGCCAATGGGGTGGCTTATCTTTTTTCCTATTTTATAAACAATAGTGAAGACGGTTTGCATTTGGCATATAGTTACGATGGCTTAAATTGGACTGCTCTGAACGGAGGGCGCTCTGTATTGACTCCTGCTGTAGGAAAAGATAGGTTGATGCGTGATCCGAGCATTTGTCAGGGACCGGATGGCACGTTCCATATGGTATGGACCTCGAGCTGGACGGATCGTATTATCGGTTACGCTTCTTCGCGTGATTTGATACACTGGAGTGAGCAGAAGGCTATTCCGGTTATGATGCACGAACCGAAAGCTAAAAATTGCTGGGCACCGGAGCTTTTTTATGATGACGCTTCGCAAACTTATTATATCATTTGGGCAACTACTATTCCGGGAAAGTATAAACAGGTGGCTACCAGTGAGAGTGAAAAGGGATGGAACCACCGTATCTATTATGTGACTACTAAAGATTTCCGTATTTTCTCTAAAACAAAGATATTCTTTAATCCTGATTTCAGTGTCATTGATGCGGCTATTGTCAAAGACCCGAAGATGAATGACTTCGTAATGGTGGTGAAGAATGAAAATTCCAATCCGCCGGAGAAGAATCTGCGTATTACACGTACGAAAGATATTCGCAAGGGATTTCCGACTAAAGTTTCTGCTCCGATAACGGGAAACTACTGGGCGGAAGGACCGGCTCCCTTATTTATTGGCGATATGCTTTATGTCTATTTTGATAAGTATCGGGATCATACTTATGGGGCGGTACGTTCTACCGATCATGGTGCGACTTGGACGGACATTTCAACTGAAGTGCATTTTCCGTTAGGCATACGTCATGGAACAGCCTTTGCCGTGGATGCTTCTATGGTTGAATCTCTAGTAACTGGTTATCTGTATAATACACTGATCCCGGATAATATAGCCGATCCTTCGGTTTCAAAATTCGGGGATACTTATTATTTATATGCTACAACGGATATTGATTCCGGTTTGGGACGTGCAGGAACTCCCGTGGTCTGGAAATCGAAAGACTTTGTGAATTGGAGCTTTAATGGTTCTCCTATTTCCGGTTTCGACTGGAATAAAAGTTATGAGTATGTTAATGAGAAAGGTGAAAAGAAAGTGGGGTATTTCCGTTATTGGGCACCGGGTAAGGTGATTGAACGGGATGGAAAATATTATTTGTATGTCACTTTGGTGAAGCCGGATGACAAGATGGGAACGTATGTGTTGGAAGGTGATAAACCGGACGGACCTTTTCACTTTGCTGAGGGTAAAGGGTTGTTTGCTCCGGGTGTGGAAAAGGTGGGCAGCCAACCGGTAGTCGGTGATATTGATGGAGAGCCATTTATTGATGATGACGGAACGGAATATATCTTCTGGAGGCGTAGAAAAGCCGGACGTTTAACGACTGATTGGCTACATTTGGCCGAAGAGCCGGTTACTATTCCTACTTCCCGGCAGGGATATTCCGAAGGGCCGTTGATGTTTAAACGGAAAGGCATTTACTATTATCTTTATACACTAAGCGGACATCAGAATTATGCTTATGCTTACATGATGAGTCGTCAATCGCCGTTAAGTGGATTTGAGAAACCTGATGGGAATGATATCTTCTTATTTTCAGCACCGCAAAATGGAATTTGGGGACCGGGACATGGCAATGTGTTTTATGATAGAGAGCGTGATGAATATATTTTTTTGTATCTGGAATATGGTGACGGAGGAACTACACGTCAGGTTTATGCCAACCGGATGGAGTTTAATGAAGATGGAACGATAAAAACATTAATACCTGATCATCAGGGAGTGGGTTATCTGGCTGCTCCGCAGGAAAAACGCACGAATCTGGCATTGCAAGCCCGTTTTAAAGCCTCAAGTGAGAAGGCACCGCGGACTTCTACCGTGACGATTGAAACTGAGCCTAATGCACCTTTGCCTCAAAAGGGCTCGGTAAAGCAATATATCCGCACGCATACTTATATTGCTGCCAATGCCGGAGATAACTCAAATGGGACATGCTGGATGGCTGCTGACACCGATAGTAGTCCTTTTCTAATAGTGGACTTGAATGCTGTGTGTTATATATCAGAGTGTGATTTCTTTTTTACTCGTCCTACCGAAGGACATGCATGGCGGTTGGAAAAGTCTTTGGATGGAAGACGCTGGCAAACTTGTGGTGAGCTAGTGAAAGCCGAAGTTCGTTCTCCTCATATTGTGAAGGAAATAGGTGAAGCCCGCTATTTGCGCATACATATTCGCAAGGGTAATCCTGGCATGTGGGAGTGGAAAATCTACGGGAAATAAGGTTTCTGTTTGAAATAATAGGGGGATAATTAGATATTAAGGACATTTTTAATAGAGTATTAAGTTATGAGGCGTATCTGTTGGGTAATGGTTTTGATCTTTAGTGTTGCATCCCTTTCTGCAACGAATTATTTTATTGCTGTATATGGAAATGATAATAGTGAGGGAAGTATTGATGCTCCTTTTGCTACCTTAAATAAAGCACAGTCGCTGGTTGAACCGGGGGATACGGTGTATATCCGTGGTGGTGTGTATCATATCGGGGAGAAGCAGATCATGACCTTTGAAGGAGCGTATGCTTGTGTGTTTGATTTACAGAAGAACGGAGTTTCCTTGGACAAAAGAATCTGCTATTTCGGATATAAAAATGAGCGGCCTGTTTTTGATTTGTCGCAGGTGAAACCCGCAGGTAAGAGAGTTACGGTTTTTCACGTGGGAGGTTCTTTTCTATATTTTAAAAATTTTGAGATAATCGGTACGCAAGTGACGCTTACGGGACATACCCAGTCGGAATGTTTCCGCAATGACGGAGGGAACAATAATATCTATGAGGGATTGGCTATGCACGATGGGATGGCAATTGGCTTTTATTTGATTAAGGGAGCCAAGAATTTGATATTGAACTGCGATGCTTATAACAATTATGATTATGTATCGGAAAATGGAATAGGTGGAAATGTAGATGGCTTTGGAGGACATCCTACTACTGAGGAGAGTGTAGGAAATGTTTTTCGTGGCTGCCGGGCATGGTATAATAGTGATGACGGATTTGATTTGATAAATGCCCGTGCTGCTTGTACAATAGATCATTGTTGGTCGTTCTTGAATGGATATATACCGGGTACCATGAAACCGGCTGGTGATGGAACTGGTTTTAAGGCAGGCGGATATGGAATGCAGGAAATGGTGAGGTGTCCAGAGGTTCCTCCTGTGCACCGGGTGGAATATTGCTTGGCTTATTACAACCGGAACAAAGGTTTTTATGCTAACCATCATTTGGGGGGAGTTCTTTTCAATCATAATACGGGTTATCAGAATCCGTATAACTTTTGTATGCTGAACCGTAAGCCCAATAGGGAGATTGTTAATGTAAATGGATATGGGCACGTAATTACTAATAATTTTTCATTTGCCCCACGGTTGGCAGGCAAGCACCTCATTGATGTCGATGTAAAGAAGTGCACCATAGAAAATAATTCTTTCTATCCACAGGAGATAAAAGTGGAAGCGGAGGACTTTATCAGCCTTGATCCGCGGGAATTGATTTTACCTCGCAAGGCAGATGGTGGTTTGCCGGATATAAATTTTATGAAGTTAAGATCGGATAACGAATTATTCAGGAGAGGTTTGGGATACTAATCTGATGTTTTAAGTGGCATGAAGAATCTATTCAACATCTTAGTCATAGCTCTGTTTTCTACAATCAAAGTTCAAGGTAGTGTTACTTCCGGGCTTAATGCACGGCTTTTTGACCACTATTGGAAAGTGGAGTCGGAGTCACCTGATTACAAGGTGGCGTTTCGTGGTGATACAGTAGATATCATCGCACCTAAAGGACTGACCATGTGGCGGAAAGAGAAGATGAGCGGTACGGTCACTATTGAATATGATGCTTGTGTGGTGGATAGAGCTCAACCAGGCGATCGTTTGAGTGATTTGAATTGTTTTTGGATGGCTTCCGATCCAAAATATCCCGATAATTTATGGAAACGTGCTCAATGGCGAAACGGGGCTTTTTTAAGATATTATTCGTTGCAACTTTACTATATGGGGTATGGTGGAAATCATAACTCTACTACGCGTTTCCGCCGTTATGACGGCAATGAAACCGGGATAACCGATACCGGAAAGCGTCCGGCTGTTTTGCAGGAATATACAGATAAAACTCATTTGCTGGATGCGAACCGCTGGTATCATATAAAAATTACAAATGCGGATGGACGGATAAAGTATTATATAGATGGAAAACTGTTGGTCGACTTTAATGATCCCGCCCCTTTAACTTCGGGTTGGTTTGGCTTTCGTACCACATTATCGCATACACAGGTAACTAATTTTCGTTATCAATGTGTGAAAGACGGAAGCCAACCTGTTGTGTTACATTGGATTGGTAAAACGTCGGAAACTGACAGAGGAGTTAGCTTTGGAGTGCCTTTCAAGGAAGGGGAAGTAAGTCCTGATGAATCTTTATTGTTGACAACCGATCATAAAGTAAAAATACCGGTGGATTCTTGGTCGCTAGCCTATTGGCCTGATGGGTCGGTAAAGTGGATGGGGATGGCAGGCGTAATACCCGGAGGAGCGGAACAGGTGATAGTAGAGAAAGGAAGAGAAAAACGGAATACTCCGCTAGGGGTTGTAGAGACTCCTCATGAAATAAGGATTAATACCGGAGTGGTTACTGCTTATATTCCCCGTCAGGGAAATTTTTTAATGGATAGTTTGGTTTATAAGGGAGTGAAAGTCGGCGGACGAGCCGGTTTGCTTTGTTCAACACAAAGTGGACCGCTGTTGGAGTCTACTTCGCAAATCACTTTCCGGCATTATGTTGGAAAGATACGGAAAGTGACGGTGGAGCGTGCGGGTAAGATACGGGCTTTGATAAAAATAGAAGGGGTGCATTGTGGTGAGGATGGAAGGGAATGGTTGCCGTTTATAGTTCGTTTTTATTTTTATGCGGGCAGTCCCCGGATTAAAATGGTACATTCCTTTATTTATGATGGTGATCAGAACAGTGATTTTATACGTTCATTGGGAATTCGTTTTGAGGTGCCAATGCGCGAAGAGCTTTATAATCGTCATGTGGCTTTTGCTTGTGATGGCAACGGGGTGTGGAGTGAGCCTGTGCAACCGTTGGTTGGGAGAAGAATGCTAGTTCTGGAAAATGATAGCATACAAAAGGAGAGTAAGAAAGAACATTTGCGGAAACCATTTTTGCAGCAACTGCAAATGGAAGGAAAGCGCATTCCTCCATATCAGGACTTTAATCCGGCGAATAGGGATTTGCTTGAACATTGGGCTTCATGGAATAGTTACCGTTTATCCCAATTAAGTGATAATGCCTTCACCATTCGTAAACGTGCTAATGATAATAATCCCTGGATCGGGACTTATACAGGAAGACATGCCGATGGTTATGTTTTTGTTGGTGATGTAAGTGGCGGACTTGGTATTTATTTGTGTGATTTTTGGCAATCTTATCCTTCTTCTTTGGAGGTGGATGACGTCCGTTCAAAGAATGCATCTCTTACAGTCTGGTTGTGGAGCCCGGAAAGTGAGCCAATGGACCTGAGGCATTATGATAATGTAGCTCATGGTTTGAATGAGAGTTATGAGGATGTGCAAGAAGGCATGAGTACGCCATATGGCATTGCACGTACCAGTGAGCTTACCATAATTCCGGCGGCGTCTTATCAGGGAAAAGCTGCTGTTGCCGGAATGGTAAAGGACTTGATGCTTCCGGGAGAATTGATCTGTTCGCCGGAATATTTGCACAGCAGGCATGCTTTTGGAAGATGGAGCCTTCCGGATAGAAGTACCCCTTTGCGCACTCAGGTTGAAGCCCGTCTGGATAGTTTAGTAAATTACTATAAGAAAGCAATCAAGCAACATAAATGGTATGGCTTTTGGAATTATGGAGACGTGATGCATACTTATGATCCCGCACGTCATGAATGGAGGTATGATATTGGTGGATTTGCCTGGGATAATACGGAGCTTGCTTCAAATATGTTTTTCTGGTACAATTTTCTACGTACCGGAAAGGTTGATATTTGGCAGATTGCCCGTGCAATGACTCGCCATACCGGTGAGGTCGATGTTTATCATCTTGGACCAAACAGTGGTTTGGGAAGCAGGCATAATGTCAGCCATTGGGGATGCGGTGCAAAAGAGGCCCGAATCAGTCAGGCGGCATGGAACCGATTCTATTACTATCTGACAACAGATGAACGATGTGGTGACCTGATGCATGAGGTGAGGGATGCTGACCGAAAATTATATGATTTGGATCCGATGAGGCTGGCTGAACCGCGTTCAATATTCCCATGTAAGGCACCTGCACGTTTGAGAATTGGTCCGGATTGGCTGGCTTATGCAGGTAACTGGATGACGGAATGGGAACGGACGGGGAATAAAGCTTATCGGGATAAAATAATTGCGGGGATGAAGAGCATTGCTAAACTGCCTCATGGTTTATTTACCGGAAATAAAGCCTTGGGTTATAATCCGGCGACAGGAGTGTTGAGTTATGACGGCGATCCGAATTTGCAAAACACTAATCATTTAATGACAATTATGGGTGGGTTTGAGATCATGAATGAACTCATGGAAATGATTCACCTGCCGGAATGGGAAGCAGTATGGTTGGATCATGCCAGAAGGTACAAGGAACAGGCTTGGACTATCAGTCATAACCGCTTTAGAATATCACGTTTGTTGGGTTATGCCGCCTGGAAGTTGCGTCGTCCCGATTTAGGAAAAGAAGCATGGAGTGATTTATTGTTGGATGGGAGCAGAGATGGTAAATTTATTCCATTTAAATTGAAGCGTATTCTTCCTCCCCAAGTTCCGGTACCTGTTGAAGAGAATCCTTGGGTTAGTACAAATGGTACTGCCATGTGGGGACTTGATGCTATTTATTTGTTAGAAGTCTGTCCGCTTATGGAGTGACACCTCTATTGGCATTGATTCATTGGAAATTATTTAGTTCTTTATAGCTATTCCTGCGAATCGGGTCAGGGGGCTAACCTGACTTTCTCCCATGATCCGTCGGGTTGCAATGTGTATTGAATACGATCGTGCAATCTACTTTCACGGCCTTGCCAAAATTCAAAACGGGTGGGAGTGACGGCATACCCTCCCCAGTTGTCAGGACGTTTGATCTCTTTTCCCATCCATTTGAGAGCTTCTGATGCAAAAGCTTTCATAATTTGCACGCGACTGCCTATGACCTGGCTTTGTGGAGATATACGTGCGCCAATTCTACTTTTGTAGGGACGTGTTGAGAAGTAGTTGTCTGAAACTTTCGCGGGACATTTTTCCGCTTTGCCTTCAATGTGTACTTGTCTCTCCAATTCGTGCCATACGAATGAAAGGGAAATATAGGGATTTCCAGCCAGTTGTCGCCCTTTACGACTTTCGTAGTTGGTGAAGAAAATAAATGTACCGTTTTCCAGTTCTTTGAGTAATACTGTACGCGTAGAAGGATGTCCTTCTGCTGAAACCGTTGCTACAAGCATTGCGGTAGGTTCATTGACCTTTTGTTTGATAGCTTCGTCCAGCCATTCTTCAAATTGTCGGAAGGGGTTGTCATTGGTACTACTTTCAGTTAGTTTCCCTTTTTTATACTCTTGGCGAATATCCGATATTGTAGCTTCCATTCTTTATCTTCTTAGTTCTGTTGTAATAAACAGTAAAAGAAAGAAAAAGTTGAATCTCTCTTGCATAGAAGATATAGTGAGCCGTTTGTCCTCTTGTTATGGGGGAATGTTAGTTAAGTGGTTTATCTATGAAAAGAAACAGGATTAATGGCAGATAATCTTTGAGCTCTTTTCGGAGAAATTCTACTGTCTTTTGTTTATATCTGTTGATTGATTTTATACTAAGGTTCATCTCTTTTGCTATTTCAGCATGTGTTTTTCCCTCAAAAAAGCTTTTGGCAAATACGATTCTATAGTTCTCAGGAAGTTTCTCGAGAGTCTCGTATAATAACTTATAAAGTTCATCTAATGTATATATACTTTCTGGAGATGATGCATAAATAGGTGCTTGCTTATTACAAATATTGGCGTAATCTATTTCGTAGGTTTGATGTTTCAGATAATTCAGGCAATTATTACGGACGCATGTTTTTAAGTATGCAACAGCTGTTTCCGGTCTGAGTTCAAGTGCATTTTGTTTATCCCATAATCCAGCGAATACATCCGATACTATATCTTCACAGATACAAATATCTTCTATGTATCTTTTTGCGAAAATGCAGAAAGGAGCATAGTAATCTTCGTATAACTTTTTAAAAAGTTTCGATTGTGTGCTTTCCTTAAAAGGGATTCTCATGAATAATATCTGGCCTTAACATTGGCTTATGGAATGCAAATATAGGTTATTCTATTGAAAAACGGCTATTTGACTTTTTTTTTTAGAGAATACGAAAAAAAAGTAGTTTGCTTGTCCTTTATCTCTTATCTTAATTGTATTATATTCGTAATTACAACTTAAAAAGAATTAGTTTGGAAACACGCATCGAGTATAATATGGAACCTGAAAACCTGCTTAGATATTGTGAGGGCAAGTGTACTCCTGATGAATGCAAGCAGATAGAAGAAGCTATCAAGACATCCGAAGAACTTCGTGACATCATCCATAATCTAGAAATTTCATTGGCGTTGAAGAGTGACATCAATGCAATGGAAGCGATTGATGCGAGGTCTGCTTATGAACGAACGAGATTAAGTATAAAAAAGAAACGAATGCAGAGATGGAATACCATGTTGGTAAGGTATGCTGCTGTTTTAACGATTCCACTTCTTTTCACTTCTTTGATATTCTGTTATTTGTATTTTAAATCTTCTCCAAACGAGATGTTGTATGCTGAGGTAAATACGGCATCGGGTGCTATTATTCGTTATGAATTGCCGGATAAGTCGGTTGTATGGCTCAATTCGGGTAGTAAACTCCGGTATCCGATTCGATTCAAAGAAGATAAGCGTGAAGTCGAACTTGATGGAGAAGGATATTTTGAGGTGACTTCCGACAAAGAACATCCGTTTTATGTAAATACTCCTTCCGGTTTGAGCATATATGTCTATGGAACTCACTTTAATGTGAATGCGTATCACGATGATAAATATGTAGAAACGGTATTGGAAGAAGGTCGGGTAAATGTCCTTAATCCTCAGAAAACAGAGCGGTTAGTTTTAAAACCGGGAGAAAGCGCCTTGTATGATGGAGCGACGAATGCTTTAAGCAAAAGAGAAATTGATGTTTATGAAAAAACAGCATGGAAAGACGGGAAACTTATTTTTAGAAATACTTCATTAAAAGATGTTTTGAAACGGCTCGCCCGGCATTTTAATGTAGATATTGAATTCAATAATCTATCTGGTAAAGAATATAAGTATCGTGCTACGTTTACTTCCGAAGATTTGGATCAGATATTGAATTATTTAAGTAAATCGGCTGCAATAAAGTGGAAATCGGAAGAAGCCATACAGCAGGCTGATGCTACGTTTACTAAGAAAAAAGTGATAGTTACTTTATATTGACCTTTTAAATTAAAGATATTGCCTATGATATAAGAAATTATGAAAATAAAGGAAGAAAGCTGCCCCACAGCTCTCTTCCATAATGTTAAGACATCCGGTTGAATGTGTATTACTCCCCGGTTGTCAGTGTTCAGTTTATTATTGTTAATAACAAACTTAGTTAACCGCAAAGTTATGAAAAAAAATAAATCAGTCATTACATTTAAACCTAAATGTACTTTAAATCTAAAACTTCCTTTAGCCATGAAGATTAGTTTTGTTTTACTGTTTTTTGTAGGCTTTCAATTGCATGCTGCAATTGGTTTTGCCCAGAGGACCAGAATTCCAATTAGTCAATCAGATGCTTCAATAGAGCAGATATTGAACTTAATTGAAAAGAACTCCGATTATGTCTTTTTATATAATAACAGAACTGTAAATACAAACAGAGTTGTGTCTGTTAGAAATAAAAATAGTAATATCCCTGAGATTCTTGATGATATTTTTCGTGGTACAAATATTCATTATACAATAGTCGATAAACAAATCATTCTCTCAACAAATAAGTTGAATGTGACTGCTCAACAGAAAAAACTTATTCTCAAGGGAACAGTTAAAGATGCTCAAGGAGAGCCTTTAATAGGCGTTAATATTAAAGTGAAAGATACGGATAATGGTACGATAACGGATATTGATGGAAGATTTTCTTTGGAGGCACAAAAAGGAAATATACTTATCGTTTCTTATACCGGTTATACTTCTCAGAATATAACGATTACAGATGATAAACTTCTTAATATCGTGATGAAGGAAGATCAAATCGCCTTAGGAGAAGTCGTTGTAACAGCTCTAGGCATTAAGAAAGAAGCGAAAGCTTTATCTTATAATGTTCAACAGGTTTCTGCTAAAGAAATAGTTGGTGTTAAAGATGCTAACTTTATGAATAGTCTGGCAGGCAAAGTAGCCGGTGTAAACATCAATGCCAGTTCGTCCGGTATCGGCGGTGGAGTCAAGGTTGTGATGCGTGGAGCAAAGTCTATCTCAGGCAACAATAATGCTCTATATGTCATTGATGGTATTCCAATGCCTTCGCTTGAGACAACTCAACCTTCAGATTATTTTAAAGGAATGGGGCAGAGTGGTGACGGTGCTTCTATGATTAACCCCGAGGATATTGAGACTATGTCGGTGCTGAGTGGTGCTGCTGCTTCTGCACTTTATGGTAGTGAGGCTGCTAATGGTGTTATTATGATTACCACTAAAAAGGGCTCTGCTGATAAAATGAGAGTAAATTACTCCAATAGTACTTCTTTCTTTTCTCCTTTTGTCACACCTGAATTTCAGAATACTTATGGTGCAAGCAGTGGCTCATGGCAAAGTTGGGGAACAAAATTGGCTCAACCCAGTAGGTATGATCCAATGGATTTTTATCAGACGGGTTTGAGTGAAACAAATGCATTGACTATTAGTAATGGAACAGAGAAAAACCAAACTTTCCTTTCATTGGCCGCTACCAATGCAGAAGGTATTGTGGAAAATAATACGCTCGATCGTTACAATTTTACCATTCGCAATACTACCAGTATGTTGAATGATAAGTTACGTCTTGATCTTAATGCTAGTTACATGAATATCCGCGAACAAAATATGGTTTCACAAGGGCAGTATTTTAATCCTATTGTTTCTACTTATCTTATGTCACCGAGCTATAGCTTGGATACCTATAAACTCTTTGAAATGTACGATGAGAGTCGAAACTTTAAGACACAGTATTGGCCATGGGGTAACCAAGGACTTGCTTTGCAGAATCCATATTGGATTACTAATCGTGACGACCTAATTAATCACAAAAATCGTTTTATGGTGAGCGGAGGCTTGAAATATGATATTGCCAAGGGTATTACTATTGGTGCACGTGCCAAAATGGATTATACCTCAGCTATTTATGAAAAGAAATATTCGGCCTCTACGGATGGTATTTTCGCGGATAAATATGGATTTTATGAGAAAAATGATGAAACGACCCGTCAGGTTTATGGCGATATTATGCTGAATATTGATAAATATTTCGGCGATTTTTCTCTGACAAGTACTATTGGTACGAGTATTCAAGATGTGGACTACAAATATTATTCTTTAGGTGGAAACTTGAGTTCCGTTGCTAACCTTTTTTCGTTTGACAATTTAAATGTTTCAAGTTTGAAGCCTGATGAGGATTCATATCATGATCAGATACAATCTTTATTTGCTACAGCTCAATTAGGCTGGCAAAGTAAACTCTATTTGGATGTTACCGGTCGTATTGATTGGGCTTCGGCACTGGAAGGTACAGATAGCAAGTCTGTAGCTTATCCATCAGTCGGTTTGACGGCAGTCCTGACAGATCTTATTCCGGGACTGAAGAACAATGTACTTTCTTTCCTGAAACTTCGCGGATCATATAGTGAGGTTGGTAATGCACCAAAGCGATTCATTGTCAATCAGACTTATCCTTTGGATTCAGGAACTCCAACAACATCAACGACTTATCCGAACAAAGATATAAAACCTGAGCATACCAAGGCGTGGGAAGTAGGACTGGAGTCTCACTTATGGGGGAATAAACTGAATTTGAATGTATCGCTGTATAAGACGTCAACTTATAATCAGTTATTCAATCCCACTTTACCAAGTACATCCGGTTATAAGTCAATCTATATCAATGGTGGCCAGATTGATAATAAAGGTATAGAAGTAGGGCTTACCTTGAATCAACCTCTTGGACCCGTTGACTGGTCATCAACTCTTACTTATTCGCTAAATCGAAACAAAGTGATAAAATTGTTAAAGCCCACAACTTTATCTAATGGACTAACGATCTCTCAGGATCATCTTGATTTGGTGAACCTTGGAAATGTAAAGGGGATGATTACTGAGGGTGGCTCTATGGGTGATCTTTATGTGACGGCACTTCGTACGGATTTTCATGGAGATATTTATGTGGATTATACTTCGAATGAAGTGTCTATTGATAAGAATGCAGGCCGTTATAAAGATGGTTATATTTACGCTGGAAATTCTCAGCCTAAATATAACATGGGATGGCGTAATAGTTTTAAATGGAAAGAGCTCTCTTTGGGATTCCTTGTTACAGCTCGTGTCGGTGGTGTCGGAGTTTCTTTAACTCAGGCGATGATGGATGCTTATGGCACGTCTAAAGCTACGGCTGATGCCCGTGATGCAGGTGGAGTGATGATAAATGGTGCTTTAGTCCCAGCGGTACAGAAATGGTATCAGACAGTAGGCGCAGGTGCCGGATCAATGTATGTGTATAGTGCCACTAATGTCCGATTGAGTGAATTATCTCTTGGTTATGACGTTCCTGTTAGTAAGTGGGTCCCATGGATTCGTGGATTGAATGTGGCCTTTATCGGTAGAAATCTTTTTATGTTGTATTGTAAGGCTCCGTATGATCCTGAACTAACAGCTAGTACTGGTACAGGATTCGCAGGGATGGATTATTTTATGTTACCAAGTATGCGTAACTTAGGTTTCTCTGTAAAAGTTAATTTTTAATGACTGAAGAAATGAAAAAGAAATCAAAATATACATTTATTATTAGTTGTTTCATGCTGATTGGCGGAATGCTTTTCAGTTCTTGTACAGGTGAGTTTGGCAAGTGGAATGTCAACCCTAATGAAGCAACTTCTGAAGATTTGACACATGATAATCTGAATACTGGCGCTTATTTCTCCCAGATGGAAAGGGGAGTATTTATTGTAGGAAAAGATATGGGTGGTGAGTATCAAATTACCCAGGCTTTGGAAGGTGATCTTTTTGCCAGTTACTTCGCTACAATTACTTCATGGGGGTATGCTACCTACAATAATGATAACTACGTGCTTTATCAAGGTTGGTATAATGCACCTTTTAATGATGCCTATGAGCGTATCATGAGTCCTTGGAAGTCTATTTACGATGTGACAGATGCAAACTCTCCCGCACGCGCTATGGCTACCATTATTAAAGTTCTTGCCATGAATCGTGTTACAGATATGTATGGACCTATTCCTTATAGCAAGTTTGGTACGGCTGTTCAAGTGGCTTATGATAGCCAGGAAGATGTCTATAATCAATTTTTTACGGAACTTGGTGACGCTATTGATGTGTTGACGGAATATGCTAACAACAATTCTAGTGCTTATCTTTCAGATTATGACAACGTATATTCCGGTAATGTAAGCAAGTGGATTAAATTTGCCAATACTTTGCGCCTGCGTCTGGCTATGCGTGTTTCTTATGTGGACGAGGCTAAGGCTAAAGAGCAGGCTTCTTTGGCTATCAACAACAGCTATGGTTTGATGCTGACCTCTGATGACGATGCGACACTACATCAGAGTTCTTCTCTTACATTCTATCATCCTTTGTGGGAGATTGGGACAAGTTGGGATGACGAACATATGAGTGCTACTATGGAGTGTTATTTGAATGGATATCAGGACCCTCGTGTGGCTGCTTATTTTAAATCGACCGAAGAAACAGGAGTTTATAAAGGAGCGCGTAATGGTATGTCATATATTACTAAAGCAAATTATCAGACCGTTACATCTCGTCCCAATTTTTCCCAAGGTGATGATATGCACTGGATGTATGCTGCCGAATCTTATTTTTTGATGGCTGAAGCTAATTTACGTTGGGGACTGGGTACGGGTACAGCTCAGAGTTATTATGAACAAGGAATTCGTACGTCGTTTGCATCTCAGGGTGTGAGTGGTGCGGATAGCTATATTAATAATACGGAAAACTTACCGTTGAATGCTTATACGGACCCATCCAACGAACGTACAACAGATGTTAGCAGTATGCTATCATATCTTCCCGTTGCGTGGGATGAGACATCAGGCAGAGAGACTAACTTGGAACGTATTGCCATACAAAAGTGGATTGCACTGTATCCAGATGGACAGGAAGCATGGAGCGATATGCGCCGTACCGGTTATCCCGGTTGGGTTAGAATTCAATCATATAGTTTCCAGTCGGAAGTTACTGACGGCGAAATGATTAGTCGGCTGAAGTTTCCTACTACCGAGTATTCTAATAATAGTGAGAATACTCAGACTGCTGTAAAATTACTCGGGGGGCAAGATGCTGCTGGCACTCGTCTCTGGTGGGATACAAGAAGATAAAACAAAATATAAATAAAAAATATTGATATGAGACACTATGTTTTAAAGATTTCTATTGCTTTCTTGCTGACTATAGGATTATTAGCCGCCTGTGACACCGATATTGAAAATGAGAGCATACAGAATCCATATACTTACAGTGATCTGTATTACCAAAATCTGCGTGACTTCAAGGCCAGTGATCATGCAATTTCTTTTATGTGGTTTGCACAATGGGGTGCTCAGAATTCCATGGCAGTACGCTTTACGGGACTCCCAGACAGTCTTGATGTGGTTTCTATTTGGGGGGGTGGTATTCCTCCTAAGGAGAATACACAGTTATGGGAGGATCTCCGTTTTGTACAGAAAGTAAAGGGAACAAAAATGTTATATGTTGCCATTGTACGTCTAGGGGCTGAAGATGATTCCCATGATTTCAAGCAAATACTTAATCAAGGACTTGCTCTGCCGGAAGGAGAGGAGCGGGAGTCTCTTTTGGGTAAAGCTATAGATATGTATGCAGACTATTATCTGGATCAGGTCTTTGAAAATGATCTTGACGGATTTGATGCTGATTATGAGCCTGAAGGTGATTTCCTTACGGGACAATATTTCGTTCGTTTTATTAAGCGTATGGCACTCTATATGGGGCCAAATCCTGATCAGACTAAAGAAGAACGTTTGAAACTAATTCATGAACGTTATGGTACAGAAATCACTGATACAAATAAAATGCTATGCATAGACGGAAGTGAAGAAGGAGAGCTCGTTGACTATGTCAACTATTATTTCCTACAAAGTTATGGTGGCGGGACATCTTATCCAAGCAACTGGCCTATTGAGAAATGTGTTTTTTGTTGTAATATGGGTGATAATTGGAAAGGGAGTATGTCGGAAATGTATGAGCAGGCAAAATATGAACCGATCAAAGGACATAAAGGAGGATTTGGGGCATTTTATGGACATAGAGATTATCTGATACATCAGTATAATTCTGAACCATATCAACGTTTTCGGGAGTGCATTCAGATTCAAAGTCCAGCCGTACACTAATTAATCAAGTCTAAAAAGAAATGATCAGAATGAAAACTTTATATAAAAATATAGCATACATAGGGCTGTTAGCTCTTTGTCTTGTGGGCGTTTATGCATGTAGCGAAGATGAGACTTACGACTTCCCGGGTGATTCGTATAATCGAGTATATATCCAAGATAGATATGCGGATTACAAGATTATTCGGACACCTATTAGCTCCATTAGTAACGTTGATTTTGAAACGCTATTGAAATGTACGCAGAAGGCTAATGAAGATATTAAAGCTACAATTGAAATTGATAATTCGATGATTGAAGCTTTCAATAATGAGAATGGTACTAATTATGAAGCTATGCCAGCATCTGCAATTTTGATGAAGAATCCTGTTCTGACGATTCCTGCAGGAACGATGGCTACTATTGATACTTTGAGTTTAAAACTGACTAATGATCAAGCTACACTTGCATCATTAAAAAATGAGAATGGTTATCTTATTCCTTTGCGTATTGCCACTACCAAAGGTGGGTCTGCTCAGGCTAGTACGAATCTCTACACAACATATCTTACTATTACAGTAACAGAAGATAACGTGAACCATGATGCTATTGAAAGTGATATTACCGGTACATTGGTAGCTGACCAGTCTGGCTGGTCTGCTACAACGAATGGCTCAATATATTCCTGGGGATCTCCTATCAATGCAATTTTTGATGGCGATAAGAGTACTTGTTGTTATATTAGTAATAGTGAAGATATCCATTTGGATATTAACATGGGGAGAAAATATACCTTTGACGCCTTTACCTTTTATTATAGTTATTGGGGGGATTCTGAATATAGTAGTTTGACCGATGGGATGACTGTTTATACGAGTGATGATGGGGTTAATTGGAAATCAGCCGGCGGAATAACTTCCTCATCAAAGTTCTGTGTATTTTATGCCCCTATTACAGCCCAGTATATCAGGCTTATCAGCCCTAAAAGTTCTTATGGGGCAACTATTGTGGGAAGTGTATTTAATATTTACGAAAAATAATTATTAGAATGTTATGAAAAAATATATACTATTATTTCTAGGGGCTTTGTTGTTTTGCATGGTAGGCTGCAAAAAAGGAGCTAGCTATGGTGATGCCATATACGTGACGGGTACATTATCGTCAAATAATATCCGTTTTCTTGTTGACGGTCAATCAAGTATTGGGCTCACAGTATCTTCTACAGCTAAGGCTGAAACAGATATAAAGGTTAAGATGAAGTTAGCTCCCGAATTGCTAGATCAATTTAATGCTTCTACTGGACGTAATTGCCAATTACCTCCTACCGGAAGCTATTCATTGGATGGTTCGGAAGTCGTGATTGAAGCTGGAAAAGCGGTATCAACGCAAATCGGAGTTACGGCAAATTCCGAGCAATTGAAAGAAGGGGTTTCCTACTGTGTTCCGGTTTCTATTAATTCTGTTGAAGGAGGTGATTGGGATATACTTGAAAGCTCGCGGACAGCTTATTTGATGTTGACTAAAATTATCACTGTTAAGGTAGCTAGTTTGAGCAATGGTAGTAGTTTTGATATTCCTTCTTTTAAGGGTGAGGATAGTCCTGTATGGGCACTCAATCAGATGACGATAGAAATCAAGACAAAACCTACTAATTTTGGCTCCACAATGAATATCAATCCAATAATGGGTAGTCATGAGAGTTTACTGTTGCGCTTTGGTGATGGCTCGAGTATTCCTTCTAACAAATTAAATTTTGCGAAAGTCTCTATTGGTACTAATTATCATCCGGATAATAAGCCTCATTATGAAACTACCCTTAATCAAACCTTTGAGGCCAACACGTGGTATCACATTGCTGTAGTATACGATGGATCTAAAGTGAAGTTCTATGTAAACGGTGAGTTGGAAGCAGAGAAAGATACACAAGGTGGACAGATTAATTTAGCCATGTCCTATGGCGGTCATTCATGGGATGATACTTTTGCCATAGGGCGAGGTTATGGTCACAATTGGTATTATACAGGTTGTGTTAGTGAGTGTAGGGTGTGGAATGTAGCGCGTAGTATTACCGAATTGCAAGATGGCGTTTGTTACGTAGATCCAACTAGTAAAGGCCTTGTAGCTTATTGGCGCTTTGATGGGGAGACTCAGGAAGATGGTAGTGTGCTCGACGTGACTGGACATGGATACAATGCTGTCCCTTATGGAACTGTACAGTGGGTTGATAATCAGAAATGTCCGTTCTAAAAATTAGATTGAGTGGTTTAGCTATCACTATTTTGAGTCTGTAAATTCAGGGTAGTGATAGCTCATTATCAAAACTAATTCAGAGTAGAAAGACTATTTTAGTTTTAAAAGAATCGTATAACCTATATCATTGAGTTATACGATTTCTTTTTATATTTATGCATCATTATTTATTTTGATTTATCTTTGCATCCACAAATTGTAAAAAAAACATTGTGATGCCTGATACTTCTTTATTGCATGCACAGGATGATTTAGCCCTTTTAAATAGTTTCTTCAAAGGAAATAGTGATGCTTTTACTTTGATTTATAATAAGTATGCCAATGATTTGATGGCGTATGGGACGGGATGGGGTGTTGATCATGAAACATTGAAGGATGCCATTCAGGATGTTTTCTATAAGCTCTATTCCAATCGGAAATCGTTTGAAAAGGCGACTAATCTGAAATCCTATCTCATTAGATCTTTAAAAAACAGAATACTTGATATGCGTAAGGCGGCAATAGAAACAACTCGTATTGAAAGCCTTGAGTTTTCTATTCAACCTATAGTGACAGATGCCTTGATTGAGGAGGAAGATCGCAAAACTATTGAGGAGCAGATTGAAACTTATTTGAGTTTGCTTACCGGCCGCCAGCGTGAAGCTATTTATTTGCGTTATATAGATGGACTGGATTACGAGGAGATTGCACAAATTCTGAATATGACTGCACCGGCTGTCCGTAAATTAGTATGTAGAGGTATAGCTCGGTTACGAATGGAGAGTTTGAATTATTTGCCTCTTTATTTATTGCTATTAGGGCTTGCTAGCTCTTTAAAACCGTCTTGAACTAAATTATCGGTTCCTGAGTAATTTAAATATAAATTTATATTTCTATTGTGTAATGACTTAGAAGTCTTTAGAGCGTTATAACTTGATAATGCCATCCTTGCTATAACATCTTAGCGAGGGTGGCTTTTGTTTAATATTACATACTCACTATTCTATTGGATACCCCATTTTTATTACGATGCCATTATATCAAGATTTCGTTAGAGAATATTCTTAAGAAGACTAAAAAAGGAAAATAGAATAATTATTTTATTTTTTTTCGGAGAATGGGAACATTTTTGAAGAAATGTCGTCTTATTGGCGTAACACTAATCGGAACGTATGAAACAGAAAGATTATACAGCATTCAAGGCTCTGGACTTTGCAAAAGATCCGGATTTTATTGGATGGCAATTGATGCCGGATCAAAATAATTGCCGCTTTTGGGAAGATTTTGTTCTGAAGCATCCCGAGTTGAAGCCGGAGATAGATCGTGCACGCGCTATATTGCTCTCTGTAAAGTTCAATGTTTCAGCCTTGTCTTTACCAGAACAGCAGGATCAAATTCAGCAAATAAAGCAACGTGCTGTGAAACGTAAAAAACGGCTGTTCATTTATCGAGCCGGTTCGGTTGCTGCTGCATGTCTTTTAGGCATAATACTTTTGTTTATGCATTCTTATCCGCGAAATGAAAAGCCATTTGATACAATGGAAAATATCAGCGAGGTTCAATTGCTGATGGATGGAAAACGTGTGGAAGTTCCTGCGGGTGCCAATATTGCTTACCTTTCTAATGGAAGTGTGGAGTTGACTAAATCCATGCATAGAATTTCTCTTTTGGAAGGAAACGGTAAGGTTAATCGCCTGATTGTTCCAAAGGGAAGACGTACGATACTTCAACTTTCTGATGGAACTAAAATTTGGGTGAATTCAGGTTCGGAAGTGACTTTCCCTTCCAGTTTTGCGACAAATAAAAGACAAGTAAGCATGCTCGGTGAAGTTTATCTTGAAGTGATGAAAGATCGTAAACGTCCGTTTATTGTCAGGTGTCCTGATTTTGATGTGCGTGTACTCGGTACTAAATTTGATGTGCAGGCTTATGAAGGAGACAGGGCTCAAAGAGTGATTTTGGCAGAAGGAAGCGTTCAGATAGATACTTCTCATAAAGGTTCTCTTAAATTAGCTCCGAATGAAATGGGAACAGTTACGGATCACGGGCTTGTTTGTACAGCGGTGGACGCATCGCATTATACAAGTTGGAAGGATGGGTATTTGTATCTTCAGAGTGAACCGTTATCTGAAGTATTGAAGCGCCTTGGGCGCCATTATAATGTGGATATTTCCTGCTGTCCACGTTGTTGTGATTTGAAATGTAATGGAAAACTAGTTTTAACCGATTCTATAAGTGACGTCATTAATTGTATCGTATCGACTATGCCGATAACGGCAAAGAAAAAGGGTAATAAGATTGAAATAGCATTAACAGATAATAAGAGTATGAAATGAGTTAGATTTTAATGGGTATATAAAGAATGATAAATTCTTTTATGGGATAATTTTTAAAGAAGGTGGATATCACCAAGTGTTAATATCAATATGTAATTTATGAAATTTAAACATAGTTTGAAGGGTAAACTATGCCCTTATGATAAAACGACCAAACTACTTCATCTTAAAATGGCATTGTTGTTGCTTTTCTGTCTTTCATTTATTGTCAATATGGAGGCGCAGAGTAATTTAATCAGTATTTATAAAAGGCAGGCGACAATCAAGGAAGTACTTAATGATATAGAGCAAAAAACGGGTTGTGTATGCTTTTTCCCGGAAGATGTAAAACAGGAAATGAATAGACGTGTGAGTCTGAAAGTTGCTAATCAACCGTTGAAGTATGTCCTGGACGAGCTATTTAAGCAAACGGACTTGTCATACCAGTTGCTTGGAAAACAGATTTCGATCACGCGAGGAAAAAAGGTGGCTAAATCAATCTCTTCAACTGTATCTAAACGTGTTATATTGAGAGGGATAGTAACAGATAGAGAGACTAAAAAACCATTGCCTAATGTGAATATATTTATTGAGCAATTAAAAACTGGCACTGTAACCGGAGACGAAGG
Source organism: Bacteroides sp. (assembly GCA_022648295.1). Taxonomy (GTDB): domain Bacteria; phylum Bacteroidota; class Bacteroidia; order Bacteroidales; family Bacteroidaceae; genus Bacteroides. Next base: position 21,153 of record JALCME010000006.1, on the reverse strand, counting down.
GGCTTATGCTATTAATTTACCGCAGTCGACTTATCGCATGAGGATCTCCTACATTGGTTATAAGGAACAGTATGTAACAGTTAATCTTTCTAATGCGACTGAATATAACATTGAGTTGCAATCCGATACACAACTGAATGAAGTATTGGTGACAGCAGATAGGAAGGATGAGAATGTGAGCCGCACGAACATGGGAGTGGAAAAACTTTCGATTAGTGAGATAAGGCGTATGCCAGCTCTTATGGGTGAAGTGGATGTTATAAAAGCTATTCAATTGCTTCCTGGTGTACAGCCTACGGCAGAAGGTAGTTCCGGTTACAGTGTCCGTGGAGGATCGGCTGATCAGAATTTGATAGTACTTGATAATGCAACGGTTTACAATGCTTCACATATGTTCGGCTTTTTCTCTGTCTTTAATAATGATGTTGTGCAAAATGTAGAACTATACAAGGGGGATATGCCTATGAAATATGGTGGACGTTTATCTTCTCTACTTGATGTTCAGTTGAAAGATACCTATACGGATAAAGTTAAAGGCAATGGAGGCATAGGGCTAATTTCCAGTCGTTTAATGCTTGAGGGTTCATTAGGTAAAAAGACAAATTGGTTGATTGCCGGGCGGAGGAGTTATGCGGATCTCTTTTTAAAAGCTTCTTCGGATGAGCAGGTTAAGAAGACGGTTATTTATTTCTATGATCTGAATGCAAAATTATCGCATCGATTTTCGGCGACAGATAAGTTAGCCATTAACTTATATATGGGTAATGATAAGTTTGGAACTTCTTCTGTTGCAGAGTTTTCTTATGGCAACCGCGTTGGTTCGTTGACATGGGGGCATATATATAATGAAAATCTTTTGTTTAAATTGAGTTTGAATGCAACTAACTATCATTATATGCTCAAGTCGGAATTAGATAATGCGAGCGTGAAATGGGAGTCGAATATTACTGATCTAATGTTGAGATGGGACTGGGAACATAGCCTGTCTGACTTCTTTAAATTGAGTTATGGAGCTACTTCTACTTTTCATATTTTTAATCCGGGCTTGGTGACGCGTCCCAACTATCCGGACTATAAACTGCAACGTAACTATGCCTTGGAACATGCGGTTTATCTTTCCGCCGAACATAAAGTAACAGATAAATTGACACTTAGATACGGTATACGCTTTTCTGCTTTTCAGAATATGGGGAAAGCTACTATTTATAAATACGATAAGGATTATGAAGTGTCCGATTCCGTTAAATATAAATCTGGTGAAATCTATCATACCTATTATTCCTTTACACCCCGAGTTGCTGCAGTGTATAAGTTGACAGATCATTCATCGGTGAAAGCTAATTATGCACGTAATACTCAGTTCATGCAGTTGGCCAATAATTCGGCGGTGGGTTCTCCACTGGATTTGTGGTTTCCTTCCAGTCCAAATATCAAACCGCAGACGGTGGATATGGTTTCTGCCGGATATTTTCATAACTTTAAGAATAATGCGATTGAGACTTCGGTCGAGGTCTATTATAAGAAAATGCATAATGTGATTGACTTTGCAGACCATGCCCAATTATTGCTTAATGATAAGCTGGAAGGAGAAGTCAGGACAGGTACGGGGAAGGCTTACGGGGTTGAGTTTATGATAAAGAAGAATACCGGTCGGTTGACTGGGTTCATCAACTACACTTTGTCTCGTTCCGAACGTACTATACCGGAAATTAATAAGGGCAAGACTTATCTTTCTCCTTATGATAAGCCTCATAGCCTGAATATCTCTGCATCTTATCAGCTTTCTAAAAAGTGGAGCGTATCTGCTGCTTGGATATATGCAACCGGTAATCCAACATCGTATCCTACGGGACGTTTTGAGGTTAATGGAGAATATTTTCCTATTTATTCCGGTCGGAATGAGTTCCGCAAAGAAGACTATCATCGGTTGGATTTGTCGGCAACTTATGTTCCTACTCCAAAGCGGAAAAGAAAATGGACAGGTGAATGGAATTTCTCTTTATATAATGCTTATGGGCATAAAAATCCTTGGATCATTACTTATGACCAGAATACTCCTAGTGGTATTCCTACTGCTAAGATGACTTGTCTTTTTAGCTTTGTTCCTTCTATTACTTACAATTTTAAATTTTAAAGATGATGAATACGAATAGAATATATAGTAGTGCATTACCCTTTTTACTGGTTTGCTTATTCTTTAGTTTAGCTAGTTGTACTGAGGAAATCACTCTCAATACTTATGATAGCGATCCGGTAATGGTAGTTTATGGTACTGTTACCGACCTACCAATTCATCAGGAAATCAAGCTAAGTAAGTCTACCGGTTATTTTGATCAGAACCATAATACCAAGATTTCTGGGGCAACAGTTACCATTACCACAGGGAGTGGGACAGTCTATGATTTGAAGGAAGATTCATCTCAGCCGGGCACTTATAGAACTGTTGATGTTTTGACGGGCGTTCCGGGTGAAAGTTATCATCTGAAGGTATTGGTTGATTTCAACGGAGACGGTGTGATGGAAACTTATGAAGCCGATGCGACAATGCCTGTTAAAGTGGCATTAGATTCATTGACTGTTGTGAATGAAATTCTGGTAGGATATAGTTATTATTCGTTTAACCTCTATGCTCAGGAGCCCAAGGGTGAGAATTACTATCTTTGCCAATATCAGATAAATGATACGCTCTATTCAAAACTTAGTCAACAGAGTTTGTTAGACGATATTACAATTGAAAATCAATATATTGATGGATTGTCATGCAACTACCTTCCCGATGCAACCCAACGTGATAAATACGAGGATAATACGGATTATGATACGATGGTTTTTGTTACGGAAGGAGATAAAATAAAACTTTTCTTTTCCAACATCAGCAAGGGGTATTATGACTTTGTGTTGCAATGTCAGGATGAGAAGGATGGAGAGAATCCATTCTTTGGAGGTCCTTTTAGCAATATAACTACGAACATTTCCGGTGGTGGAGTAGGATACTTTAGTGCGTTTGCCATAGATGAAAAAGATGCCATAGCTACTAAGTGATATTGATTTTAATGAGTGTTATATGCTGCATAAGGAAGAAGATACTAGAAGGATATGAATGATGAGCTGGATAACAAACTTTCAGTGAGGTATAAGCAGCATATAACAACTTATTTAGTAACTAGCCTCTAATAGTAACCACCTTTTTCAGGATAAGTCACATTAATTGGTTTTTCTCTGTCTAAACACTTTGTTTTGATGCTTAAAACAAAGTGTTTAGATGGTTAATATGACTTGTTTCCAATAGGAAAACAAGTTGTTTTCCTATTGGAAACAGATCTTACGCTGTGCTTTACTGGTTAACTGTATGCTTTATGAGGGTATGTCGAAACTTAATTTTAGAAAAGAATAACTTGTAATCTGAGACTTGATTATCTTTATCAGCAAAGAAAAGAGTCCTATCATTACTCAAAAAAAGAGTTTGATAGGGCTCTTTTATCTTTCCAGCATATAATCAAAAAAACTTGCATAGACTATCTATAAAACAGGATATTTCTGTAATTTTGCTATCATTAAGCATGCGAAAAGATGTTTTGTTAATCTTATAGGTAAACGTTATAGGATTACGTTTCCTTGTCGATAACTTGTAATAAATCAAATAAATAGATTCCTTTAAATTCTCGTTTTCTGTTCTATTACGATTCTTATTTTATGTTTGTCCGTTCTTTAAAACCTTGGCCGGAACGACGGCTGTTTTTAAGGCTATCATAAATTTTCTGGATAAGTTTTCGACAAGCTCTTAATGCTAAAAGTGGTAGAATTAGCCTTTTTTATTCAAAACAAATATTGGATGGAATCAAGAAAATGCGCTGTAATATGCTGTAAGGTCAATTTTTATAACGTGGAGCATAGCGGACTCGAACCGCTCACCTCAACACTGCCAGTGTTGCGCTCTAGCCAGATGAGCTAATGCCCCGTATTGGAATACGAAAGATCTCCGTTTTTTGGTGGGGCAAATATAATGCATTATTCTGAAATAATTGCTAAGTTTGCGAAACAAATTGAATTTAAGAAAATGCTAATATATAATACAACTTATCAGGTAGAGGAAGGACTCGAGCGTAATTTTTTAATTTGGCTGAAGGAATGCTATTTAGTTGAAGTTGAAAAAAATGGAGTACTGCGTTCGCCGCGTATTACCAAGGTATTGAGTCATCGTGAAGAAGGTAGTAGTTGCTATTCCTTGCAGTTTGAAGTAGAAAATTCTGGGCTGTTACATCGTTGGCATGTTGAACAAGGCTCAAAGCTAAATGATGAACTTTTGAAGGTGTTTAAAGATAAAGTAGTGGGTTTCCCTACCTTAATGGAGGTCATAGAGTGATACAACCGGTTAAAGAAAAGATCATATTGGGAATTGATCCGGGAACAACCATAATGGGATATGGGGTATTACGTGTCTGCGGAACAAAACCGGAGATGGTTGCAATGGGGATTATTGATCTTCGGAAATTTAGGAATCACTATTTAAAGTTACGACATATTCATGAGCGCGTTTTGAGTATTATAGAAAGCTATTTACCTGACGAATTGGCTATTGAAGCGCCTTTCTTTGGGAAGAATGTTCAATCTATGCTTAAATTGGGGCGTGCCCAGGGCGTGGCTATGGCTGTAGCTCTTAGTCGTGATATTCCTATTACAGAATATGCTCCTTTAAAAATAAAAATGGCAATTACGGGAAACGGACAGGCATCTAAAGAACAAGTTGCGGATATGTTGCAGCGTATATTACATTTTTCTAAAGATGAGATGCCTACTTTTATGGATGCTACGGACGGGCTGGCAGCGGCTTATTGTCATTTTCTCCAAATGGGACGTCCTGCTTTGGAAAAGGGGTATCATGGATGGAAGGATTATATTGCCAAAAATCCGGATAAAGTAAAAGGTTGAAATGGGTATTTATTGTAAAATGGTGCGGGGTAAAGTAGATAAGTGCAGGTGTAGAAATAAGTGAAGATGAAATAGGGGGGGAATGTAAAATATTGCCCATGAGTTTTGCTGTTTTTTTAATTATTCGTTATTTTAAATGCTTCTTGTTATGGTAAAATCGAATAAAATAGTTTTAATGGGGATAGTTGTTGCTCTATTGACAGGCTGTGGACCGAAAAAAATGAAATATACTTCTTATGAAGAATATCCCGTCCGTTCGGATAATTTAATTGAGATGGAATATAAACCGGATGTGACTACCTTTACTTTATGGACTCCTACCGCGGACGAAGTTCGCTTGATGCTGTATGATGCAGGTGATGGCGGGCATGCTTATGAAACCATACCTATGGAACGTTCCGAGGAAGGTAAATGGACAATTAAAGTTCCTAAAAACCTGAAAGGGAAGTTTTATACTTTTAATGTGAAGATTGATGGTAAGTGGCTGGGAGATACACCGGGTATTAATGCTCATGCAGTGGGGGTAAATGGAAAACGTGCTGCTGTTATAGATATGGCTGCCACCAATCCGGCGGGATGGGCGGACGATTATCAATTACCATTAGCTTCTGCAGCAGATGCTGTGATTTACGAGATGCATCATCGTGATTTTTCTATTGATCAGTCTTCGGGAATCCAGCATAAAGGAAAATTTCTTGCCTTGACTGAAGCAGGAACAAAAAGTCCCGAGCAACTTTCTACAGGAATTGATCATTTGAAAGAGCTTGGGGTGACACATGTGCATTTGCTGCCTTCGTTTGATTTTGCTTCTATTGATGAAACAAAGCTGAAAGAAAACAAATATAACTGGGGATATGATCCTCAGAATTATAATGTTCCAGAAGGATCATACTCAACGAACCCTTATGATCCGGCTTGCCGTATTCATGAATTCAAACAGATGGTGATGGCATTGCATAAGGCCGGAATACGTGTTGTGATGGATGTGGTTTATAATCACACGTTTAATGCTGCGGAAAGTAATTTTGAACGAACGGTGCCGGGATATTTCTATCGACATAAAACCGATGGAAACTTGGCTGATGGCTCTGCTTGCGGCAACGAAACGGCAAGCGAACGTCCCATGATGAGGCGGTTTATGATTGAGTCCGTAAAGTATTGGATGCAAGAATATCATGTAGATGGTTTTCGTTTCGACCTAATGGGGATTCATGACATTGAAACGATGAATGAAATACGCCGCGAAGCTATGGCTATTAGTCCTTCGGTGTTGATTTACGGAGAGGGATGGTCTGCACAACCCCCTCAATATCCTGCCGATTCACTGGCAATGAAAGTTAATACATATAGAATGCCTGGGATTGCTGCATTTTCCGATGAATTGCGTGATGCGCTGCGGGGACCGTTTAATGACGATCACCGGGGTGCGTTTTTAGCTGGTTTGCCAGGAAATGAAGAAAGTCTTAAGTTTGGTATTGTAGGAGCTATCAGGCATCCACAAGTAAAAAACGATTCGGTTAATTATAGCAGTGTTCCCTGGACGGATCAACCTACACAAATGATTAGCTATGTTTCTTGTCACGATGATATGTGTTTGGTAGACCGCTTGAAGTCAACCATTCCTGATATTACTCCTGAGGAGCTTACCAAACTGGATGAACTGGCGCAGACTGTAGTCTTTACATCGCAGGGTATTCCTTTTATTTATGCCGGCGAGGAAATGATGCGTGATAAGAAAGGCGTCCACAATAGTTTTCAAAGTCCCGATTCCATTAATGCGATTAATTGGCATTTGAAAGCCGAACATATGGATGTGTTCACTTATTACAAAGGTTTAATAAGTTTGCGTAAACATCATCCGGCATTTCGTATGGGAAATGCTGAAATGGTGCGTAAGTTACTGGAATTTCTCCCGGTTGATGGAGGTGGCGTGGTTGCTTTTTGTTTGAAAAATCATGCTAATGGAGATCTGTGGGGAAATATCATTGTAGCTTTCAATGCACGTAAAGAACCTGTTCGGTTGACAGTTCCGGATGGAAAATATACAATGGTATGCAAGTCCGGGGTGATCAGCGAGCAGGGATTGGGTACTGTTTATGGTCCTGAGATATTGGTGCCGGCACAGTCGGCTCTGATTATTTATCAATGAGTATATAGATAAGGTAGAATGCAACAAAACACAATTGAAATACGAAACGGAGTCGCACGTAATCCGCAGGTTCGTCTTGCACAACCAATTAATCTGAGTTTTACGGCAGGGGAACATCTCGCCATTGTCGGACCTAATGGAGGTGGTAAAAGTCTTTTGGTTGATACCCTTGCAGGCAAATATCCATTGAAAGATGGTAATCTGACTTATGATTTCTCGCCGTCTTCTACTAGTACCGTTTATGACAATATAAAATATATCGCTTTCCGTGATACGTATGGAGCGGCTGATGCCAACTATTATTATCAACAACGTTGGAACTCGCAAGATCGCGATGATGCACCGGAAGTCAGAGAGATGATTGGAGAAGCGAAGGATGAACTATTAAAAAAGGAATTATTTGAGTTATTTCATATAGAACCTTTATTAGATAAAAAGATTATTTTATTATCTAGTGGAGAATTGCGCAAGTTTCAACTGACCAAAACGTTACTTACCGCACCCCGGATACTCATTATGGATAATCCTTTTATAGGATTGGATTTCTCGACACGTCAATTGCTGTTTGATTTGTTGGAACGCTTAAGTAAACGGCCTGCACTACAAATTGTTCTGGTGCTTTCAATGGTCGACGATATTCCGGAATTTATCACTCATGTTGTTCCAGTGGAAGGACTTAGGGTCGGACAAAAAATATCACGCGCGGATTATCTTGCTAACTTACACTTGTTTAATGATGGGGAACCTTTCCAAAAATTGCAGCAATGCATTATTGATTTGCCATATAGTAATACAAACTATACTTCCGATGAAGTTATAAAGCTCAATAAGGTTAGCATTCGTTATGGTAGCCGGACCATCTTAAAAGAACTAGATTGGGTTGTGAAACGCGGGGAAAAGTGGGCCTTAAGTGGTGAAAACGGGTCAGGTAAGTCTACATTGCTGAGCCTTGTCTGTGCTGATAATCCACAGTCCTATGCTTGTGATATTAGTTTGTTTGGTCGGAAGAGGGGTACGGGAGAAAGCATCTGGGAGATAAAAAAGCATATTGGTTATGTCAGTCCGGAAATGCATCGTGCATACATGAAAAATATTCCGGCTATTGAAATTGTGGCTTCGGGACTCCATGATAGTATAGGACTTTATAAGCGTCCTCGTCCCGATCAGATGGACATCTGCAAGTGGTGGATGGATGTTTTTGGAATTGAGGAATTAAAAGATCGCCCGTTTTTACAGTTATCTAGTGGCGAGCAGCGTTTAACACTTCTTGCAAGAACTTTCGTTAAAGATCCCGAATTATTAATTTTAGATGAGCCTCTGCATGGATTGGATACTTACAATCGACGAAAGGTGAAGAAAATTATCGAAGCTTTTTGTCAGCGTAGTGACAAAACAATGATTATGGTTACTCATTATGAAAATGAATTGCCTGATTCTATTACGAATAGATTGAAGTTGAGAAAGAATGGCTAGCTGCCTTTTTCTACTTTGTAGTGAACAAGTTACATGATACAGCTGTTACATGGATACTATATATTAAAAGCAATATGCCATGAAATTTTTTATTGATACAGCTAATTTGGATCAGATTCGGGAAGCTCATGATTTGGGTGTACTCGACGGAGTGACTACGAATCCTTCGCTAATGGCGAAAGAAGGTATTAAAGGAGTTGAAAACCAATATAAGCATTATGTCGAAATTTGCCACATTGTACAAGGAGATGTAAGTGCCGAAGTGATTGCAACGGATTATGATGGTATGATTAGGGAAGGGGAAAAGCTTGCTGCTCTTGATCCTCATATTGTGGTAAAGGTCCCTTGCATTGCAGATGGCATTAAAGCTATTAAATATTTCTCCTCTAAAGGTATTCGAACAAATTGTACGTTGGTCTTTTCTGTAGGGCAGGCATTGTTGGCAGCTAAAGCGGGTGCTACCTATGTGTCTCCGTTTGTGGGCCGGTTGGATGATATAAGTGAAGACGGAATAGCTTTGGTTGCTAAGATTGTTGAGATGTATCATTACTATGGTTATGCTACGCAAGTGTTGGCTGCTTCTATCCGTCATACAGCCCATATTCTCCAATGCATTGATGCGGGTGCTGATGTTGCTACTTGTCCGTTATCTGCCATTAAAGGGTTGTTAAATCATCCGCTTACGGATGCGGGATTAAAAAAGTTCCTGGAAGATTACAAACGTATTAGTGAATAAATCTCTTAACTTCCTATAAGCCTTTTTTTTGCGTATTTAAGAACATGAATGGCGTGAAATAGAATAAAAAAACTATTTTTGTGTCGTAAAGTCTTAAAAAGAGAAGAATAATGAAAGAAAGGCTTATAGGATTAATAAAAACTTATATCTATTTTGTTTGTATTTTTGTCATTCAGAAACCGCTGTTTGTTCTTTACTATAAATCATTGTACGCAGACACGACAGGAACAGACATTTTTCGAATTATATGGCATGGATTACCTCTTGACTTGGCTCTGGCAGGCTATTTAACGGTTATCCCTGCTCTTCTTTTTATCTTCTCTGTTTGGACACTTTCTAAATTCTTGCATAAATTATGGAATATTTATTTTCTGATTATTGTTATTCTTCTGTCCATCATTTTTGTAGTCGATTTAGTCTTATATGAATATTGGGGATTCCGTTTAGATGCGACTCCTCTTTTCTATTTCTTCTCTTCTCCTAAAGATGCAATAGCTAGTGTTAGCTGGGGAGTAGTGATTGTCGGTCTCTTGGCAATGTTGCTTTTTGCTTCTCTGTTGTATGCTTTTGCCTTTTTTATGCAAAGAAAGATATGGTCTAGTCTTAAGTTGCCTTATTATAGAATGATGGTTTCCGGAGGATTATTCATTGCTATTGGATTATTGTTTATCCCTATTCGTGGCGGCTTTACTGTTTCTACGATGAATACAGGAAAAGTCTATTTCAGTACAAACCAACGGTTGAATCATGCTGCTATAAACCCTGCTTTTAGCCTGATGGAGTCTCTTGCAAAACAAGAAGATTTTGGTAATCAATATCGTTTCTTAAAGGCTTCTCAAGTTAATGATCTGATGAAGAATTTGGTAGATCCTTCAGTTTTGGATAGTACAGCGGTGGTTCCTGATTCTTTACGCACACACTTGTTTAAAATTTCGAGGCCGAATATTCTTCTTGTCATTATGGAAAGTTTTTCCTCGAAGTTGATGACATCTTTAGGAGGTGAGCCGAATATAGCAGTTCATTTGGATTCTTTAGCCAAAGAAGGTATCCTTTTCACTAATTTTTATGCTAATAGCTTTCGTACGGATCGTGGACTGGTAGCTGTCTTGAGTGGTTATCCTGCACAGCCTACCACAAGTATTATGAAATATCCACATAAAACCCAATCGCTGCCTGCTATAGCACAGTGTTTGAAGAATGTGGGGTATCATACAAAATATTATTATGGTGGTGATGCTGATTTTACAAATATGCGTTCTTTCCTGATGTCATCTGGTTTTAACCAAATTATTTGTGATGAGGACTTTCCTGTATCAGAACGTCTAAGTAAATGGGGAGTACATGATCATCTTGTTTTTAACCGGTTATTTCAAGATTTAAAGGCTGAAGTTTCAACTAAAGGAGAAGGTGTTATTCATGATAATCATACGGAGGTTACGAGAGATGGTATTGTAAATCCGATCCGTCCTTTCTTTAAGGTGTTGCAGACATCCAGTAGCCATGAACCTTTTGAAGTACCTTATCGTCGCTTGGCAAATGATCGTTTAAATGCTTTTGCTTATACGGATAGTTGTGTAGGTGATTTCGTAAAGCGTTTTAAAAAACTTCCTCAATGGAAAAATACGGTTATCATCTTGGTGCCTGATCATTTGGGAGCTTATCCCGAACATATTAATAATCTAACGGTAGAACGTTATCAGATACCTTTGCTTATGATTGGGGGGGCAGTGCGTTCACCTAAACATATTTCAGTGTACGGTTCACAGCATGATATTGCTGCTACTTTATTGGCTCAGCTGGGTTTATCGCATCATCAGTTTACTTTCAGTAAAGATCTACTAAATCCTGCTGCTCCTCATTTTGCCTTTTTTACGATACCCGATGCTTTTGGCATGGTGACTCCTGAAAATAGGCTGATATTTGATTGCGGGGCTGGTAAGATTGCGGTGGATGATGGAGAGCGGAAAAGAAAGAATCTCTTATCTGGTGAAGCCTACTTGCAGAAAATTTATGATGATATAGCTAAAAGATAACTATGATATTACTCTTAGATGCTTTGCATGAGGTAACACAGGTGGACACCGACGTGTTTTTTCATATTAATGGAGCGCATTGTACGTTTATGGACTATTTTATGAAGGTTTATAGCGGGAAATTCATTTGGGTTCCGATGTATGCCTCCTTCTGGTACGTAATGATACGTAACTTTAAGTGGAGAGTAACTCTACTTTGTTTAATAGCATTGGCCTTGACGATTACGATAGCTGATCAAACAGGTGCCACGCTTATACGTCCTTGGGTTGAACGACTTCGACCAACTAATTTGGAGAATCCTATTTCATCAATGGTCCATATTGTAGATGGTTATAGAGGAGGGCGTTATGGCTTTCCTTCTTGCCATGCTGCCAATTCATTTGGGTTAGTATTCTTTATCTGGTTCCTATTTCGGAAACAATGGCTAACAATATTTATGATGGGGTGGGCTATTTTGACCTGTTATTCTCGTATTTATCTTGGAGTTCATTATCCGGGAGACATTCTGGCTGGTGCATTAGTGGGACTTTTGGCTGCATTTTTAGTTTATCGCCTTTTTCTTTGGGCAAGTGGGCATAAGAGAGCGGAAAAAGTGAAACATATCAATGCCCCTGTGTTGGTTGGGGGAATTACTATTTTAGGTATACTTATCTATTCTTTAATACGTACATTGTCTTAAATACATTCGGTATATTGATACCTGTTTAATCGGCAATTGAAATAATAGAGGACAATATGTTCAATTATGAACGCATTGTCCTTTTTGTATTTTGCTGTATTATAGACATTTACGTGTTTGGCTCGTTTTTTGATAATGTATTATAAACTTAAAAAGAGATTAATTATTTATCTAATATGGAAGAACATGATTATTCAGCACTTGAAACGAGCTTTCAATATATTCAAGGATAATCCTTATGCCGGTCTAATTGCGATCTTGGGTACGGCTCTGTCAATAACAATGCTGATGTCTTTCTTTATCGGCAATAGATGTCATACCATGAATATCAAACCTGAGTCCGACAGGGATCGTACGCTTTATGTGAAATGGGTGGGCGTGAAATATAAAGAAAATGATAATCTATTGGTTAATGGGTCTTTGTCATTAAAGACAATACAAGCTTGTTTTCGTTCGTTGAAATCTCCTGAAGCGATAGTTGTTACTTCGCCTTTGCAACCTCGACTGGTATCAGTTGCCAAAAGTAATGAGCGAAGAAAAGCATATGTCTTATTTACAGATGATATGTTTTGGAAGATGTTTCATTTTAAATTGCTATCTGGAGCACCTTATACGAGAGAGGAGTTTGAAGCTGGTATAAAGAAGGTCGTTTTAGGAGAAAAACTGGCAAAAACATTATTCGGTTCTTCAGCCGCAGCGATAGGAAAAAATATCCAGTTGAGTTATGTGAATTATTCGGTTTGCGCAGTAGTTGAAGATGTGTCTTCGATGGCGGATTATTCTTTTGCACAAGCATGGGTGCCTTATACTTCCGCTAACCTTGCTGCAACAGCTGATCCTGCAGGTGTTACAGGAAAATATAGATGTCAGATTTTTGCGCATTCGTCCCATGATTTTTCCGTCATTCGCAAAGAATTGAGTAAACAGGTAGAAGTTTTTAATGCAGCTTTAGGGGACTATTATGTTGATTTTTATAAGCAGCCGGATAGTCGTCTTATTGAAACCTGGCGTTTTGGACCTGGGTATCCTGATGCTAAGGGTCATCTGCTTTCTTCGTTTGTTTTGTTTGCGATACTATTAATTATTCCGGCTATAAATCTTTCGGGTTTTACAATGTCTAGAATGAAGAAAAGAATAAGCGAACTAGGTGTTAGAAGGTGTTTTGGGAGTACTAGAACGGGACTGATTGTGCAAGTTTTATTGGAGAATATGATTTATTCCGTAATAGGAGGAATATTAGGTCTTTTTTTATCTTATTGGGTTTTGTATCTGATACGTGATCGTTTGATTTCTACTAACTACTGGGGACTGGATGTAGGAGTGACTATTCCGGTGGAGACGTTCTTTAATATTCCGACCTTTATTGCAGTTTTCTCTTTTTGCCTGTTGCTAAATTTACTTAGTGCGTCAATACCAGCTTGGAGAGTAACTTCGGTGCCAATTGTCAATTCGCTCAACAATGAATAAGGAGGAGAAGTTATGATAAGACATCTATTTACAGTTATTTGGAATGAGCGTAAGAATAATGGTTGGATTTGGGCGGAGCTGTTTTTGGCTTCTATTTGTTTGTGGTTTATTATCGATTATTTTTATGTACTTGGAAATGTGGTTCATCGGCCCTTGGGGTATGATATTTCACATACCTATCGTATTGATATGAGTGAACTTTCTTCGAATAGCGACGGTTATATTACCCCATCTGAAAAGAAGACAACAACCGGTGAAGATTTGCTTCTGATTATGGAAAGGGTGCGCCATTATTCTGGTATTGAAGCTGTATCATTGTCTAAATCGGCTCAGCCTTATTCTGCTACAGGATATTCCGGTACAATGAATTATCAACAGCTTTATTACAAAGACACTATTAGCATTACAGCACAAGAGTATTTAGTGACTCCTTCGTTCTTTGAGGTATTTCACAATAGTGCCGATCTTAAAGTCAACAGACTTTTGTCGCAGGCTTTACGCCCTGGGGCGGTTGTTCTTTCGGCAGATGCCAAGGACGAATTAATGGGGATTAGTGCTTCTTGCGGTGAGCAAATAAAGATAGGTCAAGACGTAAAATCTGCAACTTTAACGGCTATTTGCTCTCCGGTGCGTTGGAGTGAGTATTTTAAAAGTAATTATTGCTTTTATCGTCTTCTGTCTGAAGCTGATATTGCAGAGTATATTAATGCTGATAATTTTTCAAATTATGAACTATGTGTGCGTGTTGATTCAGAGCATGATGTTCGCTTTGCTGATAATTTTATGCTGGACATGTCTGATCGTCTTAGAGTTGGAAATCTTTATCTCATGGAAGTTCGTCCATCCTCTATTCTAAGGAAAGCTGTAGTAGCTCCGGAAGAAAGTAATATCATGGCTCGAAGCATCCTTTCTGTTTTTATTCTTTTTAATATATTTTTGGGTATCTCTGGTACTTTTATGTTCCGCACTCAATATCGTTGGGCTGAAATGGGATTGCGAATAGCAATGGGATCTTCCAAAGCGGGATTACGTTCCTTTTTGATCACTGAGGGGCTGATTTTACTGACGTTGGCTATAATACCAGCTATATTGGTTGATTTGAATATGGGTGTGGCTGAGTTGATAGATATAAAGTGGGAACCATTTGTTACTTTTCGTTTTATTATAGGACTTGTGTGCACTTATTTGGTCATGTCTTTTGTTATTATAATCGGAATATGGTACCCTGCCTACCAAGTTATGCATATAGAACCTGTAGATGCCTTACGTGAAGAGTAGAACTGCATGTTGATTGTGGCCATTTAATGTAGATGTTTTTTTTAATAACTCCTTTGAATGTTTTTATCTATCATAGATCTCACCTATGCTATGATAGATATTTTGAGTTGGTAAACTTCTGTCTTAGGGGTATCTTTGCTCCACAGAAGTTAAATAAATAGTTTAATCATTTAAAAATAGAATTGTTATGAAAACATTAGATTACATCAGTTTAAAAGGAGAAAAGGTGAACAAAGTTATTGTGTCTCTACAGCAATTATTGGCCGATTTTCAAATTTATTATACTAATCTTCGTGGGTTTCATTGGAATATTAAGGGGCATGGCTTTTTTGTATTGCACAGTAAATTTGATGAGATGTACAATGATGCCGCTGAAAAAGTGGATGAATTAGCAGAACGTATTTTAATGCTAAGTGGAACGCCTGCTAATAAATTTAGTGATTACTTAAAAGTGGCTCAGGTGAAAGAAGTTGATGGAATAAGTAAGGCGGATGAGGCTCTTGACAATATACTTGGTACTTATGCACTATTGATTAGTGAAGAAAGAGAGCTATTAACCTTGGCATCGGAAGTCGGTGATGAAGTAACGGTAGCTTTGATGAGTGATTACCTTAAAGAACAGGAAAAAATGGTATGGATGCTTACTGCTTATTATAGCAAGTAGAATTAAATTTCTTTTGCCGGGTGATTATATGGAATGAGGACGTTAAAAGCCCTCATTCCTTTTAGGTATTAGCTTAATATATTAGTATGAAGTCAGCATAGACGGGAAGATGGTCACTATACCCTCCCTGATATCTAGGACCAAGGTAAGTACGGAAGGGTTCTACTCCACCGTATTTATGATCTTCTACTAAAAGGAAAGGAGCACGGAAGACATTTGCTTTATTTTCGTTGGTATAAAAGGAGGATGTGAAATGGAGAAGGGTTCCGGATACGATAAGGTGATCAAGTAATCCCCATTCTCCGTGAAATTTATAGCTGCCGAATTTGTGTTGTGTGGCTGCTTTACGGGCCAATAAATGATAAAGCTTGTTTGGCTCTGTTTTACTAGAATCGCTTGGAGGAGCTGTTGCTTGAAGTATTTGGCAGATAGATTTATTTTGGGGATAATCATTGAAATCTCCCATAATTAAAATCTGCGGATGTAGCCGTGTAGCATATACGCTATCTACAGCGCTCTTCAGTCGTTTAGCTGCCAATAATCGATATGGCTCCGATTCCTTAGCTCCCCCGGATCTTGATGGGAGATGAGCAATAAAAACATCAAGAGTGTCTTGGTTTAG
Source organism: Bacteroides sp. (assembly GCA_022648295.1). Classification (GTDB taxonomy): domain Bacteria; phylum Bacteroidota; class Bacteroidia; order Bacteroidales; family Bacteroidaceae; genus Bacteroides. Next base: position 5,122 of record JALCME010000006.1, on the reverse strand, counting down.
CAATAGTCCTTCAACATGTAATATGTCTCTGGTAGGACGATATTTCTTGAAATGATTGCCTAAAGTGACAGGAATGCTTTGATGCAATAATAGTTTAAATAATCCCCGTTGGTAAAGTAAGGCTACGTCTATACCTCTTAAATCAGGGGATTGCGTCATGACATAGCGGTATCCTGCTTCTCTTAATATGGAATAGCGTGTAAGGTCACGTAATACACTGTCATTCTCCACTTCACACAAGGCTACCAATGCCGGTGGGTTCCAACCTCCGACTGCTGTAATTACCCGTGCTATATTATCCAGTTTCTTTTTATATTTTGTATAATTCCAGTGTCTTAAAGAATTGGGTAGAAATTCATAGTCATTCTTTAAGGTGTCGTGCTGACAATCGAATAAGTTTTCTACGTTATAGCTCATTACACGAAATATAACAGTGTCTTTCTTTATTTGGCCCTGTACAGATAGAGGCAATAATAGAAAATATGGAATAATTCTCCACTTCATAATTATGTACTTGGATATCATTGACAAAGTTAATATATAATGTTACTTTGTCATTTGCAAGATTGTATATTTGATATATTTATATTTCTGCTGAGTCTTTTTGTTGTATTAGATGTTAGAGTTGATGAGAAATTAGCACATTGAATGGAGATTGAACGATTTGTCTTTTTACATAAAAAAAATGGGCTTTGGCATAAGAAAATTTGATAGAACGAAATGAATTGTTTCCTTTGACATCAGATGTTAATTATAATAAGTTTGGATATGAATCGTTTATTTTTATTGCTTATTTGTGTTTTTGAGGGAAGTTCAACCGTTTTTTCCCAACAAAATATTGATTGGAATAAGTCTAGCATTATTTCACCTCAAATTAATATTGATAATACAGTGACATTTAGACTTAAAGCTCCATATGCTCACAATGTAGAAATACAGGGGGATTGGATGTTAACAGGTGAAAGATCATTTGGAAAAAGAAAGATGTCGCAACAATGTAACGGTATTTGGACTTATACTACTCCTCAGTTATCTTCTGACTTGTATAGCTACTCTTTTGTCGTAGATAGTGTAAGGGTTAATGATCCGAATAATGTATATATTGTTCGTGATATTGCAACTTTGGCTAACATTTTTCTTGTGCCTGGAAAAATGGGACGTTTATTTAAAGTTAGTGATGTGCCACATGGTTCTGTTATTAAACGTTGGTATAATTCTCCACTGTTAAATATGACTCGTCGCATTACAATTTTTACCCCTCCTGGATATGAAGATACTTCGGATAAATATCCTGTACTTTATTTACTTCATGGGATAGGGGGGGATGAGGAATCATGGATGTCCTTGGGACGTGCATCCCAAATTCTTGATAATTTGATTGCAGAAGGTAGAGCTCAACCTATGATAATGGTTATGCCTAATGGACATGTTAGTAAGGGAGCTGCTCCTGGAGAATCAGATGCGGGCTTTTATAAGCCAGTATTGAGTGATAGTGATGCTTTTAATGGAAAGATGGAAGAGTCTTTTAAAGATATTATAAGATTTGTAGAAAGCAATTATCGAGTTATAGCAGATAAAGGGCACCGTGCTATTGCTGGTTTGTCAATGGGAGGTTTTCAAGCTCTTTGTATTTCCGCGAATTATTCCGATACTTTTGATTATATTGGTTTATTTTCCCCTGCTATGTTACTTGAAAAAACTTGTAAATTTCCTATTTATAGAGATTTAGATAGTAAGTTACAAATGCAGGCTAAACAATGTGTAAAAGTATATTGGATCGGTATTGGCAAATCCGATCCACTCTATAAGACTGTTTTAGAATATCGTAATCATCTTGATAAACTGAATATTAATTTTGTTTATAGGGAAACCAATGGAGGTCATACATGGACTAATTGGCGCAATTACCTTGCAGAATTTGTCCCTTTATTATTTAAGTGAAACTTAATTTATTAACATATAAAAGAGATGGAATTGCATATGAAAAGAAAATTTATTTTAAATTATTTTTTAGCCTCTTTCCTTATTATTTTGGGAACTTTAAATGTGAATGCCCGGCAAATTAATAAAACATCAGTCATAAATGATAAATATAATGATTTAATTATTTATCAGATAATGGTTGAGTCATATCAGGATGGAGACTGCAGTTGTGATTATAATGTTGGGTATGGCCCTAGTAATCATAAAGGTGATTTAAAGGGAATTATAAAAGCTCTTCCTTATATTGGGTCTCTTGGGGTTAATGCTATATGGCTTACTCCTATTTTTGACTCTGGTGGGGATAGTCGAATTGACGCAACTGGATATTATTGCAAGGACTATTTTAGAATTGATCCAAAGTTTGGAACAATTGATGATGCAAGAAATTTAGTAAATAAGGCACATGAATTAGGATTGTACGTCTTTTTTGATGGAGTGTTTGGACATCATAAAAAGGGTGTTGCTATTTCTCCACGAGGAAATAAAGCTGTATCATTTAATGAGAAATCTAATTCAAAATACATTGCTACGGATATTTCATTCGGGGTAAATACAGCTTTTCCTGCTTCATTAGATTTTTATAAGGAGGTTGCAACGTATTGGATAGACCAATTAGGTATTGATGGTTGGAGATTAGACCAATGTTACCAACTTTCTTTTAAAGGTGGTCAGAATAAAAATTATTGGAAAGATATAAGAGAAGCCGTTGAGGAGAAGTGTTTGGAACGTAAAAGGAAAGGTGAAAAATGGGGCACTTTAGGATATATGGTTGGGGAAGATTGGGAAGATGCTACAGATATTCAAAAAAACTCATATTCAGGAGATGGACTTCAATCTGCATTTGATTTTCCTTCAAGATATGATATTGTCAGAATGTTAGCTTGTGATTGTGATAGAAAAACGTCCGATGAGGGAGCTAAAATCTTGTCGCATGTATATTCTTCGCCTAAACAGAAAGGATATTCTCATCAGCGAGGAGTTTATCCCAACTTATTTATTTCAAACCATGATTTAGTACGTTTTGGAAACTTATTGAATTGGCGGTTTCATCTTACGAAAGAGGATGATGATTATTGGAAAAGACATCAATGTGCTTTAGCTATACTTGCTGCTTATAATGGTCCTATTACCATATATTATGGTGATGAATATGGCGATTTCTTAGAGGGCTATGATGGAAAACCTCAGCCTGCACTTGGAATTGCTAATGATAATGCAGGCCGTACCAATGGAAAATGTTTCAATTTTACTAAGAGAGAACAAAAATTAGTCGATTATACAAAGACAATTTTATCTATAAGAAAACAAAACCCTGCATTATATAAAGGAACTCGAATAAATCTTGTTGCAGACAGTGCATTGTATGCTGATTTAAAGATAAATGGAAATAATAAAATTATTTTTGCTATAAATATAAGTAAAGATAGCCAATTGCTTAAATTAAATAGAAAGTTCGTTAATGGAAGGTATCTAGTTGATCTTGAGAATAATGCAACGTATTCGTTAGATGATGTGAATTATATTATGAAAATTCCTTCATTGTCATCTAAGTTTTATCTTGTTAAATAACGTGGTTACTTTTTTACATTAAAAATAGGAGTACTTATGAAAAGGATTGTATATGTTATAAATGTCTTGATCATTTTATCTGTTTTATTTTGTTCATTTTCTATGAAAGAAATTTCTTCGGTAAAAACAGGTACAAGGCAAGATGAAGGGATCGTTGCTCATAAGATGCAACATGTTGATACAAGTTTATTGGTGCGATATTTAAAGTCTAATTGGAAGACTCCGGAACATTATGTTGTTGATAAATTTAAGAATCATGATATTATTTTTCTGTCAGAGGATCATGGCATTAAGCATAATTTGGTGTTGATACATACGCTGATTCCGCTTTTGTATAATGCTGGAATATATAATTTGGGAATGGAATTTGGAGCAAGCGAAGATCAGAAAAGATTAGATTCCTTAATTACTGCACCTCAGTATAGTGAAAAAGTTGCAAGAGAAATAATGTTTGATTACAATGTTGGTTGGGCCATTAAGGAATATTTGGATGTTTATAAAGCAGCATGGAAGTTAAATAGGACATTACCTCGAAATAAGAAAAAGTTTCGGATTATCAATTTGAGCTATAAATTTAATTGGAATAGTTGTAATTCTGAAGCTTTTGGAATAAAAACTCCTAAAACTGTCAGTCAAATCTTCTATAAAGGAGGGACGGAAGAATATCGCGCAATGATTGTAAAAAAAATGATAATAGATAAGCATGAGAAGATCTTAATATTAACAGGAGGGCTCCACGCGTTTACGAGATATCAGCAACCCGAATATGATTATTATGAAAAACATTTTTATCATTTGTTAAATCGCTCTTTTGGAAATTTAGTTTATAAAATGGCTCCTCAAAAAGTATTTACTATTTTATTGCATTATCCTTTTGAAAGTCAAGATCGGACGGCTTTGTTGTCTCCGGCGATGGGAATGATAGACAAGGTTATGCAAAATTTTGAAGATAAAAGAACTGGATTTGATTTACATGATACTCCACTAGGTGCTCTGCCAGACACCAGCTTTTTTTCCATCGGTCATCCTGATTTTAAGCTTGGTGATATGGCTGATGGGTATATTTATCAAAAAGCCTTTAAAGACTATGAGGGATGTACTTTTGATACTCTGTTTTTTATAGGAAAGAAATGGACCGAAATATTAAAATATTATCCAGATCAAGACATTAGAAGAAAGCCTAAAAGTTTGAATGAATATAAAAAACAAATTCAATCTTTTTTGAATATTAAAGAACGCTATAAAAATATTAAGTAGTCGTTCCTTAAAAAGGATCTTTATATACTGATTAACAGTAATATAATAAGATAATTTCTTTTATAAATCTGCAAGTTTTTGTATCTTTGGAAGTAGAAACTTGCAGATTTATATGATAAAAACAACTCAATCCTCCCCGTCTCTGTTCTCATCTCTGGATGATTTACTGAACCAACAGCACCCTTTGCACATACTCTCACACAAGATTAACTGGTCCGTGTTTGAAGAGGCCTTCACTGCTCTTTACTGCGCAGATAATGGCCGTCCAGCTAAGCCGATCCGTTTGATGTGCGGGTTACTGATTCTCAAACAT
>JALCME010000005.1 GCA_022648295.1 Bacteroides sp. | reverse complement strand
GCATTAATGCTTATAAAAAAGAACCCAAGAAAAGGGAGTATCAAAGCAAAAAGAAAAGCTGCAGGATGGGACGAAGAGCTACTTTGTGAACTTTTATCTATGAAATATTTTTAATGCGTCAACCCTGTACGGCAAAAAGAATAAAAAGACTGGATTTTTCAACTAAAAGTAACGGTTCATTTTGTTATTTTCTATATAGGACGATCCCTTTAAATCCGAATAGAGAATATTACGATACATTCGTCCTAAAAGCCTCATAACGTAAAAATCATCCTTTTCTTTTGCTATAAGATGAAATCAGAGTAACTTTGAAAATATAAAGATACTTCATTATGGAAAAAAGTACTTGGCAGGAGATAGAAGAATTGTATCTTAAATTTGGATCTATGTTTTAGCACATTATTGATCGGATGAAAGTGTAATTTCCATTTTCCGGCATCTCCAGCTCACAAAAGGGCATAAAAAAAGGAGTACCGCTGTACTCCAACCTTTGTTAACCTTAAATCTAATACTATGAAAAACACAGTACAAAGGTACGGCTTTTATTGGAACAAGCAAACATCGTGCACGAAAACACATGTTTTATAACATCATTTAAGAATAAAGGCGCCTCTTTTCACTTCCTTTTTCATTATCTTTGTATAGAAATAAATCAAAACATATGCCCAACTATGATTTAGTGACCATATTAGGACCAACCGCATCGGGAAAGACTTCGTTAGCAACCACCTTAGCTGCAACAATCAACAGTGAAATTATCAGTGCAGACTCCAGACAAATCTACCGTGGCATGGACATCGGCACCGGAAAGGACCTTGCAGAGTATACAATCAACGGGAAGCACATTCCCTATCACCTGATTGATATTGCCGATCCCGGTTACAAATATAATGTTTTCGAATACCAACGTGATTTCCTAACGGCTTACCAAGCAATCAAAGAAAAAGGGTGCTTACCTATCTTATGCGGAGGAACAGGCATGTATCTGGAATCAGTGTTGAAAGGCTACAGGCTCCTACCCGTACCCGAAAATCAGGCACTGCGTACACAACTGTCGGGCAAATCGCTGGAAGAGCTGACTAGTATTTTGAGACAATATAAAACGCTTCACAATACCACCGACGTGGACACGGCAAAACGTGCCATCCGTGCCATCGAAATTGAAGAATATTATCTTCACACTCCGGTTGAAGAACGTTCATTCCCTCACTTGAAAAGCCTCATCATAGGCGTAGATATAGACCGGGATTTAAGACGTGAAAAGATATCCCGGCGCCTGAAACAACGGTTGGAAGACGGAATGGTAGAAGAAATCCGCAGATTAATTAATAAAGGAATACAGCCGGAAGACTTAATCTACTACGGGCTGGAATATAAATATATTACGCTTTATGTTGTTGGAAAGATCACTTATGAAGAAATGTTCAGAGAGTTGGAAATCGCCATCCATCAGTTTGCCAAAAGGCAGATGACCTGGTTTCGCGGCATGGAGCGCAGAGGATTTACAATTTACTGGATAAATGCAGTCCTCCCAATGGAAGAAAAGATAGACTTCATACAAAACAAACTCAATGAAAATTAGTATCTTTGACGGCATCAAAGATTGAAAGAGGAGAAAAAAGGAGTATCAAAACAAAGATACAAGACGCCGATAAAGAAGACAAGAACGAATAAAGCCGATAAGGATTTAAGATATAAGACTGACTATAAATTAGCATTATGAGCATGGAACCCGATAAATGGGGCGTGATTTACAACCCTAAAGCCGGTACCCGAAGGGTACAAAAGCGTTGGAATAAAATAAAGGAATATATGGACAGCAAAGGCGTGTCTTACGACTATATGCAGTCCGAAGGGTTCGGTTCCGTAGAGCGCCTTGCCGGAATTCTCGCAAATAATGGATATCGCACAATTGTAATTGTAGGAGGAGATGGAGCCCTAAACGATGCAATAAATGGAATCATGGCATCACAAGCAGAAGATAAAAGAGAAATCGCCATAGGAATCATTCCAAACGGAATAGGAAATGACTTTGCCAAATATTGGGAAATAAATACCGAATATAAAGAAGCGGTAGACTGTCTCATCAATAACCGCCGTCGCAAAATAGATGTCGGACTTTGTAATTACTATGATGGAAAAACCCACAGAACACGTTACTTTTTAAATGCAATTAACATCGGATTAGGCGCGCGTATTGTGAAAATCACCGACCAGACCAAGCGCTTTTGGGGAGTAAAGTTTTTATCCTACTTCATGGCACTTATATCACTCTTCTTTGAACGAAAGCTCTATAGAGTGCATCTCAAAATTAACGGAGAACACATTCGGGGGCGGATCATGACAATCTGCGTTGGAAACTCATGGGGATACGGACAAGTGCCCAGCGCAGTTCCTTACAACGGGTGGCTCGATGTATCCGTCATTTACCGGCCCGAACTATTACAACTCGTATCCGGTCTGTGGATGCTGATTCAAGGACGAATTTTAAATCATAAAGTAGTGAAACCATACCGCACACAAAATGTAAAAGTACTACGAGCCCAGAACGCATCGGTCGATTTAGACGGGCGTATCCTTGAACGACACTTCCCGCTAAATATCGGAATTAAACATGAAGCAATCACTCTGATCATCCCCAATTAGCCAAACTATAAAAGTGAACATATATAAATAGTATTATACTCATGATCGAATTGAAAAATAACCCTGCAGGAAATTTCTTTCTTTTGGCCGGTCCTTGTGTTATTGAAGGCGAAGATATGGCAATGCGCATAGCCGAACACATCATTAATATCACAAACAAGCTGCAAATTCCATACGTATTTAAAGGTTCTTATCGAAAAGCCAACCGTTCACGATTGGACTCTTTTACAGGAATTGGTGATAAAAAAGCCTTGAACGTCTTAAGAAAAGTACACGAAACCTTTGGAATCCCCACAGTGACAGACATCCACACCGCCGAGGAGGCCTCCATGGCAGCAGAATACGTTGATATATTACAAATACCGGCTTTCCTCTGCAGACAAACGGATTTGTTAGTGGCCGCCGCCCATACCAATCGGACAATAAATATAAAGAAAGGACAATTCTTGTCTCCGGCTGCAATGCGTTTTGCCGCAGAAAAAGTAGTGGAAGCCGGCAATAAGCAAGTAATGATTACAGAGCGGGGAACAACTTTTGGTTATCAGGACCTTGTGGTTGACTTCCGTGGTATACCGGAGATGCAGACTTTTGGCTACCCGGTTATATTGGATGCTACACACTCATTACAGCAACCCAATCAAGCTAGTGGAGTAACAGGAGGAATGCCTCAACTTATTGAAACGATAGCCAGCGCAGGCATTGCCGTCGGCGCCGACGGACTATTTATAGAAACCCATGAAGACCCTTCCGTAGCCAAAAGTGATGGAGCAAATATGCTTAAACTCGACTTATTGGAAGAACTTCTGATCAAGTTAACACGCATCAGAAAAGCAATAAAAGGAGAATAAGAACACCTGATAATAAAGAAATCCATATGCTTTGTGATTTATAAATTATTTCTCCGACAAATAAAACAAGAAAAAGGATATAATAAAGAAACGACTCCTCAAAGAGCATAAAAACTCATTTAAAATATTATAAAGATGAAAGATTTATACCGAAGTCTGCTAATCGCAGCATTAGTGATATGTTGTGGCTTCCAAAAAACAGTGGCGCAACAAATGCAATTTCCTCCTCTTCCGGTTGACAAGAATGTCCGCATTGGTAAGTTGGACAACGGATTGACCTATTATATCCGCCACAACAAATGGCCTGAGAATCGGGCTGAATTTTTCATTGCCCAAAAGGTAGGGTCTATTCTTGAAGAACCACAACAACGTGGATTAGCTCACTTTTTGGAACATATGGCTTTCAATGGAACCAAGAATTTCCCCGGTAATGAAAAGGGACTTGGTATTGTACCTTGGTGTGAAACGGTAGGTATTAAATTCGGCACAAACCTTAATGCATATACCAGTATTGACCAGACCGTGTACAACATCAGTAATGCTCCCATTGACCGTACCGGAGTTCTAGACTCATGCCTGCTCATTTTGCACGACTGGTCGAACTGCATACTTTTAACAAGTAAGGAAATAGACAAAGAGCGTGGGGTCATCCGCGAAGAATGGCGCAGTCGTAACAGTGGCATGTTGCGTGTATATACAGATTTATTGCCAACATTATATCCCGGTGATAAATATGCCGATTGCATGCCTATCGGTTCCATAGATGTCATCAACAACTTCCCTTACAAAGACATCAGAGACTATTATCACAAATGGTATCGTCCTGATCTGCAAGGAATAATCATCGTAGGAGATATCAATGTAGATGCCGTGGAAGCTAAGTTAAAAGCACTATTTGCCGATGTGAAAAAGCCTGAGAACCCAGCAAAGCGCATATATTATCCGGTAAAAGACAATAAAGAACCAATCATAGCAATTGGTACCGATAAAGAAGTAGATGATCCGTCTATCAATATTTTCTTTAAACAGGATGCAACACCCGATTCCGCAAAAAATAATGTAGGCTATTACGCTACTCAATATATGCTGAGTATGATTACCGGTATGCTAAACGCACGCCTAAGCGAGCTTATACAAGTAGCCAACCCACCATTCACCTCTGCATCAAGTGAATATGGCAATTTCTTTGTATCTAAAACGAAAGAAGCATTCTCACTTTCCGCTTCTTGTAAGGCAGAAGGTATTGAAACTGCATTAAAAACATTATTGCAAGAAACAGAACGCGCCCGCCGCTTTGGCTTTACCGCATCGGAATATGAACGTATGCGCGCCAACTATTTACAGCAGGTTGAATCAGCATATAATGAACGGGAAAAGACCAAAGACGGTAATTACGTAAACGAATATTTGCAAAACTTTCTAAGTGGAGAACCTATTCCGGGCATTGAAAATGAATATGCCTTAGTCAACAAACTAGCTCCTAATATCCCGGTGCAAGCTTTGAACACTGTAATGCAACAGCTTGTTCCGGATAGTAATCAGGTGGTATTCATAGCCGGACCTCAAAAAGAAGGATTAAAATATCCGACTAAAGACGGAGTCACATCTCTTTTGAAAGGTATGAAAGATATGGATCTAAAGCCATATGTAGACAAGGTTTCCAATGAACCGCTAATGAAAGAAACTCCTAAAGGAGGCAAGATTATTTCAGAAAAAACTAACGAAATATACGGAACCACTAAACTTGTTCTCTCCAATGGAGTAACCGTATATGTGAAAAAGACTGATTTTAAAGCCGATGAAATCCGAATGGCAGCTTCTAGTTTAGGTGGCCAAAGCTTATTCCCCGATAAAGATGCCCTGAACTTCTCTGTGATGAACAATGTGGCAAACATAGGAGGACTTGGAAATTTCAGCAAAGTAAACCTGACAAAAGCACTCGCAGGAAAGAAAGTACTTGTTAATGCTGTTGTAAAGAACACTACAGAAAACGTATATGGAAATTGCTCTCCGAAAGATTTCGAGACGATGATGCAATTAACTTACCTGACATTTACAGCTCCTCGCAAAGATATGGAAGCTTTTGAGTCATATAAGAGTCGTACTAAAGCCGAATTGCAAAGCGCCGAAGCAAATCCTCTATCTTCTATTGGAGATTCCATAAGGAAAGCCATGTACGGAAACAACCCACGGTTAGTGATGATGAAACCCGAGATGGTGGATCAAATAAACTATGACCGCATTATGGCAATGTATAAAGACCGTTTCAAGGACGCCAGCGATTTCACATTCTATTTTGTAGGCAATATTGATCTTGAGAAAGCAAAACCTTTGATTGCAGAATATCTAGGCGCTCTCCCTTCCATCAATCGTAAGGAAGCATTCAAAGATACCAAAATGAATATCCGTAAAGGTAACTATAAAAACGAATATGCTAAGGAGCAACAAACTCCTATGGCTACCGTAGTTTTTGTATATAGTGGAAAAACACCTTACACTCTAAAGGACAACATCTTGTTAAACTACACCAGTCAAGTTCTGGACATGGTCTATACTGAAGAAGTTCGTGAGAAAGAGGGAGGTACATATGGAGTTAGTTGCTATACCGATCTAGCAAAATATCCGAAAGAACAAGCAATACTACAAATCGTATTTCAAACTGATCCCAAGAAAAAAGAGCATTTAGCCGGAATTATTACAGACCAGTTAAAGAAGCTCGCAACTGATGGTCCTTCCGAAGTACATTTGCAAAAAGTAAAAGAATATATGCTGAAGAAAGACAAAGACAATCAAAAGGAAAACAAATATTGGATAACAAACTTGGATGAATATTTTTATACAGGTATTGATATGACCAAAAACTACACAGAATTGGTTAACAGCATTACAGCTAAAGATATTCAGAAATTTGCAGCCGATCTGCTGAAACAGGGTAATGAGATTGAAGTTACGATGACTGTTCCAGATCAAAAATAAAAGACCAAAAACCGACGATAAAGAGCTAACAATTATCTCCGCGACCGGATCTTGTTGTTTATGTTTTTATCGTCGGTTTTTTATCCATACCACAAATCGTTTAATATAGCATAATGTTATAACAATGAATCTATTTCTTGAACTTCGCAAGCATGGAAAACTTGCAGCCAAACGAAATCCGATGTACGAAAAGAGTAAATTCGGAAAATTCTGGATTTATTTCATGGGAGTCTTTTGGGCAGGTTACCTCATATTCTTCGGTACCACATTTGCCTATGCATTTGCAGGTGAAGCTATCGAGTCCTATCAAGTATTAAATAGTGGATTAATATTTGTTTTAGCTATTGATTTCATGGCCCGTTTTCCATTCCAGAAATTACCCACCCAGGAAGTAAAACCATATATATTGCTACCAGTCAAACGTGACCGCTTAATTGATTTCTTGCTGGTACGCTCAGGATTGAATGGATTTAATGCTATTTGGCTGTTTTTTTTCGTGCCATTTGCCATAATCTCTATTACAAAATTCTACGGGATAGCAGGAGTATTAACCTACTGCATAGGAATATGGCTCATTATGATATTCAATAACTACTGGTTCTTACTATGCCGTACCCTGATGGGTGAACGTTTATGGTGGGTATCATTACCGATTGCAGTGTATGGTGGTATTGCCGCAGGATTGTTTATTCCAGATAAAAGTCCCCTATTCGACTACTCTATTGATTTAGGTGAGTTCCTCATTAAAGGCAACATCATAGCCTTCGTAGGCATATTGGTTGCTATTGCTGTCATGTGGATCATCAATCGCACGATAATGAAAGGACTAGTCTATGATGAAATTAATAAAGTAGAAGATACAAAAGTGAAGCATGTATCCGAGTATAAATTCTTGGATCGATATGGTGAAGTAGGCGAATACATGCGTCTGGAACTTAAACTACTATTAAGAAATAAAGTATGCAAACAGGCGCTACGTACAGTAATTCTGGTCGTTGTAGGTTTCAGCCTTGTTCTAAGCTTTACCGATGTATACGATGGCAAAGGCATGAAGAATTTCATCGTTGTTTATAACTTTGTGATTTTCGGGATTCTTTTCCTTTCCAGTTTAATGAGTTACGAAGGCAATTATATTGATGGACTTATGAGCCGTAAAGAATCTATTTACAACCTGCTTCGTGCAAAATACACCCTTTACAGCATAGCTATCCTTCTTCCTTTTATTTTGATGATACCAGCCATTGCCACAGGAAAATTAGCATTATTAACTTGCATATCCTGGGCCATATTCAGCATTGGATGTGTCTATTTCTGTTTATTTCAATTAGCAGTATACAACAACAAGACTGTTGATCTAAACGCCAAAATGACAGGTCGGCGTAATATCGGAGGCGGATTGCAAAATCTTATTGCAGGAGCAACTTTTGGTGTTCCTTTATTACTAAATATCATATTAAACTCAACAGTTGGACAGTTTGCCACTTCATGGACATTAATCATCATTGGTTCGGTATTTATTCTCTCCTCCAACTTCTGGCTGAAGAATGTTTATTATCGTTTTATGAAACGGCGATATAAAAACATGGAAGGGTTCAGAGACAGTCGACAATAAAACCAATCAATTTATAACTTTAAAATATTAGCAATATGATAACCATCAATAATCTTCAAAAAAAGTTCGGTGAGAAGAAAGCTGTAGATATAGAGAAGTACATTATCAACCAAGGCGAAATGTTAGGCCTGGTCGGAAATAACGGAGCAGGAAAAACCACTCTCTTCCGTTTAATTCTTGACTTATTGAAAGCTGATCAGGGAAACGTAACCATTAATGACATTGATGTATCCCAAAGCGAAGACTGGAAAAGCTTTACAGGTGCATTCATAGATGACGGATTTCTAATTGATTACCTTACCCCGGAAGAATACTTCTATTTTATCGGCAAAATGTACGGACTCAAAAAGGAAGAAGTAAATGCGCGGATTGCCACCTTTGAGCGTTTTATGAACGGAGAGGTTATGGGACAAAAAAAGTATATTCGTAATTTTTCTGCCGGAAACAAACAGAAAATAGGCATTATTTCTGCAATGTTACATCAACCGCAACTGCTGATCTTAGATGAACCTTTTAACTTTCTCGACCCGAGTTCGCAATCGATTATCAAACATTTGCTAAAGAAATACAATGAAGAACATCATGCAACCGTAATTATTTCCAGCCATAATTTAAATCATACAGTAGATGTATGCCCACGAATCGCATTATTGGAGCACGGCATCATCATTAAAGATATTCAAAATGAAAATAATTCGGCAGAGAAAGAATTGGAAGCATACTTCAATATCAGCGTAGAGGAAGAAATAAAAGAAGAAGATGAAGTTACTCAGGAATAAGTTCTACTAAAAAGCATTTTTATTATTTTATCCATATCAATATCAAAGGAATAATGTTGCAGCATCTTTAATTGAGAATTATGAAATGACTATTTTCTAAGAATAGTTGCTGCAACTCTCCTTGTGAAACATAACTAATTGATATCATGGCCATTGCAATTTTGGAAGAAAACTACTTAAACAAGACCGTAATGCGTTTAGTGTAATAGGCTTCACCAATACTTCCGAAGCACCACGACGCATTGCATTTTCACGATCGGAAGAAAAAGCATATGCCGTCTGCATAATAATAGGAAGATCGGAATCTTTTTGGCGTATTTTCTCTGTCGCATCAAGACCATTCATTACAGGCATTTTAATATCCATCAAAATAGCTTCCGCTTTATCACAATTTTCTTCAAAAAGAGATACGATTTCTTCTCCATTTTTCGCCCATAATATATCACATCTCTTTCCGATAATAGCCTTTATCAACTTAAAATTACTTTCATCATCCTCAGCGACCAATATCAGAGGGCGGTAATCTTCTGATAACTTTTCAGTTTCCATGACTCTTGCTTTTGTTTGTCCGGTACAAAGATATAAAAAAAAATGGAAAGAGATTACCTATAAGAGTTTTTTGAGAATAAGACATTATACTAATTTATCAAATGCTTTTAATAGTAAACGTTTGCTTGTTAAAATATTAACAGTTATATTTGCCTCGGCAAAAAGATTAAAATGAAAGAGAAGCTATATACAACATATATTTTGCTCTTTACCAGCATCATTATGATGATTGTACCAGTCATTCCTCATCACCACCATGGTGATGACTTTCTTTGCATGAGAAACGACTTGCCGACAGAAACCCCTTTGCAACATCAGGCAGACCAGGGAGATTGTTGTTGCAACAGTGGGTGTATTACTACCCATTTCTTCGAACAAGTTCCCATCTTTCACCATGCACTTTTACTATTTAGTCTTCCAAATGTCATTACTCTATTTTCAGAAGCATATTCCCCAAAAATAGACTCTTTATCCGAAAAAGAAGGAGACTTAAATGAATATTCCCATCTGGAAACACTCCACAGCACGTATATCATACGTGCCAGAGGCTTTCGTGCGCCTCCACGTTTCTTGTCATAAACTTCATTACAAAATCATTATTAAACATTGACAAAGCCTCTTATACAGGTTTTGCACAGTCCTCGTTATCAAATATTTATTATTTATTTCAGTTTCACTGACAAATATGAAAAAATATATATTCGCAGGAGTTGTAACCTTGTTGTTACTAAGCTCTTGCAACAATAAGTCCGAAAGCAAACGGGAAGGCCATTCATCTGAAATGGAAGCACATCACGAAGAAAATCATGAAGCAGGAAAGGAACATAGTGATGAAATTATTTTACCGTCGGCTAAAGCACAGGCAGTAGGAGTTCAGTCAATGATTATTCAACCGGGGCTCTTTAACCAAATCATAAAAACAAGCGGACAAATAGAAGCAGCTCAAGGAAATGAAAAGACAGTCGTAGCAACAGTAAACGGCATTGTTTCCTTTCAGAAAAAAGTAGTACAAGGCATCAGTGTGGGCGAAGGGACCGGATTAATGATACTCTCTTCCAATAACCTGACAAATGGTGACCCTGTACAACGCACGCGGGTCACTTACGAAACAGCCCGAAAAGAATATGAACGCATGAAAGCGTTGGTAACCAACAAAATTGTATCCGAAAAAGAATTTGCCCAAGCCAAACAAGATTACGAAAGCGCACGGATCAGTTACAATGCAGTGATCAAAAATCATTCCGCTAAAGGACAGCTCATCACATCTCCTATGAACGGATACATTAAGGACCTGTTAGTACGGGAAGGCGATTATGTGGAAGTTGGACAGCCATTAGTCAGCATCACCCAAAATCGCAAATTATTTCTTCGCGCCGATGTATCCGAAAGATATTATTCCTCCCTGCGCTCTATTAAATCAGCCAATTTCTGCACTCCATACGATAATAAGGTCAATGCATTGGAAAAATTGAACGGAAAACTTCTCTCTTATGGAAAGGCGACGGGAACAGATAACAGTTATTATCTCCCCGTTATCTTTGAATTCGACAACAAAGGAGATTTTATACCCGGCACATTTGTAGAGATTTACCTTCTTTCCACTCCCATGAATAATGTCATATCCCTACCCCATTCTGCTCTCACCGAAGAGCAGGGTAGCATATTTGTTTACCTGCAAGTCGATGAAGAAGGATACAAAAAACAACTTGTTACCGTAGGAGCTGATGACGGACAAAGGGTACAAATAATTTCAGGCATAAAAGCAGGTGACCGGGTTGTGACCGAAGGAGCTTATCAAGTGAAACTGGCAGGTGCAACCAATGCAATCCCCCCACATAGCCACGAGCACTAAAAATATTCTTCATAGCCAAACAACTAACAGATAAAATCATGCTCAATAAAATTATAAAATTTGCCCTCCACAACCGCATTTTAGTATTGGTTGCATCCATGCTATTGCTCATCGGGGGAACATATACCGCCATGCATACCGATGTGGATGTATTCCCAGACCTTAACGCCCCCACAGTGGTTATTATGACTGAAGCTAACGGAATGGCAGCGGAAGAGGTGGAACAATTGGTTACATTCCCCATAGAAACAGCAGTAAACGGTGCCATCAATGTACGCCGCGTACGCTCATCCTCCACAAATGGCTTCTCCGTGGTATGGGTGGAGTTTAACTGGAATACGGACATTTATCGCGCACGGCAGATAGTTAGTGAAAAGTTAGCCACAGTAGGAGAAAGTTTGCCTACCGGAGTAGGAAAACCGACTATGGGACCACAGTCATCTATTCTGGGCGAAATACTGATTGTCAGTTTAACGGCAGACACCACATCCATGCTGGACTTACGTACCATAGCGGATTGGACCATCCGTCCCCGCCTGCTCTCAACCGGTGGAGTAGCCCAAGTAGCCGTATTGGGAGGAGATATCAAAGAATACCAAATTCAATTGGATCCGGAACGGATGCGACATTACGGTATTGCACTCAACGAAGTAATGGCAGTTACACAGCAAATGAATTTAAATGCAAATGGCGGGGTACTTTACGAATACGGCAATGAATATATTGTACGAGGAGTGCTTTCCACCAACCTGATAGCACAATTGGGACGCGCCGTCATACGTGGCGGGACAGCCTCCGGAAAAGCGCCCGTTTTATTAGAAGACATTGCAGATATACGCATCGGAGCTAAATCACCGAAACTGGGTACCGCTTCGGAACGGGGAAAGTCAGCGGTTCTGCTCACTGTAACCAAACAACCGGATACCAGTACACTGAAGTTGACTGATCAGATAGAAACCTCTCTAAAAGACCTGCAGAAAAACCTTCCGGCAGATGTACATGTCAGCACAGACATCTTCCGGCAAAGCCACTTCATAGAGAGCTCCATCGGAAACGTACAAAAGTCTCTTTTCGAAGGAGGTTTCTTTGTGGTTATTGTGCTGTTCCTTTTTTTGGCTAACGTACGGACCACTCTCATTTCATTAGTAACCCTTCCACTCTCATTAATCACCTCATTGGTTGCCTTACACTATATGGGGCTCACCATCAATACCATGAGTCTTGGTGGACTGGCCATCGCTATCGGTTCACTGGTAGACGACGCCATTGTCGATGTGGAAAATGTATATAAGCGTTTGCACGAGAACCGGATAAAACCGAAAAAGGAACAACTCCCTATTCTGGAAATCGTATTCAACGCCTCAAAGGAAGTCCGCATGCCTATTCTGAACTCCACCCTAATTATTGTAGTCAGTTTCATCCCCCTATTCTTCCTTAGCGGTATGGAAGGACGCATGCTGGCACCCTTGGGCATTGCATTTATCATAGCATTGGCTGCCTCCACTATTGTAGCGCTTACTTTAACCCCCGTGCTTTGTTCTTACCTGCTCAAAGGGAAAAAGGCAATGAACGGGAGCGAGTCTCAACAATCAAGGAGTGATTCTCCCGTAGCCCGTAAAGTAAAAGCCGGATATAGCATTGCTTTAACTTTTGTCCTTGGACATAAAAAGAGCGTATTAGGTACTACGATAGGTCTGTTCATTATAGCATTGATCTCCTTCTTCACTCTGGGACGTTCTTTTCTTCCTTCTTTCAATGAGGGATCTTTCACGATTAACATCTCTTCGTTGCCTGGCATCTCTTTGGAAGAAAGCAATAAAATGGGAAGCAAGGCAGAAGAATTACTGCTTTCCATTCCGGAAATACAAACCGTAGCCCGCAAAACAGGACGTGCAGAACTGGATGAACATGCCCTCGGTGTCAATGTATCCGAGATAGAGGCTCCCTTTGAATTAAAAAACCGTTCACATAGTGAACTCGTAGCAGAAGTACGTCAAAAGCTCAGCACTATCGTAGGTGCAAATATTGAGATAGGACAACCCATCAGTCACCGCATAGATGCCATGCTGTCCGGTACCAGAGCGAACATTGCCATTAAGCTGTTTGGTGATGATCTTAACCGGATGTTTTCTCTCGGAAAGCAAATCAAAAGTACCATTCAGGACGTTCCAGGCATTGCGGACTTAAATGTGGAACAACAGATAGAACGTCCCGAACTAACCATCACTCCCAAACGGGAAATGTTAGCAAGATATGGCATCACGCTGCCTGAGTTTTCCGAGATCGTCCGTGTCTGCCTTGCCGGTGAAACCGTATCACAAGTCTATGAGAAAGGTAAAAGTTTCGACCTCACCGTGCGTTTCAAAGATGATTGCCGCAACAGTATGGACCAAATACGGAATTTGATGGTAGATACCAATGACGGGCATAAAATCCCCTTGAACTACATTGCTGAAATACGTTCCACAACAGGACCAAACACCATTAAACGGGAAAACGTAAAACGCCGGATCGTCATATCCGCCAACGTAGCCGACCGTGATTTGCGCAGTGTAGTGAATGATATACAAAAAAAGATAGACGGAAACATCCGGCTACCCGAAGGATACCACATTGAATATGGCGGACAGTTTGAAAGCGAGCAGGCAGCCAGCCGTACTCTCCTCTTGACTTCACTAATGAGCATTGTGGTCATTTTCCTATTGCTCTATCACGAATTCCGCAACGTAAAAGAAAGCGCCATCATCCTTATTAACTTACCATTGGCATTGATTGGAGGAGTATTTGCCTTACTCTTTACTACGGGAGAAATCAGTATCCCCGCCATCATCGGTTTCATTTCGCTATTCGGCATTGCAACCCGTAACGGAATGCTACTTATCAGTCACTACAACTACCTGCAACAAGTAGAAGGAATGTCGGTTTACCACAGTGTCATACAAGGTTCTATGGATAGATTGAACCCTATCCTGATGACAGCTTTATCTTCTGCACTTGCACTGATCCCCCTTGCATTGGGAGGTGATCTGCCCGGGAACGAAATACAAAGTCCTATGGCAAAAGTCATCTTAGGCGGATTATTGACTTCCACTTTCTTAAACGGCTTCATCATTCCGGCGGTATACCTAATGATGCACCGGAATGCAACAAATATAAAGACTTTATAAACATGAAAAAGATCATTCTACTTGCCATAATCCTCTGCATAACCAAAGCAGGACAGGCACAGAGCAATATTGATAATATTCTGCACTCCATTGAGTCAAACAACAGTGAATTGCGGGCCAATCAACAAACTGCAAATTCTCAGAAACTGCAAAACCGGACGGATAATAATCTGCCCGACCCCGGTATCTCTTATTCCCACCTTTGGGGAGAAAAGAGTCAGGATGGAACTGTCGGAGAACTCATTGTTTCCCAAAGCTTCGACTTCCCTACCCTATATGCAGCCCGGGCACGGACAAATCGTCTGAAAGATAAAGCTTTGGATGCCCAAAACATAGCTTTCCGGCAGGAATTGCTTCTACAAGCCAAAGAGCTTTGTTTCGATATTATCCTTCTACAGCAGCAACAGAAACTGCTAGAAGATCGTCTGCAACAAACCCGGGAGCTCGTTTCTTTTTTTCAGGCACGTTTGGAAAAGGGAGATGCCAATATCCTAGAGACCAATAAAGTGAAGTTAGAATTACTGAATATTCAAACGGAAACCCGGATGAACCAGACGTTGTTGGAGAGTAAATGGAAAGATTTGACAGCAATGAATGACAACCAGCCATTCAAGATTGACTCTATATTCCAAGTTCCATTACCTCTGTTACCTGCGGACTATGAACAATTGCGTAATGAAGTTTTAAATTCAGACATGACTTTACAATCTTTAAACAGTCTGGATATTGCTTCACGCCGGCAAATTGCTGTTGACCGCCAGGGCTGGTTACCAGCAATTGAGTTAGGTTACCGCCGCAACACGGAATCGGGCATTCCATTCAACGGAATAGTTGTGGGGTTTTCCGTTCCACTCTTCCAGAATAGGAATAAAGTAAAAAGAGCAAAGGCACGTTCACAAAGCATAACTTATCAAAAGGAAAGCGTCACCCAACAAGCCAAGGCTTCTTTAAAAAAGCTATATAACGAAGGCAAAGCATTGCAGATGTCTATACAGGAGTATCAGGAGGCCCTCCATTTACAGCAAAATATAAGCCTACTTAAACAAGCACTGACAGGCGGACAAATCAATGTAACAGAATATTTCATGGAAGTTACCATAGTCTATCAAAGCAAACAAAATTTATTGCAATTGGAGAATCGCTACCAAAAAGTGATAGCACGAATCTATAAAAACAAAGAACTTTAAATGTAATGAGGTTCCTCCCACACCTGGAAGGAACCTCATAAACAAACAAACAAATTATGCTCCGGAGAACGATATCACATCGACAACCGGCGCCGTCATGGCCGGAAAGTGCGGGAGAAAATATACCAAATAAGTATCCCGCCTTTTTCCGGTTTTTCTACTATTTCATTTTCATTAGTTAAGCACTCACTTTTATGCCATGGCTATTCTTGGACGCAGCGCACGGGACATCCAAGCGCCCGCCCACCCTTGTATGCTACGTACACAATACTCAAAGTGAAACCGAAATGGCTCGCACCTAAATCGGTGGCACCTCCGGGCGAAGAGACCCAATCACAACCAAGCGTACCAACGGTATTTAACAGACCATCCACCCGACGATAACCAGAAGCCGGGAAATAAGCGCTTGCATCCGTGGATTCACTCCCAAAGCGGAAAGTCCAACCTGTAGACCAACCATTATTATAAATATTTATAGTAGGATCTACACTCTTCCATCCCAGATCATTATTGGAAGTTTGCCCATTGGTGATATCATGTGCCACTCCCGTAAAAGCATCAGCCGGAGCCACACGCCAGCCCGCAGGACAGGGATCGTAAATTGTTTTAGGACCATCCCACGGGGCTGGATCCAAATAGCCATCATTAACACTACCATCTACCAGATTATTATCTCCCCAAAGAGAATTGGAAATTTCCCAATCCGGTGAATTTAATATCGCCGTATAGATCCAATTATTACCGGCAGAAGTCTGGTTATAAGTAGCATCTATTTCAGGAGTAATATTAGCATAAATAAAAGCCTCCGGATGCTGAATCGTATAATCAATCGTTTTCTGGGCCGTATTGTAAGACTCGCTTCGTAAAATTGTTGTACCGATCATTTTATCAAAAATGGTGAAAGGTGTGCCTAATCCATCCGAGCCATAACTGTAGAGCGTTATGTCCCCACCACTACTTTCAACTGTACCTCCACCGGGCAAAGGATCTTTACGACCAAACTGATAATGAAGACTATTAACCCCTTGGTTTGTAGACCAGTCTGTACCAGAAGCGCCTAAATTGCGATCCATCATCACCAAATCACGCTCTCTCATCGCGTCAGTACCAACAAGCTCACCATACCAATCATAATTCGTATTTGTTTTAATTTGTAACGCATGATTTTCGTTCAGAGTTGCCAAATCAAAGGCCGTGCGCCAGATATGCCAGCTCCAGAGGATCGTACCGCTGGCATTACGTACGGCAATCACCGCATTGCCTGCCGTGGTGTCGCCCGTCTTAAACTTCACACAACCTGATTCCGCATCCCATTGCACCTGACTTACCAACCCTTCCGAAGTCTCCCACACAATCACCGCATCCGCAATCTGCGCTACCGGAATAGTCACCGCATCCGATGCGCCGGTTACCGCCGAAGGCATAATGCTGATGCCTGTATAGGTCGAGGTGTAATCCGTCGTATTTCCATTACCGCGAGTCGTGCCCGTAAAACGGTACCAATGGTTCGAGGTCGAAGCCAGATAGCAATTTGACAAACCATCAGCACTCAGGTCGGTACTCGTACTCACACGACCGTCTGCCAGATTAATGCCTTTAATCGTAGCATTCACCCCATAAGCATGATTACGTACCACATCGTAATTATTCATATTGGTTGCATCACCCAGATAAACCACATAGGATACCCACGTAGCCTCTCCACCCGAAGGGGTGTAATAACCAGTCAATTCAAGGTAAGTGGAATAAGCCGGGGCATTCTTTGAAGTCCGTTCCTGCCAAGCACTAATTGTTGTACCTGTTCCACGAAGGTTTTCAGGCATGTACCACACGTAAGTGGTCGTTTTAGCCGTTTCATCCACCGTAGCACCCGTACCGACATAAGAATCCACCAGTGTGGTGGAAGTCAGGGTACCCGTGGCGGAAGCCACATAACCAACAGATTTGGGCACATTACGCAACGTAGCATTGATAATACTGAATGAATCTCCCGCGGGCAGGGAACTCAAATCACAGGTAAAGGAGACTTTCGCAACAAGACGGGGCAGTGCCACATCAATACTACCGCTCAGGGTGGTTAGATCTAACGTAGCCGAAGCCCCGCACATCGGTAGCAGACTACTGAAATCACCCTGACCCGAAACAGTAAGTAAAGTATTCATCAAATCCAGATAAGTAGAACTATCCACCGTATAATCTGCGGTTATATCCCCCACATTGGCACAAAAATAAAGAAAACACTCCGTAGATGAAATCAGGGGAACATCCAGTGTCCTGTCCACAAGACCACTTACGTAATATTTACTTTTCAAAACAGCGGTACTCGATTCCGCACTTCCGGCAAACTGAAACACACAGACATTATCTATTTTATCTTCCGTTACCACACGGGTATCATTTCCACTGGTACCACCCAGTAAAACATTCATCCCTTCTCCGGTGGAACGACTTGTTCCTCCTGATGTTTGCAACAGGGAAGATGAGAGCATTATCCTGACCTTTTTCCCCCCGGTTCCGCCATTATTCTTCACCGGAGCGATTGAATCATCCGTGCAGGACACACAAAACAGGAAAGCAAACAACATTCCCGATAATAATTCTAGTCCGAATCTATTTCTTCGTTTCATCTCTATATTTCCTTACTACTGCTCAATTCCTTTTTATCATAACGGCAACACACATATCTGATAATATTTTGTTTTCGAATTCATATTTTTACTAAATAAGTTCCTATTTCATTCACGGTTATTCCTGAACACAACGCACAGGGATACCAAAAGCACGGCGAAATAAACCTGCAACAAATACCAAATCAGAAGTACCATAAAAAATACTCCCGTACAAACCTATGCCACCTGGTGAAGAAAGCCAACTCGTACTGTAAAAACCAACACCGCGCAACACACCATCCTGCGTATTACGAACGCCGGAAGCCGGAAAATAAGAGTTTGTATCCGTAGGTTCACTTCCGAAACGAAAAATCCAGCCCGTAGACCAGCCATCATTGTAAATATTTGTAATATTTACCCTTCTCCATCCATAATCACTATTACCAGTCTGACCATTGGTAATATCATGCGCCACTCCCGTAAAGACATCAGCGGGTGCAACACGCCAGCCTGCAGGGCAGGGATCATAGATTGTTTTATCCCCGTCCCAGGGATCAGGGTCCAAATAACCACCATTCACATCACCATCAGCCAAATTATTATCTCCCCAAAGGCAATTGGAAATTTTCCAATCTGAGGAATTCAATAACGCCGTATAAATCCAATTAGAAGCAGTAAGATTTGTATTATAAGTATCGTCTGTAGAAGTAATATCATTATAAATAAAAGCTTCGGGATGTTGAATCGTATAATCAATCGTGTTTTGAGCTGTATTGCAGGATTCGCTTCGAAGAGTTGTCGTACCAACAGCTTCATTGGCAATGGTGAAAGAACTGCTTAAAGTACCCGAACCATAACCATAAAGCATTATATTATTACTCGCATCCACGTCACCCTCACTTTCAACCGTGCTGCCACCGGGCAACGGGTCTTTACGACCGAACTGGTAATGAAGACAATTTACTCCCTTATTGGTCTCCCAGTCCGTACCGGAAGCACCCAGATTACGGTCCATCATAATCAGATCACGCTCCCTCATAGCAGCGGTACCAACCAATGCACCGTACCACGAATAGTTGGTATTTGTTTTAATGCGTAGCGTATGACTCCGGTTCAATTCTGCCAGATCAAAGGTTGTACGCCAGATGTGCCAGCTCCAAAGAATCGTACCCGCATCATTACGTACGGCAATCAACGCATTACCGGCTGTGATATCACCCGTCTTAAACTTCACACAATCAGATGATGCATCCCAGTGCACCTGATCGAGCAATCCTTCCGAAGTCTCCCACACAATCACCGCATCTGCAATCTGGTCGGAAGGAATTGTCACTGCATCAGGAGCACTATCGCTCACCTTTGAAGGCATGATGCTAATACCCGTATAAGTCGAAGTATAATCCTTCGTATTCCCGTTGCCACGAATCGTGCCCGAAAAACGGTACCACTGGTCGGACTCCCCAACCAGATAGCAGTTTGACAAACCGTCCGCACTCAGGTTGATATCCGTGGTCATGCGCAGGTCACTCAGGTCAACCCCTTTGATTTGGGAAGTGACCGTATAGTGGTGGTTACGGCTGACGTCGTAGTTGTTCACATCCGTGCCATTACCCAGATAAAGCACATAGGTTATCGGATAAGTTTTTGCTCCGCTATAAGGGGTATAGTCACCCCTCAGCTCAATATAACTGGCATAAGAAGGAGCATTCTTTGCAATGCGTTCCGTCCATGTCGTCACAGTACTACCCGTACCCCGAAGGTTCTCGGCCTGGTACCACACGTAAGTGGTGGTTTTGGCATCCATATCCGTGGTACCTGTACCTATATACGAAGTCGTTTCCGTGGTGGTCGTCACACCAGATACCGGAGCCACATAAGAAGCCGACTGCGGAACATTACGCAGAGTAGCGGAAGTGATAACCAGGGTGGCACCGGAAGGCAAAGCGCTCAGGTCACAGATATAGGTAACCTTAGCTACCAGATGTTCCAATGTAACAGGAAGGTCAGTTGTTTGTGTATTTGCATTAAAAGCGGACGAAGCACCATCCATCGGTAGCTGAATGTTGAAATCGTTCTCACCCGATACGGAGAGCGAGGCATCCATCAAATCCTGAAAAGTTGAGGTGCCTACTGTAAATTTCTCCGTAAGGTCTCCTGCATTTGCACAAACATACAAGAAACAGGACGAAGATGAAGATAGGAAGACTTCAACCCTACTTCCATCCGTTGCCGAAAGGCCACTAAGATAAGTCTGTTTAAGCAGGGTGCTGCCGGGCCCCATGGTACCTGAAAACTGGAAAACACAGAGGTTACTGATACTTTCTTCATCCGTAGAACGGGTGACAGTCTTTACTGATGAGCCGCTTTCAGTCATCGCTTTATAAGACAGAGCCAGACTGACAACGGTTCCGTCACTGCCATTCGGAGTATTCTGATTCTTCAGTTCGTCCGAACAGGACAGACAGAACAGAAGTAACAGACTCCAACCCATTACCGGCAAGCCGTATCGAACATATTGTTTTATTAGTAATTCGTTCAATTTCATTGCTATTATTATTCCCCTAAATCACCACCATTCGTACTATTTGTAGTATGGGTGGTATCCCAGACAGACGGAGTCAGACTGGTATTACCTCCACCTGTATCAGTACTGAGCGTCGAATCAGCCCATGGAGAGACACCCAGCAGCAAATCGACATGTGTGCCGAGCATTTTCACTGTAAAGGTGTAGTGCATACCAGCGGAAAAGACCAGATCAGCAGGAAATGGAGCAGAAAGTTCATTCGTAACACCATTGTTATCGTATTCCACCGTCATCTTAAAGTTGAAAGCACCCGCCTCACGAGGTAACACCACCACAGAAGATTCCTGTACCAAAGGCTGGCTATCATCAGGAGCGGAAAAACCACTCACGCTGACTTCCTTATCTTTGGAAAGACCGGAAACATTCAAGGGCTCATTTAAGCTGGCTATTACCGGAACATCAGTCATGTTCGTCACCCCGGCGGAAGAGATGTTCACCGCCGTAATATTATCTTCTTTGGGAGACAGGACGAAAGTCAGTTTCGCACAACGACGGATCAGTGCATCCAGATTCACCGAAAGCGACGTTCCACTCACTGCCACCGACTCCGTTAACGAAGTGGCATAATCCATCCCATGTTCCACCGATACGGTATACGTATTTCCATTGGCATTACTACCTGTCGTAACCGTTAGCGCCGGGGTCAGGGCATAAAAGTCGTAAGTACCCGCACTCAAAAGTAACGGGCTGACAGCGGTCAGACTGCCACTACCTCCCGAAGAAACCTCGTAAGTACCTTCACCCTGATACTTGTCCACGGAAAGATCCGCAGAGGTTCCCACACGACGGAAGGCAAGAATACGGAGCGTGGTACCGTCGGAAAGCGGAGAAACATTGCGGGTAGCGGACGAGGCGCTGATTACCGGAGAAGCAAAAGCCACGGTAAAAAGATCGGCGTCACCGGAAGGAACTGTTACCTCCGTGCAACCGGACAAGAACAACAAGGTGCCCCCAAACCAGCCAATGATACTATATATTATATGACCTCTCATTTAAATTAAATATCCACTTCACCCGGGTTGTCCGGACTCGTTACCCAATCTGTTATGCTCACGGAAGGAGTAATTCCGGTAGCTCCGAATTTTAAAGTCACTACATACGAGTATCCCGCCTTAAAACCACCAGTGGGGGCGGAAACAGTAGCTGTATGCTCTCCGCCAACGGAGGTAACCACCGCCAGCTGGATGTCATTTTCCGATGATGTTCCACTGATCTGTGGGGCAAACATCGCATAGCCTGCCAAAACGGCATTATCACTACCCACACCCAATTCTATCGAAGAACTTATAGTCGAGTTATCCGAAGGGTCTTGCTTCACCAGAGGAAGAGCTTCTATTCCAGAAAAAACAGCTGTGACTTTTTCCGTACCTCCGGTAACCGCAGCTGAAGCAGCAGGAAGGGTCACCGTACACGATTGTTTCATACCTGTAATTGTAATAGAAGTCAGGTTACCCCACACCGTAGCAGTAGTACTGCTTTCGGTATAGACCCGGACACTGATTTGAGTCAGCAAGTGATTAAAAGTGACCGAAGAAATGGTTGAACTCTTGCTTCCTTCATACAGATCAGTGACCATCAGGTCGGTGGAACCATCAAGAATATCGGTAGAGAAAGCTACGATATGGTTATTCTGAGTAAAAGTACCCGTAGACGGATACCAGCCAATTAGCTTGCTGGATTTCCCATCCGCCTGATAATAGGCCGACGGATTGAAAGTTATCGCATGAGCTATCCCGCTCGTAGGAGCTTCATTAAGATTCCCGCTTAAAGGAGTTCCCAAATAACCGGAGCTGTAATCCGTAGCCTTATCCGCGCGGGCAAACGACACCGGCAATTTCGCAGTCCAGGTCGCCGTACCATTAATCATGCCTGTACCACGCGTGGAAACAGATGCTTCCGAACCTATGCCGCCACTCAGATGGATCTCGACAAGAGAGTCGTCCGGTGAATTGCCCATATCTTCAGACGAACAACCCGGAAGTAGCAGGCACAATATCAATGTTAGACAAAAACAAACATCTTTTTTCATTTTTTCTTCCTTTTTATTTTTAATTGCTAATTATTATATTCGAATTTACCGAAACCTTACAGTGCTTACATCACCTTTTTCCTCTGGTTTCCACAACTCAAGGCATCTGGGTTTCCTGACCGCTATCTACTATGGAATCACCCACCCCGATCGTTACGGAAACATCCCCCTCATTTTTAGAAGGACAACCGCTATAGTCATCAGGAATACAACCCGACAACAAAAATAACAGGAAACAACCGGCCAAAGCATACCTCAACGAATCCCGGAATACCGCATACGCCTTCTCTTTCATCAGCCATCCTTTTTTCATACTATTTGAATCAGTCATTTACTCAATGCCTTGCATCAGTTCAACTCCACTTCCTGAACAATCTGAAGCGTCCAGTCATCTACCTCAACCGTCAGATCAAGATTGGAAGGATGAATCTCACTACCCGGATTAGACTCCCCGTCACCCTTGATCACCGCCTTGATACGATAATCACAATTGCGGACAAGCGTACCGTCACCCACATGATCCGTCAAGGAGACATCCGAAGGAGTGATGATCGTGCCCGCCTGAGCTTGGTTCACCACAATGGGGTAATACACATAAACCGCAGGAGAAGCACCATCGGGACCGTCCTGATCAAAATAGCCCGAGAGGACCAGTTTCGTACGGTAGGTCGTATTATTATTGGCAAAAGCATAGAACCAGTAGGGCACCGTATAGGCATCCGAAGTGATCTGAACACCACCCTCGGGCGTTACATCGTTCAGCAGAAAACCAGTACCGGAAATCCAAAGATAACTCCCGTCAGGCTGCTCTTCCGTCATCCCTCCGTTAAGCCATGTCGGACTGTCCGGCATCGTTTCGCTCACAACACCGGGAGCTACTTTCGATGACTCAAGCGCATTGCACAAAAAGATACGGTCCAACGTGAATGTGGCATGGGCATTGTCCAACGAGAAAGCGGTACGGATACTGGAGATGGAGATACGGGCTACCAAACGCGATAAATGAACCGTAGCAGAGACCGAACCACCGGCTTCCAGACTGACCGAACTATCACTAATGCCGGACATCGGAAGATTATCCGAAGACTGCACGCCTTCATTCGCCGTTGAAGTCAGCGAAAGGGTTTTCCCGATAAATTCATTCTTCGTACGAACGCCAGCGAATGTGCTCTCAGGGACATTCGCAACCACAAGCACATCACAACTCCCCGGAGAACAAAGAATACTCCCTGTGTTAAGCGTACCACCCGAACCCGAGTTCAGTGTAGGCTCAACAATCGTATTCACCGAACCGTCTGTATAGAACAAACCCACAACCAGATTATGAACCGTACTCTCTGTATCAGGAAGAGAAGAACCAGTAGCACGGGATAAAACGTTATCACCCTGTATAGTCAGCTGAAGAGTAGAGTTCTGGGCATACCCGCCATCAACTTCCTCACCTCCTTTGCAATCCGAGACCAGCAGGCAAAGCAAAAAGGCATAGACCCACGTTAAAAAGCCAAGCCCGCTGATTGGAAAAGTTAGTTTATAATTCATCTTCATTTCTTTAGTTCTTTTTGTTCGATTTATTGTTAGTTTTCTTATCTTAATTCCATAATTTCGACTCATCAGTACAAACCGGAAGCACGCTTATGAAGCTCGCCAAGCACAGTTGAAGCATGTTTCACCCCGCGCGAAACAGCCATCTCCAGATAGACCTCGGCTTTCTCGCGGTTACCCTCCAGCATACAGAGCACACCCATATTGTTAAAGGCTTCGGGAAGTGTTGAAAAACGAGACAGATAATGACGCGCCGTACGCGTATCACGCTTAACCAGCGCTACAGCGGCTGCATTAATTGCTGCCTCCGCATTATCCGGGAAAAGACGTGCGGCAAGTGTATAAACTGAATTGAACTCTACCGAACCTGGACGGTAACAACAGGCCAGAGCAAACAGCCCTTTCAGCGTGACACCGCTATCCGGACAGGCAGGAGTCATTAGAACCGTACTGTCGGAAGGAGTGGAAAGAAACTCAACCCACGACAGACAGCGGACATCCACATCTTTCTCCAGCCCTTTCACCTTTACCGAAGGAAGCAGCACGTCCGAAGCGATACTGTCCGTATAGACACTTGCAGGAGAACCGTTGCAACCACATTCCTCTGTACGGAAGAAGAATGTACTCCCACTCATCCATTCACGGAAAGGTACACAGACCGTATAACGGAAATGACGTGTACCACGCTTACCGGCCCTGACCACTACGGCGGGAGCCGAGTTACGGACTTCACCCAATAAACGGGAACGCTCATATACCTTCTGACGCATACGACCATTTAACAGTACCGAAGGAAGAGTAAAACGGTCTCCACCCGAGATTAGAAGGGGAGTCAGCGTCAGATACTCATCAGAAGGCAACTCAAGACCTTCATAGTTCACATCCATAACTACCTCCAGCTTACCACCGGTAAGTGAAAAGTTCAGACTGTCCAGGAACAGACGTCCGCGGTAAGCACTCTGACCCTGTACCAATGAAGGTAGTAACAGGCACAAACATACCATACACTTGATCTTACGGTTCAATATCATACGTTTTATTTTTGTTTTGCTTGATTTGCTTATTTC
The DNA here is from genome assembly GCA_022648295.1 of Bacteroides sp. Classification (GTDB taxonomy): domain Bacteria; phylum Bacteroidota; class Bacteroidia; order Bacteroidales; family Bacteroidaceae; genus Bacteroides. Next base: position 150,879 of record JALCME010000005.1, on the reverse strand, counting down.
ACTCTTATATACGCTTATTCTTTCATTATACATTGCCCCACCCTATTTCAGCAGGTAAACCAGCGAAATGGCGCCACGCGTGGGACCCAAGTAAGTTTTATGACGACCTGAAGCCGTACGATCACCACAATGACCGCAACGGTAACGCGAATAATCCGCAAAGACAACTCCTGCACCCAGACTGCCTTCCAGCCCCCAACGCGAAGAAAGGATCCATTGGTAACCTACGGACAGACCACCGCCCCAGACCCAGCCTTCGTAACGTGAGTTACGTACACCGCGGTAAAGGCCCAAAGGGAGATTCACATCACCCACATTGAACTGACCACCTAAAGCATGGAAACCATAATAAAGACCAGCATAAGGACTGCACAACCAACGACGGAATTCCAAACGGCCCAACCAGTGTTTCCAGCGGTGACGGCTATCCAAAGCCAAAGGCTGGTAATGAATACTCGCTTCCATACTCCAGTGCGCAGACAACAACGGTTCAACACTCACATTCGGAGAGAACAGGGCATCAGAGACCAGATCACTCTTCACCGCAAGGGATTGTCCCCAGACCCCGACCGACCAAAAAAGCAGAAGAAGAAAAACATCCGCTATATCATTCCGTTTTATTTTTATCATCTATTTACAAACTTATGCTTCCCGAACTACAAAAAACAGGGAAAAATGTCCTGCACTATATTCTATATTATGTAACTATATTTAGTTTATTTATAGATTATATAAGGCCGTTACTTTGCAGGTAACGGATAATGATATTTTAAAACACACTAAACTCTGGATAGATTACGCGATCTAGATAATATTTAATTATAATATAAGGCAAACAAAGGAGCAGTTTCCACCCTGAATGGTGAGTGGGAACAAAAAACCTTTTGTCCTAAGTGTAGGAGAAAAGACGCATTTTGTCTTTTTAAAAGGCTTAAATAGGGGTAATATGAAAAATATAGAGCTTTACTTTGAATTATTAGGCTGTTTTGTTTGCTTGTTTGCTGAATATTAATTATAATTGCATCGATCATTATCCGTTACCTGCAAAGTAATTTATTGACAGAATAATGAGAACCAGCCGTTTCCGCACATCGTTGTTTTTCCTTTTTCCCATTAAAGATATAAGCGGTCACACGCGCATTCGCACGGTCAAGAACTCCGCTCTCAAAACTCTTCAGGTAAGATTCAGTGGTCGTCACCGAAGCATGGCCCAATCCTTCCGATATCACAGACGTGGGAATTCCGCAATACTTCGCCTGGGTGGCCCAGGTGTGGCGCGCGCAATAAGTGCTCACACTCACGCAGACCCGACGCTTACGTGCCAGCCCTTTCAGAGCGGCATTGAAGCGGCGAAGCTTGCACTGGTAATCACGGTAGGCGGCATAGCCACGTAGGTGACCGTCAAGAATAGTCAGTAGATAAGGCGAAGAAGCATCACCATTCAGATACAGGGAAAGTAAACGGCGGATATCATCGGTCACACGGATGCAAAGGGGCATGTGCGTCTTATGGCGGCGAAGCATCAGATACCCCCTTTTCAGGTCGGACTTGCGAAGAAAGGCCAGGTCCACGAAACACATTCCCTGAAGGCGGACCATCAGTTCAAGGCAGATACGGGCCTTACGCAGATCAAAGCTTTCTGGGCAGGAAGCTGGCGATTCCAAAACAGAAGCAGAAGAAACCCCTGCGGAAATAGGGGAAGCAGGGCATGACTCCCCTTGACCAGGTTCACGAAGCAGCCGGCGCATATCCTCTACCGACAATGCACGACGATGATTACGCTTCACACCCGTAAAGACACCTTTGAACAGCTGCGGAATAAAAGAAACATCCCGATCGCGAAGAGCACGGTTATACACCGATTGCAAACAACGCATGTATGTGGAGGAAGTATTCCATTCCAGACCTTTCTGCAAGATCAGGTAATCTTCGTAACCTTTTAAGAATACGGGGGTTATACCTGATAGTAAAAACTCACGTCCCGCATAAGCGGAAACCGAACGGATCACACTCGAATAAACATGCGCCGTACTATACTGTTCAGAACGGCGCAATTCATTCATGACCGAAGTCATATACTCAGTTAATATCAATGTCTTTTTCATTTTCTATTTATATACACATAATTTAGGATTAAACAAATAAGTAAGAATAAACAAAAATACCTTTTTTATTACATATACGTTTTAAATAATCATCTTAATTATTTAGGATTATACTATTATTTGACCGATATTTGTACCGGATAGAAAGAAAGGAAAAGTTCCTCTACGAGCAAGGAGACCTTGCTCGTAGAGGAACTTTTCCTTTCCCGTAGAAGAACGACCCGTTCATCGTAGAGCAAAATAGTGTGTGTGGTAACCGTTTGTATTTCATTCGTTTGTTCGTCGAGCCGGAACCTTGGAAAACCCTTTAAAACCAGCTGTGCCATGCAAACATAAGAAAAACTTACGGATATAACAACTATTGAGAAGGATGGAAATCAGAATAGAGATTAAGCCCTATCTGAAAGCCTATCTGGATATACAATATGATTACTGCACACTGAACGGAGCCATACGATTCATTAAAAACCAAAACCTTTACAGCTGCCTCTTACAGCTCACTACCACAAGACCGAAGGACGTCTTCTGGAAGAACGAAGGAAACCTCGCCCTCATACTGCCCTGGCCAAAGGTGGGAAAAGATTCCAGAATATACAACTACATGGGCAAAGAGCATGTGGAGCTCTTTGAAAAGGAGAGGGAAAGAGAAATGAGAATGAACTACTACCGGTTTATATTAGAAAATAAGTTCAGACAGGGTATCACTTTCCAGCGATCCACCAAAATCTCAATGGAAAAATACGGCATGGAGGAACTTATTAAAGAGGAAACGCTCTTCAAGAGCTTCTATCTCTAGCAGAAAAAACTGAAAAAGGAGAAGGAAAAAGAACGAATAGACTAATAAAACAACTGATAAAGAAAAGTTTTTTATACTTTTGCATTCAATATCAACCTAATAATATGGAGACAAAACATCTATCCCCTTTCCAACAAGGAGTCGTTGGAGTCCAGTTTTTATTCGTGGCCTTTGGCGCAACAGTTATCGTTCCGTTACTCGTAGGCTTGGATCCTTCAGTAGCACTCTTTACAGCAGGGATAGGTACTTTACTTTTCCATCTGGTAACTAAGGGAAAGGTTCCCATATATTTAGGTAGTAGTTTTGCTTTCATTGCACCGATTACCGAATCAACGCGTTTATATGGGCTTCCGGGTACACTTTGTGGACTAGTGGCCGTAGCTGGAGTCTATTTTTTAATCAGCTTTTTAGTCAAATGGCAGGGCACACGGCTGATTGACCGGTTATTTCCGTCTACAGTCATTGGTCCCGTAATTATTCTCATTGGACTTTCTCTGGCAGGTACCGGTGTGAATATGGCTAAAGAGAATTGGGTGCTGGCCATTTGTTCGCTGGCAACAGCCGTATTGATTTCATTATTAGCACGCGGAATATGGAAACTTATTCCCATCTTTTGCGGCATCATAGTAGGATACACCGTGGCCTGTATAGGATATGATGTAAACTTCCAGCCGGTATTGGATGCACCGTGGATTGGACTCCCGGCTTTTGTCACACCACATTTCTCCTGGCAAGCCATTCTTTATATGATACCCGTAGCCATAGCACCCATTATAGAACACATCGGTGATATTTACACTATCGGGGCGGTGACAGGAAAGGATTACGTAAAAGACCCGGGGCTACACCGAACCATGCTGGGAGACGGACTCGCATGTTTATTCGCCGGCTTTGTGGGAGGTCCTCCTGCAACCACTTATTCGGAAGTCACCGGAGCTATTTCCCTAACCAAAATATCTGATCCAAAAGTAATCCGGATTGCTGCCGTCACAGCCATACTATTTTCCGTTGTAGGAAAAATAAGTGCATTGTTACAATCCATCCCATCAGCCGTATTAGGAGGCATCATGTTGCTATTGTTCGGAACTATTGCCAGTGCCGGCATCCAAAGCATGATTCATGACCAAACCAAATTGGAGCAAACACGCAATATGGTCATTGTCTCCCTAACTCTTACCGTAGGAATAGGTGGAGCTGTATTAAATTGTGGCTCATTCTCTATGAGCGGAATAGGATTGGCTGCTTTACTTGGAATGCTACTTAACCTGATTCTGCCTCCTGAACGTACTGCAAAATAAGTTATTTTTTCAACCAAGTGCTTCTGTCAGACGTTATTAGTAAAAACAGAAGAGCATGAAAATAGCGATTAGCGGAGCCACCGGTTATATTGGCGGGCATCTTTGTGAATACTTTGCCAAACAAAAGCACGAAATAGTGCCTTTGCAAAGGGCATTGTTCTACCATAATGCTATAGACAGCCTGACCAGACGATTGGAAGGATGTGCCGTTGTTATTAATCTGGCAGGAGCTTCTATCAATAAACGATGGACGGCAGGTTACAAACAGGAAATGTACAACAGCCGCATAGACGTAACGCGACAACTGGTACAAGCCATCAAAACGACACAAAACAAGCCGCAACTCTTTATTTCAACTTCTGCCGTCGGATATTATTCCTCAGAAGGAACTCATGACGAATACAATGGAACTAAGGGAGAAGGCTTTTTATCAGACCTTTGTCAGGATTGGGAAAAGGCAGCGACAGAATGCCCCCAAGAAGTGCGTACGGCAATAATCCGCTTAGGAGTAGTGTTTTCCACAAACGGAGGAGCTTTACAACAAATGCTTCGCCCGCTCATATTGACACGCATTTCCGCTATAATAGGCCATGGAAAACAACCTTTTCCGTGGATTGGCATTCAAGACTTATGCCGTGCCATTGATTATATCATAGGACATAAAGAGTTGCGGGGTTCTATTAATCTTACTGTTCCCCAACACACCAATCAAAAGCAATTGGCACATACCTTAGCCAGAGCTTATGGGGCATTGTTCACCTTCCCCATACCCCGAATATTTTTCCGCATCCTTTACGGCGAAAGAGCTTCTTTTATTACCGACGGACAAACTGTGCGTCCCTCCAAGCTACTTGATTCAGGCTTTGAATACTCTTTCCCCACCATTGAAAGTCTGCTGAACATCACCGATCATGAGACTGTAAATGAACTGGATGTACAACGATATATGGGAAAGTGGTACGAAATAGCGCGTTATGAAAATAAATTCGAGAAAGAAATATCCAAGGCCACAGCAACTTACACTCTGCAACCCGGCGGGTACATCAAAGTGGAGAACGCCGGATACAGGAACGGCGTACTACAGAGAGCCGTAGGACGCGCCAAACAACCGGACAAGGCTGATCCCGGCAAGTTGAAGGTTACTTTTTTCCTTTGGTTTTATGCCGACTACTATATATTGGAATTGGACAAGGAAAACTATAATTACGCATTGGTAGGGAGCAGTTCAGATAAATACTTATGGATACTCAGTCGTACTCCACAACTCTCCGAAGAGGTGTTAGGCCACCTGCTTCAAAAGATTGAGCGGCGAGGGTATGATACCGGAAAGCTGCTTTTTCGACAATAAAGCAATTCTGCTTATACTACCGATGGCTCACCCCATAGCCAAATAAGGCGAAATCACCCAAACAAGGGTCTTCTGGGAAGACTTCTGCCAATGCAGCGGTAATCCGACGCGCATTTTTTAAGGAAAAAGTCTCCGAATCCGTCAGTCCTAACTGGTAAGCAACCCGGCACACATGGGTATCAAGTGGTATAATAAGCTCCCGGCTATCGAAGCTCTTCCAAAGCCCGAAATCCACTTCAGGACCTCTTCTTATCATCCAACGCAAAAACATATTCAGTTTCTTTTGCGGACTCTTGGCTGATACATCCAAAAACCGACACAATCTCTCCATTGGTAAACCGGCATATTGATGAAGTGCATCTTCCAGACTGTCATATGAAACATAAACATCATACAGTTTCCCGAAGTAATTGTAGAAATCGGCATACGAAAGCATTCTATAGAAGCTGGATTTCTCACTACAGGGAAAATCTATCTTCCATTGACACGAACGGACATATTTATAAGGAGACTCCCCCATCATTTTGTGCAAGGCACCTACCTTATTCAGTATTTGCTTCCGGTTTCCAAAACTCATCAAGGCAGTCAGCAGTCCGCTGATTTCAATATCCTGCTTCAATACATAGCGGTGGGGGAACTGTACCGGATCGTTTTGAATAAAATCGGCACAATGATACTGTACAGCCCATTCCGTCAACAACTCTTTAAGTGACTGATTGATCAGCCGTGGCATCTTATTGTTTATCATCACGCAAAGATTCATGAAATTTATGCCGATATACAAGAAATTCACATGGAATTTACCACGGACGCAGTTATTTATATCGATCCACCTCCCGAATGCAGTAGTAATCTCCTAAGTCCCCACCATTGAAAACACAGGCACTGAAGCCAAAGAGACCCGCTCTTCTTTCAACAGACACCAGCTTTTCTCTGCATTTGCCTATGCTTTCTTTGTATTCTGGACTTACGTTGATTAATTCCCCACGGCTGTGAAGAATCTTTTCCACATTTGTGAAGAAAGAGTTCCACAACCGTGAAGAAACTTCTTCACAGCCGTGGGCAACTAATGCAGATAAGGTCTTAACAAAAGAAACATAAGGCATAACCTTAAAGAAGACCTGCTTTTAACTTCAAAAAGAACAGGGATGTCAGTCCAAACAACATGGTTTGATAAATTCAATGCTCATAGAGCTCCACCAAAATATCGGTTAAGTATTCTAATTTTGAGCAACATCGGACAAGTCGCTCTTCTACTTTAACCTTATCTTTGCAACGTGAAATAAAGATAGAACAATGGAATATAAAAAGACAACACAGGAAGAGTACCAGAAATGTGTAAATGCTGTTATTGATTACATCAACTTACACCTTGGAGAAGAGATTGATTTGAAATCCTTGGCCAGTATTTCTCATTTCTCTCCCTTCTACTTTCATCGCATCATGAAAGCATTTCTGGGTGAGCCCATCGGCACGTTTATTGTCCGGACACGTACCGAAAGTGCAGCGCGACTTCTGCGCTATTCCGATTTACCAATAGCGGAGATCGCTTACCGCATCGGTTACTCCTCCCCTTCCTCACTGTCCAAGGTATTCAAACAGTTCTATAATATCTCACCTCTTGAATATCGAAACAATAAAAATTTTGTAATTATGAAACCAGCAATTATCCGACCGGACCTGGAACTTGAAAAAGAAATCAGATTGGTTCCAGCCCGAAATGTGATTTACATCCGTCTATTCGGCGACTATAAAGAAAACGACTATGGAGGAACGTGGATGCGTTTAATCCGGTTTACTCAAGAGCAACAACTACCAATGGGTGACTGCTCCCCCTTGTGTATTTACCACGACGACCCCAAAGTCACCCCCGCTGACAAGCTACGTACCGATGTATGTATGGTGATGCCCTCATCTGTAAAAGCAAAAGGAGATGTAGGATTCAAAATCTTACCCGAAGGAAGGTATGCCGTATTTACTTACAAAGGCTCTTATGAATACCTGCAAGCCGTATATGACACTATTTATGCCCGGTATTTGCCGGAAATGGAATGCACATTACGCGATGAAGCGAGTGCGGAACGTTATTTAAACGACCCGTGCACGACCAAACCAGAAGAGTTGCTTACGGAAATCTACATTCCCATAGAATAAACCGGGAATAACAATCAATTATTAGTATCTTTCACTTTACGGAGATACTAATAATTGTCATCAATCATCACAGTTCAAGCACTTGTATTTCCTCTGGCAAGTAAGTGCTGCGAATGCGCCACTCCTGCGGATAAAGATTATTGGCACGATTGCCTACATTCTTCACGAAACCTAATGGAATATCACGATAAGTAAGTAACAGATAGCCGACAGGAACATCCTCCGGAAAGGAAATAACTTCTTTGCGTAAATAGGAAATAGCTTCAACGTAACTAATCTCCTTTACAATAAACGCTTCACGGCGCAAATCTGTGCTCATGGCAAGAGCATGGACAGGGATAATATCTTTCCCCTTGACCTCGGCAACCGGAATACCGGCGCTTACCAAGCGAAGAGTTTGTTGAAGCCGGAATAACAACGAAGAATATGCCGCGGGGAAAGCAGTAATAGATGTTCCAGAAACAATCCACTCGTATATCTCAGAAGAACGAAGCCACGTTTGCACCACATTTAACTGCTCTTTTGTTATTTTCGCAAGAGCCTGCCCCTGTTTAGATAATGCAGATTTCTGTTTATTTTTTCCCTTTTTACCAGAACCCTTCCTTTCACCGACCACAGCCGACGTGTTCATCCGATCCGCTGTCCTGTAAGTAGAAGCGTCGGACTCTTCCACTCTTTTACGTAAAACAGCCAGAAAGAAACCCTCTCCTCTAGTACGATGAGGCAGAAAGCGATAAACCGGAAAATCGGTTCCTTCAAGTAAATTACCGGTAACGTTCCACTCAGCCTCTGTATCAACAGGCAGCACTTCCGCACCCAGTTCGTCGCATATCCACCGCACATTTTCTTCATCTTCTTTGGTATTGAACGTGCAAGTGCTATACAACAAAATGCCTCCCGGTTTAAGACAAGACCATATATCACCGATAATCCGGCGTTGACGCTGCCAGCAGATAGTCACATTCTCAAGGCTCCATTCGGCCACCGCAACCGGATCTTTACGAAACATCCCTTCACCGGAACAAGGTACATCCGCCAAAACTACATCAAAAAGATTGGTTAAGTCAGAGAAATCAGCCGGATCGTTGTTAGTCACCACAACACCGGAGTCACCCCATTTCATTAAATTCTCTGCCAGAATCTGACTACGAGTACGGATAACCTCGTTTGCCACCAGCAAACTGCCTTCCGGCAACACCGAACGCATCAAGGTTGATTTACCTCCCGGCGCTGCACAAAGATCAAGTGCCACTACCGGAGAAGGTGAAGTAGTTTCTTTCTTGGACATTAAAGGCACGTCTGAGATCGTTACTGATGTATTTTGCAAAGAAGTCCCACTAACCCGATCAGCAAACAAATATTGTCTGAGTGCACGGGCCACAAACATGGAAGATGCTTCTTGCGCATAGTAACAGCCAGCATGAAAGAGGGGATCGAAAGTGAAAGTTAACCGACGGTCAAGGTAGATGCCTTCCCTGCACCATGCCACTTGCGGATACTTAGACAGCAAAAGACTGAATGAAGAAGGAGGGAGCTTTTCTTCATTCAGTCTGATAGTTACCGGTTGCTCTCCTTCCAGAGCAGCAACCAAGTGTTCATATTCTTCTTTCCCAATAAGGGAACGGGTATATTCCGTAAAAGGTGCGGGCAATTCCATTTCTCCGTCTCGACTTTGTTTTACACAAGCAAAGGTAATACAAAAAGACGAAACAGGAAACAGCATCTGCAAAGACTAATAACTAAACTTCACCCCGGCGAAGTAAGACCGTGGCATCCCTGGGCCGTAAATATAACCGGAATCACGATCCTTACCCTTATCAAAGTCATCCTGATAGGAATCGAACAAGTTATGAACCCCCACATTGACTTGCAACTTCATATCATCATAAATATGGAAATCATAGCTTGCTTTCACATTGAATTCAAAGAAGGTAGGAGTCTCTAAAGTAATATCCTTCGCTATATAACCCGCCATGTGGGAAACCAACATGCTTCCGGTATAGGTTCCGGTTAGAGCCAAAGTTAAATCTTTCTTCGGATTATAGGAGAAGGTATAATATCCATAAGTATTCGGAGTGCGGAACATTCTCTTTTCCAAAGGAGCCGATGCATCATCACTCCATGCACGGGCTTCTTTATATTTCGCTTTTTGCAGCGTAATACCGGCCTGTAGCTGTAACTTATTCAGATAAGCTATTTTACCTTCCATCGTCAACCCGTATACCTTGGCCCCTTTCTCATTATAACGCTCATTGTGCAACACACCATCTACTTCCCCTACTTTACGCAAGGCAAAGGCATCAGATAATGAAGTATAAAAGCCTTCAACCAAGAAATTACCTTGAACCTTTCCCCAACGATGGTAAAGATCGGCCGAGACACTGAGACTTTGGGATTTCTCCTCTGTCAGATTCTTAGCCAGATCTATCACAGACGGTACTCCACCAACATTAGAGATATGCAGATCTTCATCAAAAGCCTGTGGTGCACGGAAACCAAAAGAATAGCTGGCACGCAGATTGATATCCTTAGTAGGATTAAAACGCAGGTTGGCACGCGGACTGAAAATGACATGATCTATCATATTGTGCTTATCGAAACGGCCTCCCAGCAGAATACTCCATAAACGGTTCTTCCACTCATTTTGGAAGAAAGCGCTGGCTATACGCACATTCTGTTTGGTATGGCGGTTGTATCCCCACATATTATCATCCAGATTATCCCGATTATACTCTATTCCACCGGTAAAATCGGCTGGCATAAACAGACAACGATCAAAGCTATAAATATATTGGGAACCAGCAACCCAGGTCAGGTCTTTCGTAGCACCATAAGCATTCAAATCCTTATTCCCTCCATAATAACTGTCGCGATTAATATTCTGAGCCGAACCATACACACTTAGACGATGCTTCTCGTTCGGTGAAAAATAATCGAATTTCAAGCTTCCGGTATTAATGGAATGCTGTATTTGCTCTGCAATATCCGCTTCGTGAGGAGGGCGCTTGATATTATTTCCACCTCTACGAAATTCATTCAGGTGATGATATTCAAAAGTTAGCTTGGAATAAGTACTCGTTTTAAAGTACGAACGAAAACCTACCGTTTGATTTTTTAACTTAGGCATTTCGGTAAATCCGTCACCATCCGCATCATAACCGCCACGTTCCCTGTTCTGACCAAAGAGATATAAGCCTGCTTTCTGATTGTCACTAACCATAGAAGCATTCAAAGTAGTGGCATTATCAAAGACATCCAGTCCACCAACACCGGTAATCGTGTGACTCAACTCCGCCGAATTGCGCAAAGGCTCCTTTGTGATAATATTAATCGTCCCTGCAATAGCCGACGATCCGAACAAAGCAGAACCTCCCCCACGCATCACCTCCACACGCTCAATCATATTTGCAGGGATTTGTTCCAAACCGTAGACTCCTGCCAATGCACTGAATATGGGACGGGAATCTATCAATATCTGAGTATAAGGACCATCCAATCCGTTGATACGCACTTGGGTATACCCGCAATTCTGGCAATCAGTTTCCACTCTGACTCCGGGCTGGAAACACAATCCTTGCGATAACGTAGCGGAGTTCGTCTTTTCAAACAACTTGACATCCATTACATTCACTAAAGTAGGAGCCAGACGGCGTGTCGTAGCATTACGGTTAGCCGTAACGACAACTCCATCCAAAGCAACCAAATCTTCTTCAATCTCAAAATTTTCTTCTAGCGTCTTTCCCCGCTTCAAGGTTACTTTACGACTTTGCGGCTTATAACCTACCGCACTGATCTGCAACGTAAAGTTGCCTTCTGGTAAATTCTTCAGAAAATAATGCCCCGTGGCATCCGTCATTGTTCCAATTGTTGTACCTTTTAAAGAAACAGTAATATAAGAAAGATGCTCACGCGTAGCTTTATTCAAAACATGTCCTACAATATTAGCATCCGATTTGTTCAAATCTTCCGCATAAGTGGTTTCTGAAAGTAGCAGACATACTACTCCCAGTATAAAAAACAAATATTTTTTCATACGTTATTAAAATGATGTATATGTATTAATTAATAAAAGGAATCTGTTCAAATCATGATATCCTCTTTTTCTTGAATGACTATTTCAAAAAGAACCCTACTCCTTTTTCTTATGTAAAGGATAAACAATACATCCCGGTATGCAAAAACAATCCGAAACGATTTCAACTCTTACTGCCTAAATTCGCCAATAGGACAAAATAGGATAATTTGAACAGGACTAAACAGTATTAAGAAGCCAAAGGAGGCGCACGCAAATAAATACCACAACGGTGCTGGGCAAAATCAATATGTCCGCAGAGCGGAACAAGCAAAACCCATAATAAAATAAAAACACCTGATGCGACTATTGGACAATGGGGAAGAGAAGGAGAATGAAAAGTAGAGAGAAAAAAGATCGTTTCCAGCTGCGCTTCCGTATGATGATGCTTCCCTTTAAAAGGATGGGAATGCACTATCACAACTCCATTCACCACATGTGAGTGGGTAAATAGTGTAATGTCTCCCAAATACAAAACGAATAGTACAGGTAGGAATACTTTAATTATGTTCCTATAAGCTTTCCACACATTAATATACAATTAAATTAGCAGGTGCAAAGATATAAATAACTATTAAGCGCCTTATCTAAAAGCAAAACAACATTTTACAAAACAGATAAAATACCTACTTATAGGTAGACTTTTGATACAACAGAATTAATAAATATAAGGAAAAGTGATACCTTTATACTCTATCTAAAAAAATATTATCATCTTTGCAACTTTACGAGATGTATTAAACGTCTAACAAACAGGAAACAATAAAAAACAAGATAAAGTTATGAAACGTATCATTTTAGCATTAATTACCGCCTTAACTATTTGCTCATTAATAGAGGCGAAAGGACGAACGGTTACAGAAACCGATAGTCTGGGAAATAAAAAACGGGTTATTGAACTGCGCGACACTACGATTAACGGAAAAGCGATGATTGATACACTTAGTATTACGACTTACGACAACAACGCGGGAACCGATAATCGTTCCAATTCGGATAGCTCGGACTGGAAACATCAAAAAAACGATTTTGATTTGGGATTCGACCTGACTGATGGAGACACCTCCGAAACCATCATTGCTGTAACAGCCATTATTTTTGTATTCGGCTTGCCATTGCTCATCGTAATGACTGTCTTCTTCTTCAACTATAAGAATAGAAAGGCAAAATATAGACTAGCGGAACAAGCTTTGGCTAGTGGACAGCAGTTACCGGAAAATTTCTTCCAAAAGGTGGATAAAGTGGATGATATTCGTACAAAAGGTATCAAGAACATATTTGTCGGCATTGGACTCTTCATCTTCTTGTGGGCTATGACAAACTTTGGCATTGGATGCATCGGACTACTAATCATGTTTACAGGATTCGGGCAAGTCGTCATCTACTATACGCAAGAATCCGGAAAGAGCCATAAAACAACCGGGCACGGCCATAAAAACAATCAGGAAGCATCGAATAATATTTCGAAAGAAGAAACAGATTATCAAGAAGATAACGATAAGCAAAATAAAACAGAGGGATGAAACAGCTCAATGACTTATCGTTGATTGCACAGGTCGTGGTATTTCACAATACCAGGGCCTTTGATCAGTTAGTTAAGAGATACCAGTCGCCCGTGCGACGGTTCTTTCTTAACCTGACCTGCGGCGACGGCGAATTAAGCGATGATCTGGCTCAAGATACATTTATTAAGGCATATACCAACCTTGCATCCTTCAAAAATTTATCGAACTTCTCCACCTGGCTTTACCGTATTGCTTATAATATATTTTATGATTACCTTCGTAACCGGAAAGGGACTGATGATTTAGATACCCGGGAAGTAGATGCAAACTGGAACACTTTCCAAAAAGATGTAGGACAGGAAATGGATGTTTACCGAGCGTTGGCGACACTTAAAGATATAGAGAGAACGTGTATCACCTTATTTTATATGGAAGATCAAAGCATAGAAAAGATAGCAGGTATTACAGGCTGCCCCGCCGGAACGGTAAAAAGCCACCTCTCCCGCGGAAAAGAAAAAATGGCTACTTATTTAAAACAAAACGGTTATGATGGAAACTAATGATGATAAACTCTTATTGCAATTCTTTGCTGAGAATCGCCATGAAATTGAAGACAATGGCTTTAGCCATCGTGTGATGCGTCATTTACCTCGCCACTGTTATAAATGTATCGCCCAGTTATGGAGCTTACTCTCCTTTGTGCTTGCCATTGTATTATTTATTGCACTTGACGGCTGGGAGCTGATTCTACATACATTACGTGAAACATTTAATAATGTTCTCCTGCAAAGTAGTACGGCTAACCTCGACCCCAAATCCTTATTATTAGTGGTGGTAGTACTCTTGTATTTTGTTTATCGCAAAATTTGTTCCCTGGCATAGCCAATCATTGGCTTTTAAGACAATAAATTTACACAAAAATACATACCCTTGCCTTTTGTAAGAAAGAGCAAGGGTATTTTTTTCAAAATGCCCTCCTATTTTTCATCTAAAAATCATATCTTTGCATCACCAATAATAGAAACGACTAAGCGTAACGAGTTTTGAAAAGAGGCCTACTTAGCATATTACTACTTATACCATTATTCTTCGGAAGTATCCGGGCCGGAGTCCCCAGTGATTCGCTTGTGATGCGCTATATTCAGGAGCAAAACATTCCATTTACAACAAATAATAAAGTAAAACTTTTAATGAACGGGCACGATAAATTCATTGATCTCTTCAACGAAATCCGCCATGCCCAACATCACATCCATCTGGAATACTTCAATTTCAGAAATGACTCCATAGCCAATGCTCTTTTTGCTCTTCTGAAAGAGAAAGCAAATGAAGGAGTAAAAGTACGGGCAATGTTCGATGCATTTGGTAATTGGTCGAATAACCGCCCCTTAAAAAAACGCCATTTAGAGGCTCTTCGAAAAGCCGGAATCGAAATTGTAAAATTCGATCCCATTACCTTTCCATACATCAATCATGCCGCCCACCGGGACCATCGGAAAATAGTGGTAATTGACGGAAAAATAGGTTATACCGGAGGAATGAATATTGCAGACTACTACATCAACGGACTACCTAAAATAGGACAATGGCATGATATACACGTACGCATAGAAGGAGATGCCGTACGCTATCTGCAAGGTATCTTCCTAAATATGTGGAACCACGAGACCAAGCAACATATTGGCGGCCCAGAGTATTTCCCCGATATTCCGACTCTGCCCGATAGCGTTGCTGAAGAAATTGCTATTGTGGACCGCACCCCTCGTGAAACTCCGCGTATAATCAGTCGTGTCTATGCTACTTCCATAAAATCGGCACACAACACCATCCAAATAGTAAATCCCTATTTTGTTCCGACTAAATCTATAAGAAAAGCTATAAGGACGGCGTTAAAAGGGGGCACAAAAGTGGAAATTATGATACCGGCTGTATCTGACATACCTTTCACACCGGAAGTTTCATTCCATGTAGCACATAAACTAATGGAGAAAGGTGCTAAAATATATTTGTTCAACGGAGGTTTTCACCATGCTAAGATCATGATGGTGGACGGAAGTTTCTGCACTGTCGGTACAGCAAACTTGAACAGTCGCAGTTTACGATATGACTATGAGACAAATGCTTTTATCTTCGATCCGGAAACGACAGAACACCTCAACACCATGTTTGAACATGACAAACAAAACAGCACATTACTCACACCCGAAATCTGGAAGAAACGTTCTCATTGGAAACGTTTTGTCGGTTGGATAGGTAATCTGCTGACTCCTTTTCTTTAACCAATAACCAACATTTTTCAGCGTTCCTTCATAGCAGTATTCCCAAAGTTTAAGTACCTTTGGCGAAATATAATAAATTCTTTTATCACTCAGAATTGATGAAACAGTATTTAGACCTACTCAACAGAGTATTGACAGAAGGCGTTCACAAAGAAGATCGTACAGGAACGGGGACCATTAGTGTTTTCGGGCACCAAATGCGATTCAATTTAGATGACGGTTTTCCCTGCCTAACAACCAAAAAGCTACATTTGAAATCTATTATCTACGAATTATTATGGTTCTTGAAAGGTGATACCAATGCAAAGTACCTCCAAGACAACGGCGTACGTATCTGGAACGAATGGGCCGATGCTAATGGCGATTTAGGACATATTTACGGCTATCAATGGCGTTCATGGCCCGATTATAATGGTGGATTCATTGATCAGATAAGTGAAGCAGTGGAAGCAATCCGGCACAATCCGGATTCACGTCGAATTATTGTAAGCGCATGGAATGTAAGTGATTTGAAAAGTATGAATCTACCTCCTTGCCATATTCTTTTTCAATTCTATGTTGCCAACGGAAGGCTAAGCCTACAGCTCTACCAACGTAGTGCAGATATATTTCTGGGAGTCCCCTTTAATATTGCCTCTTATGCTTTATTACTACAGATGATGGCCCAGGTAACAGGCTTGAAAGCCGGAGATTTTGTTCATACTCTGGGAGACGCACATATTTACCTTAACCATTTGGAGCAAATTAAATTACAGCTAACCCGTGAACCGCGGGCACTGCCCCAGATGAAAATAAACCCTGATGTAAAAAGCATCTTCGACTTTAAATACGAAGACTTTGAACTGATTAATTACAATCCGCATCCGCACATTGCAGGAAAAGTTTCGGTATAAGAACCACGATATTAAATAACTAAGTACCACCCCTTCAAACATGATCAATATCATCGCTGCTATAGACAAAAATTTCGGCATAGGCTACCAAAACAAGTTATTATTCTGGCTACCTAACGACTTAAAGCGTTTTAAAATGTTGACTACAGGGCACACCATCATAATGGGCAGGAAAACCTTTGAATCTCTACCTAAAGGTGCGTTACCCAACAGACGCAATATTGTATTATCCTCCAATTCTGATCTTAATTACCCTGATACGGAAATCTTTTCTTCATTGCAGGAGGCATTAACTCACTGCTCTGCCAATGAGCAGATTTATATTATTGGAGGGGCAAGTGTATATAAGCAAGCACTTCCTATAGCAGACACTCTTTGCTTGACGGAAGTAAATGCCAATGCCTCGAAGGTAGATGCTTATTTTCCCGTAATAGATAAAGAAATCTGGCATGAAAAAAGCAGAGAAACTCATCTTGCCGATGAGAAACATCCCTGCTCATATTCGTTTGTGACCTATATTCGCCGCTAAAAAATAAAATTCATTCTATTTCTTCTATTTCTTCTTTTTCTTCATCCTCCACTCCATTTACAGCTATTGGCATCTGCCGTTTAATTGCTTCATGGAAAGAAATGAGTGTTTCTGTACGTGACAACCCCAATGGCTGTAGCTTATCATGAATGATACTTAATAAATGATGATTATTCCGTGCATACAATTTGATAAACATGTCATATTTACCAGTAGTGAAATGACACTCTACAATCTCCGGAATAGCTTCAAGTGCTTTCGTAACCGAATCAAAAGATGCGGGATCTTTCAAATAAATGCCTATATAGGCACAGGTTTCATAACCTATCTTCTCCGGATCAATCACATATTCCGAGCCCTTCAAGATTCCAAAACTCGTCAATTTCTGTATGCGCTGGTGAATAGCAGCCCCAGATACGTTGCAAGCTCTTGCCACTTCAAGAAAAGGAATGCGAGCATTGTCTGCAATCAATTTCAGAATTTGCTCATCCAAAGTATCCAATTGATGATGTCCCATTTTTATATTTAATGACAATTAATAAATAAACGATGCACAATGTATTTATTTTGTAATAACATGCAAAGTTAATGAATTATTTCCCAATAAAAATACAATTTATAACTTTTATCGCAGAAAAAAGAACAAACTACAGTTTAGGAAACAAAGTTTTCTACATGAATTATCATAAGCTAACGCAAACAAAGGCTCGTTCATCTCTTTAAACCTTTCCTTTCAATTATTTAATGCCATATTTTAGTGGATGTTTTATAATAAATACAACAAAGCATTATTATCTTCTAATCAAAAGAGACTTTTACGCATCCAAGTCCCATAAAAATAATAAGGCCTCTGCACTCCTCTTTCCATCGAAACGAAATTGCAAATAAACTTTAAACATTGTATCTTTGCTGTATTAACATCATGTAATTAAGAATATGAAAAAGTATATCCTTCTGCTTTTGTACGTGTTTATTGCAATATATGCCCAGGCACAAAAGTTCACTGATTATTTTACTGGAAAAACGCTTCGTATAGATTATATCTTTACAGGGAATGCTGTTAAACAAAGCATCTGTTTAGATGAACTTTCCGCACTTCCAGCATGGGCAGGACGCAGGCATCATCTCTCGGAAATTCCCTTAGAAGGGAATGGTCAAATCACTATGCGCGACTCCCTAACAGACAGAGTAATATATAAAACGTCATTTTCGTCCTTATTTCAGGAGTGGTTAGAGACCGATGAGGCCCAAACAAGCACCAAGGGTTTTGAAAACACCTTCTTATTGCCTTATCCCCTTCATACTGTAAAAGTGGAAATAATACTCCTCACACCAGAACGGAAAATTGCTGCTAGCTTAAAGCACATTGTCAACCCTAATGATATACTTATTCATCAAAAAGGAACGAGCCATGTTACTCCTCATAAATATTTATTACATAGTGGAGAAATTGACAAATGTATTGACATTGCCATTCTAGCAGAAGGATATACCGAAAAAGAGATGAATACTTTTTATAAAGATGCCAACATCGCCTTTGAAAGCCTATTTGCTCACGAACCTTTTAAATCAATGAAAAATCGTTTTAATATTATAGCAGTAGCTAGTCCCTCTGACGATAGTGGAGTTAGCATACCACGCTTAGGAGAATGGAAACATACAGCTTTCAACTCACACTTTAGTACCTTCTATTCAGATCGCTACCTGACTACACGCCGTGTAAAGTCCATACATGATGCTTTAGCCGGAATACCCTATGAACATATCATCATACTAGCCAACACAGAAGAATATGGAGGAGGAGGTATATACAATGCGTATACACTAACAGCAGCTCACCACCCCATGTTCCGTCCCGTAGTAGTACACGAATTCGGACATAGTTTCGGCGGATTGGCCGACGAGTATTTTTATGACAACGACGTAATGACAGACACTTATCCACTAAATATAGAACCATGGGAACCCAATATTACAACTCTCGTGGATTTTGCATCCAAATGGAAGGATATGTTGCCCAAAGGCACACCAATTCCTACTCCCGTTAGTGAAAAAGCTAATTTTCCAATAGGAGTTTACAAAGGTGGGGGCTACTCAAGTAAAGGTATTTACCGCCCTGCTGATAATTGCCGAATGCGTACTAACAGTTACCCGGGATTTTGTCCTGTTTGCCAACGTTCAATCCGCAGATTAATCAATTTCTATACGGAATAACATGACCTATTGCAGAAATAGACCCAGGCTTCACCTACAACGAATCACTACAAGTAATGATTTGCTATATAAATATATGGAGTCATTGCTGATTTCATCTTTTCCTGAAGAAGAATACCGTCCATTGGATGAATTGCGCTTATTCACTAGAGACAAGCAGTGTTTTTACAATCATATTATATTAGATGGAGATAATCCGGTCGGTTTTATCACTTATTGGATGCTAAGTAACTTCTACTATGTAGAGCATTTTGCTATGGATAAGAGATATCGCAATGAAGGATACGGAAAAGAGATTATAAACCAGTTATGCGAGCGCATACATCCCATTGTATTAGAAGTCGAAATTCCCAATAATAATTTAGCCCAGCGAAGAATAGAATTCTATTTAAGACAGGGATTTATTTTATGGAATAATTTTTATGTGCAACCACCCTACAAACCAGGAAACGCTGCAGTGCCAATGTACCTTATGAACTATGGCAAATTGAATCCCGCAAATGATTTTGAAAGAGTAAAAGAAGAAATATATCGGGAAATTTATAACATAGAGAATTTAATTGAAAATTAATAAACCCGATAGAAAAAAACGCAAGATTTCAAGACGAAATAACGGATCAATCTGAAATAGCGCCTAATCAACGCAAAAAGAGTATCATGATAAAAGAATTATCCAACAAATAAAAAGGGCGCGTTTATATAAACACACCCTTTTTATAATCTATTAAAAAAACTATTATTACTGACGTAATTGCGCAGAATAATTAATCTTCAATGCATAAGCTTTACGAAGAGCCTCTTTAATATCAGTCACTATACCCATCTTCGTATCTTTATCCACTTTCAAAGAAACAGTCATCTGGGGTTGATCTTCCTCCTTCATACTGGCACGTTCACCAATAATATAATCTTGGATTTCTGCAACTTCAGCATAACTATCATTCAACTGGATACGGCTTTCATCTCCCAACTTTGCACGGAATTCAGCCGTAGGCTTTCCTACATAGATAAATGTGACTAATGATTTCTTTTCCAGCTTTTCTAACTCAGTAGCTTGCGGAACCTTAAACTCAACCTTTAATGTTACTTCACGCATTGTTGTAACAATCATAAAGAAGAACAACAAAGTGAAGATAAGGTCAGGCAGAGAAGAAGTGTTCAACGCCGGCATTTCTCGTTTACCAGTTTTACTAAATTTTCCCATTACTTCTTTTCTCCGTACTTTTTAGGTTCTGCCTCAGATATCTTCTGAGGATAAATTTCACGAATTGCTTTTTGCTGATCCTCATTCAAATCCAAGTAGTTCTTACCCCACTTTTCTTGAGCTAATTTATCCCTTAAATCATTATAAGCACCCACCAAATCATTTTGGACTGCAATATAAGCTTTATATGACGTTCCACGGTCACAACGCAAAGAAATCACATGTTTTTCCGTAACCATTACATTACCAAAAAATGGCACTTGAATTGAATGTTTTTCTGGTTTGGTTTCGTCATTATTCGGATTATCAATGAATTCCTTTGCTTTATCCCTCAACTGTCCTATGGTTATGTATTCACCCCCGCACATTAATTGGTCATCCTTATTCAAAAATACTTCCAAAACATTACGTTGCTTTACTTTGTCAGACTGGTCCTTCTGCTCCTTATCGGGAGGTGGCGGTAAACGTCTCGCCAATCCCCGGTCAGTATCCATTGACGTTGTGATCAAAAAGAAAATCAACAACAAGAAGGCAATATCAGCCGTAGAACTTGAGTTTATATCAGGAACTTTTCTATTTCCTTTTGCCATTATATTACTTCATTAAATTTGAGTAAACTAAACTTACTCTGATTTTATGATAACTTCTTCTTTATACTACTAAAAATCATTGCAAGAACTGTTGCTCCAAGCAAGATATAGAAAGTATAAAGAAACATATCAGTTATTTTTAACCAGAAATACACATTATCACTTCCACTATAACCAGGAATATTCAACGGCTCTCCGCTACCTACTGACCATGCAATGGCCAATACAACCACCAGAAGAATTACACCAATCAAGGACTTTAAGGCCTTACCAAAGTTATCTTTTAATGCCATTCCAAATTGAAATAAGAAAGCAACCACTGTAGCAATTACAGCCAAAGCTAATAAGCCATACATCAAGAAGAGTAAGGCATTCATTTGTGCAGGCTGCCACATTTCAGGATCAATTCCTGACAATACTGCGTCACCTTGAGCATTACCACCTAAGTAGAACATACCCAATACCACTATAATAGCAGCAAAGATTACATACAGTACATAATATGAAACTTTATATGTTAACTTAGCCATTTCCGCTTATTTTTTATATTTCAAGTTATATTTGATAACCATATCCAACAAGGAGACAGAAGAATCTTCCATTTCACTTGTCAAAGCTTCAATCTTAGACAGAATATAGTTATAGAATACTTGCAGAATCAACGCAACAATCAAACCGAAAATTGTAGTAATCAAAGCGACTTTCATACCACCAGCTACAACCGTCGGAGAAATATCACCTACTTGTTGGATTTTATCAAATGCTTGAACCATACCAATTACTGTACCCAAGAACCCTAAAGACGGTGCCATTGCAATAAACAATGTAATCCAAGAACAACCTTTTTCCAAGTAACCAGCTTGAACTCCACCATAGGATACAACAGATTTCTCTACAACATCAAGACCTTGATCTATTCTCATCAAACCTTGATAATAAATAGAAGCAACAGGTCCTCTCGTATTACGAGCAATATCTTTAGCAGCCTCAACATCTCCTTTTTCCAAAGCAGCTTCAATAGTAGCCATAAATTTTTTAGCATTAATTTCGGCCAAACTTAAATAGATAATACGTTCGATGCAAAAAGCAAGCCCAATAACCAATGCAATGGCAACCAAACTCATAAAAGAAGCAGTACCTTCAATAAATTTAGTCTTTATTTCCTTATGAATACCACCATTCTCAGGCTCAGCCGTAGTAGCAGCAGGAGCGGCAGCCTCATCAGCAGGAGCCGCATTAGCTGCTGGAGCAGCTTGTTCTGTTTGATCCGCTGCAGGAGCGTCTTGAGCTTGAGCTAGTTGAGTTGAGCCAAATGTTAGGACTCCCATCACAGCAACAATTGCAAATAACTTTTTCATTGTGTGTCTAATTTTTAAGATTAATTAATTAATTAAATTATTGTATTAATGTTATTTTATTTCCAGCGGAGAGACGGGGATTCGAACCCCGGATACCCTTTAGGAGTATACACGCTTTCCAGGCGTGCCTCTTCAACCACTCGAGCATCTCTCCTTACAACGCCTTTTCGAAATCGGCTGCAAATTACAAAAAAAATGCAAGCCACAAGCGTTTTCAGGCACAAATGTATTCTTTTTTTCGTTCTTCCACAGCATACTCCTATTTTTATCTACTTCAAAATCTCAAAATTAATAAACTTTAAAGTCTTCAATAGTTCATTTGAGCATTCCAAACACTTTTAAAGCATTTTTTGAAGTCTGCTCACCTACTTCTTCAGGAGATTCCTGATAGATTTCAGCAACTTTTATTAATACATCTTTTACGTAAGAACTCTCATTCCTCCGCCCACGATGAGGAACTGGTGCCAAATAAGGAGAATCAGTCTCCAATACAATCCGTTGTAACGGGATATCATGAACGACTTCTGATAAATGGGAATTCTTAAAAGTAATAATCCCATTAATGCCTATAAAAAAATTCTGAAACTCCAACAAACGCTTTGCTTCGTCAACTGTTCCTGCAAAACTGTGAAAAATACCTCTTAGGGATGTATTCTTATATGGTTCCAATATTCCAGTTATAAACTCAAAGGCTTCGCGACAATGGATGACAACAGGTAAATCAGTTTCCAAGGCCCACCTGATCTGGGTGTCCAATACTACTAGTTGCTCATTAAGGAAAGATCTATCCCAATATAAATCCATTCCTATTTCCCCTATAGCAACATATTCAGTAAAAGAGTGCAATAACTCTCTCTCAACAAGTGCCAGTTCCTTTAAATAATCGCCATTAACAGACGTTGGATGCAAGCCTACCATAGGAAAACAATAGCCTTCATAAGTAGCACAAACAGATTGCATAGCTGAGAGTGTAGTACTGTCAATATTAGGCATAAAAATATGGCTAACTCCTGCAATCCGTGCACGATCTATGACCAGAGGTAAATCGTCTGCAAACTCTTCTAGAAAAAGATGTGAATGTGTATCTATCAAATTCATTCGGATAAATCGCCTTCCTGCTTCTCACCTGTCCTATAATAATATACAACACCATAATCACGGCATAACTGTAGCCGCTTCTCTGGAGAAGAGATATTCTGAAATGTTTGTTCTATTTGATTCCATATATCCAAAACCAACTCATCAACGCCATCACGCATTGAAGAAAGAGTTTCTAAACTGCTAGCAGTTAAAGATTGAAAATTCTTTTGTTTCTCATAACTTTCAATAAAAATATCATAATGGACTTTCACTTTAGCTATAGTAGGATTGTAAATAGGAGTCCCCCCCTGCAGAATTCGCCGATGTTCTCCCTCTATAATATTCCGTCCCCACTCCACAAGAGCTCCTTCCGTAGAAAGATCCGGAACATTATTATTCTCCGCTGATAATCCATAATAAGATTTATGGGCTGCACGTATTTCCGAACGAAGGACTGCTAAATTCAAGACTTGAATGAAATGAGAAATGTATAACCGAGCTTTACGAACATTAGTCTGATGTCTACGCGCAGCCTTGGATTGTTGCTCATAACATTCAGAATAATAGACCTGAGCTGCCTCAAAAACCGTTAAAAGATTTCTCGATTCTATTAATGTTTTCATAACAACAGGCAAATTGAAAGCATCAGTGACATCAGCCTTTTCCACCACTGTTTTTAATGCCCGTATTCTTGCACGATCGGTATTTGGTAATCTTCTATAAGGCATAAGAATTAAACAATTTACATTTCTCTATTCATTAGCTGTTCTATAATCGTTCTTAATCCATTCTTTTTTTCGTCTTCCACATCCAAAACTGAAAGACTCTTTATCGCCAAATTAGTATACTGGGCTATTTTTGCCTCACAAAATCCCCGAACCCCAATTTGGTCATAAAGAGCTGTTACTGCTTCTATTTTTGTTATAGGATCCGGATTTTCGGTCCTAAACCATGATCTTAATTGCTCAGCTTGGACTGAATTCGCTAATTCTAGTGATTTAACCAATAAAAAAGTCTTTTTATTGCATAAAATATCTCCACCTATATTTTTCCCAAAAGTACTAGTGCTTCCATAAACATCCAATAAATCATCTTTTAATTGAAAAGCAAGTCCTATTTGAATACCAAAATTATATAGACTATCAGCATCTTCTACAGAAGCCCCGCCTATGCGTGCCCCAATTTTCAGGCTCGTAGCCAAAAGTACGGCAGTCTTCAAACGGATCATTTCTATATATTCCGCCTCTTTTACTTCCTCTTCCTGTTCAAACTCCATGTCCATTTGTTGTCCTTCGCATATTTCAAGAGCCGTTTTTGAAAAGAGATCCAAGACTTCTTTCAGAAACATCACCGGACATTTTGCCATGAATTGATAAGCAAGAACTAACATTGCATCGCCGGAAAGAATAGCTACATTATCGTTCCATATCTTATGCACTGTTTTTTTCCCCCTGCGTCGCTCAGCACGATCCATCAAATCATCATGTAAAAGAGTGTAATTATGATATACTTCGATACCTGTAGCTAAATCGTAAACAGATTCAAGATCCTCCTTATACAAATTATAAGCCATTAACATCAATAGAGGCCGAATTCTTTTACCTCCCATACTTAATACATATTCAACAGGAGCATATAGTCCCTCTGGGGCATATTGAAAATGTAAGTTTGCAATATGAGAATTAATTTTCTCGAAAATAGCTGAAGCTGTATACATAACTAATATTCCTCAAAAAAAGAAAGAAAAAAGGCTGCTTATCGGCAGCCTTTTCCCTATTTTATAGATACATTACTGCAATCTAAACATTACAGGTACTGTATATTTCACACGCACAGGTTTCCCGCGTTGCATTCCCGGTTTCCATTTTGGCATGGAACTAATCACACGAATAGCTTCCTTGTCCAAATAAGGATCAACACCTCTTAATACTTTAGCATCTACAATACTACCGTCTTTGTTAACCACAAATTGTACAGTAACGCGTCCTTGAGTACCGTTTTCCTGAGCAATAGTCGGATACTTAATGTTTTTACTCAAATATTGCATCAAACCAGCCATACCTCCATTTGGGAATTCCGGCATTTGTTCAACAACCTCAAAAATAGTTTGTTCTTCAGGAGCCTCTTCCTCTACAGCAACCGGAACATATTTAACTTCTACCTTCTGCCCTGTCTCTTCACTTGAAGCAATGTTAGTTTCTTCAACATCGGCTTTATCATCTACGATTTCCAATGTTTCAGCAATTGATGGTGCTTCAGGAGGTGGAGGAGCAACTTTCTCTTCCTGTTCTGTTATAGGAATCATTTCTTCCTCAAAAACGGCATCTGTAACAGCCTGACTCGTATCAATTTTGTAATCGCGCTGTGTCCACTCAAATGCTACAAACATAAAAGCGAGCACGATAACATAACCAATAAGCATCCAAGTTGACTTCTTGCCCTCCAAATCTGCTTTAGGTGTTTTTTTAATTTCCATAATTATATAATTTTAGTGTTTCCCATTTTTTGCAAATATAATGCATTTTCTATGAAACGTTCTGTTCTACTGTTTTTTTTCACACAATCCAAGCCCATTTTCATTTTTTTTAATCATAAGAAATGAGCTATGGCTTTTCCCCGACAAAAGTAACGAGATATTTTAAAAATGCCGTATCTTTGGCAATAATTTTAAATGAAATGTTGAAAAAGTCTTTTGTTCCAACCATATTTTTCCCTTATTTGCTCTGTACACAAGTACAGGCAAGGCAAAAGCATTCATATCAGAACAAATCAGCAAATAAATTGTTAGTCTCTATAGCTTACACAAAGAATCACATGAACTCCTTTTCTTTTAATCTCCAATCTTTTATATTTTTTTTATAACGAAATAGTGCAAATGAAAAAAATAATTATTGCAATTGATGGCTTTTCCTCTTGTGGGAAAAGCACTATGGCCAAAGATCTTGCTCGGGAAATAGGATATATATATATAGACAGCGGAGCTATGTATCGTGCTGTCACTTTATATAGTTTGGAAAACGGCATATTCAAAGATAAAGAAATAGACACGAAAAGACTTCAAAAAGAAATAAAGGAAATACATATATCCTTTCTGATAAATCAGGAAACAGGATGCCCGGAAACCTATTTAAATGGAAACAATGTAGAAAATAAAATTCGAAGCATGGAAGTCTCTTCCCATGTAAGTCCGATATCAACACTGGACTTTGTACGAAAAGCAATGGTCGCCCAACAGCAAGCAATGGGTAAAGCCAAAGGCATAGTCATGGATGGACGTGATATAGGCACCACCGTATTTCCTAATGCAGAATTAAAGATATTCGTTACTGCCTCACCCGAAATCCGGGCACAACGCCGTTATGAAGAACTACATACAAAAGGACAAAAAGTAAGCTATGACGAGATCCTTGAAAATGTAAAACAACGGGATGATATTGATCAACGCCGGAGCATAAGCCCACTTGTCCAGGCAGAAGATGCTTTGCTACTAGACAATAGTCACATGACAATATCTCAACAGAAAGAATGGCTAATGCAACAAGTCAATCATATTACTAAATAAATTAAAGGAGTTCAGTTAAAGGCTTTTCTATTAAAAGAAATCCAGCCTCCTTTATATCATTCATAACCATCATTAATAATAACAAGATTATGAAAACAATAGAAATAGATAAAGGCTCCGGATTCTGCTTTGGGGTTGTCACCGCAATAAAAAAAACAGAGGAAGAACTAGCCAAAGGTGAAACATTATATTGTTTAGGAGACATTGTACACAACAATCGAGAAGTAGAACGTTTAAAAACAATGGGACTCATCACTATCAATCATGAAGATTTTAAAAAGCTTCGCAATGCCAAGGTACTACTACGGGCACATGGAGAGCCACCCGAGACATACGAAACAGCTCGCCTTAACAACATAGATATTATTGATGCCACCTGTCCTGTAGTGCTTCGTTTGCAAAAGAAAATCAAGCAAAAAGACATCTCGGAGGAAGATGAAAATAAACAAATCGTGATATATGGCAAAAACGGGCATGCAGAAGTCTTAGGATTGGTAGGTCAAACAGCCGGAAAAGCGATAGTTATTGAAAATTTGGAAGAAGCCAAGCAATTGGACTTCAAGAAGAATATATGTTTATATTCTCAGACAACTAAATCATTGGAAGAATTCCAAAAAATAGTAGAATATATCAAAGAGCATATATCACCAAATGTAAGTTTTGAATACCATGACACCATTTGTAGGCAAGTGGTCAACCGCATTCCCAATATCCGAACATTTGCAGCATCACACGACTTGATATTTTTGGTAAGCGGAAATAAAAGTTCCAATGGAAAAATACTTTTCAACGAATGCAAAAAGATCAACCCGAACTCTTTTCTTATTGAAAGCGCCGACGAAATAGATAAAGATCTACTAGACAAGGCTCAAACCATTGGAATTTGCGGAGCTACTTCCACGCCGAAATGGCTAATGGAAGAAATCTCCGAGGCCATAAAATCACGAATTTGAAACAGCGAATTAACGTTATTTATTAAACTCACCCTATGCTTTTTACTATCTTTGTGCGATTATTAATGCTAAACTCAAAAGATTGTTATGGGAGCAATTAAGTGCATAGGTATTTTAACATCGGGAGGAGATGCCCCGGGAATGAACGCCGCTATTCGTGCGGTAACACGTGCCGCTATCTACAACGGATTACTAGTGAAAGGTATATATCGAGGTTATAAGGGATTGGTTACAGATGAAATTACTGAATTCAAAAGCCAAAACGTAAGTAACATCATCCAGTTAGGTGGTACTATCCTAAAAACTGCACGATGCAAAGAATTTACTACTCCTGAAGGACGGCAAGCTGCATATGAAAATATGAAAAAAGAAGGGATTGACGCTCTGATTATCATCGGAGGTGATGGTTCTTTAACAGGCGCACGCATTTTCGCACAGGAATTCGATGTACCTTGCATTGGATTGCCCGGAACAATAGATAATGATTTATATGGCACAGATACTACAATAGGCTACGATACAGCTCTGAATACAATTCTGGAAGCAGTAGATAAGATTCGTGATACAGCCACCTCACATGAAAGGTTATTTTTCGTTGAAGTAATGGGACGTGACGCCGGTTTTCTGGCATTGAACGGGGCTATTGCATCAGGAGCAGAGGCTGCAATTATTCCGGAAATCAGCACTGAAGTAGACCAATTAGAGGAACTTATAAAGAATGGGTTCCGTAAATCAAAGAATAGTAGTATTGTTATTGTAGCAGAAAGTGAATTGACAGGAGGAGCTATGCATTATGCCGAGCGTGTAAAGAACGAATACCCAGAGTATGATGTACGGGTAACAATCCTTGGACATGTGCAGAGAGGAGGAAGCCCCACTGCTCATGACCGTATTCTTGCCAGCCGTTTAGGTGCTGCTGCAATTGATGCACTTATGGAAGGACAACGCAATGTAATGATCGGCATTGAAAATGACGAAGTTGTATATGTACCTTTCACAAAGGCTATTAAGAACGAAAAGCCTATCAATAAAGAGTTGTTGAATATAGTCAGAGAATTATCGATATAATACCACAAAGAAGAAATAAAACAGTAAAGCTTAATCGTTTTTTTACTACAACTTGTTATTATAGAATAATTTATTCGGATAATAAATATCTTTTTAGGTAGTTACTTACCTACTTAAAAAGATATTTATTATATTTTAGTCCATTCTTTTTATATTAAGAATTTCCATTTCTTTGTTTCGACACTAGTGACATCTAAGATTTGGTCACCGACTTGAATACGGAAATCTCCTTTCTCGAGAATCCACTTACCGTCATAGCCGACAAAAGCCAGATCGGAGGCTTTCACTTTTAAAGTGACGGTTTTGCTTTCTCCCGGTTCCAGATTCACTTTCTCGAAAGCACGGAGACGACGGTTGTCAGGAGTAAGAGAAGCAACCAGATCGCTACTGAACAGCAGAACGCTCTCTTTACCGGCACGGGTACCGGTATTACGGACATCAACGGTAAATGTAAGCAGATCACCGGAGGTAAATCGGGATTTATCGACTTTAAGGTTACTATAGGCAAAGGTGGTATAGCTCAACCCGTAGCCGAACGCCCATTGTACAGACATGACGGCATCATAGTCATAAGCGCCTTGCATCTTTTCCATATTTTCACAAGGTTTATAGTCATAAGTCACCAGGGAATTGATGTACTTGGGATAAGTGTACGGCATCTTACCGCTGAAATTAGCATCACCCGCAAGGAGATTGGCTAACGCATCCCCCCCGTAATTGCCCGGAAGCATGATATTAACAACCGCCTTAGCCAGAGGTTCTATTTCATTCATGATGCGCGGACGACCTTCGTTCAAGACCAGAATAACAGGTTTCCCCGTGGCTGCAAGGGCTTTCACCAGATTGATCTGGTTTTCGGAAAGCGACAAGTCCGTCAAATTACCGGGCGTTTCGCAATAGGAGTTTTCACCGATACATGCCACAATATAATCGACATTAGCGGCGGCAGCTACGGCTTTCTCTATCTCGGGGGTGTTTTCTTCCCAATAGGCTCCCCCCTGCTTGTAAGTCACACCCGGAACATACACAATATTACCGGCACCGAACTTGTTTGTAAATGCTTCGAGAATGGTATTATAAGCAGTCGCACATTCGTCGGCCTTATCGCCTTGCCAGGAGTAAGACCAACCTCCATTGAGCGTACGCATGGAATTGGCATTGGGACCGGTGATCAACAGTTTTTTACCGGAAGCCAAGGGTAGGATGTGGTCTGTATTCTTCAACAGCACCAACGATTCTTCCGCAGCTTGAAGTGCCACGGCAGCATGTTGTTCGCTTCCGAACAAAGGAAAGTCCTGGTGTTTGTAATCGGGCGTGTCAAAAAGTCCCAAACGATATTTCATACGCAAGATACGGCGCACGGCATCGTCAATACGACTCATCGGCACTTCGCCTTCTTGTGCAAGCTCTTTGAGATCGGTACAGAAATTCACATCATACGGATCCATGGACATGTCAATTCCGGCATTAATCGCTATCTTTATTGCTTCCTTCTTATTAGCGGCAATCTTATCCCGTTTATAGAGATTATCAATATCCGCCCAGTCGGTTACCACAACTCCATCCCAGTTGAGATCTTTCTTCAGACACTTTGTCAACAGTTCATAATTGGCATGAAAAGGCAATCCGTTGTTCATAGCCGAATTGACCATAACGGACAAAGCGCCGGCTTTGATAGCCTCCAAGAACGGAGCAAAGTGTTTTTCACGCATATCCTGCACAGTAATAGAGGATGGCGTGCGATCTTTACCGGAAACGGGAACTCCATATCCCATATAATGCTTCAAACAGGCGGCGATGTGTTCCTTGCCGATATGGTTAGGATCATTCCCTTGAAAGCCCAACACAGCTTCGCGCCCCATCTGGGCATTGACATAAGCATCTTCCCCATAGTTTTCCCACATACGAGGCCAACGGGGATCACGCCCCAAATCAATGACCGGAGCATATGTCCATGGAATACTCCCGGCTTTAGTTTCGTAGGCGGAGATACGGGCTTCTTCACGAACCAACGTACGGTTGAAGGCCGCTCCCATATTGATTCCCTGCGGAAAGAAAGTTCCTCCCAAAGTATAGGTTGTTCCATGTATCTGGTCCACCCCATAAATACAAGGTATACCAATCTCTTTCATGGATTTTTCCTGAATCTTCCGGATGATTTCCTCCCACTTCTCTTTGGATTGAGCCACACCGGCCGGCACATTCAAGATGGAACCGACTTTATACTTTCCAATAACCTTATCCAGCATGGCTTCGTCCAACTGAAAACCTTTCCGGCTTTCAACAGCTTGAATCGCCTGATAGATATTCATCATCACCTCTTTCGAAGGCATTCCGGCGGAAAGATCGAACTGCTTTTCCAATTGATATTTTTTAAGGATATTCTTAAGATCATCCACTTTAAAATTCTGAGGATCAATTCCGGCAAAAGGATTGGTTCGCTTGGCAATGACATCGATGGAGAGCTCGGTCATCTGACCGATCTTTTCATCAAGGGTCATTTTCTTCATCAAAGCATCCACCTTCTGCTCAATATTCTGATCTTCGGGGATAGCTGGCTTTACAGCATTTTGCGCTGAAGCAGCCAGCATAGTGCCGGCTGCTACCAGTGAAAAAAGGATTCTTTTCATGGTTATCATTATAAATGTTAGTTTATTGGTCAATGGACAAATATAAGCATAAATTATTATAAATTGAAAGAACCGATTACTTTCTCAACAATTTTATCTGTCGTTTTAAATTCAAAATGTCATGCATTTTTTTCGATGAACCGGCGACGTTTACCTCCTTCACCGCTTTTATATCACGGGAAGATGCTGCAATCAGAAGTTTGTAGGTTCCCGAGTCCGTCACCCAAGCCGAAGCCTGTTCATCAAACGAGGCCAAATCGGAGATATTGACGTTTAGAGTGACCTGTTCCATTTCACCCGGCTTCAATTCCCGTGTTTTGGTAAACGCTTTCAACTCTTTTTCAGGTTTAGGAAAACGAGCATTAAAAGGTGCCGCCACATAGAGTTGAACCACTTCCTTACCAGCTACATCACCGGTATTCGTCACCTCCAACGTAACGTTGAAGGTTCCATTCGTCTCCTTCACCACCGGATTGGAATATGTAAAGGTGGTATATGACAAGCCATATCCGAAAGGATAGGAAACGGACTTCCCAAAACTATCAAAATAACGATACCCCACATAAATATCCTCTTCGTAATCAGTATAATCCCAAAGGCGGACTTGTTCTTTGTTCTTTCTATGCTGTGTAAAATCCATGCTGCTCGCAGCACCATCCATGGGGAAATTAGCCGATGAAGCCACGTCTTCCAGCTTTCCGGGGAAAGTCATGGTTAGTTTGCCCGAAGGAGAGACTTTTCCACTCAATAGGTCAACAACACTATTACCTCCCTCCTGTCCGGCTTGCCATGCTAAGAGAATAGCATCGGGTTCATTTTTCCAGGAAGCGGTTTCTATAGCGCCTCCAATATTCAGAACTACAACCACCTTTTTGCCGGCTGCATGGAATGCCTTGCAAATGTTTTTCAACATCTGCTGTTCTTCTTCCGTCAAATTAAAATCAGCGGGAGTACGATCTAGAAACTCACCGGATGTGCGCCCCAGAGTAACCAAGGCTATATCTGATTTTTGGACCTGTTCCTTTAATAAATCAGAAGTGAGCTTCATCTCCACGGGACGGGGAAGCGGCATAAACATCGCCATCTTACCTTTTTTAGGTGCATTCCGTTTATTTTCCTCAGCAATATAGCTGGTATACATTGCTTTCAGATCATCACTCACCTGATAGCCTGCATTCTTCAACCCATCCAACAGGGAGATGGTATACGCACGGTTCACATTACCCGAGCCGGTACCGCCTGCAATGAAATCATAAGAAGTACAACCAAACAAGGCCACATTCTTTATGCCGGAACCCATAGGCAATGTCTTCTTCTCATTTTTCAGCAACACCATGCCTTCCGTAGCCGAACGGCGGGTAATCGCAGCATGTGACTTCAGATCGGGCTTATCGGAATATTGATATCCCCTAAAACGGGGTGTACGGAGAATCATTTCCAAGATACGCTTTACGTTTCGATTCAATAAATCCTCTTTCAGTTTACCCTGTTTCACTCCATTCACTATGGCTTCATACTGATTGTCCGTGCCTGGCTGTAACATATCATTTCCTGCTATCATTTGAGCCACGGCATCTTTTCCTCCAAACCAATCGGTCATCACCATTCCCTTAAATCCCCATTCATCACGAAGAACTGTAGTCAGTAATTCCTTGTTTTCGGAGGTATAAGTTCCATTCAAATAATTGTAAGAAGACATCACCGTCCATGGAGCGGATTTCCCGACTGCTATTCCAAACCCTTTCAGATAGATTTCCCGCAAAGCCCGCGGCGTGACATGCGCATCGTTACCCATACGGTTGCTTTCCTGATTGTTCACAGCAAAATGTTTGATTGAGGTCCCCACCCCATTACTCTGTACGCCATTAACATAAGCCGCGGCTATTTCACCCGAAACCACCGGATCTTCCGAATAGTATTCAAAGTTACGCCCGCAGAGAGGGTTGCGCTGTATGTTCAGCGCCGGTCCTAATAAAACATCCACACCGTATTCCAAAACTTCATCACCGATAGCTGCACCGACTTCTTTTACCAGTTGCTGATTCCAGGTGGAAGCTAGCAGTGTGCCAATAGGAAAATGCGTACAATAATAAGTAGCGCTATCCCCTTTTCTCGTCGGATTGATACGAAGTCCGGCCGGTCCGTCGGCCAAGACAACCGACGGAATACCCAGACGCGAGATAGGATAGGTCGTGCCCGCAGCTCCCGGTACCAAATCATGGGTTTCACCTACGACAGCACTATCGCCTGAAAATCCGGACATTCCCCGACCTACGACTAAATGCGCTTTTTCTTCCAGAGTCATAGCATCCACCACTTCATCAACGGAGGCCTTACCTAACTGAGGAAGCTTCGGACCACATGCAACCAAAGTCCCGGCAAGAAGCGCCACACTAAGAATTTGTTTCTTCATGAACAATAATTTAAAGGTTATTTAAATAACAAAGGAGTGAACTCTGTAAGATAAATACGCCAATTTTTCCAGATATGGCCACCATCGGTCTCATAATAGGTATATTTGTATCCGTCTTTATCCAATAATTTACGAAAGTCTTCATTGGCTTTATAAAGGAAATCAGACTTACCTATACCAATCCAGTATAAAGCAGGATTCTTACTAAACTGCACTTTTAACTTTCCTTCCAGATTGTCATAGATAGGCGCCTGTACCGATTTATCCGGCATAATCGCAGCGGAAAACAGACCAACATAGTCGAACATATCCGGAAATTCATTCGAAATATGCAGAGAATGGAAACCACCCATGGACAAGCCGGCAATGGCCCGTCCCGATTTACGTTTCACCGTACGGTATGTAGAGTCAACAAACTTCACAACATCAGGAAAAGCCATTTCAAAAGAACCCTCCATTGTTTTGGGCATTTGCATACTTGGAGGCAACATACCTAATGAAGATTCACCCGGAGCAGCTTCCTGTGAAGCATTCCCATTAGTCATGACCACAATCATTGGTTTCGCTTTGCCTTGTGCAATCAGGTTATCCAGAATCTGCGCGGCACGACCAAGCGCAATCCAAGCTTCCTCGTCTCCCCCCATGCCATGCAATAAATAAAATACAGGATAACTTTCACCACTGGTTTCATAACCGGCAGGTGTGTAAACGGTCATACGACGGGTCATTTTCAGTGTAGGACTATTATACCAAACACGCGATACCGTACCATGAGGCACTTCATTAACTTTATATAAGTCGGCACGCCCACCGCCGATCAAAAAGACATTTGTCACCGATGACACATCACGAATCATGTAGACATTACTCGGATCAGTAATTTTTAAACCATCCACCAAAAAGGAATAGCTATAAAGTTCTGGCATCAAAGGTTTGGGAGTGGTATATGTCCACACCCCATCCGAACCTTTTGTCAGATCCGCAGCTCCCGGGCCATCGAAATCACCAAATGGAGTTTTCATCTTTTTTGTAGGTAAGAAATCACCAGTGATCTCTACTTTCCCGGCATTAGGTGCCTTCAAGCGAAAAGTAACCGTGTTATTATCATGAATTTCAGGAGACACAATGGGCGAACCACCCCAAAGAGCCTGCTGTGCAAAGGATGTTGCACAGACCAATAAAAGAGCAAATAAAGTCGTTAATTTTTTCATACTTTTATTTAATTATTAATTAGTTGATGGCAAATGTCACCGGACAGCTTACCAATTTTCATTTTGATGCATATTAGGATTAACTAACAATTCCTTAGCCGGAATAGGCAATAGCTTGTTCTTCTCTTTAAATCCATAAGAGGTATTATGATTTTGAAATTGAACTCCCTGGCTGGTAAAACTAGGTATATCTTTTCCCTGCCCCGCCATCACAGTAGAGGCATCTCCCCAACGGATTAAATCTTGATAACGCACACTCTCCAAACAAAGTTCCAAACGCTTTTCTTTTTTTACATCATCCAGAGTAACCGTTGCTAAAAGGGATAACTTGGCGCGACTGCGAACCTCATTAATATAAGCCAACGCCTTTACCTGACTGACATTACCCTGAATATGCGCCTCTGCAGCCATCAGTAAAACTTCAGCATAACGCATCACCCGTAAATTGGTGTATTGCAAAGATTGGAACGCAGGGAAATTTTGTACACAATCAGCTATTAACGGACGGTTTTTCCACATAAAATAGCCTTCATTTCCATATAGATAAGCACCATTTTGCATGGTTATTCCAACTTGCTTCATCTGTTCATAGGTGCGCATAGTGCAGTTTAAACGATAGCCATCCTTTCCTTCCATAGCAACAAAAGCATTATATAAATCTTCACGCGGATTAGCAAATCCGTAGGTACCAGTCGAGATATAGGTCTTGGCATCGCTACTATAACTTAATTTATCCGTACGCCAACCTTGCATGATATGCAACATAGTAAAAGTATTCCATATTTGTTCTGGATCATTACGCATTTGTATTTCCAACATGGATTCGCAACTATTATCTGCTACAGCATGAAGTAAATAATCATAGCCACCCTGATATAAAGCATACTTTTTGGATTCGATGACTTGATCGAGAGTAGCTGCCGCTTCCGCATATTTACCTTGAAACAATTGCGCTTTACCCAAATAGGCCTGAGCAACTTCTTTTGTAACCTTGATTCCAGTCTCCTGATCATTCACATCTGTTTTAGAAGGGAGTGCGCCGGAACCAATAGCATCATTCAAATCAGTTTCTATAAATTGCCAAGTTGCTTCCGGAGTTCCATTACCTTGGCGATATTCCGAAGGTTTCAGCAAATGATCTATCATCGGAGCCGTACCAAACATCGTAACCAGTTCAAAGTGTGCCCATGCCCGGAAAAACTTGGCCTCGGCAACAGCATTCTTTTTCACGTCGGTATCAGCATTAATTTTATCTATAATCAGATTAGCACTATAAATCACTGAGTACAATCCGGAATACAAACTTTCAATCATCGAATGATCCGTGCCAAAAGTGTATTCATTCAATTGTTCCATAGCAGCATTATCACCACGGGAACCTCCACCGCACCAAATATCATCGGAAAGCATGTTTTTAGTAAAAAACCAATTAAAATACTGACTACGCCAATTGACATACAGATTTGCTGAAGCTTGTAAAGCATCATTATCTGTTTGATAAAAATCATCCTCCGAACCCAAGTTGCCATTTTTAAGTATATCCAAGCGTTCTTCACAGCTGGTGCTCAAGATCGAAAAGAATCCTAGCAATAAGATATAAATATATTTTGTTTTCATACTATTTATCATTTAAGGTGAACTAAAATTCAATGTTCAAGCCAAACACAACTTTCTTGGAAGAAGGGTATGCGCCTTTATCCACTCCCATCCCTGAAGTAGTACTTGCAGCCGCTTCAGGATCGAATCCGGGATAACTTGTAAAGGTGATAAAATCATCCAAAGAACCATAAATCCGGAGATTATTCACAAAAATCTTCTTCAACCATTGTTTTGGAAAAGTATAGCCCAACTGTATTTGCTTAATCTTGAAATAAGAACCATCATAGACCAATGCATCGGACAACTGGTACCGATCCATCAGAGTAGCACCTGCACGGGGCTTTGCACCGGATGTATTATCAGTTGTCCAGCGATCATCATAAAACACTTTTTTTAGTTTGTTGGAGGCTGCGTAATCAGGACGGTTGATACAATTGAAAATATCATTTCCCTGTGAACCTGTGCCAAATACAGTCAGATCAAAACCTTTCCAGGCAGCAGTCAGTGTAATGCCATAAGTGAAATCAGGTATTGCATCACCAATATCAGTCATATCCCCATCTGAAAGACCACCACTCTTATCTAGATCGGCAAACGTAGGCTCACCGGTAGCAGAATCAACTCCTGCGAACTTATAGCCTCGAAAATAGTAAACAGGATGTCCTTCTTCAAAGTAAGTTACATAATTGGTGTGAAACTTAGTCCCCACTATACGAGTAATTGACGGATCAATATAAGTGACTTTGTTTTTTAACGTCGCCAAATTGGCCCGGACACTATAATTAAAAGTACCTACATGGTCTCTCCAACCTAATTCGAATTCCCAGCCCTTATTGCTAACATCACCCGCATTCATAGGTGAAGTACTGCCACCTACAGCCAGAGAAGGAGTCGTGTTCCAAACTAGCAGATCTTTAGTTTTCTTATTGAAATAGTCCAAACTAAAAGTCAAACGGTCACGCAAAAGACGTGCATCAAAACCGATATTAATCTGCTCGGATGTTTCCCATTTCAATTCATCGTTACCCATCGTGGAAGGAGTGGCACCTGTAATATAAGAATTTTCCAAAGTGAAAGGATAAATACCATTCGAGCTCATATCAGTACTATAAGGATAACCACTCAAAGCAGAAAGACTACCGTTTTGTCCCCAACTTGCACGTAATTTCAAACTGTTTATTTGATTTTTTAAAGGTGCAAAAAAGCTTTCTTCGGAGACCGTCCACCCCACCGAGACTGCCGGAAAGTATCCCCAACGATTCGTTAAAGGTAATTGGGAAAGATCGGCGGCATCCGCACGAAGCGAGGCTTGAAGCATATATCTACCTGCATAATCGTATCCTATACGACCGAAATAAGACATTTTAGCTGAACGAGTTTTCTCGCCTTCTACAGCCTTAGTTGCTGAAGCTGAGCCATAATTCAGATAATAGAACAATGGATCATTTTTCTTTACTGCATCCTCACCATTTGCAGACAGGCTACCTTTTGCATAATCGTAAGTCGACTCCTGATATGACATACCTACCATAGCCGAAATCGTATGAAGATCAAGATGCTTCACATAATTGGCAAAATTCTCCCATTGGTAGTAAATAGTAGTAGACGATTGGGAATTATATTCTACGTAATCGCGACTTTGCACAGCATTACCGTAAAAAGGCAAATTTGTAGTGGAACTCCGCGTACCGGACAAACGATAACCAAAGCGAGAAGTCAGTGTTAAGCCACTGATAGGAGTCAGATCGCCATAGATAGATCCATTCACGTTGAATCCGCTATTCTTACCAATATTGTTGTCACGCATAATCATAGGGTGATACTGTTCATTAGCCAAAAATTTGGACACAGCATAATAATTACCATTTTTATCCTGTAGTAAATGCTTCCCGTCATTTAATGCCGTTAGCATATTCTGGGGAAGATTTTCAGAAGTATAAGTATCGGGAGTCAGCGGATCCAATTGCAAGATGGAGGTAAGCAGACTACCGTATTCATTATTGGAAGAGACTGTGCGAACATTATATTTTTCAATTTGATTGGTAGTCCCGACTTTCAACCATTTTTTTATCTGATATTCTGCATTGACAGTGGATGTCATACGCTTATA
Source organism: Bacteroides sp. (assembly GCA_022648295.1). Classification (GTDB taxonomy): domain Bacteria; phylum Bacteroidota; class Bacteroidia; order Bacteroidales; family Bacteroidaceae; genus Bacteroides. Next base: position 111,908 of record JALCME010000005.1, on the reverse strand, counting down.
AGTATCAGAATTGCCTTTTACAATACCGTCATTGTCAAGATAGGTCAGAGAAAGGTAATAATTTCCTTTATCACTTCCACCGCTAAAAGCAAGATTATGTTTCTGCATCTGACTCTTTTCAAAAGCTACGTCAGACCACAGCGTACTTGTTGTACCATCCCAATTATCCAATAAGTAATCTTTGGTAAATGTAGAGCCTTCCACCATATAGTTAATGTACTCTTCGGAATTCAACATTTTAGGGATACGCGCTAAAGATTGCACGGTATATTGAACATCATACGTGATTTTTCCATCACCAACCTTACCCTTTTTTGTACTAATAAGAATCACTCCATTACCGGCTTCAGCCCCGTAAATGGCTGCTGATGCAGCATCTTTCAAAACTTCCATAGAAGAGATATCGTTAGGATCAAGCCCTGAGATATCTGACATGCGAACCCCATCTACCACGTACAACGGGCTGGAGGCAGCATTGGAAGAATAACCACGTACTCTTATGGTAGGAGAAGACCCCGGGGCAGCGGAAGTTTGAATAACTTGTACGCCTGCCGTTTTACCTTGTAAAGCCGCTTGGGCATTACTAATAGTACGATTCTGCATATCTTCCGCTTTAACTTGAGAAATTGCACCTGTCACAGAACTTTTTTTCTGTACACCATAACCCACAACTACCACTTCATCCAAGGTCTTGGCATCTTCTTTCAGTGTAATGTTCAAACTACCTGCAACGGCCTTTCTCTCTTGTGTCAGATAACCTACATATGAGAATGCAATAGTAGCACCCTCTGCCACAAACAAAGAATAGTTACCGTCAATATCTGTAATGACTCCATTTGAGGTGCCTTTTTCTAAAACACTAACGCCAATCATCGGTTCACCGATATTATCCACTATTTTCCCGAAGACTTTCACTGGTCCTTGTGCCAATATAAAGGGAATACCAGCAAGGAGGAACAACATAAATGTTGCCAACCTTCTCATTAACTTGTGTCTCATACTTTGTTTCATTAGTTATTAATTAGATTTATTGTTAATAAAAGATTAAAAAGGACGCTCCTGTAATGATAAAAAAGTCTACTTAAAATCCGCGGAGAGGAAAGGCACTCACCAGTTCCAATAGCTTTTTATCATGATTATATCTCACTTCACAAGTATTGTTGAAAAACAGAGTAGCGCCCCTCTCAACAGAAAAAGGTTCCCATTTGGGTAAATCTTTTACATTAGGATTTCCTGTTCTGGCAAAGTTTAGCCACGCACTACTCACTTTATCAGCTAATATTTGAGCCTTTTCACCACCTCCGGTCATACTGGCATGGCGAACAACATTATCGAAAACAAAAGGGATATCCATACAATGAGTGCTACGAAACATACCGTCAAGAATGGGAGATTCCCAAGCAAACAGATACATATAAACCGGAGCCCCTCGTTGCGCAACTTTCAGCTTTGCCTGCTCCACCGCACTAGGACGAAAGATCAAATCTATATCAATTAAATCCTTAGGCTGATAATCTGGATAAGCTTCTGAAAAAGCTTTTAGAAATTCATCCGTACGATCACCATATTTCTTTCTCAAAATATCAATAGCCTGATCTTTTGTAATAGTACGCATAGACGGCACATAGGTACTCATTGTAAATTCATGCTGTGTAGTACCGATCAGCATCGGTATGTTTTTGGATTGCGCAGGCGCTTGGCCATCAAAAGGCTGTATAGGCAAAACATCGCCATCCACTGTAGGCGCCCAACCAAAGATAAAGGAAGAAAGGCCTTCCTTGTCAGCTTCAGCACGTACCTCAGTTACTGCTTTCTCGCCTGCTGCAAGTAGTTTTGCATAAGGAACTTTCTGAATTTCATCGATCGTTGAAGAGTTCAGCCCTAGTTCTTTCACTGCGGCAGCACCAATACGACGGGAATACTTCGCCTCCATAGTACGAAGCATAGATCCACTTTGCACAATAGCCTTATGGAACAGACCAGCGGCGGCGGGTGTAGCAAGTAAAGTGGACACTTTTCCACCGCCACCAGACTGACCGAAAATAGTGACATTATCCTTATCTCCACCAAAAGCACCTATATTCTTATTAACCCATCGGAGTGCAGCTATTAAATCAAGTAAGCCTAAATTCCCTGATTTTGCATATTTCTCACCATAGGCTGATAAATCTAAAAAGCCTAAAACATTCAAACGATGATTTAAGCTGACGACAACAACATCGCCTTTTTTCGAGAGATTGGTGCCATCATACGAAGGTAATTCCTGACCAGATCCGGCTGAATAACCTCCACCATGAAGCCATACCATTACAGGACGTTTTTTACCATCATTCAAACCTTTTGTCCAGATGTTTATTCGCAAACAATTTTCATCCGGATAGCCATCATCCCAGTGAAAAGCAAAAGCCTGTTCATCACTATACCATCCCATTCGTTTCCCTTGCGGACAGGTCGGACCATACGCACGGCAACTACGTATTCCTTCCCATTTATCAGGATCAACTGGTGGCATAAAACGTTCAGCCTTGGCATAAGGAATACCTTTATATATATAAACTCCATTTTCAAGATACCCACCTACTTTACCGGACTGGGTTTGAGCAATAGCAATCTGCGAAGAAGCGGTAATTTCGCCCGCTTCACCCTGACGAATCTGTTTGCTCGCCGATTCAATACCTCCACAAGATGCATAAGAAAAGGGCATGAATAAGAAAGCAAATAAAAGGTGTTTATTCATAATACATATTAGTTTGGTTTTACAATTGCAATATTACCGTATTCTACAATCAATCAATTTCTAATGTATCTAAAAGATTTATCCGAATATCCAATTCCACTTGTCTATTTGTTCATAGATTATTCTATTTGTTCATAAACTGCTTTATAACAGAGTTTAGGACTTATTTTAGCCCTATTTCATGATAAAGATGAAGATAAATGCTGTTCTTATAACTATATTTGTATATTCCTTAATCCTAAGTAACAATACTATGCAGAAAATATTTTTCTTTATTTCTCTATTCTCTTATATTACACTTACAGCTTCATGCCAAAGGAACAAAGCTGTAGAGAAACAGCAAGAAGTAGTGGAAAGCCCTACTATCTCCAACAATATATCTAACCAAAAAATTTCATCTTTTGCCGAAGATGCACAAGGACATATATGGATTGGAACTTTTCGGGGGTTGAACAAATATAACGTGCATGAATATCACCAATACTTCTGTACTGACGACTCACTAGACTTACCCGACAATCAAATTCAAGATGTGTTCCGTGACTCACAAGAACGACTATGGATAGCCACGGTTAATGGGATATGTCAATACACCGATCAAGACAACTTTCAACGTATACCTATAGATATACCTAATAAGAATGGAGTGCAATTTTTGGAAAATAAAGAAGGAAAAATATTCTTGAATATGGTGGTCCAACTTTGTGTATACAACCCTAAAAGCAAGCGTTTTGAATGCGTAATAAAAAGATTAGATCCACAACGAACTTTCAATGGGAAGTGTTTTATTGATAATAGTAATAAGTTATGGGTTGTCAATCCACTGGCTATTCGCTGCTACAACTCATCAACACTCCAATTGAAAGACTCAGTACCGGTTTCACATTATCCTACTTACTCGTACATGCGTGATAACGGTGAATTATGGCTCTGCGGCAATAAATCACTTTCGATATTCGATACACGCAACCGGAGATATAGAGATATTCCGGAAGCCATACGCAAGCATCCGATACTCTCGAAAAGTACTATTGAATACATTCATCCATACGGCGGGAACAGCTTGTTACTTAATACGGAAAAGCAGGGAATGTTTCTTTATAACTATATCAAAGGAGTCGTTATTCATCAAGAAGAAAATGGCTTTCCGTTTGAAGTCCCCCGATTCAAAATAAGCAAAATATTTACTGACTCCCAAAAAAATCTATGGATAGGATCAATTGATCAAGGATATGTGGTCCGTTATAATTATAAAGAGCGATTTAATAACAATAATTACTTACGTTCATGCGTAGAAAATAAATCGGTGGTTTCAGTAGCTGTGGACAAAGGAAAACATTTATGGATTGCAACGCTAATGGACGGTCTGTTCATGTATGATCTGACTACTCAGAAAGTAGAAAAGATCGATATGCGAAAAATATTGCCGGAAGAAGAACAAGAGAATATGGAGATCAGACAAATATTTGTAGATAGCAGTGATGCAATATGGATGATCACCTCCCCCCATAAAGTCCTGAAATGTCAATTTCGTAATGGACATCTGCAAACAGAATCCAATTATACGGTTTATTTTCCGATGAGCATTGCCCAAGATCAGAACCAGACAATCTGGGTCGGAACGGCCAGTGAATACATTTATGCCTTGCGACAAGGAGAAAACACTTTTAAGGCCCAACAGATTTATCCGATGAATTTTACTTTTATACCAGGTATTTGTCCGATCTCCACTGGGAAGGTTTTAGTCGCAGCTTTCAACCACAAAATGTTACAAATAGATCCTAACTCATGGAAGTCCCAAGAATTGCCAATGCCTGAAGAAGATATAAAAACATGTATTCGACGTTCTGTATTTATTCCGACTGTATTGTATGAAGATACGCAAGGAAAAGTTTGGATAGGAACTGTTAGCAATGGATTGCTATGTTATTCTCCTACCGAAAAGAGAATGCTCCCCGTATCAGGAGCTCCGTGCACAGATATTTCCAGTGTTGAAGAAGATATACAGGGAAATATCTGGGTCAGTACTCAATATGGTTTAAGCAAATATGACCGGACTGTGCAAAAATTTACTAATTACTATGCAGCAGACGGTATTGGTGGAAATCAGTTCTATGATCGCTCTTCATGCCGCTTACCAGATGGCACACTTGTTTTCGGAGGAACTCATGGACTAACATTCTTTAATCCTATAGACGTAACGATTAAACGGAATATACCATTACTATTTGAAGATTTAAAGATACACAACAAATTAATACGACCGCAAGATGACGCTTGCATAAACAAACAGCTTTCATACAAACCTGATATTCGTTTAAAGCATGACCAAAACAGCTTCAGCATCTCATTCGCCGCACTGGATTATTGTGAACATGAACGCGTGCACTATTATTATCAGATGGAACACTTTGACAATTATTGGATTGATGCTTATAATAACAGGGAAGCATATTACGCCAACCTTCCTCCTGGAAAATATCTTTTTAAGGTAAAGATCACAAATAATGATAAAAGTATAATAGAAGCTGAAAACCTAATACGGGTCATCATTTCACCTGCACCTTGGAGTACGGCATGGGCATATTGTCTCTATTTTGCTATTGCAATAGCCATTATATATATATTCTTGCGTGCCTGGTTACGCATAAAAGCGGAAAAAGAGGCCGTACGACATGCCGAACAGCAAAGGATGCAAGAACAGCGAGTCAACAAAATGAACATGAGCTTCTTTGCAAATGTTTCGCATGAATTCCGCACTCCCTTAACCATGATCTCCGGTCCAATAAAACAGCTATGTGACAGCCAAGAAATAACAGATAATAACAGAACGCTGCTGTATATTATACAACACAGCGTAAACCGAATGTTAAAGCTCATCAACCAATTAATGGACTTTAATAAACTGGAAAATGACACCCTGAAACTAAAAGTAAAGCATGTGGATATTATTTCTGTTTTGACACATCTAACAGATATTTTCCGTATAAATGCCGAAAATAAAGGAATCACACTCGATTCGTACGGATTGGAAGATACTTTTTTACTTTGGTTGGATGAAGATAAAATAGATAAGATTTTCAGCAATTTATTGTCTAATGCACTAAAGTTCACACCAACCGGAGGAAAAGTAGCAATCTACTTTGACGTAATTAGCAAAGAAGAAGCAAGCCAAATTTTCAACTTAACAGAAAAAGATAAAGACACCCAATATATAAAGATATCCGTAGCAGATACAGGAAAAGGTATTCCTGTAGATAAACAGGAAAAAGTATTCGAACGTTATTTCCAAATAGATGATCAGAAGGAAGGATCCTATAATTGGGGAACCGGTATAGGACTATATTATGCACGCAGTCTCACAGAATTACACCATGGGCATATTAAGGTGGAAAATCGCCAAGGAATCTCTGGGAGCATATTTACTTTTATCCTACCGGTAAATGACATTTCTTATACAGACGAGGAACGTGCAACAGCACAACATACTCAGAAAGAAGCTTTTCCTCTGCTAGAGAACGAAGTGCACCAAGCTAAAGAACCCAAAGACATCTCGGAAGAACATCAAACCATATTGCTGGTGGATGATGACACAGAAGTGGTTCACTATTTAAATGTATTACTCTCCCCTTATTATAAAGTAATTTGTCGCTTTGATGCGGACAATGCATTCAAAGCAATCAATGAAGAAGCTCCAGACCTAATATTGAGTGACGTCGTTATGCCGGGTAAAGATGGTTACCAACTCTGTAAGCTGGTTAAAGAAGATCTACAACTATGCCATATTCCAGTCATTCTGGTGACAGCTAAAATTACCATGGAAAACCAAGTGGAAGGGCTAAACACTGGTGCGGATGCTTATGTAACCAAGCCATTTGATCCCAATTATCTACTTGCACTCATTAAATCACAATTACGAAATAGAGAGAAAGTGCGTAGCCTTCTAGGCAAAGCCACAAAAACAGATAAAATAAGCGAAAAAGCACTCTCGCCACAAGATAATGTATTTATGACCGATCTATACCGATTAATGGAGAATGAATTGTCAAATCCGGAATTAGATGTGGCGCGCATGACTGAACGGCTAAAAATATCCCGTACCAAGTTTTATTATAAAGTAAAGGGATTGACTGGAGAAAATCCAGGTACTTTCTTCAGAACTTATAAGTTGAACCGAGCTGCAGAACTGATAGCAGAGGGAAAATATAATATCTCGGAGATAGCTGATATGACTGGGTTCGCTACATTATCCCATTTTTCTAGAAGTTTTAAGCAAAAATTTGAAATCACCCCTAGCCAATATCATAAATAGGCAGGAGCATTCAGTGATGTATTTCGATTTAAAGCATTGGCAATATATTCAACAAACCGTGGTCCATTCAATTTGCGACTCTCCATAATTAAGTAAATCAAAAAAATATCTTATAACATATATCGAACTACAAAACAAATAGATCTCCCAACTCATAAAAATAGACTTCATTTTCGTTTAGATGTACTATCATCAATTTCAGACTTTTCAGTTTTACATCCATGAAACAAATCACTTCAACAATAAAAATAAAGATTAAACAGACTGATTCAGCCTAATTATATAAATCTGCAATTTTCTGTTTTCAATAACACAAAAAATTGCAGATTTATCAAAGGAATAACATTAGTACATTACTATAAGGTGCAGATAATTCCTTTTAAGGAACAGCCCATTACTGCATAAATAGGTAACCTTAAAACTACACTTCAATTAATATGTTCAGAGTCATAAACAATCATAGCAGACCCACTCTTAGCAAAAACTGATTTTTTAGAAGAAATATCAACATTATTGCTATATGGATATGGTTTAACATCTATATTGTCACCATCCGAAATGCACTTAGCCAAATTCTTCATATCAATGATATATTGCAATCCAAGAGCTCTATGTAAATAAGGATAATGCCCACAGTAAATGCTTGTAATTTCTTCTTTCTCCATGATTTTTTCCATATGTACACATGATTCATAATAAGTTTTCATTGGCACATGTGGGCGAAGTTGCAACCAGACCTGACCAGAACCAAATGCATCACCAGAATAGCAAGCATGAATATTTCTATCAAGTAATACGATCGATCCAGGTGTGTGACCAGGCATCCATTTTACTTCAATCTTACGATTCCCTAAATCAAAAATTTGACCATCTCTTAGCCAAATGTACTTTCCATTAAAGGGTATAGTCACCCGTACAATGGAATCAGCAGGGTGCATGTATACTTCCTTGAAATAACGAATATTTCCTGCATGATCTACATGATTATGTGTAACAACGACATACAGAGGCTTTGCTGTAATTTTACGAACTATTTTATCTAGTGCAGCGCACTTCGTGCCGGTATCGATCAACATGGCTCGTTTCTCACCTTCCAAGATATACATCGTAGTATTATCTGAAGTTTCTACAACCCATGTTTTATCAGCCAATTTACTAATTGTTAGTTCATCATTCTTATATACTTCCTGAGCAAATGGAACTAATGCAATTTCACAAAATAAAAAAAACATAACTACTTTTTTCATAAGACATACTTTTTAATATAAAAACCATCATTCAAATTTTAATTAATAGGCCAATCAACGACTTACAACAAAACATAAATACTTCTATTTTTCACAGAGCAATAATACACCCAAAATATAAGACCATCAAGACTGACCTATTTCTCGTTAAAATCTATTCTAATATATTACTTTATGATCACTTGTCAGCAATTTTATAAATAAGCTTCTTTGTTACTGGGTCTCGAGCAAACATACTGAAGAATTTCCACATTAACTGTGCATCAGGTTTAAAGTTCCAATGACCATAATTATTTACAATAGCAATTTTAAGTAGCGGAATACTATCCTTATATTGCACACCAACCTCCATTGAGATATTTTTATTTGTAGAGACATTACAACAATCTTCCAATTTTATTCCAAATATGCTATATTTTGAAAAGTCTGTTTTTTCTACCACTTCCATTCCATTCATTATTTGATAGACCTTCCAAGCATGGAAGAAAGTGTTGTTTTTCCAATTATCCTGATTAATAAACGGAACAACTTCATCACTTGTACCTACAACAGAGAAATAAGGCATTTCCACCCATCCTCTTTTCTGTATCGCTTCATTTACAATAGCTTCTTCATTGAATCCAAAAGAATAACGATTTGGAAACAGACCGGCAGAATGCCCCCCTATAGCAGCAAATAAATGGGATTTTCGGATGCCCAATCCTGTCGCTGTTGCTGAACCCGCAGAAAGGCCTTCTGCATAAACCCGAGACGCATCTAATTGAGGATAAGTTTTTAATAAATAATAAATAACTTGCTCAATGCCATCTAGCCCCATTGGGGTATACCCATTACCCTGCCATTCCAGTTCAGCAACGACAAAGTTCTCTTTAGCACAGAGTTCTATAAAACCAGAAGTCTCAGCCTGTGTACGAGGATCATTATTATTGCCATGTAGCAAAATAAGTAAAGGAACTGAGCCTTTTGGTGCCTTTATCGTAGATTTTGGATGATATTCATACCATAAAAAAGTACCTGTTCCTAACAAATCCTTAGTAACTGTATAGCGAACTATTCCCATGCTATCTAACATAATATAAGGTTCAAGTTCATAAGGACCATATTGTCCGAAAGAGCATCCTGTGTACCATGTATGTCTATAATTATTAAAACGATAATTCTTACTAAATATACATTTCCAAGCTTCGGCAAACATGTCTTTCAATGAAAACAACTTATTCGAACCAACCACTACATTTAATAACGGTTCTTTTTCATTAGTATAGTATAAGCATCCATCTCTATTCTTTCTTATTGTTGCTCCATTACGTTCAACATAAGCATGAGCTACTACCCGGCACCTGTTCCCTGCAATGAATGCCGGTACAGGTGTACCTTCTTTTTTACCAACCTCTCCATTTACAGACATAATTCCAGCCACAGCATCTGCATTACAAGCTACAACTTTATTAACAAAAGTAGCTCCAGCTCCAATTCCTATAATCTTCAAATTAGAAATAACTCGCAACTTATTGATTAAGTCTTTATAAGCCTCAAAATCTCGTAAATTGTCATATTTATCTCCTAACGGATTAACTACACCAACTATTGCAGTGTATTTATGAAAATATTCATTTATCCCAAGTTCATAAATAAGATCCTGTGCCTGTTTCTTATCACAAGGTTTATCCGGATAAATAAGAAACATTGGAGAAAAACTAGGAAACCGCCCATCAACATTCTTTATTGTATCCCTACATATATATACCACCTGCTGTGTATACGGAAAACGAGATAAAACAATAGAATCTTTTGCATTAAACTCTTCTTGTGCACATAATATAAATATGTTGAACAAGAATAATATAAATATCATTTTTTTCATACACAAATATAATTAACTACCACCAAGTCCTTGTCATTGCCAAGCAACAATATTTATTCTCATCAATATCCAACATTCTGTTTCAAATTAGTATTTACCTCCAATTCATTTTCCGGAAATGGCAAATATTCATCTCTATTAGATGTCCAGCCTGCCAAGTTATTTTCATTATCTACATAAGTCACCTTAGTCGTATACTGAGCCACATAAATACCTTCTGTCGTAGAGATGTCATTATTTGAATCTGGAGTAATCTGAAACGTAGGTAATTTTTTACCCTTGTCGACTAAAACTGTAGCTGCATCGCCCCAACGTTTCAAATCCTGAAAACGAAGACCTTCCATGGAAAGCTCCAAACGACGTTCTAATTTAATATCAGCTAAAGTAACATTAGACTTAACAGGCAACTTCGCTCTATCACGTACATATTTAACATATTTATCTGCACCCTCTTGATCATTAGTCTGTAGACATGCCTCCGCCATCATTAATAAAACATCTGCATACCGTATAACCGGAGTATTACTTTGATTACCGCACCAGTATCCTACATATTCATCTTCCAAGCTAGATAACCATTTCAAGCGATAATATCCCTCATTGCCATATTTATTCACTCGCGCATTCACTGCAATATTCATTGCCACTACCTGATTCCAAGTCTTGATCCAATTAGTCAAGCGATATCCATTTGCCCCTTCCTCGTTAATAAAAGCATCATATAAAGATTTACTCGGATTAAAATAGCCATATCCACTTGTTATATTAAAGTTATAATAATTGGAAGACTCAGGACCAGCAATAAAACCATAGCCAAATCCCCAATTAGCAAGAATACCTCTCCAGCCTCCTTGCTTATACATATTAGACGGATCATTATGACGAACACATTCTAAAACATATTCTTTACACCCATTACATTGAGCGTGATAAAACCCTCTTATATCATCTACTAAACCATACTTTCCAGAAGAAATAACTTTTTCAAATTCGATTTTTGCTTCAGCATATTTCTGCTGAAACAAATAAGACTTTCCCAATAAGGTTTCAGCAGCTTCCAAAGTGGCCCGAGTTCCACTGTCTTTATCATCAAGACTTGACTTTGAAGTCAATTTTCCGGTTTCAATCGCATTTTTAAGATCTGTTTCGATAAACTTCCACAAATTTTCCTGTGTTGAATTAGCTGCCATATATTCTTCCGAATTTTTCAACACCTTATCAACAAGAGGAGGAGTCCCCCATAAAGTAGTTAGTTCAAAATAACAGAGGGCTCTATAAAACTTAGCTTCTGCTATATCACGGGCCTTAATAGCACTTTCTGAAGAATCAAATTTTTCAATTACTAAATTACAAAGATAAACAGTTGAATATAACTTTTTATAATAATTCTCCACCCAGCCATTTGTTGGGGTTACACAACTTTCAACAAATTCCTGTGCATAGGTTTGATCAGAGCGAACCCCACCTGAATTAAAATCATCTGCCATAAAATTTTTCATAAAGAAGCCATTAGCATAAAAAGATGCACCGCTACCAGAACCTGAAAAAGCTTCTCTCCATGAATTATATACAGCCGCAATTGCGCTCTCACAATCCTCATCCGTTATATAATAATTAGATTCGTCTTCCACTCCTTTTTGAGGAATATTAAGCAAATTCACATCACATGCAGAAAAAGTAAATAGGCATGCGCTTAGGACTAATACAATATATTTAATTTTCATATTCTTTTTATTTTAGTTAAAACGTAACAGATAAGCCAAACACAACCTTCTTTGTAGTTGGATAATTTCCGTAATCAACCCCCATTCCACTCGTTGAGGTGGCAGAAACTTCAGGATCAAGACCTGGATAATTTGTAAAAACGAAAAAATTATCTAAAGATGCATATATTCTTAATTTATCAATAAGAAGTTTCTTCATCAAGTGCTTTGAAAACGTATAGCCTACTTGAATTTGTTTGATACGAAAATAGGAACCATCGAAAATATAAGCATCCGATAAACTATACTTATCAGCATTTAAGGTACTAGGATGTGCATATTTTCGATTTGTATTATTCCCAGAAATCCATCGCTGATCATACATTTCCTTTAAAGGATATGAAATAGTATTATAACTGTATGACATAAAAATATCATTGCCTACAGAACCATTACCAAAAATAAGGAAATCAAAATCTTTATAATTAGCAGTCAAAGTAATGCCATACGTAAAATCAGGCATAGGCTTACCAATCATAGCTTTATCATTAGCGTCAATCACACCATCTGGAACATTGTCTTTGAAAACAGGAGCACCATTTTCATCCAAATGATCGACTTGATAACCTCTAAAATACCACACAGGATACCCAACTTCAAATGCCGAAAAAGATCCATTAGAGGCCATAGTAGTGGCACCTTCTATACGCCCGCCACTAATATGTGGATCCAAATAAGTCACTTTATTTTTCAGCGTTGCTAAATTAGCCGCTACAGAGTATTTCAAATTTCCTATATGATCTTTCCAAGTAGATTCAAATTCAAAACCTTTATTTGTTACATCACCAGCATTCATCGGTGCAGCAGTATTTCCCGCCTCATAAGGGATAATAATGTTAGAAACGATTAAATCTTTAGTCTTTTTAGTATACCAATCCATGCCAAAAGATAAACGATCTTTAAAAGCACGAATATCTATTCCCAAATCTAATTGTTCTGAAGTTTCCCATTTCAAATCTGGATTATATAATTGAGAGGGTTGAGCCGAAGTAGTATATAATAAACCAGAATTACTAAAAGAATATCCAGCCGCATTTGTAATTAATGCATTCGAATATTTATAACCACTCAAATTACTAGTACTACCATTCTGTCCCCAACTAGCACGAAGTTTCAAAAAAGTTATAGGAGTATGATTATGCTCTACAAAAAAGTGTTCATTAGAAAGAGCCCAACCGGCAGATACAGAAGGGAAATATCCCCAACGATTTGTACTCGGCAAGACAGAACTATCCGCTGCGTCGGCACGTAATGCAACTTGAGCCATATAACGATTTTGATAATCATAACTCAAGCGGCCAAAATAAGATAGTTTTCGATAAAGATTATTATAGCCCTCTGTTGTCTTTACAGCGTCACCGGCAGGATAGGATACATCGGCATAACGCGGATCATCTTTTGCCACTTTATTCACTCCCGCAGATACATAAGTGAAATTCGTTTCACTATATGACATACCTAGCATAGCCGCTATATTATGCTTTTCAAATAAAGATACATTATAATTTGCAAAATTTTCCCACTGATAATAAGTAGAAGAAGAATTAGTACGAGTCGCACCATTTTTATCTTTATTAGAGACAGAAGAAGAGCCGTAATATAAATGATTATACACATAAGTATTATCATTTGCTTCTCTGAACCCTAACCTGGAAGTAAGGACCAAGCCTTTAAAAGGTGATAAATTGGCATATAAAGTTCCCAACAATGAGTTTCCAAAATTCTTATTATCGTTTCTCCGAATAGCAACCATTGGATGAATTTGTTCCATACTCCCTAGGCAGCTATAATAGTCTCCATTATCATTTCGCAATAATGTAAACCCATTTGCGAGTAACGCCTGCATGGACTTGGGAAGTGCATCTGGAGCATAAGTATCTGAAATATACGGAGCTAAAGTCATCACAGTAGCAATCATGCTTACATAAGATGAATTACCACTACCGTCATTAATCATTTTGCTAGTATATTTAGAATAATTAGCATTCACTCCCACTTTAAGCCAAGGCTTAATCTGATAATCACCATTCATCATTACAGAAAAGCGCTTATATAAATCTTTATTTTCACGAATAATACCATTATCGTACAAATTATTCAGAGATAAGTAAAAAGAGCCATTGTCATTGGCTCCTTGCATACTTATCGTATGGTGAGAAGTAGGTGAAGCATTGAAAGCAACATCATACCAGTCTGTAGTAGACACGCCATCCCACGTTCCATTATCTATTAGTTCTTGTATATTCTCATCAGTAAATGCACTATTCATTTCCTTTTGCTGAGATAAGGCCTCTTGTGAATTAATCAAATTAGGGCGCCTAGCTAGACTACTAACAGCATATTGAAAATCATAAGTAATGCTACTAGTTCCTTTGCTTCCACTTTTCGTTGTAATAAGCACAACTCCATTCCCCGCTTGCGCACCATAAATGGCAGCAGAAGCAGCATCTTTCAGTACTTCCATACTTTTAATATTATTGGGGTCAATTGCACTTATATCCGAAACAATCAAGCCATCCACTACATATAAGGGATCTGAGGTTCCATTGGAAGAAAATCCACGTACGCGAATAGTAGGGGTAGCTCCGGGCTGAGAAGTTGTAGAAATCAGTTGTACACCAGCTGTCTTTCCTTGCAAAGCCTCTTCCACTTTAGTAATCGAACGATTTTGAATATCCTCAGCCTTAACGGAAGAAATAGCACCGGTTAGATCACTTTTCCTCTGTACGCCATAGCCCACAACTACAACCTCCTCCAATGTTTTTGTATCTTCTCTCAAAGTGATATTTAATATACCAGCAAGCGCTTTCTTTTCCTGAGAAAGGTAACCTATATAGGAAAAAGAAATGGCTGCTCCTTCTCTTACTGATAAAGAATAATGACCATCCAAGTCGGTGACCACCCCATTAGTAGTCCCTTTTTCAAGGATACTTACTCCAATCATTGGTTCTCCGGTATTATCAACGACTGTCCCAGAGACTTTAACAGAGCCTTGTGCCAATACATCAGTAAGTCCTGCTAAAATGCACAACATTAATATTACAAATTTTTTCATAAAAGAGTTTTTCATACTTCGCTTCATAAATTATTATTAAATTTCAGTTAATAAAAGGCTTCAAACTCATCACTCCAAGAAAGTGATAAAGCTATAAAAAGTAATATTTACTTGACGAAACACCCCCTTTCCTTATTATAAAGAAAGTTTGTATCGTCATAGTCGAGAAACTCCCCCAAAAAACCGGCAGAATAAATTCCACTATGAAGGCAAACTATTATTGGTCGTTTCCGACCGTCATTCAACCCAGCCATCAAAATATTCAACCATAAACATTTCTGGTAAGTATTACTTCGCAGAAAAGCAAAGATCTGCTCACCGTCGTACCAGCCTATACATTCAGCCTGAGAACGGATAGATTCCCACCAGCATATGCTACCCCATTTATTCAAGTCAGCGGGCGGCATAAAACGTTTATCCCGGGCATAAGAGATATCTCTGTAAATATAACCTCCGCTCTCAAGATAACCTATTACTCTACTTAGGATATCCGGTATATTTTTGTTCTCAATGCCCCCCGCACTACAAGCAGTCAAAGAATGGAAGAGGAGTGAAGAAAGATGAAATGTGTTATTCACAAGATATATTTGTTAGATTTTACAACTGCAATATTAGCACGTTTCTACTTCAAGCTTCTTCCTCGTTGTATAAAAGAGTTTCTGATATGTTCAAACTCACTTTTCTATTTGTTTAAAAACTATCATATTTGTTTAAGAGCTGTTCTTTAGCATTTATTCCCGCTTTTTTCACCAGAATCGACCCGTGATTTAATGGCAAAAGAAATAAAATTCTTATTCGAATTCCTACATTTGCATATCCTTTAACTCTAAAAAACAAGACTATGTTAAAAACACACCAATTTGTTTTTTTTTATATGCTGAGCTCTTTATTCATACTGACAGCCTCCTGCAAGAAAATAAAAAAAGCGCCAGAAATAACAGATATCACCGTGGAAAGTCCCATAATATCCAATAACATCTCCAATCAAAAAATATCAGCTTTTGCCGAAGATGCACAAGGGCACATCTGGATAGGCACTTTCAGAGGACTAAACAAATACAATGTCCACGAATACCATCAGTATTTCTGCACTGACGATTCCCTAGACCTACCTGATAACCTAATTCAGGATGTTTTTAAAGACTCACAAGGACAGCTATGGATTGCAACCGTAAACGGTGTATGCCGCTATACCGACCAAGACCACTTTAAGCATATTCCTATCGCCTTCCCTAATAAGAACGGCGTGCAATTTTTTGAAAACAAAGCGGGAAAAATCTTTTTAAATATGGTGGTACAGCTCTGCGTGTATAATCCAGAAAAGGACTGCTTCGAATGCCCAATAAAGATACTAGATCCACAACGGACCTTCAATGGGCGGTGTTTTATTGATAAAAACGACCAATTGTGGGTGGTTAATCCCTTGGGCTTACGCTGCTACGACTCTTCCACCCTCTTGCTAAAAGATTCCATTCCTGTTTCCGGATATCCCACTTACTCCTATTTGGATGAGAATGGAGAACTTTGGTTATGTGGTAACCAATTCCTCTCACTTTTTGATACTCACAGACAAAGATACATTCATATACCAGAAGTAATCCGTAATCATCCCATACTTTCAAAAAGTACTATTGAATATATACATCCCTACGGCAATCAAAATTTATTAATCAATACAGCAGAAAACGGAATGTTTCTCTACAATCCGGTAAAAGCAATGATTGTCCATCAAAGCGAAAACGGCTTCCCGTTTGAAGTTCCTCATTTTAAGATCAGCAAGATGTTCACTGATTCACAAAAGAACTTATGGATCGGCTCCATTGATCAGGGATATGTCGTCCGCTACAACTACAAAGAGCGTTTTAACAATAATAATTATCTACGTGATTGTGTAAAAAACAAATCTGTAGTTTCAATGGCAGTAGATAAGGAGAAACATTTATGGATAGCTACCCTGATGGACGGTTTATATCTCTATGATCTACAGAACCAAAAAGTCAGAAAAATAGATATGAGGACAGTTATCTCAAAGGAAAAGCAGAGAAACATGAGAATTACACAAGTTTACGTAGACACTAATAATAATCTCTGGCTGGTTACCTTACCCCAGAAACTCCTAAAATGCCACTACCTAAATGGAAAGCTACAAAAAGAAAAAGAATATATCGTACATTATCCCATAACAATGGCTCAAGATCGTAACCAAACCATATGGGTAGGAACAGCAAGCGAATCCGTTGCAAGTTTACGAAAAGGGAAAAGAACTTTTCAAAGTCAAAGAATTTATCCTATACTTTATACTTTTATACCAGATATTCTCCCATTACGCTCTGGAAAAATTCTGGTAGCCGCCTTCAAACACAAACTAGTGGAAATCGACCCAGATACAGGGAACTATAAAACGATAGAACTCCCGGAAAAAGACATTCGGAACTGCATCCGCCGGTCAGTCTTTATTCCAACGGTTCTGTATGAAGATACGCAAGGAAAAGTTTGGATTGGAACAGTAAGCAACGGATTATTGATTTATTCGCCTGCTGAAAAGCGGTTACGCCCAGTTTCAGGAATCCCATGCGCAGACATTTCCAGTATTGAAGAAGACATACAGGGAAACATGTGGATTAGTACGCAATACGGTTTAAGTAAGTATGACCGGGCAGTACACAAGTTCACGAACTACTATGCTGCAGACGGCATTGGAGGAAATCAATTCTATGACCGCGCGTCATGCCGCTTACCTGATGGGACACTAGTCTTCGGAGGAACACACGGGCTCACATTTTTTAATCCTATAAATGTTACGGTGAAACGAAATATACCTTTACTCTTCGAAGATTTAAAAATACACAACAAGCTAATACAACCATCAGATGATCAGTGTATCAATAAGCACCTTTCATATAAACCCGATATACGTTTAAAACACAATCAAAATAGTTTTAGTATATCATTTGCCGCTCTGGATTATTGCGAACATGAACGCGTACATTATTATTATAAGATGGAACACTTTGATAATTATTGGATTGATGCCTATAATAATAGAGAAGCATATTATGCCAACCTCCCTCCCGGAAAATACTGTTTTAAAGTAAAAATAACCAATAATGATAAAAGTATTATAGAAGCCGAAAATTCGATACAAGTCATCATCTTGCCCGAGCCATGGAACACCATTTGGGCCTATTCTATCTATTTTATCGTTACAATAACTATCATTGCACTATTCTTCCGAACGCGATTGCGGATAAAAGCAGAAAAAGAAGCCATAAAGCACGCCGAACAACAAAGACTCCAAGAGAAACAAGTCAATAAAATGAATATGAGCTTTTTTGCAAATGTTTCGCATGAATTTCGCACCCCTTTAACCATGATTTCCGGGCCCATAAAACTGTTGGGGGAGGATTCTAATATGACAGATCATAATAAAACGCTGCTCCATATTATACAACACAGCGTGGACAGAATGTTAAAACTAATCAACCAGCTAATGGACTTTAATAAATTAGAAAATGATACTTTAAAATTAAAAGTTAAGCATGCAGATATTATTTCAGTTTTGACACGTCTAACAGATATTTTTCGAGTAAATGCTCAAAACAAAGGAATTACACTCAAAACTTATATACTAGAAGAGACTTTTTTGCTTTGGCTTGATGAAGACAAACTAGATAAAATCTTTGGCAATCTATTATCCAATGCATTAAAATTTACACCAGATGGGGGAAAAATAGATATTTATTTTGATGTAATCAACAGAGAAGAAGCAAGCCAAATTTTCAACTTAACAGAAAAAGATAAAGACACTCAATATATAAAGATATCTGTGGCGGATACAGGAAAAGGAATTCCCCTAGATAAACAAGAAAAAGTATTTGAACGTTATTTCCAACTGGATGATCAAAAAGAGGGAATTTATAACTGGGGTACAGGCATAGGACTATATTATGCTCGTAGCCTTACGGAACTGCACCACGGACACATCAAGGTGGAAAATCGACAAGATAGCACAGGAGCTATATTCACATTTATTTTACCGATAAACGATATTTCTTATACAGAAGAAGAACGTGTTACAATACAAAACAGTCAAAAAGAAGCTTTCCCTTTATTAGAAAATGGAATATATCAGACTAGAGAAGCAATGGGAAACCAGAAAAAGCGCCAAGCAATACTGCTGGTGGATGACGACACAGAAGTAGTCCATTATTTAAACGTTCTTCTGTCTCCCTACTACAGAATAATTTGTCGATTTGATGCAGGCAGTGCATTCAAAGCAGTAAATGAAGAAGCTCCAGATTTGGTATTGAGCGATATTGTTATGCCTGGTAAGGATGGTTACCAACTCTGCAAGATGATAAAAGAAAATCTACAGATATGCCATATTCCAGTCATTTTACTAACGGCTAAAGTAACTATGGAAAACCAGGTGAAAGGGCTAAATACAGGGGCGGATGCTTATGTTACCAAGCCATTTGACCCCAATTATCTACTTGCACTTATTAAGTCACAACTAGAAAACCGGGAGAGAGTACGTAACCTTCTAAGTCAAACTACAAAGGCCGATAAAATAGGTGAAAACATGCTCTCACCACAAGATAATGCATTCATGACCGACCTGTACAAGTTAATGGAAAATGAATTATCAAATCCAGAATTAGATGTGGCACGAATGAGTGAATGGTTAAAAATATCACGTACCAAATTTTATTATAAAGTGAAAGGATTAACCGGAGAAAATCCAAGCATATTCTTCAAAACTTATAAGTTGAACCGAGCTGCAGAACTGATAGCAGAGGGAAAATATAATATCTCGGAGATAGCTGATATGACTGGGTTCGCTACTTTATCTCATTTTTCCACAAGCTTTAAGAAGAAATTTGGAGTCACCCCTAGCCAGTACTATAAATAGTCGTTCCTTAAAAAGGTTCTTTATATACTGATTAACAGTAATATAGAAGTAATTATGCTATTATATTAACGTGAATTCGATATAAGCATTAAATTATTTCTCTGATTAATAATAACATAGCGATAAAAGCATCAAATTTAAAGTGCTAAATTATAACATTTAAACAATTGCCACTATGTTCTCAGAGACTAAAATTACAGAGATCTATTGTATGGCGAATGATCTTTGCAAAGAATTTGCTTCACAACAGGGAAAATATATGATTGAGGATAAGAAACATAAACATCGGAATAAACCTAACCACATGAGCAATTCGGAAATTATGGTTATCCTTATTCTGTTTCATTCGGGTGGTTTTCGATGTTTCAAGCATTATTATCAGGAGTATATCTGTAAACATCTGTCATACCTGTTTCCCAATCGGGTGTCCTATAACCGTTTTGTAGAACTGGAGAAGGAAGTACTCCTTGTCTTGACGATTTTCATCAAGAAAGTGCTCTTAGGTACATGTACCGGAATTAGCTTTGTAGATTCCACGCCTTTACGTGTATGCCGCAACCAACGCATACTGATTCACAAGACCTTCGAAGGACTTGCCGAACGTGGAAAATGTTCCATGGGGTGGTTCTTCGGATTTAAGCTACATCTGATAATTAATGATAAAGGGGAGATTCTGAACTTCATGTTCACTCCCGGCAATGTGGATGCCCGGGAACCGCTGAAGCAGGGCAAGTTCCTAAAAAACATAAAGAGAAAGTTATGTGCTGATAAAGGATATCTTGGACAAGCACTGTTTGAAAATTTATTTCTCAATGGAATCCAGCTGGTTACTAAAGTCAAGAGCAATATGAGAAATTCACTTATGAGTATAGCCGATAAGATACTACTCAGAAAGCGGGCGCTGATTGAAACGGTCAATGACGAGTTGAAGAATATTGCACAGATTGAACACTCTAGACATCGTTCTTTCAATAACTTCATAGCTAATGCTTTATCGGCTACGCTGCATATTGTTTCTTTGAAAAGAAGCCCGCTATTGAGGTGAACTTCATCAATGACGGGCAACTTACAATATTCTAATCGTTATATCGAACTCACGTTATATTACTGTTAATCAGTAGGATAACGTTTTTTTTTTAAGGGACGACTATTTAAACTTGAGTGCCATGGTAACCAAATGTGATTTTAGTCCGTTGCTACGACTATAGTAACCGTATCTCAACTCGAGTGTATTGAGCGATTTGATGCCCAAAAGTCCCTTGGCGGACATGATACGGAAGTTGGCCCCGAACATGTTGCTAGTGAATTTGGACAGGTCGTAATCGCTAGTATAATAGTCTTCATGGTCGGATAAGAGGTGTTCACCCTTGGGCTTGAAATAGTCCACCCCGTTTTGACTGTAGAAGCGGTAGTACGGGGCAATGGACACGAAAGGAGTGATTTTATAGGGAATCTCCAATTCAGCGGTATGAGCCCTCAGTTTCCAGCTATCGGCATAATAGCGGTAGAAAGTACGCAGGATGATACGGTCGCTTAAAAAATAGTTGGCTCGCACGCCAATAGGCAGTTTAAAGCGGTGATCGGGCAGCTTTTCGGAATAGAAGGGATGTTGCGAATCGGGATGATCGCCAAAGTAGACCCGCTGGTAGGCCGTACCCAACTGTCCGCTCTGGTAACCGATGTCCGCCAGTAAGGAGACTTGCAGGTCTTTATTAATCACTTGCGTGACTCCCAAAGCCAGATTGTATGAATTGCGCGGTGCGCTTTCACCTTGCTTATATTTGAAATTGTTATTGTCCTGCCCTCTCAGTTCGACGGGTAGAATGATCTTCCAGGTATCGAGAAAGACGGATGCTTTGGCCGAGAACTCCCGGTTACCATCCTTTGTTGCCTTGGAATAGAGTACATTGCCACCGAAAGAGGTATAATCGAACTCTTTGGAAAAAGACAATCCCCCACCAAGCGAATAGTTACGTTTGGTGTTTTCAAAGAGATAGTTGGCCGAAGGATACACACGTACATCACCACTTGATGCGGAAGATATGGTGTTCGGGTCTATTTTATCGGAAGAAGCCGAACTGTAGACATCCACCCCCAATTCAAAATTCAGGATATGTTTGTTGAAGTTCTTGTCCGATTTGCTGAGCTGCAAATCAATGGAGTTGCCGGAATCGTTCAAGCGTTCATTTCCAACGCCTCCGGTCACGGCGGAGTTGTTGCCATCCTGATGATAATAGCTGGCCACAAAGTTAACCTCATCTATTTTCAGTTTGCCGGAATCCGTGCTCCCGTTCTGCGCTTTTGCCACATTCATAAAAAACAGGAAAGCGGCGACTGACATAATTATTTTTTTCATTTTTCGCGATCTTATTAGTTACAACCACAACCGCCACCGGTCTTTCCGCCATTACCGCCCGAAGCGCCTTCACGATAGATCAGAAAATTATTCTGATATTTTTCAATGGGGCGGCTGGACAGAATCATCTCCGCGTCATTGAGTTTTGATTTCTGATAGGGTTTCACACTGGCGCATGATTCCATCATCAGAAGCGTACCACACACGCTGATCATTAAGATTAAATACTTCATCACTTCAAATTAATGTTATTGGATACATAAAGCTTATTGGCATCGTCCACCAAAATGCATTCGATGCCATTGAGCTGGTTAATAAAACGGAGCCCTTCGGTCACTCCCATAATGGAGATTGGAGTGGCCATGGCATCGGCCAATTCGGCATTGCTCGTGATGACCGTGACGCTCTTTATTCCTTTTATAGGATAGCCTGTTTTGGGATTGATGGTATGAGAATAGAGTTGATTGCCGATTTTAACAAACTTCTCGTAATTGCCCGAGGTCGCCACTGATTTATCGGTCAGACTGAGGGTGGAGAAGTAACTTTGTTTCAAGTCGGGATTGGCAATGCCAATGGTCCACGGAGAACCGTCTTCCTGACGTCCCCAGACATTGAGATCGCCGGCCGCACTGACAATGCCGTTCTTCACGCCCGACTGAAGCATAACTTGTTTGGCACGGTCGGCGGCATAGCCTTTCCCGATTCCTCCGAAACCGATACGCATACCTTTATTCTTCAGAAAAACGGTTTTGGCCTCATGATCGAGAATAATATTGTGGTAATCAATGAGGTAAACGGCTTTCTTGGCTTTGTGCCGGTCCGGCAGTTGGGTCATGGACTTATTGAAATTCCAAAAGTCTTTATCGAGCGAACCATACGAAAGATCGAAATAGCCATGGGTGAGTGTGGATATCTTTTGTGCCCGGAACACCAAGTCATAAAATTCATCCGGTACAACCACCGGTTGAATACCGGCTTGCCGGTTGACTTCATTGGTCACACTGTCATCACTGAAGGTGGTCAACAGTTTTTCAATCCGCTTGACTTCATTGATGCCGGATGCGATTTGCTCATTTCCCTGCTCTTCGTTATCGCAGACTACGGAGAACTCGAAGATATTGCCCATAAGCTTCGTTTGAACCTTTGCCAGAGCCATATTTCACTACTTTATATAGCCGTTGATTGTGGATACGTAATCTGCCACCGACAGTTTCTTATCATATCCGCTCCAGGTATGTAGGGTCTTGCCATTGGCATCCAGTAAGGCCATATAAGGAAATTCACCTTTAGGATTGTACTGTTCCGCAAGCTTGTCGTTTTGTTGCTGCAATTCCGCAGAAAGTCGGTGCTTCTTTTGCCGCGGAAAATCGGCTAGTAACAGAACGAGCTTCTGATTGGCAAAAGCTACAAATGCGGGATCGTCTATAATCACCTTTTGAAGTTGGATACATGGGGCGCACCAGTCGGACCCCGAGAATTTAAGCAGGATAAGTTTATTTTCCTTTTTAGCCGAAGCTTCAGCCTCATCCAAGCGAGGAACTTGCCCCAAAGCACCCGTAGCCACCGCCACAAGCGCAATCATTAGCGCTATTTTCCTGATCATTGTTTCAATTTTCTAATTATGATTTGACCGGCAACCGGGAAATGCAACAGACATTCACCGGCTGATAGGAGAATAACATCATAAATCTATTTTTTGTTCTGTTACCAATGCCAGCTGAAACCGAAGGTATAGGTCCACTCACCGAAAAAGAAGTGTTGGCTAGCTTTGTCGGAACTGCTTTTGGTGGTACGTATGCCGGGCATATTGATATATCCCTCCTTGAGTTCGGAACGGAGGAAGAAGAGGTTCCACAACAAGATATCGACACCTGCCTTGGCGCTCAATCCGAAACCGGAGATATGAAAGGCGTCATGGCGGTCCTCTCCCATTAACATGGCATTGGTCTTGGGCATGAGAACACCGGCACCTCCGCCAAGTAATCCGTTGACTTTGAGAATGCCGCGCTGATAGTAGTTTTTATAGAATTCCACTTCGGAGTTGATATAATTCAGTCCGTCGGTATGTTCAAAAGTAAGAAAGTCCTCGGTGAGTTTAATGGCACCGTCATTGATACGGTCTTGAAACTGGGAACGTACGCGCCCGTCAATATCCACCGTCTGATTCTGGTCCATCACATACTTCATGTGATCCACACCGATGGTAATGGCTACATTATCTTTAATAAAGTAACCGATACGAAAGTTGGTTTGGGGAATGGTAACCCTGTTCAACTGGAAATAGTTGTGATAGCTGAATGTTGATGGCTTGTCGGATGATTTTACTTCATGTAAGGTAAAGTTATAGTCCCTTCCCTTGAAGTGAATGTCGGAATTGGTATATGCTCCCCTGTTCCACCCCCAGAACGCATAAAACGTACCTTTTTTATATGCCGGTTCGGATTGCGCAAAGACTTGTGTACCCGCCAGGAGTAAACATGCCGTCACGAATAATTGCTTCATCATAATTTTTATTCTTTTTAGTTCGATAAAATATCAGGCAAGAACGTGCTCCATGTTTGGCTGCATCCGGATACAGTTATCGGAGCCGTTCTTGTTTTTTGTATTTTAACAAAAAAGAAGATAAATTTGTTCAAGCAATAAGTAGACAGAAAGCTACTCTCCCCGTTTAAAGTCGGCGGGGAAATTAACCTCATTAATGATTTTATCGCCTTTAAGGACTTCCCACGTTTTAAAGGAGCGTTCTCCTTCGGTCAGTTCGATGACACGGGCGCCATTACCACCGGGGATATCGTGATAAACCGTGTTACCACCGGTAAAACGGCCATAGCACAAAAGAATGCCTTTCCAATATGCCACGTAATCGTTGACGTGATCATGCCCGACGAAGGTAGCCATCACATCGCCAGCATTCAGCATAGCAGCAAACAATCCGGTATTGATCTGGGGAGAGCAGGCTTTTTCCTTACGAGTCCCCATGAGCTGTGCATTTTCATCTTGTGCCGCTTCATTATATTCCGGGAAAGGAATGTGGAAAAAGGCCAACGCAGGGAGTGGTTGTCCACCGTTGCCTGCGGTGAAGGCGGCACTATTCTTAAGATACCAATCTACTTGATCGGGTTTGATCCAATCGTATCCTTTAACTTGCGGCAGGTGAGAATAGGCGTGACTGTCAAAGACATATAGAATAAATGCATTCTTTTTACCATCGGATGATTTCAGGGGCAGAATATAGTTGGTTACTCCCGAGAGCCCTTTAACGGTATTGGTCAGGTTACCAGACTTATTTTTAATATGATCATACAACTGTTTGCGCGTCATATCCTGCTCGTCATCATGATTTCCAAAAGTAACGGCAAACGGAAGATGACGTGAGATGACCGGTTCCAAAGCTTTGTCCAATGCTTCGGCAGCCGGCTTACCAAAGACAAGATCTCCGGTATAAACCACCAAGTCGGGCTTTTCAGCATCTAGCACCTCTCCCATTCTTTCGGCAGCCTCTTGCGAAGCCGGATTGGAAGGTACCCAATGGACATCGGTAAATTGGACGATTTTAAACTTTTTGTTTGTATTGAACTTCAATGCTGTTTGCTGCGCACCCAACGGCAACAGTCCGCCACAGCATAAAGACAGGGCATATCCCCAGATTTTCAATCTATTCATTTTTTCTCTCTTAAGTATTGGTTCAATAATTGCTTTTCCGGAGCCGGAGATTAGAGTATGAATTTAATCAATTGTCAAATCGGGTCGTGCTCTAGAACTGCCGAAAGATACGATTTTTAGCATCAAATCCATAGGTTAAACCCGCATTTAGTTCTTCAAATACTGCATTTTTCATATGAATATTGCATTTTATTTTCAGTTCAAAACAAAAGATTCCATCAGTCACGAAGATGCAGACATAAAAAACCGGTTATAGACCCGTATTGAATATTGGTCTGTAACCGGTTGGTATCAGAATAGTCTCCCTTTATTTATTCGGAGTATCCCATTTTTTGGTATCGTTGCAATAGATGTTCACGGTTTGGCCACCGGCTTGAATACGGAAATCTCCTTTCTCGAGAATCCACTTACCGTCATAGCCGACAAAAGCCAAATCGGAAGCTTTCACTTTTAAAGTGACGGTTTTGCTTTCTCCCGGTTCCAGATTCACTTTCTCGAAAGCACGGAGACGACGGTTGTCAGCTCTGCAAACAAATCAAAGTGACTTTGCAAATATATCATATATCCATCATCTTGCTAACAGCCAAAGTAACAGTGGAAATCCAAGTGGAAGGTCTAAACACTGGCGCAGATGCTTATATTACTAAGCCTTTCGATCCTAAATATTGACTTGTTCTTATCAAATCACAATTACGAAATAGAGAGAAAGTACGAAACCTTCTAGGAGAAGCTACAAAAACAGATAAAATAGGCGAAAATATACTTTCACCACAAGATAATTCATTCATGACCGATTTATATAAACTAATGGAAAATGAACTTTCTAATTCGGAACTGGATATTGCAGATATGACGGAAATTTTAAAAATCTCCCGCGCCAAATTTTATTATAAGGTGAAAAAACTAACCGAAGAAAATCCAAGTATTTTCTTCAAAACTTATAAGCTAAATCGTGCTGCTGAATTAATAACAGAAGGGAAACAAAATGTCTCAGAGACAGCTGATATGACAGGATTTTCCACTTTATCTCATTTTTCTACAAGCTTTAAGAAGAAATTTGGAGTCACCCCCAGCCAATACCATAAATAGTAACAGCTATTATGCCACATCTTATAAAAAAACCATTGGCAACTCAAATCAGATATTGAATTGATGCCGCCAATGGATCTTTTTAATCAATTTCTACAAGAAAATTTTATCTCTTTTTTATCGGAATATAAGAAGTCCCTTCCAAAACATTTTTATAAGCCGGACGAATAATACGTTTTCCTTCAAAATTCAATTCCTCGTTACGATGCGCACACCAGCCCACAATGCGGGCCATTGCAAATAAAGGGGTGAATATTTCCTGAGGCAATCCTATCATTTCATAAACAAAACCTGAATAAAAATCAATATTGCTCGAAACCGTTTTACCGTTATTCTTTACACGACCGAAAGTATCAATAGCGCGTTCCTCTAATAGTTCAAGGAAAGCAAATTCACGGTCTTTGCCTTTTTCATGTGCAAGGTCGCGAGCCAGTTCTTTCAATAAAACAGCACGCGGATCGGAAATTGTGTACACAGCATGACCTATACCATAAATCAAGCCGGATCTATCATATACTTCCTTATTCAACATACGGGTGAAATAAGTATCTATTTCTTCTACATTCTTCCAATCCTTAATATTCTCCTGCAAATGATGGAACATATCAGCTACCTGGATATTGGCACCTCCATGAAGCGGGCCTTTCAGGGAACCGATACCTGCTGCAATGGATGAATAAGTATCTGTACCGGTAGAAGAAGTGACACGTACCGTAAAGGTAGAATTATTACCACCACCATGTTCTGCCTGAAGCACCAACAATAAGTCAAGCGTACGTGCTTCCAAATCCGTATAATCACGTTTCAACATGTAGAGAAAATTTTGAGCTATGGAAAGCTTCTCCTGCGGATGGCGAATATGCAATGAGCGTCCGAAAGTAGCATGACGAAGCATATTGTAAGCATAAGCTATGATGGTAGGGAATTTAGAGATAAGCTCAATACTTTGGCGCATCAGGTTATCCCGCGTAGTATCATCAGCACGGGCATCAAAACGGTACATTTCCAGCACACTGCGCGCCAAGATGTTCATAATGTTACTACCTTCCAATTCTATGATATTCATTTTCGTCTTCTGCTCCAGAGGCATATTATCATAAATCAGCTCACGAAATGAAGATAATTCTTCTTTATCGGGTAAACAGCCGGAAAGCAATAGATAAGCAACTTCTTCAAAGCCAAACCGTTTTTCCTTAATCATGGCATGAACAATGTCTTCTACATCATATCCACGATAGAACAACTTACCCGGTATGGGTTTCAACCCTCCACCAGGAATACGTTCATACCCTACGACATTACCAATACGGGTCAATCCAACCAATACTCCCGTACCATCTTCGTTGCGTAAACCACGCTTCACATCAAACTTGGAAAACAAATCCGTATCAATCTTAACAGCTTCTTTCATAGATTCCGAAAGCTTATAAATTAAATACTCTTTCTTCATAATTCTTATCGTTTTAATCGTTAATTTTATTTTTCAATCCGCGTTACAATCTCTTGCGTAAACGCGGAAGTGGATAAAGAAATTCCACCAGGCATAAAGCGAGCCAAATCAGCGGTAGCACGAGATTCAAGGAAACTTTGTTCCAAAGTTTTTTCGATCAAAGAAGCTGCTTCTTTCCAACCTAAATATTCGAGCATCATTGCGGCAGACAAGATAATGGAACATGGATTTACCACATCCTTCCCTGCTATATTAGGCGCTGTACCATGCGTTGCTTCGAAGATGGCATGTCCCGTTTTATAATTGATGTTCGCACCCGGAGCTATTCCAATGCCACCCACCATAGCTGCTAATTGGTCGGAAACATAATCACCATTCAGGTTTAAGGTTGCTATGACTGAATATTCTTCAGGTATCAACAAAGTGTTTTGCAGAAAAGCATCTGCAATGCAATCTTTAATCACCAAACGCCTGTCAGCTAAAGCCTCTGGAAATTCCCGCTGTGCCAATTCATATCCCCACTTCTTAAATCCTCCTTCAGTAAACTTCATGATGTTACCCTTATGAACCAACGTCACGGAGGGCAAATGATGATCGAGCGCATATTGACAAGCCGCACGTACCAAACGCTCCGTTCCTTCCTTGGACACTGGTTTGACACCAAAAGAAGAAGTTTCGGGAAAACGAACTTTCTTCACGCCCATTTCTTCATGCAGAAAGCGATAGAACTTTTCCGCCTCTGGCGTACCAGCTTCCCACTCAATACCAGCATAGATATCTTCCGTATTTTCGCGGAATACACACATATCTACTTTTTCGGGATGCAACACAGGAGAGTGTATACCTTTAAACCAACGCACGGGACGCTGACAAACGTAAAGATCCAAAGTCTGACGTAAAGCTACGTTCAGCGAACGAATTCCTCCCCCTACAGGAGTAGTCAAAGGGCCCTTAATACCAATGAGATATTCCTGAAAAGCTTTCATTGTTTCATCAGGTAACCAAGAACCTACTTTATTAAAGGCCCGTTCACCTGCCAAAACTTCTTTCCACTCAATACTGCGCTTACCTTCGTAAACCTTACGAACAGCGGCATTAACGACAGTTTGCATGGATGGAGTTATTTCAGCCCCTACTCCATCGCCGGTAATAAACGGTACGGTAACCTCATCAGGTACTAACAGCGTACCATCGGATTGCATGGTGATTTTGCTCATTTTTTATCTTGCATTAAGAGCAGATCCGGCACGGAACCAGGCGATCTGTTGTTGGTTATATGTATGTTGAACTTCAAAACTTTCGATCGTTCCATCTTCATGTTGCAGAATTGCAGTCAGATGATTACCGGGTGCAAGTTCTTTCAGTCCGGTGATGGATAATCTATCGTGTTCCTGAATCCTATCATAATCCGCCTTATCTACAAAAGTCAATGCCAACATGCCTTGTTTCTTCAGATTCGTTTCATGGATACGGGCAAAACTCTTGGCTAAAATAGCCCGGACATTTAAAAAGCGCGGTTCCATAGCCGCATGTTCCCGGCTCGAGCCTTCCCCGTAATTTTCCTCGGCAACTACTATTGAGGGAATGCCTTGTGCCTTATATTGCTTGGCTGTGGCAGAAACACCATCGTACTTGTCAGTCAATCGATTCCAAACCTTGTTTGTTTCACCGTTAAAAGCATTGACCGCTCCTATCAACATGTTATCAGAGATATTTTCCAGATGACCGCGAAAACGAAGCCACGGTCCGGCCATGGATATATGATCAGTAGTACACTTACCCTGTACTTTAATCAACAGAGGCATGTCTAGTAAATCGTGCCCATCCCATGCTGGGAAAGGTGTTAAAAGCTGTAAGCGCTCCGAATCGGGATTTACTTTTATCTCCACTCTCGAATCCCCCGGCGCAATATACCCTTCATTCCCAGCTTCAAATCCATGAGCAGGAAGTTCGTCCCCTAACGGTTCACTCAATTTTACTTCTTTGCCTTCCTTGTTTACCAACGTATCCTTCAGCGGATTGAAACAAAGATCTCCGGCAATTGTAAGTGCCATAGTCAGCTCGGGAGAAGCTACAAAAGCATGAGTATTGGGATTGCCATCCGCACGTTTGGCAAAATTACGGTTGAATGAAGTCACTATGGAATTCTTTCGTGTAGGATCGTCGGTATGACGTTTCCACTGACCGATACAAGGACCACAGGCATTCGCCATGATTGTGGCTCCTACTTTTTTAAAGGCTGCAATCATCCCATCGCGCTCTGCAGTAGCCCGAATCCGTTCGGAACCGGGATTTACAATCAGCGGCGAGGCAACTTTCAAATCTTTGTCGGCAACTTGTTCCGCCAAAGAAACAGCCCGGCTCAAATCTTGATAGGAAGAGTTGGTGCAGGAGCCTATCAGTCCCACTTCCATCTTCCGGGGATAGTTGTTTGCTTTCACTTTGGCTGCAAACTCAGAAATAGGAGTTGCCGCATCGGGAGTAAAAGGCCCATTAATATAAGGTTCAAGTATAGACAAATCAATTTCAATGACACGGTCATAATACTTTTCGGGATTTGCCACGACTTCATCATCTGCTTTAAGATTATCAGCTACGGTACCGGCCATCGCCGCCACTTCTTCGCGACCGGTAGCTTTTAAATAGGTAGCCATACGATCATCATAAGGAAAGAGCGAGGTCGTAGCTCCCACTTCAGCTCCCATATTACAGATAGTCGCTTTACCAGTAGCGGACAAAGAAGTTGTTCCCGGACCGAAATATTCGATGATGGCATTTGTTCCACCTTTTACGGTCAGAATTCCGGCTAATTTCAAGATGACATCTTTTGGTGCAGCCCATCCGCTTAACGTTCCCTTTAAATGAACACCGATAAGACGGGGCATCTTTAACTCCCATTCCATACCAGTCATCACATCTACCGCGTCGGCGCCACCAACGCCAATAGCCACCATACCCAGCCCTCCGGCATTAGGAGTATGAGAGTCCGTCCCGATCATCATACCACCGGGAAACGCATAATTTTCAAGTACAACCTGATGTATGATTCCCGCTCCAGGTTGCCAGAAACCAATACCATAACGTGAAGAAACATCACGCAGAAAGTTATAGACTTCCTCATTTGTTTTAGTTGCCATGGCAAGATCATCCTTTGCTCCTTTATAGGCTTGAATGAGATGGTCACAATGAACCGTCGAAGGTACTGCAACCCTATCACGCCCTGCATTCATAAACTGCAACAATGCCATCTGTGCCGTGGCATCTTGCATCGCTACACGGTCGGGACGAAAATTTACATAATCGTTCCCCCGCGTATAGTTCTTCACTTTTCCCCCATCATATAAATGAACATAGAGAATTTTTTCCGCCAATGTCAACGGGCGTTGTAGTTTTGCTCGTACATCGGCCAGTTTGCTTCCATAGCCGGCATAAAAAGCCTTTAGCATTGTTACATCATATACCATACCACTTATACTGTATATTAGAATATTGAAAAGATAACAGAATTACACATTAAACAAGTAATAAGCCAATTGGTTTAACAAATCGGAGCATTTCTTCGCACAAAAATTAAAGATTAGCTACCTTTGTGGCCATGAACCGGCAAAATATAAACAACCCTACCGAGCATCTCCAAAAACAGCAGATGTTGCTACGCATGGAGTATGAATACGAAAAAGAAGAATTCAAGCGACAAACAGAAACCATGGGGATAGCCCGCAAGGTAAAGCGGGGGCTCTGCTGGTACCCGGTGACTCCGGGACGCACTTATTATAATTCACTAAATCAATTTATTTTAGAGATAACGCGAACAGAAGATACCGATATAGAACACAACTTCGAATTCGGTCGTCCCGTTTGTTTTTTCCGGCAATCAGCCGACGGTCAAATCACTTACTTCAACTTCACGGCCACCGTAAGCTACGCAAGCGAAGCACGAATGGCTATCATTATACCGGGAGCCGGTGCCGCTATGGAAGTGGAAAGTTGCGACCATTTAGGCATTCAGCTCTATTTCGATGAGACATCCTATCAAACCATGTTCGGTGCACTGACCGATGTACTCCAGGCTAAAGACAACCGATTGGCCGAGCTACGAGACATTCTGTTAGGAACTGCAAAACCCGGTTTCAGAGAGCTTTACCCCGTCCGTTTTCCATGGTTGAATTCTGCACAAGAGTCCGCAGTCAATAAAGTGCTCTGTGCCCGTGACGTGGCTATTGTACACGGACCTCCGGGAACAGGAAAGACAACCACTCTTGTGGAAACCATCTATGAAACCTTGCATCGTGAACCACAGGTACTGGTTTGTGCTCAAAGCAACATGGCGGTGGACTGGATCTGCGAAAAGCTCACGGACAGGGGAGTGAATGTATTGCGCATAGGCAACCCCACCAGGGTGACTGACAAAATGCTTTCTTTCACGTACGAACGACGTTTTGAAAGCCATCCCGCTTATCCCGAGCTGTGGAGCATACGAAAGAATATCCGCGAACTCCATAAACATTTACGACGGGGAACATACGAAGAGCGGGAAGGGATGCGTAGCCGGATGAGCCGTCTACGCGACCGTGGCACCCAACTGGAAATACAAATCAATGCCGACATCTTCGACAATGCCCACGTCATAGCCTCTACCCTTGTAAGCAGTAGCCATCACGTATTGAATGGAAGGCATTTCGGCACGCTGTTTATAGACGAAGCCGCACAAGCATTGGAAGCCGCCTGCTGGATAGCCATCCGCAAAGCAGACCGGGTGATACTGGCCGGCGACCATTGCCAACTACCAGCCACGATTAAATGTTACGAAGCTGCACGCAACGGTCTGGAACGAACGCTAATGGAAGAGGTTGTTGCCTCAAAGCCTTCCGTCGTATCCTTACTCAAAGTACAATACCGGATGCACGAAAGCATCATGCACTTCCCTTCCGAATGGTTCTACAACGGAGAATTGGAAGCTGCTCCGGAAGTACGCCACCGTGGCATTCTCGATCTGGATACACCCATCAGTTGGATAGACACATCTGATATGGAATTTAAAGAAGAATTTGTAGGAGAAACTTTCGGACGGATCAATCGGGAAGAAGCAAATTTATTGCTGAAAGAACTGGAAACATACATCCATCACATTGGAGGTCACCGCATTCTTGACGAGCAAATTGACTTCGGATTGATCTCTCCCTATAAGGCCCAGGTGCAGTATCTGCGTAGTAAAATCAAGACAAGCGCTACTCTACGCCCATATTACAGTTTAATTACCGTAAATACAGTAGACGGATTTCAGGGACAGGAACGGGATGTTATCTTTATCAGCTTGGTACGTGCCAACGACGACGGGCAGATAGGATTCTTAAAAGATCTTCGCCGTATGAATGTTGCCATTACCCGCGCCCGCATGAAACTAGTTATTTTGGGGGATGCTCCTACCATGAGTCACCATCCTTTTTATCGCAAGTTACTGGAATACATTGCAGAAATAAATAAAAGTAGTCTTCATTAAAGAAAACGATCCCTCAAAATATGCAAAAACTCAATTTGAAAGAAAAGTAACTTTTAATTTGAAACTTGATGACTCTTATCAGTAGAGAGAAAAGCCATATTATTGCTCAGAAATAGAGCTTGATAGAACTTTTTTACGCATTAGTTATAATCTGTAACTCTTCAGAATAGTTTTTTTAGCCTAGACATACCTTCGTAGAAGTATAAAAGACACACTCTAAGTGAGAGAATGACTCGTAAACGGTAAGATAAAATTAGCCCTTGCAATAATTCCATATGCTAAGAGCAAAAATCAATAAGCCAAGAGTATAATAAATTATAGTAAGAGCTAATTTAATGCAAAGGCAAAAGAGACTATGTGTTGACGGTCAACAGACCATCTACCAGACATCAACAGATAATCTATTGGGCCTCAACAGCATATCTGTTTCACTCTAACGAACCATGTCTTTTACTCGTCTGATAGAGGATTTTGTCCGTCATATTTACGTATAACCCCAAATAATCACAACCGAACAAAAAGAGAAAAGTAAAGGATAAGGCTGAAAGCTGAAAGCAACCTGAAACTTTGCTTTCAGCCGGAATGCCTATACAGAAAGAGATACAGCAGCTGAAAGCAAAAACCGCAGTTATTTAAAATTCCGTTATTTAGGGCTTATTTCACCAGATCCGTACTATTGGCAAGTCGTAAGTCTCATCAGCTTTTTAAGCGAACCTCTTTCCATATCAGACGAAAAGTTTAGAATTTTCGAAGTTTCATATTTTCATTCCTATCATCAACACTTTCCAGTATCATCTCCTTAGACGTCAGTTTTTTGATATTAAACTGTCCTGCACCTATTTCATTTTCCCTTTGATGCATATCATCCTTATATATTGTCAAAAGCTCGTTATCTATACTCACTACATAATGCAGTTCGTAAGTATGACTATCATCACTCAAAAAGCTGGAGGTATAAAGTAAACATGTACCATCCGCATTAAAGGTATAATCAACAGAACTATCCATAGCCAAATTAGGATCATCATTCCAGATTGTCCATTTTCCCGTAGTTAATTGACCGATTTGAATTTCATCGTCTTTATCACAGCTTGCCAAGTTGATTGCAGAAAAGAATAGCAGAACTATTCCTAATGCTTTTTGAATATTCATAAGTTTCAGCTTTAAAAGTTCTTATATAAAGAATGCATTTTTCTCTTCTTTACTGCACCGCTATAAACAAAAAATAAAAGGCTACCCCTTTGGGAGCAGCCTTTACATTTCATTTTATTTAAAAATTGAAAGAAAATTAGCTATTTTCAGGACGCAATTTACGAACCACTGCACCAGCCTGCCACATTTCGCTATCACGCAATGCTTTCAGTTCGGCATTCAACTTCTCACGGTAATCCGGTTGAGAGTTGGAATCAATAGAACGTTGTGCTTCATGACCTTGCTTTACTTCACTATACAGTTTTTCAAATACAGGTTTGGTAGCATCGTGGAACGGGCCCATCCAGTCGAGTGCACCGCGTTGAGCTGTAGTAGAGCAATTAGCATACATCCAGTCCATACCTTTCTTCGCAAAAAGAGGCATCAATGACTGAGTCAACTCTTCTACGGTTTCGTTAAAAGCCTCAGACGGAGTATGACCGTTTTCACGCAAAGTTTCATATTGGGCAAGTAGCAATCCCTGAATAGCTCCCATCAATGTGCCACGTTCACCAGTCAGGTCTGAATAAACTTCTCTCTTGAAGGTCGTTTCGAATAAGTAACCGGAACCAACGCCGATACCCAGAGCGATTACACGATCCCAAGCCTTACCAGTGGCATCCTGGAAGATAGCAAATGAAGAGTTCAAACCGCGACCTTCAAGAAACATGGTACGGAGAGAAGTACCGGATCCTTTTGGTGCAACCATAATAACATCCACGTCTGCAGGAGGAACAATGCCTGTACGGTCTTTATAAGTAATAGCGAAACCATGAGAAAAATACAGTGCCTTACCTGGCTTCAAGCTTTTCTTTATCATTGGCCAGCAAGCTATTTGGGCAGCATCGGACAACAATACTTCAATAATAGTAGCTTTTTCGCAAGCTTCTTCAATACCGAACAAGGTTTCTCCCGGAACCCATCCGTCTGCAACAGCTTTATCAAAAGTCTTACCCGGACGTTGACCAACAATTACGTTGAAGCCGTTATCACGCAAGTTCAACGATTGACCAGGGCCTTGTACACCATAACCAATTACGGCGATTACTTCGTCTTTCAATACTTCACGAGCTTTTTCCAATGGAAATTCTTCACGGGTTACCACATTCTCAGTAACACCGCCAAAATTCATCTGTGCCATTTTTTTTAATTTTTATTTGTGGCTTAATGCCAATTGATATATAATAATTTATTTCTCTACAAATCTTTTCACTGCGCTGTAAAAATCACTTTTGAGCGGCAAACAACTTCCTGACCATTCTTTCTGACTTCAATATCATAAGCTCCATCGCCAACTTCATCACGGCAGAAAGTCAGTTCATCTCCATAATAGCTTTCCGTTATGTAAGCAATCTCAAAACGACGAATACGCTTTTCACGGTAAAATTCTATCGGAAACAAATCCAGAATATGTTCAATATAACGAACACTGTTTACATGACCGTTAATATCAATATCACTGTACCGGGCCTTTACCTCTCCTAACGACTTGGTGGAAGCCACCTTTATACGGGAAGGCTTTTCAATGGGACAAGGTTCGCCACACACATAATCCACAATACTTCCCCCGTGCAAAGCCAGTAAATCGGCAGGCTTACGTGTATTGATATTAATCATTGCCCAGATGGAGCGTGCATAACCAATCTTCTTCCCATCCTTATTCAGAATAGCGAAATTACGATCAGTGAACAAGCGGTAAACATTCTCCACCCATGTCCAAACCGTAAAATTCTCGTATTGATAAGGCATTTCATCCAACTCAATGGCAAGACGTGAAAGCACCCAGGTATAATTGTCTTCATTCAAAGTAGCTATTCCAAATCCCCGGTCGGTGGAATGAAATCCTGCGCAATTAAGCAAATGATTACCCAGTACTCCCATTGTCAGTCGCCCCGTAAAGTCTACATGAAAAGGCTCGGCAACAAAATGATAAATACCTATTTTATCCGATTCACTCATGCCTTAGCTCCTTCTGTCGCCTTTTGCTTCCGTTCATTATATTTAGCTTCCCTATCCGCCAAATACTCGTTGACCCGTTCAAAGCAACTGGTTGTAATGGTCACACGGCCCGAACGTACAAACTGCAACACACACCCCATATCACGCAATTCCTCATAAAGAGCCGTAATATCCTCACTCTTTCCATTCTTCTCCACAATGGCAAACACGGGATTAACTTCCACGATGCGGGCATTGTAGTGGCGAATCACTTTCGACGCCTCGGGATTCTCCTCCAATGTAGGAGTGGACAGTTTGTAAAGAGCTATTTCATGCTGATAAATCTCATCATCCGTAAAGTAGTGTGCCTGTAGCACATCTATCTTCTTGGAAATCTGTTTGGTCACTTTCTCTATCGTATCCTTATCCGTCCATGCAGTAATCGTATATTTGTGCACCCCTTTAATGGAGGAAGCCGATACATTCAAACTCTCGATGTTAATCTGCCGGCGGGTAAACACTGCGGTAACCTGATTGAGCAAACCGGCAAAGTTCTCGGAGTGAACAATAATAGTATATAATGTTTTTTCCACGTTAGTCTTTTTTATAATTTACATCTGCTATTTTCATCTTCCTGTACTTAACACTCCAACAACATCTGGTTCACCGAACCACCCGGAGGAGTCATCGGCAAGACATTGCCTTCTTCTTCCACACAAGCTTCCAGCAAGAACGGACCATCCGTTGCAAGCATTTCTTCTACAGCAGCACCCAAGTCTTCATGAGTCATGACACGACGTGAAGGAATATCATAGGCAGAAGCGATCTTCATATAATCGGGATTCATCATCGGAGTAAACGAATAGCGATGATTGAAAAACATAGCCTGCCACTGACGCACATTACCCAGATAATTATTGTTCAAGACGATAATCTTCACCGGAGCCTTCTGTTCCATTATAGTACCCAATTCCTGAATACACATTTGCAAACCTCCGTCTCCCATAATGGCACACACCGTACGTTCCGGAGTGCCGAAAGTTGCTCCAATAGCGGCTGGCAAACAGAATCCCATCGTACCCAAACCACCGGAGGTTACAATGCTGCGATTTTTGGTATATTTAAAGTAACGGGCGGCAATCATCTGATTCTGACCGACATCAGTAACCAGTACGCCTTCATGCTTAGTCGCTTCACTGACGACCCGCACCACTTCACCCATGCTCAAGGATTTACCGGCAGGGTGTAATTCAGGACGAATCACTTTCTCCTCTTCCACTTTTTCATAAACCTGGAAACTATCGACCCATTCCGTATGGGTAGCCGGCTTCAGAAGTTTGGTTACCTCAGCAAGTGTCTCCTTACAATCGCCCAAAACCGCCACATCAGCCTTTACATTCTTATCTATTTCCGCCGGATCAATATCAAAGTGGACAACCTTCGCCTGTTTGGCATAAGTAGCCAGCTTACCGGTTACACGGTCGTCAAAACGCATTCCCACAGCAATAAGTACATCGCACTTATTCGTGTTAACATTAGGACCGAGATTTCCATGCATACCCAGCATTCCTTTATTCAACGGATGCCCCGTAGGTAAGGCAGAAAGCCCTTGTAATGTACAACCAGCTGGCATTCCGGCTTTCTCTATAAAGGTCTTAAGTTCCTCTTGGGCATTTCCCAATTCCACACCCTGACCAACCAGAACCATGGGACGCTCGGCACTATTAATTAAATCGGCAGCTTGCTGTAACTCATGCATATCCATTTCCGGAGTGGGTACGTAACTACGAATATAATCCACCTCAACAGGTTCATAATCTGTTTTTTCCACTTGTGCATTCTTGGCAAAGTCAAGCACCACAGGTCCGGGACGTCCGCTTCGTGCTATATAAAAAGCCCGCGATACCGCCCAAGCTACATCTTCCGCACGCCGGATCTGATAGCTCCATTTTGAAATAGGTTGGGTAATACCCACTAGATCGACCTCCTGAAAGGCATCCGTACCTAAGAATCCGGTAGCCACCTGTCCTGCAATTACAACAATTGGAGTACTATCTATCATAGCATCTGCTATCCCTGTAACAGTGTTTGTTGCTCCCGGTCCACTGGTTACCAGACAAACACCTACCTTGCCCGACACCCGGGCAAATCCCTGAGCCGCATGTGCAGCTCCCTGCTCATGTCGAACCAAAATATGATTCAAACTCTTTTGATAGTCGTATAAAGCGTCGAAAACCGGCATAATGGAACCACCCGGATATCCGAAGATGGTATCAACCCCTTCGTGCTCCAATGAACGCATTAATGCTTCGGCACCTGTTATATTATCTTTCATAATCTGCAAATTATTCTTTTACAAATACTAACCTTCTAACCAATACCCTATTTTCAGATTAAAATTTAATCTATCAATCGTACGGCACCCTTATCTGCGGAACTAACCATACTGGCATACGCTTTAAGTGCCTTTGAAACCTCCCTTGTACGAGTCACCGGAGTCATAGGGCGTGCCGCCAGTTCTTCATCCGTCAACTTAACATTGATGCTACGTCCCGGTATATTGATTTCAATAATATCTCCGTCTTTAATCTTACCAATATTGCCACCAGCAGCAGCTTCAGGAGAGACATGCCCGATACTCAAGCCGGAAGTCCCTCCGCTAAAACGTCCATCCGTAATCAAAGCGCATTCCTTACCCAAATGGCGTGATTTAATATAAGAAGTAGGATAAAGCATTTCCTGCATACCTGGCCCACCTTTAGGACCCTCATGAGTAATAACAACAACATCGCCGCTAACTACTTTACCGTCCAAGATGCCGTCACAGGCAGCTTCTTGCGAATCAAAAACTTTAGCCGGCCCAGCAAATTTCCAAATGCTTTCATCCACACCTGCCGTTTTCACCACGCAACCATCCTGAGCTATATTTCCTTTCAGCACAGCCAGACCACCATCCTTACTATAAGCATGCTCCAAATCACGGATACAGCCTGCGGCGCGGTCAGTATCCAACTTCTTATAATACATTTCCTGTGAACCAAGCACCAGATTGAATTTACCGGCTGCAGCACTCTTATATTTCTTAACCGCCTCATCACTAACATTCGGACTGGTAATAGCATATAGGTCTATAGCCTCGGCAAGTGTCATCCCATCCACTCGGTGAACGGAAGTATCAATCAATTTCCCTTTAGCCAACTCATTCATAATACTAATGATACCCCCTGCACGATTCACATCCTGAATATGATACTTCTGAGTATTGGGGGCTACCTTACAAAGACAAGGACATTTCCGAGAAAGCATATCAATATCATCCATTTTGAAATCAGCCTCAGCTTCATGGGCCACAGCCAGTAAGTGAAGCACGGTATTGGTAGACCCCCCCATAGCGATGTCAAGCGTCATGGCATTCAGGAAAGCCTGGCGTGTGGCAATGCTGCGGGGCAACACGCTTTCATCACCATCCCTGTAATATTTATAGGCATTCTCTACAATCTGTTTAGCTGCATCCTTAAACAATTGGGTACGGTTTGCATGGGTAGCCACAATAGTACCGTTACCCGGCAATGCCAGCCCGATTGCTTCATTCAGGCAATTCATAGAATTGGCAGTAAACATTCCCGAGCAGCAACCGCATGTAGGGCATGCATGCTCCTCAATCTTTGCAACATCCGCATCACTCACACTCTGGTCGGCCGATTTAATCATGGCATCAATCAAGTCAAGGTGTTGTCCGTTCCACTCGCCGGCTTCCATCGGACCACCCGATACGAATATGGCTGGAATATTTAAACGCATTGCCGCCATTAACATACCCGGAGTAATCTTATCACAATTACTGATGCAGATCATTGCATCCGCCTTATGGGCATTTACCATATATTCCACACTATCGGCTATGATATCACGGGAAGGCAGGGAATAAAGCATTCCGTCATGTCCCATTGCAATGCCATCATCAATGGCAATCGTATTGAATTCAGCGGCAAAGCATCCCAGTTTTTCAATTTCCCCTTTCACCAACTGTCCTATTTCGTGCAGATGCACATGACCAGGAACAAACTGTGTGAACGAATTGACTATAGCAATAATAGGTTTTCCCAATTGCTCTTTTTTCATACCATTTGCTGTCCATAAAGCACGAGCACCTGCCATGCGACGGCCTTGCGTACTGAAAGAACTGCGTAACTGATGTTTCATATTCAAATCTCCTTTTAATTAAAGAGCCTCTCTCACTAATGTGAGAAAGGCTCCAAAATTGATATCTTAATAAACACACATATACATATAACAGCCTTCCTCACGCTTTAGATGATAGCACCACGACGCGAATAATATGTAGGATTGTTAGACTAATAGATGTATGTAAGTTCATAACTTTGTTTACTTGTTATAAAGTTGCTTCTTTATTATCGTGCTGCAAAGGTAAGGGCTTTTTTTTATAAACACCAAATAAATTAATGAAAAAATAGAGGCAAAAATAAATAATCGTAAGAAAACAGCATCAGAAAGTCTTATTCTATCACTAAAATGCCTTATTAATTGTTAGTTTAAATAAAACTTATAGCAAACTCCCTATAGTCTTTTTTCTTGTGGAAAAGAAAAAAACACACCTCGGATATAGTTAAAAATTCCCTCTTAATTCTTAGATTCCCCTGATTTAAAAATGAATTTCTTATCTTTGCCGCTTCCAAAAGAGATATGATAATCAATTTATTAACTATTAAAACAAAAAGTAATAATGGACACCATAGAAAACAAGTACATCACAGTAGCATATAAGCTATACTCTGTTGAAGAGGGAGAAAAAGACTTCACGGAAGAAGCTACTACAGAAGATCCTTTTCAGTTTATCTCCGGACTTGGACTGACTTTGGAGGCTTTTGAAGAGCAAGTGAAGAAACTTAATAAAGGAGACAAATTCAACTTCACTATTGCATGTGCCGATGCTTATGGTGAATATGACGATGAACATGTGATAGACTTACCTAAAAACATCTTCGAAGTAGATGGTAAGTTCGACAGCGAACGTATAGTAGAAGGTAATGTTGTTCCCCTGATGACCTCCGAAGGAGAGCGTATCAACGGCACCGTATCGGCAGTAAAAGATAATGTAGTCGTAATGGACATGAATCATCCCCTGGCAGGTTGCGACCTGAATTTTGTCGGAGAAGTCGTAGAAAACCGCCCGGCAACTAACGAAGAACTGCAAGAAATGGCCAAAGCAATGAGCGGAGGCGGATGTAGTTGCGGATCAGACAGCTGTAGCTGTGGAGGTGAATGCGGATGCGGCGGTAATGAAGAGGAAGATAAAGACGACGATTGCTGTGGCAGAGGGTGTTGCCACTAAATCCTTGTAGCATAAAAATAAAGCAGAGGTCACTAATGGAAATTTCACTATTCCGTTAGTGACCTCTGCTTTTATCGGTACAAATTGAGAAAATTCAAATTCTATCTTAAACATTCACTCCTATCTGTTTTGGAAATAGAATGATTTATTCATTCTTTTTAGGAATAACTCGGATAAAATCATTATCTTTAGACATTCAAAGCCCCTACAGAAAGGAATCGGAGCAAATAAATTTCGTATATAAACCCATAAACTCAATAAGTATGTTCAACTCATTCGGCAATATTTTTCGCTTTACCAGCTTCGGAGAATCGCATGGTAAAGGCATCGGAGGCGTTATAGACGGTTTCCCTGCAGGAATAGAGATCGATATGGATTTTATTCAAAGTGAGCTGGATCGCCGTAAACCGGGGCAATCGGCCATCACTACCGCACGAAAAGAACCGGACAAAGTGGAGTTTCTCTCAGGCATTTTCGAAGGAAAATCCACTGGATGCCCCATTGGATTCATGGTGTGGAACGAAAACCAACGCTCCAACGATTATGATAATATAAAAGAGGTGTATCGTCCCTCACATGCAGACTATACTTACAGGGCTAAATATGGCATACGCGATTATCGCGGAGGAGGCCGCTCTTCCGCCCGGGAAACCATCTCACGTGTAGTAGCGGGAGCTTTAGCCAAGATTGCACTCAAACAACTGGGAATCCGTATCACAGCATACACCTCACAAGTAGGTCCCATCCGGTTGGAAGAAAACTACACGACGTACGATCTTGATACCATCGAAAACAATCCGGTGCGTTGTCCTGATCAGGAGAAAGCTAAAGAAATGGAACATCTTATCGCTGAAATAAAAGCGAAAGGAGATACCATTGGAGGAGTCATCACTTGTGTAATCAAGGGATGTCCCATAGGTCTTGGACAGCCGGTATTCGGAAAACTTCATGCCGCTTTGGGCAACGCAATGCTCAGCATCAATGCCGTAAAAGGATTCGAATATGGTGAAGGTTTCAAGGGACTGAAGATGAAAGGTTCCGAACAAAACGACATTTTTTATAATAATGCCGGTCATATTGATACCCGTACCAACCATTCCGGTGGGATACAGGGAGGGATAAGCAACGGACAAGACATTTATTTCAGAACTCTCTTCAAACCAGTGGCTACCGTATTAATGGAACAACAAACCGTTAACATTGATGGCATAGATACCAGTATGAAAGCACGCGGGCGTCACGATGCATGTGTACTTCCCCGTGCCGTCCCCATTGTAGAAGCCATGGCGGCAATCACTATCCTAGATTATTATTTAATAGATAAAACAACCCAACTTTAATCAACCTAAATTTTCCCCGGATGAACGAAATACAACAATACATTGCGGATAACGAATCCAAACTATTGGAAGACTTATTCAGCCTTATTCGCATACCCAGCATTAGCGCCAAACCGGAGCATCATGACGACATGTCTGCCTGTGCCCAGCGCTGGTCGCAATTATTACTCGAAGCAGGTGCAGACGAAGCATTAGTGATGCCTTCGGAGGGGAATCCCATTGTATTCGGACAGAAAACAGTAGATCCGGCGGCAAAAACCGTACTGATCTATGCACATTATGATGTAATGCCACCTGAACCATTAGAATTATGGAAAAGTGAACCTTTCGAACCGGAAGTACGGGACGAACATATCTGGGCACGAGGTGCCGATGATGATAAAGGACAGTCTTTTATTCAGGTCAAGGCCTTTGAGTATCTACTGAAACACGGATTGTTGAAGAATAACGTAAAGTTCATCTTCGAAGGAGAAGAAGAAATAGGATCGCCCAGTTTGGAAGCTTTTTGCATAACCCATAAGGAACTTTTAAAAGCAGACATCATTTTAGTATCTGATACCAGCATGCTAGGGGCCGACCTGCCTTCATTGACAACTGGACTACGCGGACTCGCCTACTGGGAAATAGAGGTTACCGGACCAAACCGTGATTTACATTCGGGTCACTTTGGAGGAGCAGTCGCCAATCCTATTAATGTTTTATGTGGCATGATAGCCCAAATTGTCGATGCCGACGGACGCATCACCGTTCCCGGATTTTATGACGACGTGGAAGAAGTGCCACAGGCGGAGCGGGAAATGATCGCACACATACCCTTCCATGAAGACAAGTACAAAGCCGCAATCGGAGTAA
Organism: Bacteroides sp.; assembly: GCA_022648295.1. Lineage (GTDB taxonomy): Bacteria > Bacteroidota > Bacteroidia > Bacteroidales > Bacteroidaceae > Bacteroides. The sequence continues at coordinate 67,286 of JALCME010000005.1, read as the reverse complement.
AAGAGCTGGCTGGCGAAAAAGGTTACAGCACGCTGGAGCGCAATAGTTGCCGCCCGTCATTTGATGTTTGTGGCATTTGGGGAGGCTATACGGGTGAAGGTGCCAAGACGGTTCTTCCCTCAAAAGCCACAGCAAAAGTGTCCTGCCGGCTTGTCCCCCATCAGGACCATCATAAAATCTCGCAACTGTTTGCCGACTATATCCAAAGCATTGCCCCCCAAACCGTACAAGTTAAAGTAACGCCAATGCACGGTGGACAAGGTTATGTCTGCCCCATCACCTTGCCCGCTTATCAGGCTGCAGAAAAGGGGTTTGAAAAAGCCTTCGGAAAGAAACCGTTAGCAGTACGACGCGGAGGAAGTATCCCCATCATTTCCACCTTTGAACAAGTATTAGGAATAAAGACAGTACTCATGGGGTTCGGGCTGGAATCAAACGCTATTCATTCTCCCAACGAAAACTTTCCGCTTGACATGCTGCGGAAAGGCATTGAAGCTGTTGTGGAGTTTCATTTGAATTTTCACTAAAGAAATGTTTTATGCATTCATATCAAATGAACAATAAAGCACATATTATCAATAATTTAAAATCTTATTAGAAATAATATATATTATTGTGAGATGTTCATTACTATAAACTAAAAGGAAAATGACTTTTAATAGCCATCACCTTCCTAAAATATTTATAGAACAAAGTTCTCCAAGCAATGAAAGATTTTCAAATTCAATCCATAGGATTAATGTCCGGCACCTCCCTTGACGGGCTGGATGTTTGTTGTTGTACCTTCCACCGTAAAGTAGGGAAATGGAGTTTTCACATTGACTGTGCAAAAGGTTATTCTTATCCGGAGGATTTAAAACAAAAGCTAGGTACGGGTGCGCAGTCAATGAGCGCATTGGAGTTTATCACCTTCCATAGTGCATACGGTAAGTTCCTCGGGGAGCGTGTCAATGAATTCATACACGAATTCAATCTCCACCCCGACATTATTGCATCACACGGGCATACCATATTCCACGAACCGCAAAAACGCATCATGTTCCAGATAGGAGATGGAGCTGCAATAGCTGCAGAAACCGGTATCCCAACTGTTTCTGACTTCCGCCGTTTAGACATCATGCTGGGTGGCCAAGGGGCTCCTTTAGTTCCTATTGGCGATCGTCTGCTTTTCAGTGATTACAGCTACTGCCTCAACATAGGAGGTTTCTCAAATATATCCTTTGAACAAAACAACCGCCGTATCGCATTCGATGTCAGTCCGGTCAATTATGTCATCAATCATTATTGCAGGCTTATCGGGCTGGAATTTGACCGGGACGGTGAAATCGCACGACGAGGCACCGTGCACCAACCATTATTGGATGAATTGAATAATATGGAATATTACCGGCAGACAGGTCCCAAATCCCTCGGACGCGAATGGGTGGAAACATTGGTTTACCCGACGTTAGAAAAGTACAAGCTAAGCATGGAGGATATGCTACGTACGTTTTACGAGCATGCCGCCTATCAGGTATCCCGTGTCCTCATCAACCATTCCGAACAGAAAGAGGAAGAAAAAATGCTGGTCACAGGTGGCGGTGCCTTCAACAAATTCCTGATAGAACGCATGAGTGCACTTTGCCCGTGCAAGATTGTTATCCCGGAACGCCAAATCATTGAATATAAAGAGGCGTTAATATTTGCATTTCTCGGGACACTTTATCTGGCAGATGAACCTGGTTGTCTCTCATCTGTTACCGGAGCCTCTGCCGATAACATCGGAGGAATGCTGTTTAAAGTATAAAAACAAATTATGAAAGAAGAATTAGAAGAACCGTGGAAAATTATTTCCAGCGATTATTTACATAAAGAGCCTTGGCTCACAGTCCGTAAAGACCACGTCGTACTACCTAATGGCAATCATATCCCCTCTTACTATATACTAGAATACCCCGACTGGGTAAATACTCTGGCCATCACGCGTGAAGGTCTGTTTGTCTTCATCACGCAATACCGGCACGGATTGCGGGAAACATCTCATGAACTTTGTGCAGGTGTCTGTGAAGAAGAAGACAAATCTCCACTAATCTCTGCACAACGTGAACTCCTCGAAGAAACCGGATATGGAAAAGGCACGTGGAAAGAATACATGCAAATCTCGGCAAACTCAAGTACTCATACAAACATCACTCATTGCTTTCTAGCCACAGATGTAGAGAAAATAGATGAGCAACATTTAGAACCAACAGAAAGTCTGAGTGTACATCTTCTATCCCTTCAGGAAGTAAAAGATTTGCTGCAGAATGATAAGATTAAACAGGCATTAATGGCAGCGCCCCTATGGAAATATATAGCTGAAAATAAACTGTAACAACAAAGCAATAAGTCCTATTTTACCAACTACAGTATATTTTTGCCAGACTACAGTATAATAAGAGCGCAAGTTTTTTATTATTGCACGCAGAAACATTTACCTTCAGAATATCGAAGACACTTACGGAATAGCTCTATTCAAAAGGTTTGCGAAATGTACAGCCATTCCGCCATTCAGAACACCCGTATGCTGTTTTCCCTTTGATAATCGTACCTTTTCCGCATAACGGACACGTTTGACCAATCAGGCTATCACCTGTATCAGCAGCCGAAGCCGCTGCTTTTCCCGAAGTTGATTTGCGCGGTTTACTCTGCCGCTTCGGTTTGGACGTATCACTACTTTTAGTTCCGCTTTTCTTCCCTTTTGCAGCACCAGCATCGGCTGTAGCCGATTGAGCGGGAGGTTGAACAATCGTAATGCGTCGGTTCGTATTATCAGAGAGTACGCTCATTACAATTTCCGAAACCATTTGTTTGAGCTCCTCCAAAAAGAGAGAAGCATTATAGGTCCGCTTCTCAATCTCACGCAACTTCTTTTCCCAAATACCTGTCAGCTCCGCTGATTTAAGCAATTCCTCATGAATAAGCTGAATCAGTTCCACCCCTGTCGGCGTGGCAATCAGATTCTTCTTCTCCTTCCTTACATAATTGCGTTTAAACAATGTTTCTATAATTGCCGCACGAGTGGACGGACGTCCGATGCCGTTTTCCTTTAACGCATCACGAAGCTCATCGTCATCCACCAATTTACCGGCAGTCTCCATGGCGCGAAGCAAAGTAGCCTCCGTATAAGGGCGTGGTGGCTGCGTCCACTTCTCATATAAATCAGGAATGTGCGGACCACTTTCTCCCTTCTTAAAAGCAGGAAGCATCTTTTCATCCTCTCCTTCTCCTTTTTCTTCTTTATCGGCTTGCAGCTGCTCCGGCGTTCCAAATACAACCCGCCAGCCGGGTTCCAGAATTTGCTTTCCCGTCACCTTAAAGCCGATGCCTTCCACTTCGCCAAGCACCGTAGTCGTAGCCACCTTGCAGTCGGGATAAAATGCAGCGATAAAGCGACGGGCTATCAGATCATACACCCGGCGCTCCATATCCGTAAGATTCTGGGGATATTGTCCTGTGGGAATAATGGCATGGTGATCCGTCACCTTAGAGTTATCGAAAACCTTCTTTGACTTTGGCAAAGTAACATTAGCCAAAGGAGCAACAAACGCTTCGTAATCCCTTAATCCCTTCAATATGCCGGGACACTTCGGATAGATATCATCACTCAGGAAAGTTGTATCTACACGGGGATAAGTAGCCACTTTTTTTTCATACAACGACTGAATCGTCTTCAAAGTATCGTCGGCCGAATATGCAAACTTCTTGTTACATTCCACTTGCAGGGAAGTCAAGTCGAACAAACGGGGCGCATACTCCTTTCCCTGCTTCTTCTCCACACTTGTCACAGTAAAAGGCGAATCCTTAATCTGTTCAAGCAAGGCAATTCCCCTTTCACGGTCCTCAATAGGTTCTATCCCTCTATTTTCGGTTTCCTTTTGAGGAGCTTTCAAGGTTTCCGCTGATGAGTTATCTTTCTTATCTGCATCCAGAATCTGTTCTTCTTCACTTTTCTTTATTATAGCAGAGAATGTCGTATCCCGGTAAACCGTTTTCAACTCCCAATATTGCTTGGGTACAAAATGCTCTATTTCCAACTGCCGGTTAACGATAAGAGCCAATGTGGGGGTTTGTACCCGCCCAATAGAGAGCACTTGTTTATTCTGCCCGTACTTTATGGTATACAGGCGCGTGGCATTCATGCCCAACAGCCAGTCGCCAATGGCACGGCTCAATCCGGCTTCATACAAAGACTGAAACTCTGTCTGCTCTTTTAATCCTGCAAATCCTTCACGGATCGCTTCTTCGGTCAGCGATGAAATCCACAGACGCTTCACCGGACAACGAGCCCCGGCTTTTTGCATCACCCAACGCTGAATAAGTTCCCCTTCTTGACCGGCATCACCACAGTTTATGATTTCGTCGGCATGCTGCATGAGACGTTCAATCGTATGAAACTGCTTCTCGTAAGTAGGATTACTGATTAGCTTGATGCCGAAACGCGGAGGAATCATAGGCAAACTCCCCAAACTCCATGATTTCCATCCGGGCGTATATTCATGTGGCTCCTTGAGCATACACAAATGCCCGAATGTCCATGTCACCTGGTACCCGTTCCCCTCAATATACCCGTCTTTTCGTTCCCTTGCTCCGAGTACATCTGCTATATCACGTGCCACTGAAGGCTTTTCAGCTATACAAACTATCATTCCTTTCTTTTTTCAGTCTGGCAAAGGTACGAAAAAGAGAAGTACAAAAGAAGAATGAATAAAAAATATAGAAATGAACCGCGCACTGTAAGGACGTAACACTTATATGTTATATAATATTATCGGATTATAAAGAAGTTTGGATTGCAAATATTATCTTTGCAGAAAAAAGGAGGAATCTATGTTTTCAACTTTTAACTTCCAACAATTTATCAGTGCTTTCATCGTATTATTCGCCGTTATTGATATTATAGGATCCACACCTATAATTATTGAGCTAAGGGAAAAAGGCAAGGACGTAAGTGCCATGAAAGCTACATTAATCTCTTTTGCCCTGCTAATCGGCTTTTTTTATGCAGGAGACATGCTCTTGAAATTATTCCATGTGGATATTGAGTCGTTTGCAGTAGCCGGCGCGGTCATACTGTTTCTGATGGCTTTGGAAATGATACTGGATGTGGAAATCTTTAAAAACCAGGGTCCTATGAAAGAAGCCACATTGGTACCCTTAGTATTTCCCTTGGTAGCCGGTGCCGGTGCTTTCACCACACTGCTTTCACTCCGTGCCGAATATGCAAGCCTCAACATCATTATGGCATTGGTGCTCAACATGGTATGGGTGTACATTGTGATCAGGATGACAGAACGTATCCGAAAATTCTTGGGAAAGGGGGGCATTTACATCATCCGAAAATTCTTCGGCATTATTCTTTTGGCGATTTCCGTAAGGTTGTTCATGGCCAATATCACGCTTCTGGTTGAAGCGCTACAAAAATAACCCTTAGCAACCAATCAAAGTGAATAAAGATATGAAAAAGACGATGTGTTGATATTGAATAAACCATCTGCTTGCCCCCAACAGACCATCTATCCCGTCTCAACACAATATCTACTTCACTTCAACTGACCATGTCTTTCATTGAATTGCCCAATGAATAAACGGTAAAAGAGCAATATAACCCGAAAAGGGTTTAGTTTAGCTATTTATCAGCTCTCTATCTCCAACGTGCAGGACATATATCTCCCGTACGTTGGATCTATATGCCCCGTGTGCTGGAAATAGAAGACCAACAATACAGAGCTTTTAACGTAACAGTTTAGGGACAATCTTTCTTAGCTCAAAACTATTTCCTTCACAAACCTGAGCTACTTCTTTCGTAAATCTGGGCTACTTTCATCGTAAACCCGGGCTATTTCCTTCGCAGCCCAGGGGTATTTGCCTAATTGCCCGGGGTTATCTCCCTTGCAGACCTAGGCTACGAAGTCTTCCACCCTAAGCTGCACATTAAACCATTGCACTGAGTGGACATAACATATCTATCATTAAACAGAAGTATCATTAAGCATGACAATGTAGGATAAAGGTAGGATATTTAGTAAAAACGACTTCTAAATGACGGAATTTAAAAAAACATCGGTTTTTGCTTTCAGCCTCTGCATCCCTTTGTACATCGGCATTCCGGCTGAAAGCAAGGTTTCAGGTTGCTTTCAGCTTTCAGCCAAATCCCATCCAGAGACCCTTCTCGCCCCGTTTTTAATGAATCGAAGTGGTTTCAGTTCGGACTAACAAGAAATACTTGTGAGTTACTTCTTCCTGTAGCCCACTTTCGTCTAAAATGCTATTAACGTAAAGCTGACATTCTGTTGGGTAGTATCAAACAACAAAGCAATCTGTTGTTGTGAAAGCCAAACAACCTGACCGTCAAAATGTATCCTTAGGCCAACGCTTTTTTGTAGCAAAAGTATACCTCATATAAAGGTTTTCAAAGGGGAATAAAAAAAGGGAACGACTTCAAGCCGTTCCCTTTTTTTATTCTAACTAAATGAATTAGCAGTTTACAGAAGCCATGTGAGCAATCAGATCAAGAACTTTGTTAGAGTAACCGATCTCATTGTCATACCAAGATACAACTTTAACGAATGTATCAGTCAAAGCGATACCAGCTTTTGCATCGAAGATAGAAGTACGAGTATCACCCAAGAAATCAGAAGAAACAACTGCATCTTCAGTATATCCCAGAATACCTTTCAACTCACCGTCAGCAGCAGCTTTCATAGCAGCGCAGATTTCAGCGTATGTTGCAGGCTTAGCCAAGTTTACAGTCAAGTCAACAACAGATACATCCAAAGTCGGAACACGCATAGACATACCAGTCAATTTGCCGTTCAATGAAGGAATAACTTTACCTACAGCCTTAGCAGCACCGGTAGAAGAAGGAATGATATTGCCAGAAGCAGCACGACCACCTCTCCAGTCTTTCATAGAAGGACCGTCAACTGTTTTTTGAGTAGCAGTAGTAGAGTGAACAGTAGTCATCAAACCATCGGTAATACCAAATTTATCATTCAATACTTTAGCAATAGGAGCCAAGCAGTTAGTAGTACAAGATGCGTTAGATACGAATTGAGTACCTTTAACGTAAGTCTTCTCGTTAACACCGCATACAAACATCGGGGTGTCATCCTTAGAAGGAGCAGACATTACAACATATTTAGCACCGGCTTGAAGATGAGCTTGAGCTTTTTCTTTTGTCAAGAACAAACCAGTAGATTCAACAACATATTCAGCACCTACTGCATCCCACTTCAAATCAGCTGGGTTTCTTTCTGCAGTAACACGAATTACCTTACCGTTAACAATCAGTTTGCTGTTTTCAACATCTGCTTCGATTGTTCCATCGAACTGACCGTGCATAGTATCATACTTCAGCATGTAAGCCAAGTAGTCAACTGGGCAAAGGTCATTAATACCAACGATTTGAATATCGTTTCTTGTCTGAGCAGCGCGGAATACGAAACGACCGATACGTCCGAATCCATTAATACCTACTTTAATCATTTTGTTTAAACTTTTAAGGGTTTTATAATATTTGTTGAAATACCTCTCATTATCAAGGCCTTTATTTCTAAAACGCGGTGCAAAAGTAAGAAAATGTTTTTAGATATGCACTTAAAATCACAATTAAATAGTTTTAAAGAATAGAAAAAACAAAGTTTTGCAAAGTAGACAAAGCAAACTAAGAATAAATTCAAATAAAAATGCACCCATTAAGCCAAAGTGCACCCATCACCTGAGGAAAACTCTATAACAACTCTTCATCCAACAATTCACAAACTCTACGCACAAAACTATTAATAATTTGCTCAGAATTATCTCAGACAATATCAGAACGAACCTCTAAAGAAAGTAAATTATTTACTTATAAAAAACATTACAGATAAAAGAACAGAATCAAGCGATATCAAGTCAATAAAAGCTTATATTGAAAAATAGACCTATGAAATTACAACTCATGAAAACAAAGAGATTTATGTTAGATAAAAAAGACAAGAATTCTAAATATTAGTAGAACGCGACAAATAAGCATGATTGTCTTGCGATTAATAACTCGTTTTTTCCTATTTTTGCACATCATTTATAAAACCCTTACAGCTTTATGCAGGAAAAGATTATCATCCTTGATTTCGGTTCCCAAACCACACAACTCATCGGGCGCCGCATTCGCGAATTGAATACTTACTGTGAAATTGTTCCGTATAATAAGTTCCCAAAAGAAGATAAAAGTGTAAAAGGAGTCATTTTATCAGGAAGCCCCTTTTCTGTCTATGACGAGAAGGCTTTTAAAATAGACTTAAAGGAACTGCGTGGTAAATATCCTATTTTAGGCATTTGCTATGGTGCACAATTTATAGCCTATACCAGCGGAGGCAACGTAGAACCAGCCGGAAGCCGCGAATACGGACGGGCACATCTTGATTCTTTTGACAAAGAAAATGTCTTGTTTAAAGGATTAAAAGAACACACCCAGGTATGGATGAGCCATGGAGATACCATCACTCACATACCGGAAAATTTTAAAAAGATTGCTTCAACGGATAAAGTCGAAATAGCAGCTTATCAGATAAAGAATGAACAAATCTGGGGTGTACAATTCCATCCGGAAGTATTCCATACAGAAGACGGTACACAGATTTTAAAAAACTTTGTGGTTGATGTTTGTGGATGCAAACAGGACTGGAGTGCCGCTTCGTTCATCGAAACCACCGTAGCACAGTTGAAAGAACAGTTAGGTAACGATAAAGTAGTACTTGCCCTAAGTGGTGGAGTCGATTCATCCGTGGCAGCAGTATTGCTAAACCGTGCCATTGGTAAAAACCTGGCTTGCGTGTTTGTAGATCATGGCATGCTTCGCAAAAACGAATTTAAGAATGTGATGCATGACTACGAATGCCTCGGCTTAAATGTTATAGGTATTGATGCCAGCAAAAAGTTCTTTTCCGAACTGGCAGGCGTAACGGAACCGGAACACAAGCGAAAAATCATAGGTAAAGGATTTATTGATGTATTCGATGAAGAAGCCCATAAAATTAAAGATGTGAAGTGGCTGGCACAAGGAACTATTTACCCCGATTGTATTGAATCGTTATCTATCACCGGTACTGTAATCAAAAGCCATCACAACGTGGGAGGACTACCGGAAAAAATGGACCTGAAACTTTGCGAGCCGCTCCGCCTACTATTTAAGGATGAAGTTCGCCGCGTAGGCCGTGAACTCGGCATGCCCGAACATTTGATTACCCGTCATCCGTTCCCCGGACCGGGACTGGCTGTACGTATCCTCGGTGATATTACTCCCGAGAAAGTGCGTATTCTGCAAGATGCAGATGATATTTTTATTCAAGGGTTACGCGACTGGGGACTTTACGACCAGGTATGGCAGGCAGGTGTGATTTTACTCCCCGTACAATCCGTAGGTGTTATGGGAGACGAACGGACTTACGAACGAGCTGTTGCACTGCGTGCAGTAACGTCCACCGATGCAATGACCGCCGACTGGGCTCATTTACCCTACGATTTCCTAGGAAAGGTATCCAATGATATTATCAACAAAGTCAAAGGGGTAAACCGGGTGACTTACGATATTTCGTCCAAACCACCTTCCACAATAGAATGGGAATAAAACAGGAGAATTTATAGTACCTGAAAAAGGTTACTATACATCAACAGCTATAAATAAGGGGATTATTAAAAGAATAATTCCCTTGCTTATTATATAATGGATTTATTGATTTTCATCAGATACCGCTAAAGTTCCTCTCCAATTCTTTCCTTTTGTCAAACGGGCAACCAATACCGAGCTGACGACATTTCCCGTGGAATTGAGCAATGTGGCAGGAACATCAATAATCGTACTGATGACCATCAGGGTTCCGGCCAACTGGGGCGAAAAACCAAACACCGAACAGATGAGTAATTCCCCGGTCATACCCCCGCTGGGGATAGCTCCCATTACCGCTCCAACTAACAGCGCCACTCCGATAATAAAAAACACATTGCCGGAGAATCCTGTATCCTGCCCGAAGATAGTGAGTAAAAACACAATCTTAATTACTCCCCCCATCACAGAACCGTCCTTATGCATATTGGTCCCCAAAGGAATCACTGTTTCAGCAATATTAGCCGGTACTCCCATTCGCCTGGCAGCCTCGATATTCACCGGGATGCATGCAGCACTTGACGAAGTAGCAATCGCCGTTAGCGAAGGAGTAATGATATGCCGCCAAAAAGTAGATAATCCTTTCTTTCCCCCGGCAAGCCAAATATACAACGAGTTTATCCCTACATAACAAATAAATGTAAGTACAAGAAAAAGCATAAATGCATTAAGATAACCGTTCAATATTTGTCCGCCGACTCGTCCCACTGTATCGGCAAAATAACACCCGAGCCCAATAGGAGCCGCGTACATGATGATACGCATCATACGCAAAATAACAACCATGCCCGAATTTAACAAGCTGGCCACAACTTTTCCGTGTTCCCCCGCATAGGCGGTAGCCAATCCTAAAAAAACGGAAAAAAGGATAAGCGGCAACAAATTTGATTTTGTAAAAAGCTGTAAGAAGTCAGGTACTGTAAAAGTGCTTACAAACAATCCTCCCGAAGATAAAGATACCCCCTCCGCGTGTTGCGGTAAGTTAGCCATTATAGCAGCTTTATCAACCCCTTCCAACGGATTATAAAATAAGGTAAGCAAATACGCAACTAAGGCAGCCACCACAGCGGAACCGATAAATACGAATATGATATTGACAACAACTTTACCTATCATATTCATTTGCTTCATATTATATATAGCAGACGAAACACTTAAGAAAACCAATGGGACAATGAGGACAAACATCAAGTTTAAGAACAAATCCCCTATTGGCTTTACCACAACGGCACCTTCTCTAAAAACAATTCCACATATTCCGCCTATCAGAATGCCTATTATTAAGCAAATAGTAAATGCATAGTTCCTTATTATATTCATTTAAAGAATCATTTTGTTTGATTTTGCAAAATTACACTTTCAAATGGAATATAATGGCTATTAACAGAAGAAATTATGAAAGCAACTTGCCAAACTCCGGAATTACAATTTCACCCCGATGTAGCTCCAAAAGTCCTCTTTGCTGCATATCATTCAAGACTTTAGAGACCCTTAGCCGGGTAGCATTAATTATATCGGCCAATACAGACATCTTTATTTTAAGGATTTTTTCTCCGGAGGTCCGCTCAATATGGGAGAAAATAAAATCAACGATACGTGTTTCTACATTATCCCCCGGAACTTTCGCCCATAAACGGCTTCTAAGCATTTGTGAACGGTTGCTTATCATATTCATGTAATTTAGACGAAAGATCTCATACTCAAATAACTCGCTAAGTACAAATAACTTATCAATGCTAATGGTATGCACTTCGGCAGATGCAACATGAGTGGATACATAAGTGGTATTCATTCCAAACAGAGAGCAGGGCTCAATTAAACAAGGAGCCTGAAGCACTTCGGTAAACCAGTAAGAATCATCTACGGATGATGTCGAAGAAACAATTTCTCCTTTCAACACAAAGACCAATTGATTACATACTGATCCTTCCTTTATCAAGATTTCTCCGGATTTGTGTTGCGTAAAATGCAATCGCACTTTCCCCAATATACTGGTAAAGTCTTCCTTTGCAAGGCCTTGAAAAAGTGGCAGTTGAAGTAAGGTATCATACATTGTTTCCATAACTTCCTTATTCTTAATTAAAAGGCAAAAGTAGAAATAATCATTATTCACTATAAACTTATGATCTTTCTTTTTATTTTTTTTTATTATTTCTTAAGTGTGGCATTCCTCCTTCCGACCTTAAACCCAAAGGAAAGTAAAAGCGCATTAAGCTTAACAGAGTATAATATACTTTGTTAAAAGATAGTATAATCTTCTCCAAATCAACTTTTTTTTTTGCATTTTTGCAAACAATATATTCCATTGGTCTATAAATTATGATAAAGTCTCAACTAACATTAATATTACTTTGCCTTATGATGAGTATATCGCAGGCTCAAAACCCTTTCTTTGAAAAATATACTACTCCCCACGGAACCATACCGTTCGATAAAATAAAAACCGTACACTTTGAGCCAGCCATTAAAGAAGGAATCCGCCAGCACAATCTGGAAATAGAGGCCATAACCGATAATAAGGAAATCCCCACTTTTGAAAATACAATCGTCGCCTACGAAAAATCGGGCAGATTACTGAACCGGGTGAGTACGACATTAGGAAATCTGCTCAGTGCCGAGACAAATGATGATTTGCAGGAACTGGCAAAAGACATAATGCCATTGCTCAGTGAACATAGTAACAACATCACCTTAAATGAAAAACTGTTCTCACGCATCAAAGCCGTATATGAACAAAAGGATAACATTCCACTTACCACAGAACAAAAGCAACTGTTAGAAAATAGCTATACTGATTTTATCCGTAACGGAGCCAATTTACAGGGAGAAGCTAAAGAAAAGTACAGGGAACTTACTAAAAAACTCAGCCTGCTGACCTTACAATTCGGAGAGAATCTGCTAAAAGAGACAAATGACTATAAATTAGTATTGACTCACAAAGACCAGCTTGCCGGACTACCGGAAAGTGCTATCAATGCAGCTGCTGAAACAGCCAGGGAGAAAGGAACGGAAGGATGGGTATTCACCTTGCAGGCTCCCAGTTACGGTCCGTTTATGATGTATGCCGATAATCGTGATCTACGTCATGAGCTCTATATGGCCTACAATACCAGATGTACTCACGATAACGAAACAGGGAATTTGGAAATAGTCAGGGAACTAGCGAATACGCGAATGGAAATAGCGCAGTTGCTTGGATACCGGAATTATGCCGAATATACCCTGAAAGAGCGGATGGCTCAAAACAGCAATGCTGTATACAAATTGCTAAATCAGTTGCTGGACGCTTATACACCGACAGCAAAACAAGAATATGCAGAAGTTCAGTCACTGGCTACTCAACTGGAAGGTAAAGATTTTACCGTAATGCCCTGGGACTGGAGTTACTTTTCTCATAAGCTGAAAGACCAAAAATTCAAAATTGATGACGAAATGCTCCGCCCTTACTTCGAACTAAGCAAAGTAAAAGAAGGTATATTCGGCTTGGCAAACCGGCTGTACGGTATCACATTCAGGAAGAATCCGGATATTCCCGTATATAATAAGGATGTAGAAGCTTATGACGTGTTCGATAAAGACGGAAAAATCTTAGCTGTATTATATACCGACTTTTATCCGAGGGCCGGTAAACGCTCCGGTGCATGGATGACAGAATATAAAGGCCAATGGATTGATGAGAAGACAGGCGACAATAGTCGTCCGCAAGTTTCCATTGTGACCAACTTTACCAAACCGACTAAAGATAAACCGGCTTTATTAACGTTTGACGAAGTAGAGACATTCCTCCACGAATTTGGTCATAGTTTACACGGTATGTTTGCCAATTCCACCTATGAAAGTCTAAGTGGCACCAATGTGTATTGGGACTTCGTGGAATTACCGTCGCAAATCATGGAAAACTTTGCCATAGAGAAAGAATTTCTCCACACTTTTGCCCGGAACTACCAGACCGGTGAATTGATTCCAGACGAGTGGGTACAACGCATTGTGGATTCATCTAATTTCAATGTGGCTTATGCTTGCCTTCGCCAAGTCAGTTTCGGTTTATTGGATATGGCATGGTATACACGGGACACTTCATTCGAAGGTAACGTGGAAAATTATGAGAAGCAAGCCTGGGCAAAAGCCCAAATCCTGCCTACCGTAGAAGGAACCTGCATGAGCACGCAATTTTCTCATATATTTGCAGGTGGTTATGCCGCAGGATACTATAGCTACAAATGGGCGGAAGTGCTAGATGCGGATGCTTTCTCCTTATTTAAACAAAAAGGTATTTTCAACCCTGAAGTTGCGGCATCGTTCCGCGAAAATATCCTTTCAAAAGGAGGAACGGAACACCCGATGACGCTATATAAGCGTTTCCGTGGACAAGAACCTACTATTGATGCATTATTAATTAGAAATGGAATCAAGCAATGAAAAGGAAAAATGATACTTACCATACAGGCCTATATAAGCTATTCATTATAGCTGTAGCGCTTTTATCGTTAAGCAGTTGCAACAATGAAGACGATGTTATTGGAATATTCACCGGAAAAACGTGGAAACTAACCTATATATCGGAAGATGGAGTGTTTGATTGGTGGGATTTTTGGGGAGGTGATAATAATGCTAAAGGAGAGTTTATACAATTGCTACAAAAAAGTGAGAAATACTGTACGCTAACATTCAATGGAGCTGATGTAAATGGAGTTACCGGAGGAAGTTTTAGCGGACAATCTATTTCTGCCCCAATATCCGGACAATGGAGTGCCGATGGAAAAAGTAACAAATTGACAATAAGTGCTAATGCATCTGGAACAGAAAACAATGCCGTAGGGAAAGCTTTTCTCACTGGAATAACAAATGCAAAACGTTATGGTGGAGACAATAGCAATCTATACATTTATTATGAAGAAGGACAAAGGACTTTTGTATTAAACTTTGTTCCTCAGATCAATAACAACTGAAAGAAAATGAATGATTCTGCTAAAGAAAAACAAGAAGCACTTGATAGACGCTATATACGTATGGCAAGCATATGGGCGGAAAATTCATATTGCAAACGACGCCAGGTTGGTGCATTGATCGTCAAGGATAAAATGATTATATCCGATGGATATAACGGTACCCCTTCAGGCTTTGAAAATATTTGCGAAGACGAAAACAATGTAACCAAACCTTATGTGCTCCATGCTGAAGCCAATGCAATCACTAAAATTGCACGCTCCAATAATAGCAGTGAGGGTGCTACAATGTATGTCACCGCTTCACCGTGCATTGAATGTTCGAAACTGATCATTCAGGCAGGAATAAAGAGAGTTGTTTATTCCGAAAAGTATCGTTTGGAAGATGGAATTAATCTTTTGAGGCGTGCAGGAATTGAAGTTATTTATATTGAAACCTTATAAAGCGAAAGTACAATGAGTACAAAAAACGCATCCCGCTTTACACCTCTTATTATAGCAATCAGTGTAGTAGTAGGTATTTTAATCGGAACATTCTATGCCAGACATTTTGCAGGAAACCGGCTTGGCATTATCAACGGGTCATCCAATAAATTGAATGCATTGCTACGTATTATAGACGATCAATATGTAGACACCGTTAACATGACTGACCTTGTGGAAAAAGCCATGCCACAAATATTGGGGGAATTGGACCCTCACTCCACTTATATTCCGGCACAGGATCTGGATGATGTAAACGCCGAATTGGAAGGAAGTTTCAGCGGCATTGGAATTCAATTCACCATTCAGAATGATACGATACATGTAAACAGTGTCATACAGGGAGGTCCTGCAGAGAAAGTGGGATTAATGGCGGGTGATCGCATCGTATCGGTGAACGACAGCACATTTGTCGGTGATTGGGTGACTAATGAGAAGGCTATGCACACACTAAAAGGTCCGAAAGGCACCCATGTGAAAATCGGCGTCAAGCGCATGACTGAAAAGGATGTCCTTTACTTCGATATTGCCCGTGGAGAGATTCCTCAAAACACCATTGATGCCGCCTATATGCTAAATAATAACTTCGGTTACATCCAAATAAGTAAGTTCGGACGTACTTCACATGTGGAACTACTGAACGCTATTGCCCAGTTGAGCCATCAGAATTGCAAAGGACTGATTATTGACTTACGGGATAATACAGGGGGATACATGGAAGCTGCGGTTCGCATGGCAAATGAGTTCTTACCGGAAGGCGAACTCATCGTTTATGCACAAGGACGAAAATATCCACGTACCGAAGATTATGCCAATGGAACGGGAAGTTGCCAAAAAACTCCGTTAATCGTATTGGTCAATGAAGCTTCGGCATCCGCCAGTGAAATATTCTCAGGGGCAATACAAGATAATGACCGCGGTACAATTGTCGGACGCCGCTCTTTTGGCAAAGGACTGGTACAACAACCAATTGACTTTAGTGACGGATCAGCCATCCGCCTGACTATTGCCCGCTATTATACCCCGTCGGGCCGTTGCATTCAGCGTCCGTATGAAAACGGAAAGGATGCCAAATATGAAATGGATTGGGTGACACGCTATCAGCATGGAGAGTTCTTCTCTAAGGATAGCATCAAACTCAATAAAAAAGAACGTTATTCCACACGGTTGGGACGTCCTGTTTACGGAGGAGGAGGCATAATGCCGGATATTTTTGTACCTCAGGACACAACAGGAATGTCTTCCTATTTATTGGAAGTTCTCAACAAAGGATTGACCATGCAATTCAGCTTCCAATACTCAGACCGCAATCGCACCAAATTGAGCGAAAATACGGATGAAAACGACTTGGCAAAGTACTTGCACCGTCAAGGTATCGTAGAACAGTTTGTTCGTTTTGCCGACAGTAAGGGAATAAAAAGACGCAATATTCTCATTCATAAGTCTTATAAACTATTAGAAAAGAACTTATACGGGAATATTATCTATAACATATTGGGTAAGGAAGCTTATATCCGGTATGCAAATCAAAGTGATCCGACAGTACAAAAAGCACTGGATATACTGGAGCACGGGGAATCATTTCCCAAAGCTCCTCAACAAGGACCTTTGAAGGAGGAGAAGAAGAATGAAAGAAAGAAAAAAACAACTGCGGCAGCGTATGGCGTTCTTAAAAACCCAGCAGAATCGTTCCACTACGCTTCACTCCCAGTCGGATGAAATACTTGGCATATTAGAGAAGCATCCCGTATTTCAGGCGGCACAGACTGTTTTGCTATATCATTCACTTAAAGATGAAGTAGATACGCACTCCTTTATACAAAAGTGGAGTAATAGAAAACGCATATTACTTCCTGTCGTTAGAGGTAACTATCTGGAACTTCGTGTATACACCGGACCTGAAGATTTGAAGACTGGTAAGTTCGGCATTGAAGAACCTATCGGCTTCACCTTCACTGACTATGCAAGCATAGACCTTGCCGTTATTCCCGGAGTGGCTTTCGATAACAAAGGGAACCGTCTGGGCAGGGGAAAGGGCTATTATGACCGTTTACTTCCCTATATCCCCGCTTTTAAAATGGGAATATGCTTTCCCTTTCAACTGATAGAAGAAGTACCTGCGGATACATTTGACGTCCGCATGGATCTAATTATAACAACCAAATGAAAACAAATTATCACACCCACACTACACGATGCATGCATGCCACAGGAAGCGATGAAGATTTTGTGTGTAGTGCTATTAAAGGAGGTTATGAAGAACTCGGATTCTCCGACCATTCACCATGGAAATACCGTACGGATTATGTAGCGGATATGCGTATGCTTCCTGATGAATTACCTGGCTATGTAGAAAGTTTACGTTCGCTTCAAGAAAAGTATAAAGATAAGATCAGCATAAAAGTAGGATTGGAATGCGAATACTTTCCGGAATACATCGCATGGCTCAAAGAACAGATCAAGGAATTTCAATTAGACTATATTCTCTTCGGCAACCATCACTACCACACGGATGAAAAATTCCCCTACTTCGGCAAACACACCGACAGTCGCGATATGCTTGATTTATATGAAGAAAGTGCTGTTGAAGGAATGGAAAGTGGACTGTTTGCTTGTCTGGCACACCCCGATTTATTTATGCGTTCGTACCCGGAATTTGATCATCATTGTACGATAATCAGCCGACATATTTGCCGTACCGCTGCACGCCTCAACATTCCACTGGAATACAATGTCGGCTATATGGCTTATAATGAAGCACAGGGAATAGAAACATATCCGTCTCCCAAATTTTGGCATATTG
Organism: Bacteroides sp.; assembly: GCA_022648295.1. Taxonomy (GTDB): domain Bacteria; phylum Bacteroidota; class Bacteroidia; order Bacteroidales; family Bacteroidaceae; genus Bacteroides. The sequence continues at coordinate 49,390 of JALCME010000005.1, read as the reverse complement.
CCGCCAATGAGAACTGTACCGCTATCATCGGCCTGGATGCCCACAATAATATAGAGTTGGAAACATCAAAGTATTACGACCGCGCAGTGGAAGAGTTGAAAGCTTTAAAAATAAACACAACAGATACGATCAAATTTCTGAGATAATCACTTAACGGAATATAATATTGGTAATAACTACCGCCCCGACATGACGGTTTAAGTTCTGTACCAGCAAATCACGTCCCATCATCAATTCTTGACGAAGTGCAGCAGACGTTAAATGTACATATAATATCTGATTACGAATGTAAAGTTCCTGGGTATACGAAGCAATAGCAGGCCCTAGCACTTCCTTCCAAGAGTTGATAAGACGTTGCTCGTTTAGCGGCGTCTCCAGACTTTCCTGCCGGAGATAATTCCGGATAATATCCCCTATTTGTTCAGCATCATTACGTTTCATAGACCTTTCTCCTTCTTCTGCGTTGCAACACCCCGCTCCACCTGAAACATTTTATAATCTCCTCCTATCTTATGCAGAATGTCGTCCAGATGTTCCCTATTGGTATCTGTCACAAATATTTGCCCGAAATTGTCCCCTGCCACTAACTTAATAATTTGCTCCACACGGGAAGCATCCAGTTTATCAAAAATATCATCCAACAAAAGTATGGGAGCCTTCCCTCCTTTTCTCTTCAGAAAATCAAACTGGGCCAGCTTCAACGCCACTAGATAAGTTTTATTCTGTCCCTGGGAACCTTCACGTTTAATAGGAAAGCCCCCTAAAGACATCTCCAGTTCATCCTTGTGAATGCCCCGTAAAGAATGACCAACGATTTTATCCCGCTCTCGGCTTTCCTGAAGAACATTCAATAAAGAAACGCCACGGGCATGTGAATTATACTCCAGCCCCACCTCTTCCCGGTCCTGGGATATAAAAGAATAGAATGACTGGAAGATCGGAATAAATTCCCGGATAAAAGCATCACGCTTACAAAAGACCAGTTCACCAGCCTGAGCCATCATCTCTTCCCAAACCAGAAACAAATCGTTTTCAACCGGACGTTCACTTTTCAATAACACGTTTCGCTGCATCAATGCTTTATTATAACGAATCAATGCATCTAAATATTCCTTGTCATACTGCGAAATAACCACATCCATAAATTTGCGGCGCTCATCACTGCCTTCCGCAATCAAGCTTGAATCCGCCGGAGAAACCATAACCAAAGGCAAAAAACCGATATGATCGGACAAGCGGGTATACTCCTTCTTATTGCGCTTAAATTGCTTTTTCTGACGTCTCTTCATACCACAGTATACTTCTTCCGCCGTACCATCGGTCCCTTCATAGAAACCTTGAATGACAAAAAAATCCTGCTCATGACGGATGTTCTGCGAATCGATAGGATTCCCCGCACTTTTACAAAAAGAAAGAAAATAAATAGCATCAAGCAAATTAGTCTTTCCCATGCCATTCTGCCCGAAAAAGCAATTCAGCTTGGGTGAAAAGGAAAGCTCCACTTGCTCTAAGTTCTTATAATTCACTATGGATATACGGTTCAGTGTCATATCAACGCAATTATTCCGATACAAAAATAGGAAGAAAATTGAGGTTTTAAGATATAGAATAAAAAAAGATGCTCCTAAATTTCGTTGATAGCTATAAAAAAGTTACTTTTGCGGGTCAAATTAGCTATTATAAAAATAAAAAGAATATATAAAAATGGCAGAACAGAAGAAACCGAACGAGCCCTTGAACGTAGAAGATGCATTAACGCAATCGGAGGCTTTCCTTATCAAGAACAAAAAATCAATTATCGGCGCCGTTGTAGCTATTATCCTTATTGCTGCGGGCATAGTAATGTACAAAAACTTCTATGCCGCTCCGCGTGAAGAAAAAGCGCAGGCTGCCTTATTCAAAGGACAGGAGTATTTTGATGCCGACTCTTACGCACAAGCGTTAAATGGTGATAGTATCGGCTTTGTCGGTTTCATTAAAGTTGCCGACCAATACAGCGGAACCAAAGCAGCTAATTTAGCCAAAGCATACATTGGATTGTGTTATGCACACCTCGGTAAGTATGATGAAGCGGTAAAAGCGCTGGATAGTTTCAAAGGAGACGACCAAATGGTATCTCCAGCCATAAAAGGCGCAATGGGCAACTGCTACGCACAACTCGGACAAATGGATAAAGCATCATCCCTGTTATTGAAAGCAGCAGATGAAGCGGATAACAATTCCCTTAGCCCCATCTTCCTACTGCAAGCAGGAGAAATCTTGGTAAAACAAGGTAAATATGATGCAGCAATTGATGCATATACCAAAATTAAGGATAAATATTTCCGTTCTTATCAGGCAATGGATATCGATAAGTACATCGAACAAGCCAAATTATTAAAGAAGTAATAGCTGAGTAGACGTAATGGCAACAGCATATCACAACCTTTCGGACTACGACTTTAAATCCATCCCTGATGCAACAGAGATGAAATTTGGAATTGTAGTATCTGAATGGAACTACAATATAACCGGAAAACTTCAGGAAGGCGCCATATCCACCTTACAAAAGCATGGTGTAAAAGAAGAGAATATTCTGTTGAAAACAGTACCCGGTAGTTTTGAATTGACTTTCGGAGCAAATCAATTTATAGAATACAGCAATGTAGATGCAGTTATTGTTCTTGGTTGCGTGGTAAGAGGAGAAACTCCTCATTTTGATTATGTATGTATGGGTGTAACCCAAGGTATAACCCAATTGAACGCAACTGGAAATGTACCAGTCATTTACGGACTTGTTACCACCAATACTATGGAGCAAGCCGAAGACAGAGCCGGCGGAAAGCTAGGAAACAAAGGCGATGAATGTGCAATAACCGCAATAAAAATGGTGGATTTTGCTTGGAGATTACAAAAATAGTCGTATCTTTGCACCGCGTTTGAGGAAACAAGGTTAATAACCAAGACTTCTAAAAACAAAAGGGCAAATACCAGAGTGGCCAAATGGGGCAGACTGTAAATCTGCTGGCTTACGCCTTCGGTGGTTCGAATCCATCTTTGCCCACAAAAATTTGCGGAAGTAGCTCAGTTGATAGAGCATTAGCCTTCCAAGCTGAGGGTCGCGGGTTTGAGCCCCGTCTTCCGCTCTACAAGAGAGACATCAGAAATGATGCCTCTCTTATTTTTTATTTATTTATTCAGCAAGAAAGCGTCCTTGCTGCCAAGTATAGACTTTCTGAGCACGGACATAAGCCTTCAATTTATCAGAAGTAATATTCTCCATGTATTGAGGAGTCGTAAACGTAAAAGTCAGTTTATCATTAGTTGCAGAAAAATCGGCTTTCATTAGTAACATATCTGCGCGCTGCTCGGCATCTTGTACGGCATAATCCTTCACGGTATCGGGAATGGATAAGAAATCAGTGAGAACGGGAACCTGCAAAAAAGAAGAAGAGGATAATTCTTCCCACTTGGTTGTATAAAAACGAAAGTTGCTGTCGCATGCAGGACCACAAGCAGTAGAAATGGTACAAATCACTTTTGTGCTGTCATTCAGAGGCAACAACTTCATCTGCCAGGTACTTTCCGGAGTCATCTTGACATTGATATAATCAGATGACAATTGCGTCATTTCCGACTTCCCCCCGAAACGGTTCGTCACAATAGCTTTCATCTTGCTTGCCAGAAAATCAACGCAATCCGCCCGGTTCACGGAAGTAAGTATGGGGCTAAGGCTATCGGGCATATTCACAAAACAGGTTTTGGCTTCTTGAGCATGCAGACAAGTAGCCAAAACACAGGACAGGGTTAAAATCACTTTCAGTTTTTTCATTCTATCTTTTTATTTTTTAGTTCAGCAATTAACAGGTAAAACTCCACATAACAATCAGCAAGTCTTTACCTTACGCAAAGAAAACGGGAATCTCCTATTTACTCCCCAAATATAAGAAGAACATTCCTATCAGCACTAAAATGAGATCAACGGCTTTACTTTTTAAATTCTTTTCACGGAAGAATAAAGCACCGAACAGGAAGGATACAACCACGCTTCCCCGACGTATCATAGACACAATGGAGATCATGGAATCATCGTAACTCAACGCATAAAAATAGACAAAGTCCGCCGCTGAAAGAAACACGGATATCAGAATAATAGTCCAATCCCAATGGAAGGGCGTTGTCTCTTTCCGTTTGGGATACCACAAAAGCAGAAGAATAGGACACATAATAAATAGCTGATAAACATTATACCATGATTGTACCACCATGGGATTGAGAAATTTCATCAGATATTTATCGTACAGTCCGCTGATAGCTCCCATCACAGCAGCCAACACAATGAAATAAATCCATTTATTGTGTTTGAAGTCAATGCCTTCTTTTTTTCCCGAACGGCTCAACATTAGAAATGAAAGCACAGCTAACATGACTCCAAACCACTGATATAAGTTCAACCGCTCGCCGAAGACAAGCATAGCTCCGACCAATACCATAACCGGACGTGTAGCGTTTATAGGGCCCACGATAGTCAGCGGAAGATGCTTCATCCCAAAATAGCCGAATATCCATGAAGACAAAACGATGAACGATTTCAGAATAATAAATTTATGCACTTCCCACCCTACTGCAGGAACATAAAAAAGGGTTCCCTGCAAGAAATGGGGAACAAAACCGGATACCAGAATAAAGGGTAAAAAGATCAAAGAAGAGAACAACGTATTTAAAAACAAAACAGGAAGTACAGCATTATCACGCAAAGACTGCTTCTTAAAAGCATCATAAAATCCGAGCAGGGCAGCCGAGAGAAAGGCAAACAGTAACCACATTATTCAACTAAACAATTACAAATTAGAAACTAGGAACATCAACAACAATAGACCCTTACCACATCTACTCTTGTGAGCGTTCCAATATTATTGTGACAGTTCCGACCCATCTAAAAACAAGTCCTCCGGATAATCAATGCCAACTAAAAACAAGGCATTGCCCGGCACCGAAGTTCCGGCCTGGCAACGGTCTTTTTGCTCAATAATCCGGCGAAAGCCGTCAAGACTGAGCTTATCCCGCCCCACTTCAAGCAGAGTGCCGACAACCGCTCGCACCATATTCCTCAGGAAGCGGTCCGCCTGAATCGTAAAGACTCCAGTCGTCTCGTCCGGCATGGTCCAGAAAGCCTGCATGATGCGGCAATTATTTGTTTTAACGTCGGTATGTAACTTACTAAAGCTGGAAAAGTCAGTATATTCAAACAGAATACGTGCAGCCTCATTCATTCGGTCAAAGTCCGGCGTTTGAAAAAGGCGGTAACGATATCGCCAATCGAAAGGGGACTTGACGGTAGTTATATAGTATTTATAGGTCCGGGAGATGGCATCGAAACGAGCATGAGCTCCGGGCTTCACCGGACGGATACGATAAATAGAAATATCCCGTGGCAAGAGGCGGTTCAGCTTATCCGTAAAGAGTTGCACATCTACAGGCACTTCACTATCAAAATGGGCAACCATCAAGGAAGCATGTACTCCGGCATCAGTTCGCCCGGCACCAACAACCTCCACTTCGCGGCGCAAGAGGACGGCAAGTGCATGCATCAGGCATTCCTGCACACTGGTTCCGTTAGGTTGTATTTGCCAACCATGATAAGCGGTTCCATCGTAAGCCAAATAGATAAAATAACGATGCATGTTTCGTAAGTTCTCTTTTTCGGACGCAAAGGTACAAAAAGAAAGGAAAAAAGTAGAAATCTTTTCAGAGCGTTTCAAAGGATTGGCTTATCTTTGTGGTACTTTATCACTAAGAACAGTATAATGCAACATAAATACAACCTTCTTCACATTTTTCTTTTATCAGGAACGATGATGTGCGCCTGTATAGCAGGATGTAAAAAAGAAATGTCTCTCAAACGAAACAAGCCCCATAATATAAAAGGAGTAATCAGTTATAAACGTTCGTTTGGTGACTTAAATGAAACCCAGCTGAATGTAGCGCAAGCCATAGGCATCATTCCCTTATCTTCCAGAGAAGATGCGGAAGCCATGAAAAAGGAACTCCACCACATCGTCACCAATAAACTGTATACCGTAGATTCTCTTACACACTCCATTCCCTATCTTATTCCGCGGGCCGCAAATTTGTTAGGCACCATCGGAACCAACTTTTTAGATTCACTAACCGCCAAGGGATTGAACCCGAACAAGATAATCATAACTTCCGTACTGCGTACCAAAAACGATGTGAAGCGTCTTCGCCGACGCAACTTCAATGCTTCGGAAAATTCCGCCCATTTCTATGGAACAACCTTTGATGTCAGCTGGAAACGCTTTCAGAAAGTGGAAGATGAAGATGGACGCCCCCTTGAAGATGTCAAGCCGGAAACTTTAAAGCTGGTGCTTGCAGAGGTGCTACGGGATTTGCGAAAGACGGAAAAGTGCTACGTAAAGTACGAGCTGAAGCAGGGCTGTTTTCACATTACGGTACGATAGTTCTACAGTCTTGATAGTAAGAGGGAATATCCTGCTTTACTTATAATTAAAAGTAAAGATTGCTTCAAATCACCTTTCAAGCTTCTTCAAGCATCTTCCATGCCAAAGGCAGGCAGGATACAATATCTCCGGCATTCATACCCGTCATACCCTTCTTCTTACAGGCAATATCCCCTGCAAGCCCGTGGACATAGGTCGCCAGACAAGCTGCATCCACAGCTTCATAACCTTGTGCCAACAAGGCAAGTACCACTCCCGTCAATACATCACCACTCCCTCCCGTTGCCATACCCGGATTTCCGGTGGTATTGAAATAGCATTTACCAGCGGGAGTTATAATGGCAGAATAAGCGCCCTTTAAAATAAGGTGTACGTTTGCAGTGCGCGCCAGTTCGCAGGCTTTAGTCAAGCGTTCGTAGGAATCCTGACATTTCCCCACCAGGCGTTCCAATTCCTTGGGATGAGGAGTAAGAATGCTCCCTTTGGGCAGACGGGCGATATATCCGCGATGTCCGGCCAGAATATTCAATGCATCGGCATCTACCACCATAGGATTCTGACATGAATCAATCTGCTCCAGTAAAGCGGCTTCGGTAATTTCGAGCTTGCCTATTCCGGGACCAACACCAACAGCCTGATAGTCATCCGTATCAGTAGGGCAGCCAAAGCAAGTGTCATTCAAATCAAGCTCTGTCATAGCTTCGGGCACGGCAGTCTGAACAATCACATTGTTGCAAAACGGCACATGCACCGTAAGCAGCCCCACGCCGGAGCGAAGGCAAGCCTTTGCCGCCAATACGGAAGCTCCAGCCATTCCCTGGGAACCAGCAATCAGTAACGCACGTCCAAAATCCCCCTTGTGTGCAAAGCGATTCCGGGGTTTCAACAGATAATCCACATCTTCACGTTCCAGCAAAGCATAGTCCGTATCCATTTCTTCAATGGCTTCCTTACTCAAGCCGATGTCCAACAGTTCCCATTCCCCTACAAATTCCTCGTTCTCGGCAAAAAGAAAAGCCAGCTTGGGGAGTTGCAGACTTAACGTTAAATCCGCACGAACAATATTAGTCCGTATATTAAAGGTATTCTCCTCCCCCATCAATCCGGAAGGGACATCAATAGCCACAACCTTGGCGGAAGAAGCATTTATATACTTTACAACAGCCGCAAACCCACCGCTCAGCGGTTTATTCAGTCCGCTACCGAACAAGCCGTCAATCACAATATGGTCTTCGGTCAGTTCGGGTGGGACAAACTGGGAAGTAATCTCATGGAAGTCCACCTTTCCCCCTTGCTGAAGCCGTTCCTTGTTCGTTGCGCAATCAGGAGAAAGCGAATTTTTCGTATTAAACAGATAAACGGAAACTTGATAACCCTTTTCCGCCAACAAGCGGGATACCGCCAATGCATCCCCTCCATTGTTGCCCGGTCCGGCAAATACAACAAAGGGCGTACTCACTTCCCAGCGTTCCGCTATGGCCTCGCTTAAGGCAACGGAAGCCCGCTCCATCAAATCAATGGAAGCAATAGGTTCGTGTTCTATGGTATAAGCATCCAATTCCTTCACACATTGAGTCGGAAATATTTTCATTATTCAATCCTCCAGATTCTGTTATACTATTCTAATCTTTAGCAACTATGGTACTAACTCTACCACACCCGGGTGTCATACAGTACGACACCCCCATCTCGTCGGCTACCACACCCGGGTGTGGTAGAGCTAAGCCTTAGCAAAATTACAGGTTTTACTTAAAGAAAACAAGAGAAAGCAATAAAGAGCTGACGGAATAAATATAAAAACCGGAAAAGAATAAAAACTAAAAACATTTCCTGAGCAAGCTATTAATATTAATTTTGTCCCCTAATCAAAAAAAATCAAAGAACACAATCTATATGAGTGCACCTAAACACCCTAAAGGTCTCTACCTTATCTTCGCCACCAGTACGGCAGAACGCTTCAGCTATTATGGCATGCGTGCCATCTTTATCTTGTTTTTAACCCAAGCTTTGTTGTTCGACACGGAAAAGGCGGCTTCCATATATGGGAGTTACACCGGACTGGTTTACCTCACTCCGCTAATCGGAGGATACATCGCCGATAAATATTGGGGAATCCGCCGTTCCATCTTTTGGGGAGCCATTATGATGGCAATAGGACAATTCCTCATGTTCTTCAGCGCATCCACGCTCGAGTCGGTCCAACTATCACACGGATTGATGTACGGTGGACTGACTCTTCTCATTATGGGTAACGGTTGCTTTAAACCGACAGTCGCCTCATTGGTAGGACAATTGTACGAGCCCGGAGACAAACGGCTGGATGCCGCCTATACCATATTCTATATGGGGGTAAACGTAGGTTCTTTTCTTGCACCACTGATATGCGGCTATTTCGGTGAAACAGGAGATCCCCACGATTTTAGATGGGGATTTCTCATTGCAGCCATTGTCACCCTGTTTATTGTAGTCCTGTTTGAGACACAGAAGAGCAAATATCTCATTGCTCCTAATGGAGAACAACTTGGCATCATTCCCGATGCAAAAAAGTATAAGAGCCAAACAAACGCCGGGGAAGTATCCGAAGGTACATCAAACGATGCCTTGGTCAACAAAGGACTAGTAAACGGAAACCGCGGTAATAATGCCAAGGATAGAAGTTCCGACGGACATGCCAAAGACAAGAGAGACGTCAATCCTTCTAATAATGCGAAATCCGATAAATACCGCAAACTGGGAATCATGGCTTTACTAAGCATTGCCCTGGCCAGCTTCTTCTATTATTGCTTTGGCAACGACTGGATCAGCATCGGCATATTCACCGCTTGTATCGTATTTCCCATCAGCATATTACTGGACAGTAGCCTGACCAAGATAGAACGTCAGCGTATCTATGTCATTTATATCATTGCCTTCTTCGTTATTTTCTTCTGGGCCGCCTACGAACAAGCAGGAGCCTCATTAACGCTCTTTGCAGCCGAGCAAACCGACCGTATGATTTTCGGTTGGGAAATGCCTGCCTCCTGGATACAATCATTCAACCCCTTCTTTGTGGTCACACTGGCTACCATAATGCCGGGACTATGGCGTTTTCTGGACAAACACCACGCCGAGCCCGCTTCACCTGCCAAACAAGCAATCGGGTTACTGCTACTCTCTTTAGGCTACCTGTTTATTTGTATCGGAGTAAAAGATGTGCAACCCGGTGTAAAAGTCAGCCTCATCTGGCTAACAGGACTTTACTTCATCCATACCATCGGTGAATTGTCCCTATCTCCCATTGGCCTATCCATGGTCAACAAGCTTACCCCGGTTCGTTTTGCCTCACTGATGATGGGAATCTGGTACCTTTCTATCTCCACAGCCAATAAATTTGCCGGCACGCTGAGTGGCCTTTATCCCGAAAACGGGAAAGTCACAAACCTCTTGGGATACCGCATTGAAAGCATGTACGACTTCTTCATGGTATTCGTTGTCATGTCGGGAGTCGCCTCTCTCACCCTCTTCCTGCTTTCAAAGAAATTACAAAAGATGATGCACGGAGCGGAATAAAATTGTATTTTTGTGCCAACAAAAAAACAACCCCTATGGACATTATACAAATTAAAGACAAAAAATTCACTATCTCCATCAGGAAAGAGGATATACAAAAAGAAGTCACACGAGTAGCTAATGAAATAAACAGAGACCTGGCAGGTAAAAATCCGTTATTTCTAAGTGTACTGAACGGTTCGTTCATGTTCACCGCCGACCTAATGAAACAGATCGCCATCCCTTGCGAAATTTCATTCATTAAACTGGCTTCTTATCAGGGTGTCTCTTCCACGGGGGTTATTAAAGAGGTGATCGGAATCAACGAAGATCTCACAGGGCGAACCATTGTTATTGTAGAAGACATTGTAGATACTGGCTTCACCATGCAACGACTGCTCGATACCTTGGGAACGCGCAACCCGAAGGAGATCCATATCGCTTCCCTTTTGGTAAAGCCGGACAAGCTGAAGGTGGACTTGAACATAGAATATAACGCCATGAAAATCCCCAATGACTTCATTGTAGGTTATGGTTTGGATTATGACGGTTTCGGACGTAACTATCCTGATATTTATACCGTAGTAGATTAATACAACTAAATAATACAGAACATCATCATGTTGAACATTGTTATTTTCGGTGCTCCCGGTTCAGGAAAAGGGACACAGAGTGAACGTATCGTAAACAAGTATGGCATTAATCACATTTCAACCGGAGATGTGCTGCGTGCAGAAATTAAGAACGGCACTGAGTTAGGTAAAGTTGCCAAGGGCTACATTGACCAAGGACAATTATTACCCGATGAACTGATTATTGATATTCTGGCAAGTACGCTCGACAGTTTTAAGGCAAGCAAAGGAGTCATCTTCGACGGTTTTCCCCGTACTATTCCCCAAGCCGAGGCATTAAAGAAAATGTTAGCCGAAAGAGGACAGGAAGTAAGTACAATGCTTGATTTGAATGTACCTGAAGAAGAATTAATGAGACGTCTGATTAACCGTGGACTGGAATCAGGCCGTGCCGACGATAACGAAGAAACGATTAAGAAACGTCTGAACGTTTATCACACCCAGACTTCCCCGTTAATTGACTGGTACAAAAAAGAAGGTAAATACCAATACATCAAAGGCTATGGAGATATGGATCAAATATTGACCGACATCTGCGAAGCCATTGATAAAGTAAAATAATACTATCACGAGATATTTATATGGCTGAATCGAATTTTGTTGACTACGTAAAGATATACTGCCGCTCGGGTAAGGGCGGAAGAGGCTCTACGCACATGAGGCGCGCGAAATATGTACCGAATGGTGGTCCCGATGGGGGCGACGGAGGGCGGGGCGGCCATATCATTCTGCGTGGTAACCGCAACTATTGGACACTGCTTCATCTGAAATATGACCGCCATGCACTGGCAGGACATGGAGCCTCGGGATCGAAAAACCGGAGTTTTGGCAAGGACGGTGAAGACAAGATCATTGAAGTTCCCTGCGGAACGGTGGTGTACAACGCCGAGACCGGCGAATACCTCTGTGACGTTACGGAACATGGGCAGGAAGTCATTCTCCTGAAAGGTGGACGCGGCGGTCAGGGCAACTGGCACTTCAAAACCGCAACACGTCAGGCTCCCCGTTTTGCACAACCGGGAGAACCGATGCAGGAGATGACAGTTATCCTTGAGCTAAAGCTGTTGGCAGACGTTGGTTTGGTGGGGTTTCCCAATGCTGGAAAATCTACACTACTCTCTGCCGTTTCTTCCGCTAAGCCAAAGATTGCAAACTATCCTTTCACTACGCTTGAACCTAATTTGGGTATTGTCTCTTACCATGACAACAAATCGTTTGTCATGGCAGACATTCCCGGAATCATCGAAGGAGCAAGTGCCGGTAAAGGACTGGGACTACGTTTTCTACGTCACATTGAACGTAACTCCTTATTGCTGTTCATGATCCCCGCGGATAGTGATGACATTCGCAAAGAGTATGATATTCTGCTCAATGAACTTCGTACGTTCAATCCTGAAATGCTCGACAAGCAGCGTGTACTTGCCATTACAAAGAGTGATATGCTCGATCAGGAGTTAATGGACGAAATAGAGCCTACACTACCGGAAAACATTCCGCACATTTTTATCTCCTCCATTTCAGGATTAGGCATATCCGTACTGAAAGATACCCTTTGGACTGAACTAAATAAAGATAGCAACAAAATTGAAGCTATCGTTCATCGCCCAAAAGATAAAGACGCCCTGCATCAAGAGCTGAAAGAGATGGGCGAAGATAAGGAACTCAATAGCGGAAATGAGGATGCCGGAAATGACATAGAGGATGTGGAAGACCTTGAAGACTTTGAATACGAAGAGGAGGATTGGGAGGAAGACGACCAATGACTTCCCTGAGTTCAGATAAGAGAATGTTGAAATACGATGTAACAGCACCGTATTCCAACATTTTTTGTTTTTCCACTACCCGCTACGGAGGATGTAGTCAGGGCAATTATGCTTCGCTCAACTGTACGCCTTACACTGGCGACTCGGCAGAATGCGTACGGAAGAACCAAGAACTTCTTTGTTCGGCCATGCCCCAACCGCCACGCGAACTGATTATCCCTTTCCAAACACATGGAACGCGGATAGTGATGATAGACGAAGACTTTATCCGTTCCACCAAGAGCGAACAATTCGATTTACTCCAAGCAACAGATGCCCTGATAACGGATCAACCGGGTTACTGTATTTGTATCTCCACAGCAGATTGCATTCCCATATTGCTTTACGACCGCGCGCATCAGGTAATCGCAGCAGTGCATGCAGGATGGCGCGGAACAGTAAACCGCCTGCTACAATTAGCCCTGAAACAAATGGAGCAACGTTACCAAACCGAAGGGAAAGACATCATTGCCTGTATGGGACCAGGCATTTCACTCCCTTCATTCGAAGTAGGTGATGAAGTCTATGAGGCGTTCCGCGAAAAAGGTTTCCCGATGGATTATATCTCGGAGTGGAAACCTGCAACCCATAAATACCACATTGATTTATGGGCGGCTAACCGAATGCAACTGAATGACTTTGGTGTACCTTCGGCACAAATAGAATCAGCCGGCATTTGTACGTATATCCGGCACGACGATTTTTTCTCAGCACGACGTTTAGGTATCAAGTCAGGGCGCATGTTATCAGGCATTATGATAACAGGAAACTAAATCATATAAGGATGTATCATATTACAGTATCTAAAGAAATAAAAAAAGCCTGCCCCACATTTAAAGGAGCAGCTGTTTATGCCAAAGTTACCAATACAGCATTCAGTAAAGGGTTATGGGAAGAGATAACCGCTTTTACCCGTGACCTGACAACTGGAACAAAATTAGAAGACATAAAAAATCAACCGGCCATTGCCGCAACACGCGAAGCCTATAAACGTTGTGGAAAAGACCCCGGACGTTATCGCCCGTCAGCCGAAGCTTTGCGCCGGAGACTGATGCGGGGATTGGAACTTTATCAGATAGATACTTTGGTGGACCTTATCAACCTCGTCTCTTTGCGGACCGGTTATTCCATCGGAGGATTCGATGCCGACAAAATACAAGGAACAGACCTTGAATTAGGAATTGGTAAAGCCAATGAGCCCTTTGAAGGCATCGGACGTGGAGTGTTAAATATAGAAGGACTGCCCGTTTACCGGGACTCCGTAGGAGGAATCGGTACACCGACAAGCGATAATGAGCGCACGAAAATGGAACTTGAAACCAAACATATTCTTGCCATTGTAAACGGATACAGCGGTAAGAAAGGCCTGCAAGAAGCTGCAGAACTGATACAAAAACTGCTTATAGCGTATGCTACATCCAATGGTGGACAAATCTATTATTTTGAATAACTAGAGTAAAAAGAGTATAATGAAACTACCCCTCATCCTTATTCCATTCATGTTACTGTCCGTTCATCCGGCAGAAAAAGAAAACAACTTTTCCCAAATGGAGATCAATCATATCCGGGTGGTCACTCCGGGCCTGTTTACCGATAGCAATGAGCTGGATATACATTTGGAAAATCTGAAAGATACGGAATACTGTTTTCCGCTTGCAGGAGGCAAGGTCATTTCTCCCTACGGACGTGGACATGGACGCCATTCGGGTGCAGATATCAAGACTTGCGCCAAAGATACCATTCGGAGCGCTTTTGATGGTGTGGTACGCATGTCCAAAAGTTACAGCGGGTATGGCAAAGTCATCGTAATCCGCCATTCTTTTGGACTGGAAACAGTGTACAGCCATAACTGCAAAAACCTCGTTAAAAGCGGAGATACCGTAAAAGCAGGACAGCCCGTGGCATTAACCGGACGTACCGGACGCGCTACCACCGAACACCTCCATTTTGAAACCCGTATCAACGGCCAACACTTCAATCCCGGTCTGGTATTTGACTTCGCCAAGAACAGACTTCGTAAAGTATGCCTCCATTGCCTAAAAAAAGGGAAGCGAATTATCGTCAGATCAGAGTAAAAAAAAGAATTGGAACAGCTTAAGTATCCAAACGTTTCACTAAATTTGCAATTCGTTTAAACCAACAATATAATGATTTTATAAGGAGATTAAATGATAGAAAAACTGATTGTTCTCGAGGACATTGATCCGGTTATTTTTTACGGTGTAAACAACGCTAATATGCAACTGATAAAGGCTTTGTACCCCAAATTACGAATTGTAGCCCGCGGCAATGTCATTAAGGTTCTGGGTGATGAGGAACAAATGTGTGCATTCGAAGAGAATATCGTCAAACTGGAGAAATATTGTGCCGAATATAATTCCCTGAAAGAGGAAGTAATCATTGATATCATAAAAGGAAATGCTCCGCAAGCCGAGAAGTCGGGAAACGTAATAGTATTCAGTGTTACGGGAAAGCCCATCATTCCACGAAGTGACAATCAACTAAAACTGGTTGAAGACTTTGCCAAGAATGATATGATCTTTGCCATAGGCCCCGCCGGCTCGGGGAAGACTTACACGGCAATAGCACTTGCTGTAAGAGCACTGAAGAACAAGGAAATAAAGAAAATCATTCTTAGTCGACCGGCTGTGGAAGCAGGAGAGAAACTTGGCTTTCTGCCCGGCGACATGAAAGACAAAATAGACCCTTATTTGCAACCTTTATACGATGCCTTGCAGGATATGATTCCCGCAGCCAAGTTAAAAGAATATATGGAAACGAATGTCATTCAGATTGCTCCGCTTGCCTTTATGCGCGGACGTACCTTGAACGATGCCGTTGTCATACTCGATGAGGCCCAAAATACAACCACCCAGCAAATCAAAATGTTTTTGACCCGCATGGGACTGAATACCAAGATGATTATAACGGGTGATATGACGCAAATCGATCTTCCTGCTTCACAAACCTCAGGTCTGGTGCAGGCACTGCGCATCTTGAAAGGAGTAAAAGGAATCAGCTTTGTGGAATTGAACAAAAAGGATATTGTCCGCCATAAACTGGTGGAACGGATAGTAGAAGCATACGACAAGTTCGATAAAGAGCAAAAAGTAGAAAAAGACTCCAAAAGGATGGTGCCCATAGAGAGGGCATGGCAGGATATAAAGAACTAATCGCCGCATTTGGCGTAGGGATAAAGTTTATACCATATAAAGAACAGTTAATAAAAACAGTTTAAAAGATGAAAGCATTAACTAAAACAGATTTCCACTTTCCCGGACAGAAAAGTGTATATCACGGAAAAGTACGTGACGTTTATAATATCAACGGTGAAAAATTAGTTATGGTAGCTACTGACCGTATCTCCGCATTCGATGTCGTACTACCAAAAGGCATTCCCTTCAAAGGACAAATGCTAAACCAAATAGCAGCTAAATTCCTGGATGCCACTACCGATATATGCCCCAACTGGAAGATGGCTACTCCCGATCCTATGGTAACAGTAGGAGTGATGTGCGAAGGCTTCCCGGTTGAGATGATTGTTCGCGGTTATCTTTGCGGAAGTGCATGGCGCGCCTATAAAGGAGGTGTTCGTGAAATCTGCGGTGTGAAATTGTCCGAAGGAATGAGAGAGAACCAAAAATTCCCCGAACCAATCATCACTCCGACAACAAAAGCGGAGATCGGTGAACATGACGCTGACATTTCCAAAGAAGAAATCTTAGCTCAAGGTTTGGCTACCCCCGAAGAATATGCCGTACTAGAGAAATATACGATGGCCCTCTTTAAACGCGGTACTGAAATTGCAGCTGAACGCGGATTAATCCTTGTAGATACCAAATACGAATTTGGTAAGCATAACGGTACTATCTACCTGATGGACGAAATTCACACCCCGGATTCCAGCCGCTATTTCTACAGCGAAGGTTATGAAGACCTCTTTAAGAAAGGCGAGCCACAAAAACAATTATCCAAGGAATTTGTCCGTGAATGGTTGATGGACAATGGTTTTCAGGGAAAAGCCGGACAACAAGTACCCGAAATGACAGATGAGATAGTAACCTCCATCAGTGAACGGTATATTGAATTGTACGAGCATATCACCGGAGAAAAATTTGTTAAAGAAGATACCAGCAATATTGCCGAACGTATAGAAAAAAACATAGAGGCCTACCTTGGTTAATAAAAAGATGGACTATCCACAAGAACATATCAAACCTTATGGCAAAGACGGGAAGAAGAGCGAACTGATAGAAACCATGTTCAATAATATTGCTCCCACTTACGACCGGCTAAATCATACTCTCTCGATGGGCATTGATAAAAGTTGGCGAAAGAAAGCAATAGAGGCCCTTCGTCCGTTCCACCCCAGACAAATGATGGACGTAGCCACCGGTACAGGTGACTTTGCCATTTTGGCTTGCCATGAGTTGCAACCGGAATACCTCATTGCAACTGATATTTCGGAAGGTATGATGAAAGTGGGACGTGAAAAAGTAGAAAAAGCGCTGCTGGCTCATAAGATCTCATTTGCCCGTGAAGACTGCATGGCATTGTCTTTTGCCGACAAGACCTTTGATGCCATAACCGTGGCATTCGGCATTCGCAATTTTGAAACATTGGATAAAGGGTTGGCGGAAATGCATAGAGTATTGAAGCCTAAGGGACACCTCGTTATCCTTGAACTATCTACACCGGACCATTTTCCGATGAAACAACTTTTTTTCTTGTACTCAAGAGTTGTCATTCCAATATTAGGAAAGTGCATGTCGAAAGATAAAAGTGCCTACACCTATCTGCCGCAAAGTATACATGCCTTCCCTCAGGGAGAGGTGATGCAAAAGGTTATTCACAATGCAGGATTCAGTAAGGTGGACTTTGAGAGACTAACGTTTGGTATATGCACCCTGTATACTGCAACGAAATAAACAAACTTACGAGATATAAGCATTTCTTTTTAGAACAAAAGAATACCTATATCTCGTTATCTATTATATCAAAACCTTTAAAAAGAAAAAATCTATGCAGAAATATGGTTTAGTAGGCTACCCGCTTAAACATTCGTTTTCCATTGGATACTTCAATGAAAAGTTCAACTCGGAAAACATCAATGCCGAGTATGTCAATTTTGAATTACCCAGCCTGGATAATTTTATGGAAGTGATAGAAGAAAACCCCAATCTTTGTGGCCTCAATGTAACCATTCCCTATAAAGAAAAAATCATTTCTTATTTGGATGAGCTGGACAGGGATACTGCAAAAATAGGAGCTGTGAATGTGATTAAGATTATCCGGCAGAAAGGCAAAATTAAGCTCGTAGGATATAACTCGGATATTATCGGATTTACCCAATCCATTCAACCGTTACTCCAACCTCAACACAAGCATGCCCTGATTTTAGGTACCGGTGGTGCATCCAAGGCCGTTTTTCACGGATTGGCCAATCTGGGTATTGAAAGTATATTCGTATCACGAACAAAGAAAGGGCCAACTGTCCTAACCTACGAAGAGCTGACCCCGGATATTATGAAAAAACGTACGGTCATAGTCAACTGCACTCCCGTGGGCATGTACCCCAAAGTGGATTTTTGTCCCAACATTCCTTATGAATTACTAACACCCGACCACTTACTCTACGATTTGCTATACAACCCCAATGAAACCCTGTTTATGAAAAAAGGGCAAATGCAAGGTGCGGTCACCAAAAACGGATTGGAGATGCTGTTGTTGCAAGCTTTTGCAGCATGGGAGATCTGGAATAAATAAGCCAATGTCTACGGAGCGGGTCTTGAAAATCAGGAAGATGGGAGCTAATAAAGTAATTTAAAAGAGAACCTGAACCTAAAAACAAACAACAGGAAAGCAAAAAGAAATTCGGAAGACAGAACAAGAATTGACAAGATGGAAGAAGAATTCAGCAGACAAAAAAGCATGAAGAAAGTATTGAAATACGGCTTACCGGGACTGCTTATTGTACTATTGCTCCTCATAGGAGGTGGGAGTTTCTTTATGTTGGACTATTCGTTAACGCCTGTACATAACAAGGGCCGCAACATTTCTTCGTCCTATCAATACATGTACAAGGAATATCCGTTTCTAAAACCCTGGATTGACAGTCTGCAACATGTTGCAGCTATACGGGACACTTTCATCACCAATCCTGAAAAGAAACGCCTGCACGCTATCTATATTAAAGCAGCCAGTCCGACAGATAAAACGGCCGTAATTGTACACGGCTATACGGACGATTGCATCCGGATGCTAATGATTGGCTATTTATACAATAAAGAATTACAATACAACATTTTGTTGCCCGACCTACAACATCATGGTTTGAGCGAAGGAGCTGCTATCCAAATGGGGTGGAAAGACCGACTCGATGTGCAACAATGGATGGATGTAGCTAATCATCTTTATGGCGGACGGACAGAAATGGTGGTACATGGCATCTCAATGGGGGCGGCCACCGTCATGATGTTGTCGGGAGAAGTGCAACCAGCCTACGTAAAATGCTTTGTGGAAGATTGCGGCTACACCAGTGTATGGGATGAGTTCAACTATGAATTAAAGGGTCAATTTGACCTACCTCCCTTCCCGTTGCTATACACCACAAGCGCTTTATGTCAGTTAAAGTATGGTTGGAATTTCAAAGAAGCCTCAGCACTAAAGCAGGTCAGGAAATGTCATCATCCCATGCTTTTCATACATGGAGATGCCGACACCTATGTACCCACCGGAATGGTCTATCCACTATTCAAAGCCAAACCGGAACCCAAGAAGCTATGGATTGTACCGGGAGTGAAGCATGCTCTGTCCTATAAGACCTTTCCCGAGGAATATACCGCAAGGGTAAAGTCCTTTGTAGGGAAATATATTCATTGATTAAAAGATTATTTATATATTTGCCGATATAAATAACCGGCAATTATGAAGCAATCCACCCTTTTAGGACTATTCCTATGCCTGTTCTTCCCAATCCGGGCGCAACAAGTATATACCGTAGACAACATTCCCAAAGTACATTTGCAGGATAAAACCCGTTACGTCTGCAATCCGGCTAGCATTCTGTCGGCAGCTGCATGTGACAGCATAGACCACATGTTGTATGCCCTGGAACAGCAAACGGGCATTGAAACCGTAGTTGCCGTATTGCCTTCCATCGGACAAGAAGATTGTTTTGACTTCTCCCACCAATTACTCAACAAATGGGGAGTGGGGAAAAAGGATAAAAACAACGGGCTTGTTCTTCTATTGGTAACCGACCAACGTTGCGTGCAGTTTTATACTGGTTACGGACTGGAAGGAGACCTCCCGGACGCTATCTGCAAACGCATACAAACCCGTAATATGGTACCCTATCTGAAAGAAGGCAACTGGGATGCAGGCATGGTAGCCGGCGTAAAAGCCGTATGTGCCAGACTGGACGGAAGCATGACTAATGACAGTCAGGATGAAGGTGGTGGGGACGAAGATCCCATCGGGCTTATCATACTGGCAATACTCGGAACGTTCGCTGTGGCCGGATTCATAGGTTTTCTGGCAGCACGAGCCATGAATAGGTGTCCCAATTGTGGAAAGCATCAGTTGCAACGCACCGGCAGTGTACTAATATCCAACCGCAACGGAGTAAAGACCGAAGACGTTACTTACACCTGTCTGAATTGTGGGCACCAAGTGGTGCGCCGCAAACAATCTTATGATGAGAACTATCGCAGTGGAGGCGGTGGCGGTCCGTTTATAGGAGGATTTGGCGGCGGATTCGGTGGAAGCAGCGGCGGGGGTTTCAGTGGTGGTAGCTTCGGCGGAGGAATGGGTGGCGGCGGTGGAGCCGGCACACGGTTCTAAATGGGCCTTATAACCTCTCATACATGGGATAAACAGATGAGGTAATGAAATAGACAAGATATACATAGAAAGCAGAAATGCAGAAATAAAAGAGAGATAATCTTATTGCACTACAATAAAAGATTTATCCCGATAAAAAGAGCATGACTTGCACGATTAGATGAGATGCATGACTAAGAGAAAAAACATAAGCGGGCGTAAGAATAAAAGAAATGAATTAGAATTAAAATAGAGTTTTCTCAAGAAGATAAAAAGAATAATTATAATTAATCAACAAGAAGTATGAAGAAATCAACCATTATTTTAGGCGTAGCCATAGCCATCGTTATACTCTGGGGTGTGACAGGTTACAACAGTCTGGTCAATATGGATGAAAAAGTAAGCAATCAATGGGCCAATGTGGAGACACAATACCAGCGTCGTGCTGATTTAATTCCAAATTTAGTAAACACCGTGAAAGGATATGCTTCTCATGAAAAGGAGACACTCGAAGGCGTAGTAGAGGCACGTAGCAAAGCCACCCAAATCAAAGTGGATGCCAACGACCTGACTCCCGAGAAGCTAGCTGAGTACCAGAAAGCACAGGGTGCGGTAACGTCAGCTTTGGGCAAATTGCTCGCCATCACAGAAAATTATCCCGACCTGAAAGCCAATCAGAATTTCCTGGAATTGCAGGCACAGTTGGAAGGAACGGAAAATCGCATCAATGTGGCCCGTACCAACTTCAACAATGCAGCAAAAGATTTCAATATAGGTATCCGCCGTTTCCCGAAGAACATCCTTGCAGGCCTGTTCGGTTTTGAAAAACGGAGTTACTTCGAAGCTGCAGAAGGTACGGATAAAGTTCCCGAAGTAAAATTCTAGCAGATTAAAACGATCTCAAAATAGCATCCCGAAACAGGAAATCTTATAACTAAGAACCTACCCGGCGGCAATCCCCTTATTTCTCCCCTTTTCACTGAATAGGGCTGAAATAGGGGGATTGCCATATCCTCAATGATACTATCCTCACGACCAAGAAGAGGAAAGTAATCTGAAAAAATTACAAAAAGAAAAGAATCAGCCTCTAAAAAAGAGACGAACTAAGAGAGAAAGCAGATCCCCTCAGAAAGTAGTGTAGCAGGGCTTTATCGTTAACTAATATTAAAAGGCTTTCATTCATGTTTTAAAAGCCTTTTAATACATCATTAAAAGGCTTTCTTTTATTAATTAAAAGCCTTTCATTTTTTTAATAAAAGCCTTATATTTGTATATGAATAATAAATAAAGCCTGATTATGTTTTACAAGAAGAGTCGCGCCAAAGTGGGGAAGGCGTACAAGTGGTTCCCACGAGCTTATGTGCTAAGAAAGCCTGTTGATACCCAAATGCTGGGTGAAGCCATTTCGCAACGTTGCACCGCTTCGCCTGCCGACGTACATGCTGTGCTCCGTGCTTTACCCGAAGTGATGGCGGGGTACATGGAAGCCGGACGGAGCATACACATGGATGGACTGGGCACATTCCACTATAAACTAAGCTGTGCCGGACGGGGAGTTGATAGTCCCGAAGAAGTCAGTCCGCAACAAGTGAAATCGGTACGAGTGCAGTTCATCCCTTCCCGTAAAAAAGGCGTTTCAGGTTACCTCCGCTCATTGGTGGATCACATCAGCTTTGTGGAATATAAAGGAAAAGAGGATGGAGAAAGCACCCAAAAGACCGAAGAACAGACAAATAAGACAGAAGAGGAGAAGGAATGAACCGATTTTCTCTCCCGGGTTATAACGGCTATCTGCGGAATAATCATTACCTTTGCGCAATCAAAATTGCATTAAACATATCAACTCATGAGTAACCAAAGATATATGATGCGAGGTGTCAGCGCTTCAAAAGAAGATGTGCACAACGCGATCAAGAACATCGACAAAGGTATTTTTCCACAAGCTTTTTGCAAAATCATTCCAGATATTCTGGGTGGAGACCCGGAATATTGCAACATCATGCACGCCGACGGAGCGGGAACAAAATCCAGTCTGGCATACCTGTACTGGAAGGAGACCGGTGATCTCGGCGTATGGAAAGGCATTGCCCAAGATGCGCTGATTATGAACATTGACGACCTGCTATGTGTGGGCGCCATCGACAACATTCTGGTTTCATCCACCATAGGCCGCAACAAATTGCTGATACCGGGTGAAGTGATCTCCGCCATCATCAATGGTACGGACGAATTGCTTGCCGAGCTCCGTGGAATGGGTGTGGGCGTTTATGCCACCGGAGGAGAGACCGCCGATGTAGGCGACCTGGTTCGCACCATCATTGTAGACAGCACCGTGACTTGCCGCATGAAACGCAGTGAAGTGATTGACAATGCCAATATCCGCCCCGGAGACGTCATCGTAGGACTGGCATCTTACGGACAGGCAACTTATGAGAAAGAGTACAACGGCGGTATGGGGAGCAACGGTCTGACCAGTGCCCGCCATGATGTATTTGCCAAATACCTTGCTGAAAAATATCCCGAAAGTTACGATAAGGCTGTGCCCGAAGAGCTCGTATATAGCGGTGGACTAAAACTAACGGATGCCGTAGAAGGCAGTCCGCTCAACGCAGGGAAACTAGTACTGTCCCCCACCCGCACCTATGCACCGGTAGTAAAGAAACTACTGGATGCGCTCCGTCCCGAAATACACGGCATGGTACACTGCTCAGGCGGTGCGCAGACCAAAGTATTACACTTTGTCAATGAACACTGCCGCGTGATCAAAGACAATCTGTTCCCCGTTCCACCCCTCTTCCGCGTCATCAAGGAACAAAGCAACACGGATTGGAGTGAAATGTACAAAGTATTCAATATGGGACATCGCCTCGAAGTTTACCTTTCACCCGAACATGCCGAGGAGGTTATTGCGATCAGCAAAAGCTTCAACATCGATGCACAAATCATCGGACGCATTGAAGAAAGCAACAAAAAGGAATTGATTATCACCAGCGAGTTCGGAGAATTTACCTATTAATTGAATGGCAGGAAATAGCACTATATTAGAGAAACTAAACGGGCTTGTAGCCCGCTTTGAAGAAGTTTCCACCCTGATAACGGACCCGGCGGTAATTGCCGACCAGAAGCGGTATGTGAAACTCACTAAAGAATACAAAGAACTGGGCGACCTCATGGATGCCCGTAAAGAATACATTCAGATACTCAATGGCATAGAAGAAGCCAAAGACATCATTGCCAACGAAACCGATCAGGAAATGCGGGAGATGGCAAGGGAAGAACTTGACGCCTGCCAGACCCGTCAACCGGAACTGGAAGAAGAAATCAAACTCCTACTCGTCCCCGCCGACCCTCAGGATGGTCGCAATGCCATTCTGGAAATCCGTGGTGGCACAGGCGGCGATGAAGCAGCCATCTTTGCCGGCGATCTCTTCCGTATGTATGCCAAGTTTTGTGAAAACAAAGGCTGGAAGATGGAAGTCTCCAGTGCCAACGAAGGAGCAGCAGGAGGTTATAAAGAAATTATATGCAGCGTGACGGGTGACAGCGTATACGGAACGTTGAAATACGAATCCGGCGTACACCGCGTTCAACGTGTTCCGGCTACGGAAACCCAGGGACGCGTACATACTTCCGCCGCATCGGTTGCCGTACTTCCGGAAGCGGAAGAATTTGACGTAGTGATCAACGAAGGCGAGATCAAATGGGATACCTTCCGAAGTGGTGGTGCAGGAGGACAAAATGTGAATAAAGTGGAATCCGGCGTACGCTTACGTTATAACTGGAAGAATCCGCTCACCGGAGTCGTGGAAGAGATATTGATTGAGTGTACCGAAACACGTGACCAACCTAAGAATAAGGAACGTGCCCTCTCCCGTCTGCGTACTTTTATTTACGATAAAGAACACCAGAAATACGTGGACGATATTGCTTCCAAACGGAAGACAATGGTATCCACCGGAGACCGTTCAGCCAAGATACGTACCTACAATTATCCACAGGGACGCATCACCGATCACCGCATCAACTATACCATTTACAATCTTGCGGCCTTCATGGATGGCGACATACAGGACTGCATTGACCACCTCACCGTAGCAGAGAATGCAGAACGCCTCAAAGAAAGTGAACTATAATCACACCCCCAACTTTGATAAATAGACAATAAATAACAAGATGACAAAACAAGAATTAGTTGAAAATATACAGCGGAAAAGGTCTTTTCTTTGCGTCGGCCTTGATACCGATATAAAGAAAATACCGGAACATTTGCTTCAGGAAGAAGATCCTATTTTTGCCTTCAATAAGGCCATTATCGATGCAACGGCCGACCTCTGCATTGCTTATAAGCCCAATCTGGCTTTTTATGAAAGCATGGGAGTGAAAGGTTGGATTGCATTCGAGAAGACCGTCAGATACATCAAAAAAAACTATCCCGACCAATTCATCATTGCAGATGCCAAACGCGGGGACATCGGAAATACATCTGCCATGTATGCCCGCAGCTTCTTTGAAGAACTGGACATTGACTCGGTTACCGTAGCACCATATATGGGCGAAGACAGTGTAAAGCCATTCCTGACTTATCAGCACAAATGGGTCATCCTGCTGGCACTGACAAGCAACAAAGGTTCATACGATTTCCAGATGACCGAAGATCAAAACGGTGTCCGCCTCTTTGAGAAAGTATTGCGTAAATCCCAGGAATGGGCAGGGGATGAACAGATGATGTACGTAGTGGGTGCCACCCAGGGACGTGCCTTCGAAGACATCCGCAAGATTGTCCCCGAACATTTTCTTCTCGTACCCGGCATCGGTGCACAAGGAGGATCATTGGAAGAAGTCTGCAAATACGGGATGAACAAGTCCTGCGGGCTGATTGTTAATTCCAGCCGTGGCATTATCTATGTGGACAAAACAGCGAACTTTGCTTCTGCTTCGCGCATGGCCGCCCAAAAGGTTCAGGAAGAAATGGATATTGAACTAAAGAAATACAATCTATAAGGAGACAGTCCGCTGACTAACAGGTAAAGCCGGAGTAATTGCCCGTGTGCTGTGCGGATTGAAACGTGTATATACTATGTACGAAAGAAAAATAATAAACGATCCCGTATTTGGATTTATCAACATTCCCAAGGGATTGCTATATGATATTGTACGGCACCCCCTCCTACAACGTTTAAACCGTATTAAACAAGTCGGTTTATCCTCTGTAGTCTATCCGGGAGCACAGCATACCCGTTTTCAGCACTCTCTGGGTGCTTTTTACCTGATGAGCGAGGCTATCCAACAACTTGCCACCAAAGGCAACTTTATCTTCGACAGTGAAGCCGAAGCCGTTCAGGCAGCTATCCTGATGCATGACATTGGGCATGGTCCTTTCTCCCATGTACTGGAAAATACCATTGTAAAGGGAGTGACTCACGAAGATATCTCCATCATGTTGATGGAACGCATCAATAAAGAAATGAACGGGCAACTAACCCTTGCCATCCAAATCTTTAAAGATGAATACCCCAAACGTTTTCTGCACCAACTCGTTAGCGGACAGCTCGATATGGACCGACTGGACTACCTCCGCAGAGATAGCTTTTACACAGGAGTAACAGAAGGCAATATCGGCTCGGCGCGTATCATTAAGATGCTTGATGTGAAAGATGACCATCTGGTAGTAGAATCCAAAGGCATTTATTCACTCGAGAATTTTCTGACCGCACGCCGTCTGATGTACTGGCAGGTTTACCTGCATAAAACTTCGGTAGCCTACGAAAAAATGCTCATCAATACCCTGCTCCGTGCCAAGGAACTGGCTAACCAAGGGGCCGAACTCTTCGCCTCACCCGCATTACATTTTTTCCTCTATAACAATATAAACAGGGAACTCTTTTACGAAAATCCCGATTGCCTGGAAAACTTTATCCAACTGGATGATAATGATATATGGACAGCTCTAAAAGTATGGAGCAGCCATCCTGATAAAGTTCTTTCCCTGCTTAGTCTCGGAATGATCAACCGTAACATATTTAAAGTGGAAATTTCTAATGAGCCAATATGCGAAGAACGAAAAAAAGAACTAATTTTGCAAATTAGTAAAACACTGGACATCCCTCTCTCCGAAGCGAGATATTTCATCTCTACCCCCAGCATCGAAAAGAACATGTACGACCCAGCCGACGATAGCATTGATATTCTTTACAATGATGGAAGCATAAAAAACATTGCCGATGCATCGGATATGTTCAACATTTCACTGCTTTCAAAAAAGGTAAAAAAGTACTATCTTTGTTACCAGCGTTTGCCTAAGTAAACATAAATATTCACCAGAGCATAAGGATATATAAAAAAAAAGTCCGTTATTTGCGACCTGAAACCATCTAACAAGAATAAGAAAATGGAGTTTTCTGCAAAACAAATTGCTACATTCATTGAAGGAGAAATTGTTGGAGACGAAAATGCAACCGTACACACTTTTGCCAAAATAGAAGAAGGCATACCGGGAGCTATCTCCTTTCTTTCCAATCCTAAATACACAAATTACCTATATACTACTCAAGCAAGCATAGTTCTTGTTAACAAGGATTTTACTCCGGAGCAAAAAGTGAAGGCTACTTTAATTAAAGTAGATAATGCCTACGAAAGTTTAGCCAAATTACTCACCCTTTACGAGCAAAGCAAACCCCAGAAGAAAGGGATTGATGCTCTGGCATCCATAGCATCTAATGCAAAAATAGGAAAGAATGTATACATCGGCCCGTTTGCCTGTATCGGAGAAGGAACGGTTATTGGAGACAACACAAAAGTATATCCGCACACTTATGTAGGCGATAATGTAAAAATAGGGAATGATTGCCTTATCTATTCAGGCGTCAATATATATCATGATTGCCACATCGGCAACCGTTGTACACTACATTCCGGCGTTGTAATTGGAGCCGACGGATTTGGTTTTGCCCCAACGCCCGAAGGATACGAGAAAATACCACAAATAGGTATTGTCACCTTGGAAGACGATGTTGAAATAGGAGCCAATACCTGTGTGGATAGAGCTACAATGGGAACCACCACCATTCACAAAGGAGTGAAACTGGATAATCTCATCCAGATTGCACACAATGATGAAATAGGAGCTAATACGGTAATGGCAGCCCAGGTAGGCATTGCAGGATCTACAAAAGTAGGAGAATGGTGTATGTTCGGCGGACAAGTAGGGATTGCAGGGCACTCCCACATTGGCAATAAAGTGAATCTCGGAGCACAATCCGGCATCCCCGGAAATATAAAAGATGGTAACCAACTGATCGGAACTCCTCCTATGGAGTTAAAAACGTACTTCAAATCAGCATATATTTACCGTCAATTACCAGACATGTACAAAGAAGTAAATGCCCTCCGAAAAGAATTAAATGAGTTAAAAGATAAAATTAAATAAATACTAAATGTTAAAACAAAAGACTTTAAAAGATAGCTTTTCACTCAGTGGAAAAGGCCTCCATACAGGCCTCGACCTGACCGTTACTTTTAATCCTGCGCCTGAAAACTACGGATATAAAATCCAACGGATGGACTTGGAAGGACAGCCTTTGATTGAAGCAATTGCAGACAACGTAACTGAAACAACACGTGGCACAGTTCTCTGTAGAAATGGAGTAAAAGTAAGTACCGTGGAACATGGTATGGCTGCACTTTATGCATTAGGTATTGATAATTGTCTGATACAGGTCAACGGACCGGAATTTCCTATTTTAGACGGAAGTGCTCAATATTATGCCAATGAAATAGACCGGATTGGTACTGAAGAACAAAACGCTGTCAAAGATTTCTATGTTATCAAATCGAAGATAGAATTCCGCGATGAGCAAACAGGCTCTTCCATTATAGTACTTCCAGACGAAAACTTTAGCCTGAACGTGTTGGTATCTTATGACTCACTAATTATCCCCAACCAATTTGCGACACTAGAAGATATGGCAAATTTCAAAGATGAAATTGCAGCCAGCCGTACCTTTGTATTTGTTCGCGAAATAGAACCATTGCTTCAGGCCGGGCTTATAAAAGGAGGCGATTTGGACAACGCCATCGTCATATATGAGAAAGAAATGTCCCAACCCGATTACGATAAGTTGGCTGACGTCATGCGTGTTCCTCACATGGATGCCAAACATTTGGGATATATCAATCATAAACCACTGGTATGGGCAAACGAATGTGCCCGCCATAAATTACTGGATGTTATCGGTGATTTGGCCTTAATAGGTAAACCCATTAAAGGACGCATCATTGCCACCCGTCCGGGACACACCATCAATAATAAGTTTGCACGGCAAATGCGCAAAGAAATCCGCTTGCATGAGATACAAGCTCCGTCTTACGACTGCAACCGAGCACCGATTATGGATGTAAACCGAATTCGCGAATTGCTTCCACATCGTTACCCTTTTCAATTGGTTGATAAAGTAATAGAGGTCGGTGCCACCTACATAGTCGGTGTGAAAAATATAACGGTAAATGAACCTTTCTTCCAAGGCCATTTTCCACAAGAACCTGTCATGCCCGGTGTCCTTCAGGTAGAGGCAATGGCTCAGGTTGGAGGATTGCTTGTCTTGAACTCTGTTGACGAACCGGAACGATATTCCACCTATTTCATGAAGATAGATGGAGTGAAGTTCCGCCAAAAAGTAGTACCAGGTGATACATTAGTTTTCCGGGTCGAATTATTGGCCCCTATACGCCGGGGCATTTCTACAATGAAAGGCTATGTATTTGTAGGAGAGAAAGTAGTTTGCGAAGCTGAGTTCATGGCGCAAATAGTTAAAAACAAATAAGAACAAAGCATGATTAGTCCCTTAGCGTATATTCATCCCGAAGCTAAAATCGGAAAAAACGTAGAGATTGCTCCTTTTGTGTTCATCGATAAAAACGTGACCATCGATGATGATAATAAAATAATGTCCAACGTTAACATTCTGTATGGTACCCGTATGGGCAAAGGAAATACTATTTTCCCCGGAGCTGTGATAGGCGCCATACCTCAGGACTTAAAGTTTAGAGGAGAAGAAACAACAGCAGAAATAGGAAATTACAATATTATCCGGGAAAATGTCACCATCAATCGCGGAACTGCCGCCAAAGGCAGAACAATTGTAGGAAACAACAATTTATTGATGGAAGGAGTACATGTTGCACATGACGCTCTCATTGGTAATAAATGTATCATCGGTAACTCAACGAAAATGGCAGGTGAAATCATCATTGATGATTGCTCCATCATTAGTGCCAGTGTATTGATGCACCAATTTTGCCACGTAGGCGGATACGGCATGATACAGGGAGGATGTCGGTTTAGCAAGGATATTCCCCCTTATATCATAGCAGGTAGAGACCCTATAACCTACAGTGGAATCAATATTGTAGGATTGCGCCGTCATGGATTTTCAAATGAAACCATTGAAAACATTCATAACGCCTACCGCATCATATATCAAAGCGGCTTGAATACGACAGATGCATTGGAAGAAATAGAAACAAAAATTCCCAAAAGTAAAGAAATTGACTATATTGTTAATTTCATCCGGAATTCTGAACGTGGAATTATTAAATAAAAAATAAGAAATCAAGGTATAAGCCTGAATTTGTAACCAATAACTAACATGATTTACAGATTTACAATTATCTCCGACGAAGTTGATGATTTCATCAGAGAAATACAGATTGATCCGGAAGCCACGTTTTACGACTTCCACAAGGCGATTTTGAAGTCGGTGAATTATACTGACGACCAAATGACCTCTTTCTTCACCTGTGATGATGACTGGGAGAAAGAAAAAGAAATTACCCTGGAACCGATGGACGAAGATTCAGAAACGGACAACTGGGTAATGAAGGAAACACACATCAGTGAACTGGTTGAAGATGAAAAACAAAAAATGATTTATATCTTCGACTATTTAACTGAACGTTGTTTCTTTATTGAACTTTCCGAAATCATCACCGGAAAAGACATGAAAGGAGCTAAATGCACGAAAAAAGAGGGTGAAGCCCCAAAACAAGTTATCGACTTCGAGGAAACTGGAACAGACAAGGGTTCTCTTGACTTGGATGAAAACTTCTATGGAGATCAGGACTTTGATATGGATGAGTTTGATAAGGAAGGTTTCGACATAGGAGAGAATGGAAACCCATACGAGGAAGACAAGTAATAACATTCGGGCGAATAATTATTGCCTTTTATTATAGCACCATATATCTCTATATGGTTATATTATAAAACAGATAATTACTCGCCCGAATCATCACAAATAAGAGTCTGGAGTAATCATAAAATAATTATAATGAAAACGTTGATAGTGCTTATTGGACCAACAGGCGTTGGCAAAACAGAACTTAGTTTACAACTGGCTGAGCATTACCAAACAAGCATTATATCCGCCGACTCCCGTCAACTCTATGCAGACCTTAAAATAGGCACAGCCGCTCCTACTCCAGAACAACTTCAACGGGTAAAACACTATTTCATAGGCACCCTTCAACTTTCTGATTACTACAGTGCCGCACAATATGAAACGGAGGCCTTAAAACTCTTGGAAAGACTATTTGCCAAACAAGACACCGTATTACTTGTAGGAGGATCTATGATGTATGTTGATGCCGTATGCAAAGGTATTGACGACATTCCAACCGTAGATACAGACACGAGAAACTTACTGCTTCATAAATATGAGACGGAAGGTCTGGAACAACTCTGCTCCGAACTAAAGCTACTTGACCCGGAATACTACCGGATAGTAGATTTAAAAAATCATAAACGGATTATTCATGCTTTGGAGATCTGCTATATGACAGGTAAGACTTATACCTCCTTTCGTACGCAGCAAAAGAAAGAGCGCCCTTTTCAGATTATAAAAATAGGATTAATGCGCGATCGCGAAGAACTGTATGAGTGCATTAACCACAGAGTAGATTTAATGATTGAAGAGGGTTTAATAGAAGAAGCCAAACAAGTATATCCCTACCGCGCTTTAAATTCACTGAATACGGTTGGCTACAAAGAGCTGTTCAAATACTTTAATGGAGAATGGAATTTACCATTTGCCATTGAAAAAATAAAGCAAAATTCGCGTATCTATTCGCGTAAGCAAATGACTTGGTTCAAACGGGATAAGGAGATTCATTGGTTTCATCCTGATCAAAAAAAAGAAATTATGCAATATCTTATCCAATAACTTATCCACGCTCATTTTATCTTCCTTCTTTAGTGCTACCTGCACAAGTGTAATCAAATAATTAACCGGAAATCAAATGTAATAAAGAAAAAATCATTATATTTGTCGCATCAAGGTTCCAAACCAGTCGTCAGCACTGGAAAGGATTAATAGGGAATGCCGTGAGAATCGGCGACAATACCCGTTGCTGTGAGTTCCAGAGGAGGAATAGCAAGAGATATTAAATACTCTGAAAACTGCTATATCTATATTACCTCCTTAAAAGTAAGGTTCAACATTCTTTGCCACTGTTTTATTAAAAAATGGGAAGGCGTTGAAACTGGAACAAGTCAGAAGACCTGCCTTGCTTAGCATGTAATTTGCGCCACGGGATCATGGGCAGATTCAAATAGGAATGCAGCATAGTTCCGTTCTTTCACGGCCTTACTTTTTCCATTTGTTTCGTTTCATCATTCCATAACGCATATATTTTTAATTATTTAATTAAAATTTATGTCTTATGAAAAGACTATTCTATCTCAAAGTCATGATTGTGATGGTTATGTCCATCATGGTAATTTCATCTTGTAGCAATGAAGATGAAGAGTTCTACACCAGTTCTGCAAACCAGCAGATAAACACTCGTACAATAGTTGACGGTGATACGCTGATTATTGATTTTGAAAATGATGCTAACATTATTTTAGCAGGACCAAGCTCCTATGGTGAAAATCTTTATAGTAGCTACTCCGGTACTAAGTATCTTTCCTGGAGTGATAATAATTCAGGCTTCACCTGCCGCATCAATTACCTAAATGGAGGATATAATTTCTACAACGGAGGCATCGCCATTTCCAATTGGAATATCAGATCCAATCCCACGGGAAAGACAGGAGATTGGTGGTATTCGTATGAAAATCAATGTAGCGTTTATAACACATTGTCTACCAATGGAAGCAACCAGGCGGCAGGATACGGAAATTCCAACCAGTTCGGTATAATGTATGGTTATAGCGATGCCTATAATGCTCCGTATATGTCTAATCCCGAGTTTCACTTTGATTCCGGTGAATACCATATCAGAAAGATGTATATCTGCAATTCTTCTTATACCTACGGAGTAATGAAATATGGCAATACCTTCGGCATATACGGCTCAGCCGTATCCCTGGAACAAGCAAAAGGCTGGTTTAAAGTTCTGGCCTATGGATTTGATGCTAGCGGAGTACCTACCAATGGTGGAGCACCTGTGGAAAAGTACCTTGCCGACTATCGCGATGGGAGCAGTACCTATACTACAATCTCCACGACTTGGAGCGAATGGGACCTGTCCGCTCTTGGCAATGTCAACAAAGTGAAATTCAATTTTGAGGGTTCGGACAGCGGTGATTATGGATTAAACACTCCCGCTTATTTATGCATAGATAACATATACTTCTATTAATAAACTAATGAAAGAGAAAGAGGGTCTATCAAAAACTCTATAATTCTAGAGCCCCCCTCTTTCCTTTTTTTTATCAACTTTATGAAATACATTAATCTTATCGGAGCATTATGCTTCCTGATTTTTATTGCCTCATCGTGCAACAAAGATGATGTCATTGAACAAGACATCACTCAAAAGCCAGTCATTACACTGGACAGCGAGACTGGAATTTATACCGTTAAAGTCGGCAAAACTCTCACAATTACCCCCACAGTTGAAAACACTGATGGTGCGATTTATTCCTGGCTTATTGATGGAAAATTAGTTTCCAATGAGCCCACCTACACTGCAACATGGAGCCAAGAAGGAGAAATCTATATCACCTTCCGCGTTGAAACAACAGCAGGAGCCGCCGAAGAAGAATTACGCGTAGATGTGGTTAATTTAACCCCTCCGGTCATCTCATTAGTCTTACCCTCAAAAGGGCTGAAAGTTCTTGCAGGAACCGACTATATTCTAACCCCCGACATTCAGCATCAGGATGAAGAAAACTTTCAATGCCAGTGGATTCGCAATGGAAAAACAGTAGGAACAGGTACGACTTATACTTTCAACGAATCCCAACTCGGTCAATACCCTATCACGATTAAAGCCTCGAATATAGATGGAGAGACAACCAAGGACTTTACGATAGAGGTTGTTCAAACAATGCCTTACGAAGTAAAATTCGAAACCCCTTCTTATTTCCAATCATCAACGGACAGATATACGCTGATCGGACGTCCTCTATTCCTAAAACCGCAACTCGAATATTTTGATGAGCCTCTATATACCTGGAAGCTAAATGGAGAAACGGTTGAAGGAGCTACTAATGCGACATACAAATTCACCCCAAACGCAGCAGGTGATTACAACATACAAGTAGAAGTTAAAGAAGGTTTGGGAACGAAAGCCATACTAACCCGGAATATAACTCGTGCAGAGACTTCCGTTTCAGCTGAAGTCATTGTACACTGCATCGACCATAAACAAGCAGACCTTTTCCGGGCCTCAACTTCCAGCAGTTTACAAACACAAAATAAAGTATATGAATACACCCCTGCCCCCGGACAATTTATAAATGAATTAAACACTGCCGGATTTACAGGTAATGAAACCAGCCAGACAGCCGCGACCAATTATGCGACACAACGACTGGCTAAAAAGAGTTATGTTTCTTTAGGTGGATTTGGAGGATATATCATTGTAGGCTTCGACCATAGTATCCCAAAAACAGACAATACATACGACTTCTCCATACAGGGAAATGCCTTTAACGGAAGTTCCGAACCCGGTATCGTATGGGTGATGCAAGACACCAATAACAATGGCTTACCGGACGATGAATGGTACGAATTAAAAGGTAGCGAAACCGGCAAAGAAGGCACGTTGCAAGATTATGCCGTAACATACTATCGCCCTTCTGGTAAAGGGATGAGTGTACAATGGACGGATTCCGAAGGAGAGACCGGGAAAATTGACTATCTACTGGACTACCATGCACAGGACTATTATTATCCACTATGGATACAAGAAGGCACTTATACTCTCCGGGGAACACGATTAGAATCCCGTAATATTATTGAAGGAAATATATGGAAAAATCAATCTTACGATTGGGGATATGTGGATAATTATGGTACGGATATGACATCCGGAGCCGGCTCTATAGATGGTAGCGGACAACAAAACGGATTTAAAATAGCCAATGCCATTTACCGTGAT
Organism: Bacteroides sp.; assembly: GCA_022648295.1. Taxonomy (GTDB): domain Bacteria; phylum Bacteroidota; class Bacteroidia; order Bacteroidales; family Bacteroidaceae; genus Bacteroides. Next base: position 14,758 of record JALCME010000005.1, on the reverse strand, counting down.
GGAAGCAGCATTGATTTAAAATACATAGATTTCATTAAAGTACAGGTAGGAGTCAATGCAAAAAGCGGTCCTATTGGAGAAATATCAACGGAAGTCTTCTCTTTTTACGATTTATCAATAAATAACCAATAAAAAACGAATGATGAAAACAAAAGTATTACTTTTAATTTTTCTTCTTACCTACATCTTTTCTTTACAAAGCTGTTCCGACAAAGATAAACCTGCTGATGCAGACGATAATTTCATAACCTCAGCTGCTTTCACGGTTGACGGCAAAACATACGATGCCGTAATAACCGGTAACGATATCACCATAACGGTACCATACACCATATCACTGGACCATGCAACGGTTAGTTTTAATTATACGGCTTCCGCCAAAGTCTTTCCGGATCCGACAAGTGTCACTGACTGGGATAACGAACGGCAATTCCGTGTGATTTCTTACAATGGTGACGAAAATAAATACACTTACCACGTTATTAAAGACGACATCCGGCAAGAAGGTGACGTCACACTAAGCAAGACAAGTGATATTACAGCTTTTGCCGAAAGCGGAGTGACCGTCATAAAAGGGAACCTAACTATCGGTACGGATGACGGTGATGACATTAGTGACGTTAAAGACTTGTCCAAGCTCAAACAAGTAGAAGGAAATCTTACGATTAAAAACAGTTATAAAGGGACCGACCTTACCGGATTAGATAACTTGAACTTAATAGGAGGATTCTATTTAGGAAGCAAAAAGGTTCCCTCAACTTCTCCTCTGTACCAAATATCCCTCCCGGCACTTACCACAGTGACGGGCGATCTGGTGATTTGCGACAACAATGTACAATGGAACGAACTGAATAAATTGTCAACTGTAGGTGGAGATATTATTATCCGTTCTGCTAACCTTCAATCCATAAAAATGGATCAGTTAAGTGAGGTAAGCGGAAATTTCAGGATTAATAGTGCGACCCAAAACAAAGAAGGCCAACCGGAGATGGGCGGAAAAATGGTTGCCTTGAATCTGCCTGAATTAACCACCGTAGGAGATACACTATCAACAGATTCCTTGGCTGACCTTCAAAGTATTCAGTTAGAAAAATTGAAGGCAGCAGGAGGTATCCAGTTCAACATCCTACCATTCAGCCTCGAGACAATCAATTTACCTGCCATTGAAACCGTAGAGGGCGATCTAAGCATTACTTCCAGAGTCATTTATGCAGCTATAGGTAGCGGCGTAAGCAGAAATGAGAAGCTCACCTCTCTAGGTGGTTTCGATAAACTAAAGAGAGTCGGTGGTACACTAACTTTGAAAGATTTCATCAAGATATCACAACTACCTTTCTTCAGCAGTTTGACAGAACTTGGAGGATATTGTCTTTACCATTTGGATCAACTAAAAAACACATTGGACCTTTCCAAATTGAGCTTTCTCAAACAAGGAGAAAACGAATGTGAAATCAAGATAGCTTATACCCCGTTCTCTAAGATCATTGGAAAAAGCATAATGGATTGTAAACTCAATATAGACGGAATATATTTGGATGATGGTTTTCCCGATATTGAAGGAATAGAAACAATTAATGATCTGAGAATATACATTGAATCAAATCGTTTTGTTCCCTTAGATACGCCCCCACAAATAAAGATAAAGAAAGTACTTAATAATTTATACTACGAAAGTGCACAAAATATGGAGAATAATGCCATAGAAAAGACAGACTTCAACGAACTCGAATCCGTTGGAGGATATTTTTATTTAACCCACACCACTCCTATAGCCCCGAACTTGACAAGTGTAGGCGGACAAATTTACTTTTATCCCCAAGTCGTAGACTTTGATCTAAGTAAACTGGAAACCGTGGGAAAGAGTGAAACGCCACAATATGGAAACAGCAATATGCCCACTTTTTACATCTATTGTAATAAAAACACCGAAAATAAAATAGTACTCCCTGCTTTAAAAGAAGTAGGAGACAAGGGCCTACGAATAGAAGCAGGTGGAAGGGCTTCTAAAATAACAGGAATATCTTGTCCAAAATTAGAAAATGTTTCTGGTGTCTTATATTTAAAAGGAGGGGGGGCACCATCCCGTATTGTTACAAATCAATCATTAACAGACATCAATTTTCCTGCATTAAAAGCCACAGGAAGCATCAAAGTAGAAAACTTCTATAAATTGAAGGACTTCACCACTTTTGCTTCTCTCTTTACCAACGATAAAATTGAAGACGGAAAATGGAGTGTATCCGGCTGTGCATACAATCCAACCTATCAAAACATGAAAGATGGAGGATATACACAACCTTAATCTACAATAAACCAACTCATTGAGAGGATGCATCATGCGCTAAATGGATGCATCCTCTCTAAACTTAGATATGCCTCACCGGCGAACTTCTCAAATAAAAAAGCAATATGCTAAAAAGCTACAAAATACTAGTCCTCCTTCTTCTTATCTTTTCTATAAGTGGCTGCATGCAATATGGCCCCATTGATGAAGAGAGTTTCAATACAGGCTCATCTGGAAGCACCGATAGTATTACCGGCAAAGGTCTGTTTATCACTAATGAAGGAAACTTTACTTACGGAAATGCTTCACTATCATACTACGATACTGAAACGAAAAACATTGAGAATGAAATCTTTGCACGGGCTAATGCACAAAAACTCGGAGATGTAGCCCAGTCCATGACTATTCACAATGGCATTGGATGGGTGGTTGTTAATAATTCTGGCGTAATCTTTGCCATTGATATCAGTACTTTCAAAGAAGTGGGACGTATCACCGGATTTACTTCACCACGCTATATTCACTTTCTAACCGATGAAAAAGCGTATGTCACACAGCTATGGGATAAGCGCATTTGCATTATCAATCCCAAGACATACCAGATAACAGGCTATATTGACACACCGATGAAAACAGGAAGTGAATCAACCGAACAAATGGTACAATACGGAAAGTATATTTTTACCAACTGCTGGAGCTATAACAATAAAATTCTGGTGATAGACACCGAGACAGATCAGGTATGCGATTCCATCAAAGTAGGTATTCAACCAACTTCTCTGGTTATGGATAAGAATAATAAAATATGGACCGTTACCGACGGAGGCTATGAGGGCAGTCCTTACGGATACGAAGCACCTTCCTTATACCGCATCAATGCCGAAACACGAGAAGTAGAAAAACAATTTAAGTTTAAACTCGGAGAACATCCTTCCGAAATACAATTAAATGGTACGCGGGATACACTTTATTTTATTAACAATGATATCTGGCGTCTTCCTGTAACAGCTGAGCACTTTCCAGTCAGATCTTTCATAAAGAATAAAAACACCATTTATTATGGATTAACGGTAAATCCGGTTAATTCGGAAGTATACATAGCTGATGCTATAGACTATGTACAGCCCGGAGTCATACTACGTTACTCTTCGGAAGGGGCAGAAATGGACGAATTCAAAGTAGGTATCATTCCCGGTGCTTTTTGCTGGAAATAATCTATAATCAAAAGATATAATTAATGAAAAAAAAAGATCTCATTCTACTATATTTTATTCTTATAACTCTAATGCCCGTAGCCGGACAAAACAAATGGTCATTAAAAATCCCCGAAGTCACCATAAACGGACGACGTCCCATGAAAGAAATCGGGACGCAAGAGACCAAACTCGATTCTGTCGTTTTACAAGAAGTCATTGGCTATTCCATGTCCGATGTCCTTTCACAAAACTCCACGGTATATATCAAACAGTACGGTCGCGCCACGCTCTCCACCGCTTCTTTTCGTGGAACGTCTCCATCACATACACAGGTGACCTGGAATGGCATAAAAATTAACTCACCGATGTTAGGAATGGTAGATTTCTCCACCATTCCTTCCTATTTCATAGACAATGCAACCCTACTTCATGGCACTTCTTCCGTCAATATCACCGGTGGCGGATTGGGTGGGGCTATTAGCTTGTCAAACCAACCTATAAAGAATAATGGTTTAAACCTGCAATATATTCAAGGCATAAGCTCTTTCGAAACAACGGATGAATTTCTGAGACTTACTTATGGGAGCAAGCACTGGCACACCTCCACCCGCATTGCCTACTCCTCTTCCCCTAATCAATACAAATATAGAAATTACAGTAAAAAGGAATATATTTACGATGCTAATCACAACATCACAGGTAGCTATTATCCGACAGAACGAAATAAATCAGGAGATTTTCATGACTTACACATTCTTCAAGAAATTTACTATGATACAAAAAAAGGAGATAAGTTTGGACTAGCCGCCTGGTATATGAATTCACACCGTGGAGTCCCCATGTTAAACGTCGACTACAAAGAAGACGCCGAATACAGTAACAAAAAGAATGAGTCCACTTTCCGGAGCGTGTTATTTTGGAATAAGAGTAAGGAACATCTTAATACAAAAGTGAAAGCCGGGTATATTCACACGAATTTAGGATATGATTACACACGCAGTTTAGGAAACGGAACGGAAGCTAATATGATCCATTCACGCAGCTATGTAAATAGCTTATTCGGCGAATTAGGCACAGACTATTATCCTAACAATAACTGGGCTTTTAACGCTAACTTATCCACATATCAGCACTTTGTAAAAAGCAAAGATAAGAACATTATTACCCAAGATGGCAATAAAGCTATAGTAGGATATGATAAAGCGCGCATAGAGCTATCCGGATATATATCTGCAAAATGGCAACCAACCGAACGTTTAGGTACCTCAATAGTCTTACGACAAGATCGATATGGCAACAACTGGACTCCAATAATTCCGGCCGCCTTCTTTGATTATGTATTGTCCAAAAGAGGAAATATTATAGCCAAAGCTTCTATTTCACGCAATTATCATTTTCCTACATTGAATGATCTTTATTTTCTTCCGGGAGGCAATCCTGACTTAAAGACAGAGCGTGGTTTTACATACGACGGAGGAATAGAATTCACTATCAGCAAGAAAGAGCGATACGTTCTAAAAGGATCTGTCACATGGTTTGACTCTTATATAAACAATTGGATTGTTTGGTTACCGACTTTTAAAGGCTTTTGGAGCCCCAAAAATGTAAAGCAAGTCCATGCTTATGGAACGGAAATTAAAAGTAACTTGAAGATGCAAATATCAGACGAATGGCATTTAGACATAGATGGAAACTTTGCCTGGACTCCCTCTATTAATCATGGAGACCCTGTCAATTGGGCCGATGCTTCCATTGGAAAGCAACTAGTTTATATACCCAAATATTCTTCGGCTATTACGGGACGTCTATCGTGGCAGAATTGGCACTTCACCTATAAATGGGCTTATTATAGTGAACGATATACGACCTCGAGTAATGAAACAGCCACTAAAATAGGCCGTGTACTTCCATATTTCATGAACGATATTTCTATTGAAAAAGAAATTTCCATGCATTGGGGAAGATTAACAGTAAAAGGACTTATAAATAATCTCTTTAACGAAGAATATGAGTCTGTTCTCTCACATCCTATGCCTAGAATCAACTATGGAATAATGATAGATATACGCCCTACATGGAAGAAAGACTGACAAAACCAACGTTCAGTCTCACTTGAAAATCCTAATTAACGATATCGATAGGAAACAGTTCAAGGTATTTGTGCTCTACAAATGTTGAAATCCGCTCATAGAGAGATTGCATCTCCTTGGTATCAACCGAACCTCTTTCACGCCACAATTGCACTACGGGAAGAGTTAATTGAAAGACTTCTTCTTCAACAGGAGCAAGTTTCTGCATATATCCGGTATGCTCTGCATTGTAAAGCATCTCCCAATTGAAATAACGTCCACTACCCATGCCTTGCTTATACGAAAAAACATGCTGTGCCAGTTTCACCGACCAATCAGCCAATGGAGACACTTTTGTCTTTTCATCACGTGCTAACAAACGGGGTAATCCATGATTGGCACCTTTAACCCATACCGGCACTGCCACACCTGTAGGAGGGTATCCAAGTATAGTCCACATGGTAGTAAGTTCAGCACGCTCACCCGGCTTTACCCCCTGCACAACCACTGAACTCGCTGTACTACTGCGAGGAATAAAATCCTGATCAACAAACCACCCGTTCGTTTTAGGACGATTATAATTGCCTGTTCTCAAATCAATACCCAGCAAAGGATTTGTAAACGATCGCGACAACTCCGTAAATATCCATTTAGGAGTAAGTTCTCCCGTAGCAGAAGCCTGCATTAGCGTTTTATCCTCCTGCATAAAACGAACATACCCAGCTCCTTCATTCACTTTCCCCGAAAATGAAAAGTTTGTACGGGCTATATATCCACAAGGCGCATCTTTAGGATTGTTTGCATCAAATAGGGTATATTTATCATATCCAACTTCAAACATGCTAGCACCACCCTGTGCATCAATCACTCCAATATTCGCCTCAATCAAACTAGGTTTTGTTATTGTATCCAGAAGATGCCGAAAGTCTTCCACGGTAGCACATATTTCAAGAGCCCGCCGCAACACACGACCATTGGCTTCACCTCTCTCTTCACCTGGTTTCACATCCACCAAATTATAAGACTGGGTATTCATTATAGAGAATCCAGCCGAATTTGTTCCCATCCACACTTCAGTAGGATGCTCTTCCACGCTATTGACTATGGCAATGAATGAGTAACGCCCACCCTGGAAATATTTCACACTATTTTGAGGAAAATCAGTATCTCTATTTTTCCATAATAACGGACGTCCATCAGGAGTAACCTTTCCGGAAATAACAGCTGAAGTACATGCAAATAATGGAGTAGAAAAATAAGTGATACTCACCAAAAGGAAGAATAAAAGGAACTTTTTCATAATCTGCCAAATTTGAAATTATGTTTTGTCAGATAGCCTTAAACTAAATCCGAGGAGTAAGACAAAAAGCAGTTTTATAATGTCAGGCTAATTGACATAGCAATAAAAACAAAATACACCCCGCGGTAACGACCCACCGCTATTGAGTAACTTAAACTGCAGGAAGTAACATTATCCATACAGTTTTGATATGTAAACGAAAAAACATTCTATTTAATAGCAGCACAATGCCTTGAATATGAACGCTTACGTTGTTTCAGAAGTTCTTTAGCCGGTACAGAGACAACTTTTCCATCTGGAGTACCTAAACAGAGAGAGCCGTTACGGGCAGCTGTTTCTTCCAATAGCTTCTGTTCTGCTACTTCCAACCCCCAATGTAACTTATTACTAAGCTCTATTATTTCTTCAGTCTGTTGCATGCTCTTTTATTTCATTAAAAAGTTTTTCATCATATATCTTTGATTTCAGATTCACACCACCTTCTGCCACAATAATCCTCGGAGAATTACTATTATCAGCCAACATCCAATAATCCACACACGACATATAAATACTAAATAGATTATCTAAGCCAGCCTGATAACGACGGTAAATTACATTTCTGGGAATATCATGCCCGCCATTCGCTACACGTTGGGCAACTCTACTCACAGCCAATTCCAATGAATTAAGCCAAAAATAAATCAAATTAACCCGGTAGCCTAAACGCTGTGCGCTCTGTACCAAACGAGTATAAGATTTTGTTGATAACGTCGTTTCAACAGAGAAATCAACACCCGCTAATAATAACTCGTTTATACGCTTTAACATTAGTCTCCCCGCTTCAATCGCCACACTTGATGGATTGAAAGGAGAAAGCCCTTTAGCTATCTCGTCTGCGTTGACAAATTCATGGCACTCCAATATTTCGGGAAGTACAGTATAGGACGCAGTTGTCTTTCCTGCCCCGTTACATCCCGCTATAATATAGAGTTGTTTCATTTCATTTTCCTGAGTTATAGTGGGCAAAGATACTTATAAATTTGTTTAAGAATGCAAAGTTATAGAAAAATTAAGGTATTTTATTCTGCCTCCAGTTCTTTTAATTTGTCCAAAAGATACTGCCGTTTAGCCGTACTTCCCCCTTCTTCCCAATAACGGATAATACCCTTTTTATCAACCAAAACGGTAGTAGGAGTAACTTGCACCTTAAATTGGCTGAAGAAAAAAAGATCATCTACAATATGAATGAAAAGAAAGGGACGGTTTTCTACTATTTTCTTTATTTGCTCTGCTGTATTCCATGTGGTGGCAAAATAAGTCGCATGTGGGTAAATCTTCATCCATTCGTTCAACTCAGGCATTTCTCTGATACAAGGCTCACAACCTATATGCCAAAAGTTCAGAATAAAAGGTTTACCCAAAATATCAGCCTTAGTCCAGATACGTCCTGTTGTATCAGTGACTTTAAAATCAGGAAAAGACAAAAAGAACTTCCTTCATAATCATTATTCTTCCTTTAGAGTAACAACGATCTGGGATGCTGCTTTTACAACGACAGTCTTCATATTTATATAAGAAACAACCAATGGCATACCCTCTGTTGCACGAATCTTAAAATGACCTTTCACGTTAGTAATCGTCCCAATATTTGTTCCTTTCAAGAGTATTGTGGCGCCAATAACCGGCTCACCTTGTTCATCCTGCACAACACCCTCAACAATCACATCACCCACTTCTTTTTTACCTTTCAAAGTTAATATCACCACTCCATTTTTACCACGCTCACCATATTGCGCAATAGCAGTAGCGCCTTTCAAGACGTTCACACTTTCTATTCTATCAGGGTCTAATTTATCTATTTCTTCTCTTTTCACTTCCTTATCATCAATAACAAAAATAAGTGGAGTTCCACTAAATGCATCCCGTACTACAACACTTTCCCCCGCATCCGTCATCTTCTCGGAATGATTTTGCTCTTCTTCACTCATTTTAAATACAACAGGAACAGTGAGCTTCATATCCATTACTTTTCCTTTCTCCCTTCCAGGCTTCCATCTAGGCATTGAATTTACCAGGCGAAGAGCTTCGGCATCCATATCTTCATTCATAGACCGCAATACTTTCGCCTGCTTCACTCTACCCTTCGAATCCACCATGAATTGTACGACAACCCTCCCCTGTATTTTATATTTTTTTGCAGATTCAGGATAACGCATGTTGTTTGTAAAGTAATTCATTAAAGAAGACATTCCGCCAGGGAATTCCGGCATTTGTGCTACCGTATCAGAAAGCGCTTCTATTGGCACAGATTTTATGGTTTGATTCTCTATCGGAGCTTCTGCGGAATTAGCTGAAAACTGAGCTTCTACCAAATTAGCTAAGTCACCAATCTTTGTATCAGAGACTTCTGTAACTTTCTCTGCAATCTCCGGTCGAGAAAAAGCAACCAGCATAACAGCCATTAACGGCAAAAGATAAAACACTTTCAGACGATTCCAAGGGGCAGACTTTTCTTTTAGCATCATGCTTATGCGCTTCTTTAGCTTACTATGATTAAAATTATTTGCCATGGAATAAAGCCTTGTTCCAACTGCCTTTTTAATCAATAGTAGTTGGTATTGTTTCGCATCCACCCCCTCTTCAATGACCCTCTCATCTGCTTCATATTCATGGATACTCTGCAATTCATGCTTTAACAACCAAGAAGCGGGATTAAACCATTGAACAAAAATACAGATATCGGCTATCAGCAAATCCCAAGAATGGCAAAATCTAACGTGAGCTAGTTCATGTATCAAGATTTCCTTTCCACTTTCTTCTAAATCCTTCTGCGAAATCACAATAAAGTGCATCCAACTAAACGGTGCAATATTTAAGTCATGGAGAATGAGCGTTGCCCGAACATCCCCAATAGAAGGCATTACTTTAGTTTCTCCCCAAGAAATGGCTTTTGCATTACCACCTTTCTTAAAAGGGAATAAAACTAAAGATCCATCTTTTAGCGCAAGCTTATATTTCTTGCCAGAACTCAACAATCTGCTTAAATGGAATAAAGAGGAGCTATTATAAAAAACAATAAATAGGGAACCTATCAAGTACAAAAACAAAGCCACTTGAATCCATGTTATGGTTGAATCAGGCGAAAGTGCCGATACTGATGACGAGTTCATTGTATCTGCCAATAACAGCCATTGTTCCAGAGTCATTACTGTGTTATGCATCTCTGCTTGCCGGGGCAAACTCACTTCAACCAATGGCAAAAAGGTAGCCAGCAATAAGATGCATAGCAAAGCCATCCGATTGAAACGATGAAATGTTTCTCTGCTCAGCAGCAATCTATAAAACAGATAAAAGACAGCCAAACAGATTGATGACTTTAAAATATAAGCGAAGAAGATTCCCATAAAATTACCCCTTTCAGATTTCGAAACTACTTATCGTTCGCTTTATTTAATTCGTCTTTCATTTTATCCACTCCCGGAAAACCCGTTGCCCTATAAGAAATGTCTCCTTCACGATCTATAACAAAATAAGTAGGAACACCCTCAATTTTCATCTTCTCACTAAAATCATTCCACTGTTTCTGAGTTACTCTATAATGGTCACCATGAATATCAGGAATCATATTTTTCCATGCTCCTTCAGGAGAGTTATCTCCGGCAAGATAGACATAAACAATATCTTTGTCTTTTAGCTCTTCTTTCATAGGAAGAATAGCTTTCATCGCCCGTTTGCACGGACCGCACCATGTAGCCCACATATCAACCAATACAATCTTACCCTTATATGGGCTTACAAGAGCTTTTAATAAACCATCACCAGTCACAGCTGTATCCAGTTGACAAATCTTATATCCGGTTTTAAGTGCATTCTTTGCTTGCGATGCCAGCAATTCCTTATTCTTATCATTTAGAATATTCTTAAAATATTCCTGTTGGAAAGAATCAACTTCTTTCTGCTGATCCGTAGACATTGTTGTATAGTCCTTCCACATCTGCTTTGCAAGACCATCAGCCTTCACAAATTCCGTAAGAAAACTATCCGGTTGCAATTTCCCTTTTCCTATCACTTCCTGACTAAGAGCAAAAGAGGGATAATCAGAGCAATACATTGCATAAGGATTACGCACAATTGTAAACTTTAACAAATCATCATAATAAGTACTATCCACCTTCAATTCATCCTCTGTTAATGCCGGTGCATTCTTCACGCCTGCAAACATCGGAGCATATCTTAAGATACCTCTGTAGCCTGAGATCATCCGCCAGGCATCCATCTCGACATTCCACCGTACAAAAGCACGATAAGTACTATCAAGAGACCGGTCTGTATTTAGTGCTTCTATTTTATCATCTAAAAGTTTCAATACATATTCTTTAAACTGCACAGGAGTCTTTCCATACGCATTCTTAAATAGTTCCATAGCATCATCTACAAGGCTCAAAGAATACTTTTTCTCAACAAGTTCAGAGTTAAAAGCAGCCAAAGCACCTTCAACCCAAATTCTCTTCCCAACAGAAGCCTCATTTTCAAACCAACGACTCTGTGGAATATATATTTCAGGAAGATTTAAAGTTACAACCGTCTCTTTTCCCGGAAGCAAACAAAGCGTATAACTCAATGAACCAATATTCAGCAATACACCAGTAGGGCAAAGCAATGGAACTTCAGTACGAAACGTTCCATCAGAATTTACTTTCACTTCTTTCGATTGACTATTAACCGGCAGCCATTCTTTATAACGAACCGACATATCCAGTACCATATCATTGTATCCCAACAATTTACCACTTAGAATGGCATTACCGGCCTTGAATTTGGGCTGAGGAAGAGGCTTCACCTCACCCGGTTGATAATTTTTCAAATGCTCGGGTATATTCACCAAAGGACGTTTACCAGTCAACTGAATACCATAGATTCTCCAGTCACTAGCTTCAGGGCCTTCAATAAAATTAAAACTTTTCGTATCCAGAGGTAATGGATTAAAATAGAGTTTAAACGAAAGTTCGCCTTTTCCATCCGGCTTAGCCCAATCTGTCGTCGTAATGCCCTCTGCTTTATTAAGCGTATAGCTTTTTCCGCCAGCTACCAAGGCAGCAGTGGATTGAATGCGTACTTTGTCAGTGGAAGAAGTGAATATTTTCATATCCATAATGGTGGCACTGTTTGTTAAAGTCACCTTTTCCACTTCAAGTTTTGCTGTATTTCGTGCTACGAAATAAGGCTTCATCGAGATTTTCTCTTTGGCCTGTATTCCCAAACAAACCGTTACTAGAACGAAACAGATTAATGTTATTTTCTTCATATCGATTTTGCATTTAATATCTCTTTATTTTTTTCCTTTTTCTACTTCAGCTATTAATTGCTTTAATTCATCCAACGAAATGTCTTCTTCCTTCACCAAAGAAGATACTACATTTAAAAATGAATTATTGAAATATTTACTTATCACATTTTTTAAGGTTCCTTTTCGGAACTCCGCTTCACTCACCAACGAATAATACTGATATGTATTCCCATATACACGATGAGTCAAAAAGCCTTTTTCTTCAAGCCCCCTGACTATAGTGGACAATGTATTGAAATGAGGCTTAGGTTCTTCATAAAAAGCCAACATCTCTTTTACAAATAAGGGCCCTTTCTCCCAAAAGAAACCCATAATTTCTTCTTCTTTAGCTGTCAATCCTTTCATTCTTTCTCTGTTTTTACGCAAATAACTACATAATATAGTTTCCAAACTAATTATATTAGTTAAATAAGCCTAAACACAAAATACCTACAAATAGTGATTGCATTTATCGCGAAAATGACCTTACTTTGCAAACTAATATAATATAGAATATACAATGAATGAGCCACATAAGTATAAAGCTACCGACAAAATGAGTGATCTCATTTGCGATAATTACTCCCTATTAATGGTGATGAGCCGTTTCGGCCTTTCTCTTGGCTTTGGAGACAGAAACGTAAAAGATGTCTGCAAAGCACAAGGAGTTGATTGCCAGACTTTTCTTGCCGTAGCTAACTTTATTAGCGAAGAACAATATTCATACAATGAAGATGAGAATGCTTTTTCCATTACATCTCTAATGAATTACTTAAAACAAGCACATACTTATTTCCTTGATTTTTGCCTACCGGCAATTCGCAGAAAACTAATTGAATCTATTGACTATTCCGGCACTGATAATGTAGCTTTACTTATTATAAAGTTCTTTGATGAATATGTAAAAGAAGTAAGGCGCCACATGGAGTATGAAAATAAATCCGTATTTACTTATGTAGAAAACCTCCTTCAGGGAGAAACGTCCGGCACATATAATATTGCGACCTTTGCCAGCAGGCATGATCCGATAGATACCAAACTAAAAGAATTAAAAAACATTATCATTAAATACTATCCAGGAGAAGAAAATAGCAACAGCATGAACGCTGTATTATTTGATATTTTCAATTGTGAGCAGGATTTAGCTTCACATAGTTTAGTAGAAGATTACATGTTTATTCCCGCAGTCATGCAACTGGAAAGGAGAGAAAAAAATGAGCAGTAATTCTTCACTAAAAATAGCTATCGCAGAAACATCCGTAATTATACGTAGCGGAATAATAGCTGTATTAAAACGACTGCCTAACTTTAACATACATCCAGTTGAAATACCAACACCTGAATCACTACAAAGCTATATTCACCTACATACTCCCGACATCCTTATTATCAATCCAACTTTCGGAGGATGGTTTAATTTATCATTATTCAAAGAAGAAAACAAGAAGACAACAACTAAGTATGTCTCATTAATATATTCAGTAATAGACAATAATCAATTAAAAGAATACGACGAAAATATTTCTATTTGTGATGACCAGGAAACAATTGGAATGAAGCTAAACCACTTATTGTGTACCGATGATGATGAAGAAAGTGAACAAGACACGTTAAGCCAAAGAGAAAAAGAAATCATCACCTGTGTCGTGAAAGGCATGACAAATAAAGCTATTGCAGAACAGCTGTTCCTTTCAATTCATACCGTAATCACTCATCGGAGAAATATTGCACGAAAACTACAAATACATTCTCCTGCCGGTTTAACCATCTACGCCATAGTCAACAAACTGGTAGAATTACAAGATATTAAAGATACGCTATAATTCTCTTTATTCAAATAGAAGCCTACTGAAGGCACCTGCAAAGCCCTATGTCTATACCTAATTTCATCAACAGGCATTTCTTCAATTATTGAGCGGTGCCCTGACTTGAATCCAGCTCTTTCCTGGAGTTTTTGCAGAATTTATCGTCACTTCGTCACTCGCGTAATGATATTATTGTATATCAGCATGTTATAGAGTGACGACAAGCGTGACGGCAAGTGACGGAAGTCCCTTTTCCGTCACTATTTTTTTCGATATACTGACAGTAATACGAACTTAACATATTTATTATCAATAAATAACAGCTATTTATGCAAAATGAGCAGAAAACATGTGAGATTCGTAAGCGTCTCCGCATTAGCTCTGCTTTTTCCATTTGTCAGGGAGCAAATTTCTCAGGAGTTCTTTATCCCCAGTTTTGAACATTAAATAGAGCGTTCTGCTTCTTTTTTAGTCAAAAAATCGATTAACCATACGATAAATTCTCTATGTTATGCATTTTTTCATTCCCAATATCGAACCGATATTTTGAAGACGACGTGTCAATCCTTAATATTATCATAATGAAACCCCAGATGGATAACCTTAATTACATACTACCCGATTATCACATACCTGGCTATTGCGGATAGCTCAAAAGTTACGCAACAATGCCTCTCTGCCAAATATTAGAAGAGATTTCAAAGATTGACCGTATACTTTTGTCACAATCCTCATGGAAAAACACCAGAATACTTAAAGCAAAACTCCAGCCCACAGTTGTGGGCTCTTCGGGGGA